>NZ_NFJE01000004.1:0-229197 GCF_002159695.1 Collinsella sp. An271 | reverse complement strand
AGTTCTCCTTTCGGTAAGGGCCCAGGTAGACCACCTGGTTGATAGGCCCCAGGTGCAAGCGCGGCGACGCGCTCAGCCGAGGGGTACTAATCGCCCGAGCTCTTCTCAAGACTTCACTCCGACCGCGTCGGACCGCGGACGCTCCCGAGACTCGCTGTGCGGCCCTCAGGGGCACGCGGGCGCCCCCGGGGCGGAGCGCCGCCCACCGGTCAGCGGTACTGGCGGCCGGGGCACGCCCGGTCCCATTCCGAACCCGGAAGCTAAGCCGGCCAGCGCCGATGGTACTGCGGGGGAAGCCCGTGGGAGAGCAGGGCGCCGCTGACCGGTGGACGGCGCTTCGTCGCAGGGGAGGGCCCCGCGGGATGTTCCCGCGGGGCCCTCCCCTTTTTTGTATAGGTTTAGCCTGTGCGGCTCGCGCTTGGTTCTCGGCTTTTGTTCTGCTACATTGATATGCTGTAATCGACATAACGCAGTTCAACGCAACAGAAACGAAGTATATGTACACTGCATTCGTTATCGGCAATATCGCCTCAGGTAAATCATGCGCCACTCGCTACCTTCAGCAGCGCGGGGCCCTGCGAATCGATCTTGACGCTATGGCGAAAGATCTCTATGTGCCGGGATCTCAGCTGGTTCTCGATATCGCTGAGCGATTCGGATACGATGTCCTTGCTCCCGATGGAGGTATCGATACCAGGGAGCTTGCACGGGTCGCTTTCGCTACCCCTGAGGATTCGGCTGACCTAAACGCGCTCGTTCATCCTGTTCTCATCGAGCAGCTGTCTTTGCGTCTGCTTCCGCCGCTCTGCTGCACCGTAACGGCTCCCGATCCCGAGCTCGTTGTCGTCGAGGTATCGGTGGCATCTGCATTTACCGACGCGTTCGGGCTGGCTGATGAGATCATCGCCATCACGGCCCCCTTGGATGTCCGTCGAGAGCGTGCTATCGAGCGCGGCATGGACGGCCTCGCGTTTGACGAGCGCGCCTCTTGCCAGCCTTCTGAGGAGGAGCTGTGCGCCCTTGCGCAGGTTGTGATTGACAATACCGCTGGAGATGATAGCCTGTTTAGCTCTCTTGATCAGTGGCTTGCTGATTGTCATCTGCTGTCCGCCCAGGAGGTCACCCAATGACGCGCCGCCCTCGCTTGTTCGCTTGGTATCGCACGGTTCCCATCGTGATCGTGCTGCTGTTCGGCGTGGCGTCATGGGCTTATGCTTACGCTCCCGCCCAGCTGTTCCAGATGTTCTATCCCCTGCGCTATGAGGAGGACATCCTTACCTCGGCGACCAATCACGGAGTCGATCCGTATCTCGTGGCCGCCGTCATCGAGACCGAATCGGGTTGGGACCCGACGGCTCGCTCAGACAGGGGCGCGCAGGGTCTTATGCAGCTCATGCCCGAGACGGCGCACGATATGGTCGTGAAAGGGCTTGTCGACGGAGGGGTGTACGATTCCTCGAATCTCGACGACCCTGCGACGAATATCGAGATCGGCTGCGCGTACCTCTCGTACCTGATTTCCTATTTCAACGGCGCGACCGATCATGCCATCGCGGCGTACAATGCGGGCATGGGCAATGTGGACAGTTGGACGGAGACGGGCGATGAGCTTTCCGATGCCATCACGTTCCCTGAAACCCAATCGTATCTCGCGCGCGTCACGACTGCGCACGAGCGGTATCGCGAGCTGTATCCCGATAGCTTCCTGTAGGTCGATCGAAGAGGGGAGTACCCATGTCGCAGTTTGAGGTCGAGCGCGTCGGAGGCGAGCTCAAGCGGTTCGGCATGGCGGGCGAGGCGGCTCAATTCGAGGTCGTCTCCCCCTATGAGCCCTCAGGAGACCAGCCGCAGGCAATCGCCTCACTGGTTAAGGGCGTGGAGGACGGCGACCGGTACCAGGTGCTTCTGGGCGTGACGGGCTCGGGTAAAACCTTCACGATGGCCAAGACCATCGAGGCTCTCGGCAAACCGACCCTCGTGATGGCGCCCAACAAGACCCTTGCCGCGCAGCTCGCGAGCGAGCTCAAGGAGTTCTTCCCGCACAACGCGGTCGTGTACTTCGTCTCGTACTACGATTACTATCAGCCCGAAGCCTATGTGCCGTCGAGCGATACCTATATCGAGAAGGACTCGTCGATCAACGAGGAAGTCGAGATGCTGCGCCATCAGGCGACGGCCTCGCTTCTGTCCCGCCGCGACGTGATCGTGGTGGCGTCGGTCTCATGCATCTACGGAATCGGAAGTCCCGAGGACTATGCGGGCTTGGCGCCGAATGTCGACAAGAAGGATCCGCTCGAGCGCGACGACTTCATCCACGCGCTGATCGATATCCAGTACGATCGCAACGATTACGACTTGGCGCGCGGCACGTTTCGCGTGCGCGGCGACGTGGTCGACGTGTACCCGCCGTATGCGGAACATCCCTTGCGCTTCGAGTTCTTCGGCGACGAGGTGGAGCTCATAGCCGAGATCGACGAGGTGACCGGTGAGATCCTGCGCGAGTACGATGCGATTCCCGTCTGGCCTGCTTCGCACTATGTGACCGAGAAGCCCAAGGTGACGCACGCCCTGAAGACCATCGAAGAGGAGCTCGAGGGTCGTGTGGCGGAACTCAAGGCGTCCGACAAGCTGCTTGAGGCCCAGCGGCTGCAGCAGCGCACCGACTATGATCTCGAGATGCTTGAGACGATGGGCTTCTGCACGGGCATCGAGAACTACTCGCGCCATCTCGACGGACGAAAGCCGGGCGAGCCGCCGTTCACGCTGATCGATTATTTCCCCAAGGACATGCTGTGTATCATCGATGAGAGCCACGTCACGGTCCCTCAGATTCGCGGTATGCACGAAGGCGACCGTTCGCGCAAGGTGACGCTCGTGGAGCACGGGTTCCGCTTGCCGTCGGCGCTCGATAACCGGCCCTTGCGCTTCGACGAGTTCGAGGCGCGCATCCCCCAGTTCATCTACGTGAGTGCGACGCCGGGTGACTACGAGCTGCGCGTGAGCCAGAACAACGTGGAGCAGATCATTCGCCCGACGGGCCTGCTCGACCCCAAGATCGATGTGCGTCCGGTGCGCGGGCAGATCGACGATCTGCTTGACGAGATCCGCGAGCGCACAGCGCGCCATGAGCGCGTGCTCGTGACGACGCTCACGAAGCGCATGGCCGAGGACCTGACCGACCACCTGCTCGATGCGGGCATCAAGGTTAACTACATGCATTCTGATACCGCGACGCTCGATCGCGTCGAGATCCTGCGCGACCTGCGCCAGGGCAAGATCGACGTGCTGGTGGGCATCAACCTGCTGCGCGAGGGCCTGGACCTGCCCGAGGTGTCGCTTGTCGCCATCCTGGATGCCGACAAGGAGGGCTTCCTGCGCAACCGCCGCTCGCTGATCCAGACGATCGGTCGCGCGGCGCGCAATGCCGACGGCGAGGTCATCATGTACGCGGATACGATCACCGAGTCCATGCGCGAGGCGATCGACGAGACGAGTCGGCGCCGTACGATCCAGATGGCGTTCAACCAGGAGCACGGCATCGAGCCCAAGACGGTGCGCAAGGCGATCAACGATATCTCGAGTTTCATCGCCGAGGCGACCGAGACGGTGGGCAAGAAGGACCGCAGCCGCGGCGACACGCTCGGGCACGGCGCGTTCTTCACCCCGGCGGGCAGCGAGGATGCGGGCGGCGAGACCGTGGAGGAGACGACCGGCGCCAAACTTGCCGACGAGCTCGCGAACCTGCCGTCAGATGAGATCGCGCGGATCATCGCCACGATGGAGGACGACATGCGCAGCGCGAGCGAGGCGATGGATTTCGAGGAGGCTGCGCGCCTGCGCGATGCGCTCGTGCACCTCAAGGCGCTTGTCGAGGGCGGCAGCGAGGAGGAGATCATCGACCGCCTGAGGCAAAATGCGCGCAAGGGCTCCGCATTCGGCGGCGGCCGCAAGAGGCAGGGGGCGCGCTTCAAGAAATAGGCGTGCGCCTTCCGCGGGGCTATCGGTCGGCGTTTCCTTTAGGCTGCGGTATACTTCACCACAGGGATATACATGGGGGGAGTAACCGATGAGACATCAGACCGTCGATCTGCTGGAGCGCGTCAAGCGGCACCTTCTGCAGGCAAAGTGGAACCTCGTCATCATGGCCGCGTGCTGCTTCGTCATGGCCGCATACAATTTCGTCGTTCCCGCTTCGGGCGTGCTGGGCGTTGCGGGCAGCGGGCTGGACGGCGTGATCAGCGCGCTTCCTGTCTGCGGAATCGTCGCGGGCGCCCTGTCGCTCGTGGGCTCGTTCGCATCCAAGAGCACCTGGGTGCTCTCGTGGGTCGAGGTCGCATTCGAGATCGCAATGTTCGCGCTCGGCTTCTGGGGGCTGTTCTTCCCGACGACCATGGGCGACCATGCCGGCGTCTTCGCATTCGCGGGCGTGTTCGCGGCGCTGTACCTGGTCGCCGTCTCGCTTGAGATGGACCGCATGGGTGCGGGCCGCTGGGTCGTCGCCCTGTGCATGGCCGTCGTGGTCGCCGTGCTGGCGCTTGCGCTGGCGATGGGCTTCGCGGGCGTCTCGGGGGCTCAGGGAATCGCCTCGCTCATGCTTCTCGTCGCCGCATGGGGCTTTGTCTACGGCGCGGTGTCTCTGCAGGGCGTCGGTTCCGTCGAGGATTCGATCGCGGCTCCGGTGCGCCTGTTCGGCAGGGACCGCGCGTAGCTTCAGATTCGATCTTGGCATGTTGAGGGTCCCGTCGCGAAGCGCGGCGGGGCCCTTTTCACTGGCCCCTGTCGGACCATCGTGGATACGGAGGCGGCTCGACAGATGGGTTGAAACGAACACGTCCCCAACCAACCCATCGAGGCGGGTCGCTACAGGCTGTCGATGAGCGCCTCGGCGCAACGAATGCCATCGGCTGCGGCGCTCATGATGCCGCCCGCGTAGCCGGCGCCTTCTCCGCACGGGTAGATGCCCGGCGCGCCCAGGGCGGTGCAGGAGCGATCGCGGACGACGGTGACCGGCGAGCTCGAGCGCGATTCGATGGCGGTGAGCACGGCCTCGTCGTCGCTATAGCCGCGCAGTTTCTTGCCGAGGGCGGGGATGCCGGCTCGCAGCGTCTCGACGATGTGCGAAGGGAGCGCCTCGTCGATGGCGGTCCAGGTGACGCCAAGGGGGTACGTGGGCTGGATGCGACCCACTCGTGCGCTTTCGCGCTCGGAAAGGAAGTCGCCGACGAGCTGCGCGGGGGCGCGGTAGTCCCCGCCTCCCATCTCGAACGCCCTGCGCTCGCAACGGCGCTGCAGCTCGACGCCTGCGAGCGGGTCCGTGCCCGGCAGGTCGTCGGGATTCACGTTAACGAGCAGCGCCGCGTTCGCGTTCACGCCCGCGCGGGCGTGGAGGCTGGCCCCGTTGACGACAACGCCGCCGGCCTCGGAGGCTGCGGCGACGACCTCGCCGCCCGGGCACATGCAGAACGTGAAGACGTTGCGGCCGTTCGGCATGTGGGCCACCAGCTTATAGGGGGCGGCCCCGAGGGCGGGGTGGCCGGCAGCAGGGCCGTATTGGGCGCGGTCGATATCCGCCTGCAGGTGCTCGATGCGAACGCCCATGGCGAACGTCTTGCGCTCGACGGCGAATCCGCGACGTACGAGCAGCTCGAACACGTCGCGCGCCGAATGGCCGCACGCGAGGATGATACGGTTTGCGGCGATGCGCTCGGTGGCCTCGCCCGCACCCCCGTCCTGCTCGACGGTGATGGCCTTCGGTGCCCCTGTGACGGTGCGCTCTATGTCGACCATCCGGCAGCGGAAGCGGACCTCGCCCCCCAGCTGCTCGATGCGCCGAACGATATGGGTGACGACCAGGGGCAGGACGTCTGAGCCCACATGGGGTTTCGCGTCCCAGAGAATGTCGCGCGCGGCGCCCGCATCCACCATCGTCTGCAAGATCAACCGGTGATGCGGGTTCTTGGTGCCCGTGTTGAGCTTGCCGTCGGAGAACGTGCCGGCCCCGCCCAGGCCGAACTGGATGTTGCTTTCGGGGTCGAGCTCGCGGGTCTTGATAAAACGGTCGATGGCCGTCGTGCGCCGCTCGGCGTTGTCACCGCGTTCGATAAGCAGCGGGCGCAGGCCCGCCTCGGCCAGCGTGAGGGCGGCAAACAGCCCCGCGCACCCTGCGCCGACGACGACGGGCCGTATCTCGGGCCGACGGGAGGCGTGCAGGGGAGCGGGGTAGTTGACCGGGGTGTCATCGATCTTGCGCACCCGGGAGGCGTTGCGCGCGGACAGGCGCCGCAGCGCCGCCTCTTCCGCCGCGCGGGTGCGCAGGTTCACATGCGCGCTGAGGACGAAGTGGACCTCGCGCTTCTTGCGCGCGTCGACGGATTTGCGGTGGAGCTCCACATGTGCGAGGTCCTCCGGCCTGCAGGAGAGCACACGGGCTGCTTCGGAGCGGCAGGCGTCAAGGCAGCCCTGCTCGGTCGCTCCCGTATCGAGGCTGACGGGAATCTGGGTGATCTCTAGCATGGCGCGCCTTTCGCGTATCGGGATGTGCATGGGCTACATGGTAGATGGTTTGACGCCGGGTGCAGCCTAGAGAACCGCTGATTTATGTTCCGATATGCCCCGGGCATCGGTGAAACCACAGGATACCCGCTAACTATACCCAGTAACTGTACCCAGAACTGCGAGAGAGGTGCCCTCAGGCGGCTCTCTCTCGCAGTTCTGGGTACAGTTACTGGGCCCTTTTAGAGGGTGACCTGGTAGATGCAGTGGCCGAGCCTTGCCGCCGGGCCTCGCTCCACGATGCGCGGAGGTCGTCCGCCCCGTCCTGCGGGGCTTGAAGGCCATAAATCAATGTTTCCCTAGAGCGGTCGGCTCGTGTAGGGCTGCTGCAGGCAACGTCCCCTCTGCACGCCCCGAGACGGTGCGAGGCCTTTGGATGGGGCTGGCGCCATCGCAGGGGCGTGTCCAGGGGCTCGCCCTCCTACGGACGCACCGCGCCGGCACGCAGGCCCGAGAGCCAGGCCCAGGCGAGGTTGAAGCCCCCGCAGTCCGCATCCATGTCGAGCGCCTCGCCGCTGACCGAAAGCGCCGGCGCGCACGAGGGCTTGACGGAAAGGTCGGGCAGATCGACCGCATCGAACGGTATGCCCCCGCGCCGCACCTGGGCGCTCGCGTGCTCCGTCGTCCCCGCTGCCGTGAAGGCGAGATGCTTGCAGGCATGAGCATAGGCGCGGACGCCTCGACCGCCTGCGTGCTCGGAGACCGCGTCGACATGGGCCGCCAAAGCGGGGGCGAGCATGCCGCAGAACCAAGCGGGGCCCGCTGTCTCGGGCATGCCGGCGACGGCGCAGCGCCTGTCGAACAGTTCGATGAGCTCCCCTTCCGAGAAGGAAGGGAATAGGTCGAGCTCGATGATGTCACCCGCCTTCACGCGGCGCGACAGGTCGAAGGCGACGATGCCGGAGATGCCGTACGGACGGAACAGCACCTCACCCTCTTCGGACCAGCAGCGCGCGTTGCCGTGCATGAGCGACAGACGGCAGTCGACGCGGAGCCCGTCGAGGCGGCTGAGCGCGGTGGTGTCGGGCCGCGGCGTGCAGGCGACCGGGCACAGCACCGGCATCTCCTCGATATGGGGCAGGCCGAACAAGCCGGCTACGCCCTCAGACGCACCGCCGCAGGCGATGATGACGCGGTGGGCGGATACGCGCTCTCTCGTGCGCGGCGCGCGCTTGAGTTCTTTTCGCAGCCCGCGCAGATGGGCGCGAAAGTCCGCGGGGGGCTTTTTGGGCGTCGGGAGCGGGCCTGCGGGGACCGAGAGCTCGAGCTGCCATCCGTCGGCGTCATCATGCACGGCGCGTTCGACCTCGGCACAGCACCGGATATCGACCCCGAGCTTGGCCACGGTGGCGACCAGGGCGTCGCGCACGGTGTCGGCTCGCTTGCTGTATGGATACAGGCGACCGTCGATCTCGCAGGTCAGAAGGCCGATCGAATCGAAGAGCCGCACGAGCTCCTCCTCGGGATGATCGCCCATGACGGTGCGCGCGATGTCGGGGTGCCGGTAGCGTGCAGGGTCGAGGTCGGCGTTGGATAGGTTGCACCGCCCGTTGCCGGTGGCGAGGATGGGCAGGCCGACCTCGACATCGCGTTCGATGAGGACGACCGACTGTCCTGTCCTGCCTGCAGACAGGGCGGCGGCGAGCCCTGAGGCGCCGCCGCCGATGATCGCTACATCATATATGGGAGAGCCGGCCACCTATGCCTGCTTATCCTCGTCGCCCTCGTGCGCCTCGACGGCACGGGCGGCCGCGAGCGTGAGGGGCAGGGTACCTGCGGGAAGGTCGGCTTCGATGGTGCCCGCATCGCATGCGGCGGCGAGCGCGGGGTCGATGGGCAGGCGGTCGAGCACCTTCAGGTTGTAGGTCTCGGCGACCTGGTCGAGCTTGCTCTCACCGAAGATCTCGATGGCGCGCCCGCAGTCGGGGCACTGCACGTAGCTCATGTTCTCGACGATGCCCAGAATCGGCACGTTCATCTTGTCGGCCATGTTGACCGCCTTGGCCACGATCATGGACACGAGGTCCTGCGGGCTGGTGACCACGACGATGCCGTCGACGGGCAGCGACTGGAAGACCGTGAGCGCCACGTCGCCCGTACCCGGAGGCATATCGACCAGCAGGTAGTCGAGCGGGCCCCACGAGGTGTCGCTCCAGAACTGCTTGATGGCGCCGGCGATGATCGGGCCGCGCCAGAGCACGGGGTCGGTCTCGTTTTGCAGCAGCAGGTTGGACGACATCACCTTGATGCCCGTGGCGGAGATCTCGGGGAGCAGAAGCTTGCCCAGGCCGTGGGCGCGGCGGTCGCCCATGCCGAACATGCGGGGGATGGACGGACCGGTGATGTCGGCGTCCAGGATGCCGACTTTGGCGCCCCCGCGCGCGAGCTCGACGGCGAGCGAGCCGGTGACGAGCGACTTGCCCACGCCGCCCTTGCCGGACAGCACGGCGATGACGCGCTTGACCTCGGAGAGGTTGTTTTCCTCGAACTGCATCGGCGCGGTCTGCCCGCCCGCCGCAGCGGCATGTTCACATGTTGCCATGGGGGTCCTTTCGTTCGCGATGACGTTGTTATGACCCCATTGTACCCGTGCTCATGGCAGCTGTGCATCGAGTTGGGCGCTTTATGCTGACGGTGACATAGCACTCGTCGCAGGCTCCTCAAATGGCGCTTGTGCGGAGTATTGTGAATGTATGACGGCCATGTTTCTGGGACGAGGCCAGATGGGGTCGCAGATTCTTGAGCGTTTGCATGTTTCGTTCGGAACAAGTCATTCGGCTCGACGTGAGGCGTATGGGATTCTGGATGTGAAAATCGCGGAGGGCTTTGTCGCTCTTCTTGCACGTGAGCTGGATAGGTAACCCTGTAGACACTCTTGTCGCGATATTACATATCGGTTGTCTATACGAAATGCCGTGTCATTTCAGTATTGTTGGCGCAAGCTGCAGTAGCCTATGCACCCTTCCGATTCCTCATAAGCACATGCGATAGGTGATTGTGGGTGCACATGTAGATTCACCATGAAGGAGGTGTGTCCCATGTAGAAGAAACAGACAGCATGTTGGGTTCTTGAGTCAAGGGTGCGGCTCAAACTGAATCAATAGGGCACCTCTTCAATTGGATTGGTTCGAAACGCAGGCGAGAAAGGAAGATGATGAAGGGTAAGCGTTTGATGACGGCTATCGTGACGGCAGCGTTATTCTTCCAGGGAGTTTCTCCAGTTGCCGCTGCGTTTGGTATGTCGAATGATGAAAGTATACTCAGCTCTGCGGGTATCTCGATTGGAGAGAACCAGAACGGTTCAATAACGATCAACGATAATGGTTCTAAGAAAATCATCAGCTTGTCCGAAGCCGGCGGAGTTCGCACTGTTACCATTGAGGATGAGGCCACGGGAAAATCCAATCATTTGTTTTTTGATGTGGAGACTGGAAAGGTGACGTCTGATTTCACGGGTGCGACTCTGTATTTGTCATCGGAGCCAGAAAGCTATGGCGATGAAGATGTTGTTCAGCGTGTAAATCAACCTGTCAGAACATATACGAGGTATCAAATATCCTTTGCTGAGATCCGGGCAATATTCGGGCCCTACGCAACTGCGGCAAATGTTGCGAGCCTCTTTGTCGGCCGCATTGGCATCCCCGCACTAGACGTTGCGCTGGGTGCCGCAGTTGCGGCGGTTTGGATTCTGGGCTCTGTCCCAGACGATCCTAACGGCGGGATCTACGTTGTCACAATCCTGAAGAGATGGTATGACGATGATGGCGTGCTTTACCAGACCCAAGCGGGAATTGACTCCGCAGGGATTTATTGATGGGATCGAAAGGTTCACGGTTGATGGAGCGGAAGGGTTCAGAGCGCCGACGGTTGTTTCGCGCGAATAGTGCGTTTGCGGGCGCAGGCGTAACTCGGATTATCGCGAGTCTGTGCGACGCGGGCGGGATGCCTCTTGCTGCCGATGCCTTCATGGTAGCGAGCGTATTGTTCATGCTCTACATCGTGTACGTCATCTGGTCTGGTCCTCGTGGCGAGGCGGTGTACGGCAATCGTGTCGGCGACGTCGCCCTGTCCGTTTTGCTGCTGGCAGCAGGCGCGCTGACTGTTTTCGATCTGGTGTAGGCGCTTGTGAGGGCGGTATATGAGGGGTGCCGCGGGATATGCTTCCCGTGGCGCCCCTTGCGAGCGTGAACCGTATGCTAGCAGGTCGCGCCGCCCACCACGTTCTTGTTGAGGATGGCTTCCTTGTCGATGGGTGCGGTCAGGAGCTTGTCCTGCACGTACTCAAAGCCCAGGCGCGCCACGGTGTCGGCGAAGCGCTCGCCCGAGATGCCCTCGTCGCGGAAGAACAGGATGGCGCGTTCCACGACATCCATGACCTCGTCCTCGCCGGTGAAGATCCGCTCGAGCGCACGGCCGTGGGCGGTCTTCTTTCCCCAACGTCCCCCGATATAGACCTTGTAGCCGGTGAGCTCCTCGGTCATCGCGCCGAACGGGCAGGAGCCGATGCAGCGACCGCAGTGGTTGCAGAGGCTCTCGTCGATGGTGATCTTGCCATCCGGGCCGACCTGCGCGTCTCCCATGGGGCAGGCCTTCACGACCTGGCAGACCTTGCAGGCGCGGCACTTCCCGAGGTCGATCTGCGGGATGCGCTGACCCACGATGCCCAGGTCGTTGAGGTCGGGCTTGACGCACATGTTGGGACAGCCGCCGACGGCGATCTTGAACTTGTGCGGCAGCTCGATGCCGTGGTATCCCACGTAGAAGCGCTCGTGCAGCTTCTCGGACAGATCGAACGTGTCGATGAGGCCGTATTGGCAGGTCGTGCCCTTGCAGGAGACGACGGGGCGGACTTTGGAGCCGGTGCCGCCGGAATCCAGGCCGTGGTCCTGCAAAAACTCGATGCAGGCGGCGATATTGTCATACGGCACGCCCTGGATCTCCAGGGTGAGGCGTGTGGTCATGGTGACCTCGCCGGAGCCGAACGTCTCGGCTGCCTCGGCGACCGTCTTCTGCTCGGCGCTCGTCAGCTTGCCGTTGCGGGTGATGACACGGATGTTGAACACGTCGTCGAAGCGCTTGTCCTGCAGGCAGCCCAGGCCCTTCAGGCGCTTGATCTCGGCGGCGGGCAGTTTTTTGCCCGCGGGGCGCGGGACCTTGACCTCGTTGAACGTGATACCGCCCTCGAGCACGCGCGTGTTCGTGTAGCCGGCTGCCTTGAGGCGGTTCTGCATGAAGTAGCCGCGCTTGCCCTTGGCACACACGAGCAGCAGCTTCTCGTCTTTGGCGTGACCGGGCAGCTCGCCTGCGACCTTTGTGAGGTCGACCCATTCGGCGCCGGGGATGGCGGGTGCGGGCAGCGCATCGATGACCGCGTAGTCTGCCGCCTCGCCTGCGGCGTACTGAGCGGGCGTGAAGGACTCCAGGCGACCGGCGAGCTTGTTCTCGAGGATGTAGCCGGCCGTCACGAGCGGATGGATGGCCGTGGAGAACGGCGGCGCATAGGCGAAGTCCATGAGGTCGAGGTCCTCGACCTTGAGCTTCTGGTAGAGCGCCTCGACCATGATGTCGACGACCTTGTCGACGGTACCCGCCCCGAGCACCTGGACGCCGAGCAGGCGATGGGTCTTCTTGCAGGCGATAAGCTTGATGAAGAAGCTCGAGGAGCCGGGGTAGTAGTGGGCCTTGTCATCGACGACGGCGACGATGCTCTCGGGATCGAAGCCCTCCTCGCGGGCCGCCGCCTCGGTGAGGCCGGTGCGCCCGGCGTTCAGCGCGGGCAGCAGGCGGACTACGCCGGTGCCGAGCACGCCCGGATAGCTCGTGGGCGTTCCGGTGAGCGTGCGGGCGAGCGCGCGGCCGGCGATGTTTGCCGTGGACCCCATGGGGCTCCAGGCGGGCTTGCCGGTTAGAGCGTTGCGGACCATGGCGCAGTCGCCGGCGGCGTAGACGTCGGCCAGGTTGGTCGCGCAGAACTCATCGGTGACGATGGCCCCCTTGACCATCTCGATGCCCGATCCCTCGAGCCATGCGGTCGCCGGGCGGATGCCGATGGCGACCACGACGATGTCGGCGGGAAGCGTGCCGGTCGCGGTCCGGACGCCCTCGGCGCGCGTCTCGCCGGCGATGCCGGTCAGCGCGGTGCCCGTCAGCACGCGCATGCCGGCCGCCTTGAGCTGACGGGTGGCGAAGCCGGCCATCTCGGGGTCGAGCACGTTCGGCAGGATCTGGTCCATCGCGTCGATGACGGTGACCTGGAGGCCCTGGGCCATGAGGTTCTCCGCGATCTCGAGGCCGATGAAACCGGCTCCGCAGACCACGGCGCGACGGCAGTCGTTATCCTTGATGTAATCGCGGATGCCGGTCGCGTCGTCCGGGGTGCGCAGGCCGAACACGCCGGGCAGGTCGATGCCTTCGACCTGCGGCATGAACGGGTTGGCACCCGTGGCAATGACCAGCTTGTCGTATGCCTCGGTGTGCTCCTCGTCGTCCTCGGAGCGAACGGTCACGGTCTTTGCCGCGGCATCGAGGGAGATCGCCTCCTGGCCGGTCTGGACCGTCACGCCGGTGAGGCCGGCGTATGCCTCGGGCGTGTTGACGATGAGCGCCTCGCGGGTCTCGATGTCCCCTCCTACGTAATAGGGCAGACCGCAGCCCGCATAGCTGATATCGTGCCCTTTGGTGATGACGAGCACGTCCGCAGAGCGGTCGCAGCGCTTGATTTTCGCTGCGGTCTTGGTGCCGGCGGCGACGCCGCCAACGATCAGGTATCTCATGCATACCCCCTTGCAGTGCGGGACGCGCAGGCGAGCCGCGTCCCAAACGTTGATGTATCCATGATAGGGCGCTGGCGCTCGATGGAAGCCCAGAAGCGCGCGGGTGGTACTTTTTGGGACAGGGTCGTTTTCGGCGGCCGGCACTGTTGCAACGTTCGTTGCGTTCGTGATCATCTTGATTTTGGTGATCAAATAACTCTCGGTGGGTGATGCCTAAAAAGGAACAACCGCCTTATGCGGAGGCGGTTGTTCTGCGTGGGTGTTGCCCACCAACAAATTCTTCCGCAGGAGGGCTTTTTCCTTCTGCTCGTACTGGGTATACCCCATCAGCATCCCTGTTTACCGGGGTAGTTCCAGGGTGCGGAGCGTCGGACCGGACGGCTGCCAAGTCGGAGGGCGAGGCGCTCCAAACTGAAGTGCTCTAGGGAAACACCGATCAATTCATTCTGCACCGGCCGGCCCCGTGGCGGCCGTCGCGAAAGCAATCGATCGGTGTTTCCCTAGAAGTTGCCTCCGTTCCATCCGAAGTTCGCGCTTGCGCTGTAGTTGATGTAGATGCGTGCCGGATCGATGCCGAGGGTGCGCGATACGACGGGCGTGATCTGTTCGGTCAAAGCCTCCCATGCGGTCGTCGGAACCTCGCTGCGGGCGAAGACGCTCACCTCGATATAGGCGGCGGGCTCAGAGTCGTCTCCGGCAAAGAAGGTGGGGACGTTTTCCTCGAACTGGCACATAAGCCACTGTTCGGACTTTCCGGGCACCGCTGAGATAGCCTGGCCGAACGCCTGCTTGAGTTCGACTTGCGCATCGCGGGGGATAGGGGTTGAGGCGTTGACGCGGATGACGGGCATAGCTTCTCCTTTCGAGGTGGATGCATACAATGGGGTTGTACCCATTGTCGATCGCAGGGAGCCGTCATGCCCACACCCGATTTCATCGTCCAGCTGCGCAAGAAGATCGGCCATGACCTGCTGTGGCTCATCGGCATCACGGCGTATGTCGAGGACGGTCGCGGGCGCATCCTGATGGGCCGTCGTGCCGACACGGGCGAATGGGCACTCGTCTACGGCATCAACGAGCCGGGCGAGGAGCCGGCGACGACGGCGGTGCGCGAGGTCCTCGAGGAGACGGGCGTGGCAGTCGTGGCGGAGGAGCTCGCAAGCGTCAAGGCTTCGAGCCGCGTAATCACCTATGCCAACGGCGACAACACGATGTATCTCGACCTGCTGTTCGTATGCCGACCGGTCGACGAGAGGCATGCCGAGCCGCGCGTGGGCGATGAGGAGAGCTTGGAGGTCGGTTGGTTTGCGCCCGATGCGCTGCCCGCCCCGCTTGCCGCCTCGACCGTCGAGCGCCTCGCTTTGGTCCGGGAGTTCTTCGGGCGCCGCGACGCCGGCGATGCCCACGCGCTGTTCTTCGGCGGAGGGGGCGGCGCCTGATGCGGGTGCGGCCGATCCATCCGATTCGTCCATTCATGAATGAGAAGGTGGGTCAAATAAAAGAATCCTGCGGAAACGTCAAAAAGCCCCCCGTTCATTCATGAATGAACGGGGGGCTGAGCCTAGCGATCCGAGCGACGGCGGTGTCGGATTAGAACGAGGGACCCGCAGGCGATAAGAACGATGCCGCCCGTGATGAGCAAGATGAAATGCAAGGGAGACACAGGGTCCGAGGTCTTTGCGAGCTCATCTGGGCCGTTGGCCTCAGGCGGGGCGTCGGTCCCGGCCGGCGTCTCGGGGTCCGCAGGTGTTGTCGGGGCGGGCGGCGTGTCGGGGGAGCTGGGGGAGTCGGGCGATTCCGGTGCCACGGGCTCTTCTGGGGATTCCGGCGTGCTTGGCCCGTCGGGCGTGTCCGGTGTGTCCGGAGAATCGGGCGATTCGGGCGTATCGGGAGACTCCGGGCTGCCCGGCTCGTCAGGGGAGTCCGGCGTGTCGGGTGTATCCGGTGACACCGGCGTATCGGGGTCGATCGGTGTGTCAGGGGTCTCCGGCGCGTGAGCGGTGCGGTTCTCGAACACGATGCCCGAGCAGGGTAGCCATGGGCCGTCCCCCGCGTCGCCGTCGCGAACGGAGTATGCCGCATGGACGTCGAGCGTGCCGTCGTCGGCCGACTCGCCGGTGAGTTCTGCCCGGTAGACGCGCGTGTCGTAGACGATGCCTTGCTCCGGGTCCTCAGGGATATTCTCGCGAACGATGAACGTTCTGTGCACCGAGCTGCCGACGGGGGCGTTCAGCTCGAAAGGTCCAAACGCGATACCCCCTTCCTCGTCGTTGTACGAGGTGAGCACAGGTCCGATCTCCTCTCCGTTCGCATCGACTTCCTGCAGGGTGAAGGCGAAGGCGCCTGCGGCGGGGGCCTTGCCGTCGAGGGTCTTGGTCCCTTCGATGGGGACCGACTCGCTTGTCGTACGATAGCGGTTCTCGAATGCCGCCGCCATCGGCTTGCCCTCATGCGATGTGGTCACGCGAGCCGACAGCGCGCCCTTGCTGTTGGCGGTGACGTCGACGCGCACGTCGAACGCCCGCTCGTCGTATGCTACGCCGGGCTCGGGGTCTGCCGGGACGGCCTGCCGCACCGAATAGGAGTAGGTTCCCGGTTCCCTATAGGTGAGCTGCGGAAACGCGAGGGCGGAGGCGACGCCGTCCGGTGAGGCGGCGCTGGACGCGGATGCCGGCTCGCCGTCGACGGCCACAGGGTCTCCCTGTTCGTCAAAGAGCCGGTAGGTAAACTCCCCGTCTTGTTGCGCGCGCCCGAACAAGGTGGAGGAGGCGGGAACGGAGGCCGTGGCTGCCTCGTACTCCTTGACGTTGGTGAAGGAGAGCGTCGCGGTGCCGTTTGGGTCGAGGGCCGCCGTCTGCTCCAAGGCGGGCGAGGTGGTGTATCCGAAGTCGGCCTCGTCGCGCTGCGCGACGGTGACCGAGCCCCCGGCGGGCAGGGCTGAGATCTGCATGGTCCCGCTGCCCGCTATCTCGAACGTGGCGTACCCGTTATCGAACACGAGGGCGGGACTTCCATCGGGCATGGTCCCCCTCGAGCCGTCGGCGGGTTCGGCGGCACCCTCCGCACGCCATGCGTAGGCGCCGGACACGGGCGCGCCGGTGGCCGTCAGGGCGTGGACGGTGTAGAGGAAGCGCTGGCCCGCCTGCGCATCGTCGAGCGCCGCCTGTCCCTCGATGCTGTTCGAGACGGCAAGGGTTCCGTACAGGTCGCGGACGTTGACGGCGAAAACCGGCGTGACCCCGCCGCTTGCGAGCGTCCCCTCATAGGGGTTCTGCTGGGCGCCGCTTTCGATATCCGGTCGGCTCCCCAGGTAGATGCGGTATCCTGCATCCTCGAGGGCGCGGGCGTCGAGTTCTTCGACGGAAAACGCCATGCTCGGGGCAAGGCCCTTGATCACGACGCCCGTTCCATGCGCGACGTTCTCGACGACCGCCCGTCCGTCATCGGTGCCCGAGACGCGCTCGAATCGCAGGCGCTCCTCGACGACGTCCTGGGAGGAGGCGTAGCGCGTGGACTGCAAGACGACCTCGGTGTCCTGTGCCGGTTTGGCGGCGAACAGGTTTTTCAGTGTGACGGCGAACGAGAACGATCTGTCCGTCTCGAACGCGTTGCCGGCGCCGACCTCCGCGATGCCGAGCGCGCCGGTGGCATTGATGTTGGCGAAGGTCGCCCGAGCGGGCTCGTCGCCGATGGTCCCCGTCGCGCCGGACTGCAGGGCGAGATAGCCTTCCTCTGCGTAGTCCTGCTCCGCGACGCGATACGCCGTCCCCTGCGGGATGTCGTCGGCGACGAGGGTCTGGCCGTCCGCGAGCTCAAAGAAGAAGGTGCCTCCCTGCAGCTCTGCGGTACGGCTTTCGCCCTCGCCAGCGCCCTCGATGCGGTAGGAGACCGTGCCCTGGAGCGGTGCGCCCGCGGCATCGGTCAACATCGCGGTGAAGGCGAAGGCGCGCCCCGCCTCGCCGCCCACGGTGTGCTTGGCGACTTCAAGCGAGCCGTACGCCCAGCGCTCGTTGGTGAAGGCCAGCACGTCGTGTTGCCCGTCGTGCTCGATGAGGCCCGATGCCGAGTCGTCGCTGGCATCTTCTTCGTCCGTCGCGGAGCTCGTCTTATCGATATGGACCGTGTGGCCGGCCGGGTCGGTCTCCTCGACGGCGTAGGCGATGCCGAGCGGAATGCCGGACAGCGTGAGGCGCTGTCGGTCCGCCAGCGCGAACGGCGATCCGTCCTCCTGCGTCACGCTGCCGTCGTCCGCGACCGCGGCGATACCCGATGCCCGGGTCCACCCGTCGAGCTCATAGGGGATCGAGGAGGGAAGGGGGAGGCCGTCTTCGCGCGCCAGCCTCACCAAGAAGGGGAACGCGCGGGCCGTGTCGCCGTCGTTGCCGGTGACCGATTTGGAGATCTCGATGCGCCCCGAGGTGGGGACGTTCGTGAAGCTGACGACCGTCTGGTCCTGGACGACGGTCCCCTCCGCGACGGTTCCGGTCGCCTGCGTGGGGCTCTGCGCGCCCACGGTCGTGGCGTGCGAGCACTTCCAGGTCGAACCGTCCTTTGCGGGCAGCTCCTCGATGCGATACCCGGTGCCCGCGGGGAGGTCCGCGACCGTGGCGCTGGCCCCATCCGCCAGCACCAGATCGAACGAGCCGTTGTCGAGCGGCGTGATCTGCGGATCGTGCGTGACGGGATCGGTACAGACCACGGGGCCCGCAAGTGCCGCGCCGGCTTCGGTCGTGAACGTGATGCGGAATCTGCACGCGCCCTGGCCGTCATCGCCCGATGAGCCCGCGGCGCGCACGTGCACCTCGACTGTGAGATCGCCAGAGCCTTGGGCGGAAGGCAGGGCAAGGGCGCCGTTATTACCCATCTGCGCCGCTAGCCGCGTCTGGCCGCCTTCGTGGGCCTGCACGGTGAGCTTTGTCACGTACGGGGCGGACCCGGTGAGATTGGGCGCCTTGTCGCTCGACCCGATGGTCTCGGCGGCACGGAACCGGGGCGTTCCGGCGGCGACGCAGACCTGGCCGTCGTCGTCCGTGAAATAGGGGGTGGTGCCGTCTTCGGCAGCCGCAATCGCGACGTAGGGGATGATGCGCTGCTCCACGGTGGCCTCAGCCTCCCCGTCAGGGTCGATATGGGACGCGCTGTAGACCGTGCGCATGAAGTAATACGTCGCTCCCGCCTCGGGCAGGGAGGTGAGGGGGATGAGGTCGTCTGCCTGCGGCGGGTCGCCGCCGTCTGCGGATGCGCCCGGCGCCAGCGCGAACAGGGGCGTGGGCTCGGTGAAGGCGTAGTACGCATTGGTGGGCGCGACGTATGCTGCGGCAGTGCAGCCAGCCGCGGCATGCTCAGGACCGTCTTCCAGGGAGAACGAGCCCGCGTAGACCAGCCTCGAGCCGCCGCCGGAGTGCTGCGGCCGCTCGCCCAGAGCCTCGGAGAGCTCGTCGTCGGATACGGTTTCGCCCGCGTCGATGCGGTCGAGCAGGCCGCTCACGCGCTCGGTGGGCTCCACCTCGTAGACCAGGCGGATCGGGTAGGTTCCCTGCGGGTCCTCGAGCGCCATGGTCGCCTTGCCGTCGGCATGCACGGTCACGCTCGCGCGCCGTGCCGGCAGCGCGTCGGTGGGAAGGGAGGCGAGCACCGTCTGGCGGCCGGTCTCCAGGTCGGTCTCCACCATGACGATGACGTCGTAGAGCGCGATGTCGCCGCCGGTGTACTGGTTCGGGAGGTTGCCGATGAAAAACCACGTCTCGCATACGGCGGTCGCGCCGGCGTCGCGCGCGGCCTCGATGCGGCTTTTGACGTCGGCGGGAGCCGCATCCGCCCAATCGCCCTGCCGGACGGCATCGACCTCGGCGGTCGTGGCGAACGTGTAGGGCCTGCCGCCGTGCGCGACCATATGGTGCTCGGCGTCGACGTACCACGACGCGCGGTTCGAGAAGTCCCCGGTACCGCGATAGGCGAACTGGCCGTCGGAGAACGCGTCGAAGAAGAGGTTGTAGGCGTCGTACCCCAGGTCGTAGCGCTCGTTGACCGTGTCGACAAGGTAGGCGTACTCGTGCGTGGCCTCGATGTCCCACGGGTCGCTCATGCTGATCGTGACCGCCTGGGCGGCAAGCGCGCCGTCGAGCAGGTGCGTTCCGTACACGATGCCTTTCATGGACGAGACGTTCATGCCGGCGCCGATGCGGTCCTCTACGGTCAGGCGGCTTTCTCCCCATCGCGCACCGGCGGTGTCCGCAGGGGAGGGCGAGGTGTACTCGATGTCCAGCATGCGGTTTATGGCGGAGTTGAACGCCCAGGAGATGGCGGACGCGCTGTGGGCGGAGAAGAACTCGTCGACGCTGCTCAGGGCGTAGCCGTCCGCGCTGTCGAGCAGATCGGGGAGGCACGGCAGGTCCACGGTATTTGCGACGAGGCCCGAGGCGCTCGAGCCGAAGAGGTCGAGCGACACGGTTGCGTCCCCGCGCGCGGCGGCGTCCGCGTAGGCGCGGGCGGCTTGGGCCATGTTGCGCGCGAGGTCGACGCCCGTGGCGGCTCCCGATCCGGGGAGGGAGGCGGTTTGCTGCGCCTCGGCCGTCTGCAGCAGGTATTCGACGGTCGCGGTGGCGTCGAGTCCCGTCGTGTACAGCGCGAGATCTCGTCCCGTCGGTTTCCAAGCGTCCTCGATGCGCCGTCGCTGCGCGCGCACGGTGAGCAGCGTGGCCATCATCGCATCGGTGCCGTAACCGTTCTCGCGCGTGTTGGGCAGCGGGCCCAGAAAGCCGGTCGTGTCGCCGGTGTAGGAGGGAGGATCAGCCAGGTCGACATGGGCCATCGGCGGCGTCTGCACGCCCATGAGGACGAGCTCGGGCTTCCGTTCGGCTGCCTGCGCGTCGCCTGCCGCCTGAACGAGCAAGTCGCCTGCGACGCGGACCGCCCGCTGGAGGTAGGATCCGCTGCGCAGCTGCATCGATGTCGTGCGGGACCCATGGTCCGCGCGGGCGTTGACCAGAAGCGCGGGCGTCGTCGCCGCACCGCGCGGTGCGAACGACACGTAGCGGCCGTCGCTGTCGGGCGTGTAGGTGTCGAGCGGCATGAGCGTGGCGACATCGGCGGAATATCCCACGACGGCGATGCGCGTGGGCACCGCCGCGCCCTCGTTCTCCGCCATGAGGCGGGCGATCGCCACGTTGAGCGCGTCGGCGAGGTAGGCCCCCTGCGGGCGTCCGCCGTAGGTCATGTCGGCGAGCATGCCGTTGGTGCTCACGACGAACACCACGTCGTGGGCCAGATCGTTCTCGTGTCGGACCGACACCGCCGAGGAGAGCGCCGAGAGGCTGACCAGAAACCCGCGCGCCTCGTCGTCGAGCCGGGCGGGGACGCCGGATGCGTTCGCCTCGTCGGTCGATCCGTATACGGTCTTGTCGACCCAGATCCTTCCGGCCTGCTCGGAGGAGAACGACAGGCCGTCGTCGCCCGCCTCGAACAGCGCGCTCCATGCGTCCGATGTGTTGGGGTCGACGATCTTGGCTATCGCTGACGATTGCCCTGCCTGCGCTGCGGTCGGTATGAGCAGCGCCAGGGCGGCGGTGATGAGAAGCGCGATACGGGCGAGACGGTGCATGGATCCTCGATTCAAGGGGAAGGGCAGTTGCTCGCCCTTTACCCGTCTGTCCCCTTACGATTTCCTTAGCGTCCCTTAACTTATGCGATCGGTCCCTGGCCGTCGCAGGCGGTCCCATGCGCTACGAGATACGCTTCTCCATGATGTAGTCGTCCATGATATAGCCCTCGCCGATATCGGTCTCGACGGCGTCGATGGTCGCGAATCCCTTGCCCTCGTACGCGCGGATGCCGAGCTCGTTGCCCTTGTTGACCGTGAGGTACATGGCGCGCAGCCCGCGCGTCCGGCACAGGTCCTCGTAAAACGCGATGACCGCGCTCGCGAAGTGCTTGCCGCGCTCGGGGGCAAGCAGGTAGATCTTGCTTATGAAGAACCGGTTGGTTTCCGCCTCGACATGCCCTCCCGTGTAGCCGACGATACGGTTGTCGTCTGCCGCGCGAACGAGCCAGTATTCGTAGGCGTGCTCGGCCATGTCGCGCGTGATAGCGGGCAGGCTCTGGAACTGCTCGATCATGTACTCGGTTTGGGCCTCGCCCAGATATGTCGGCCAGTATTCCCGCCAGATGGTGCCGGCGAGCTCGGCGAGCGCGCGCGTCTGCTCCGGCGTTTCCACGCGCTCGAACCGGGCGCGACCGTCCGGCGATGCCGTCGTGTTCTCCATGGCGCTCCTCTCGTGTTGATGATTCAAGTGTACGCCTCTCGGGAACCGCAGGCCAATTCGCCCCTCCCGCAGCTTTGCTCGGATCGACGGTACGCGTATGGCACGTCGGCCCATCCACGGTACGCTATAGGCACGCTTTCGAGCGAAAAACGTGCCTATAGCGTACCGTCGATGGAGCGGCGTGCCATATGCGTACCGTGGATGGGCCGCCTGCGTCGTCCCGCGGGGCTCGTGCTCCTTTTGGTCAATGCATCTCCGGTGCACAATGGGGTATCGTGGTCACAAGACGGGACAAGGAATGGGGTGCGTCATGGATCGCTGGGGTCTTGTGATCGCGGTGTACGGCACGTCGCGTACCGGCGCGCGCGGGCGCAGCGTCGATGCGATGGTGCGCGCGCTCGAGGGCGCGTTTCGGGCCGAGAAGGGCGCCGAGGCCCCGTGTGTCATGGCATATACCAGCGCGAAGGCCCGCGCACGCCTCGAAGCGCGCGGCGAGCGGGTGCCCGATGTGGCCGAAGCGCTCGAACAGCTATGGGCGTGCGGCGTGCGCCGTGCGGTCGTTGCCGACGCGCATCTGGTCGACGGGCGCGCATACCGGAGCGTGCGGGAGGCGGTGGACGAGAAGGCGCCGCTGTTCGACGAGGTGCGCCTCTCACGCCCGTTGATGGAGACGGCGGCAGATGTCGAGGCGGTGGCCCGCGTTTTCGAGGAGCGCCTGCCTCGCAGAGATGGCGCGTCATATGTCCTGGTGGGGCATGGGGCGGAAGGGGCGGGTCAGCTCGCCTACCTTGCCCTCGGATATGCGCTGCGCGTGCGCGGGCGCGACGATATCGTCATCGGCTTGCTTCGGGGCGAGCCGTCCATGGAGGACATCGCCGCCCAGCTGGGTGCCGAGGACCCGCTGCCTCACGAGGTGCGCCTTGTGCCGCTTATGCTCACGGCGGCGGGACACGTCGAGCGCGATATCGAGGGCACCTGGCGAGCTCGCTTCGAGCAGGCGGGATATGCAGTGTCAGTGGCCCACGAGGGCATCGGCGCGTGGCCCGAGCTCTGCCGGCTGGCGGTCGCGCATATGCGGGAAGCGCCCGCGAGGGCGCGGCGAGTGAGTGCAGCCTCTCAGGCGGAGGCCGCCGCGCGCGGCCGCTTCCCCCTGTTCGTTTCCCTCGTCGATGCCGATTGCCTCGTCGTCGGCGCGGGCGAGGTGGGAAGACGCCGCGCGGAGGCGCTCGCACGCTTCGGCGCCCGGGTGACCGTCATCGACCCGCGCGCCGGGGAGAGCGTGAGCCCATGTGCGGGGATCCAGGTGCGCCGACGCCCGTACGAGGCGGACGACGAGGACGGCCGCGCGCTGGTGGTCGCGGCGACCGATGACCGGTCGGTCAATCGCTCAATCGGCGAGCGCTGCCGCCGTCTCGGAATACCGGTTTCCGTGGCGGATGCACCCGATGAATGCACGTTCTTCTTTCCCGCGCTGTGCGAAAACGACGAGCTGGTGGTCGGCGTCACGTCTCGGGGCGCGATGCCGGGCGATCATGCCGTCGTCGCGCGGACTGCGGCCCAGATCCGCGGAATCCTACCGCGACGAGCCGATGAATCCGCGAGTTGACCGCAAGGGAGAGGGTGGTGACGATGTTGACCGTTCTTGTTTCGATTGCCTCGCTGTGCTGGGTGAAGGGTGCGGCCCTGCTTGCCTGTGCGCCGTTTGGCTCCGGCTGCCTGCTGCTCGGCATGCTCGTCTTGTCGGGTGTCGATGTGCTCGCCGCGCTGGTCGCGGCGGCCCTTGCCCTGTCGCGCCGGGTGCGTCCCACATGGGGTAGTGCGGTGGCGGCGCTGCTCATGGCGGTCGCTCTGATTGCGCTGTGGAACGTGGACGCGCACGGCTCGGGCGCTGTCGTTGCCTGCGGCGCGGTGCTGGCGCTGACCATCGTGGCGCCGCTTCAGTTCTGCATCCTGCTGCTCGGCCGCGGCGGGCGCACCCCCGGTCGTCGACGCGCCCCGCTCGCGGCGGCGGTTTTGTGCGGTAGCGCGGCTTCGGTGGCCCTGTTGACGATGGGCGCGGCAGATGCTCACAGGTTGCTCCCCGACCTGCTTGATGCGCTATGGCGTGAGATGGGCTTCGGGACACTCGTGATCGACCAGATGCCCGTTTCGGTCTCGCTGGCTGACGTCGTCCGTCTTTCGACCGGCACCGATACCACCGCTCCCGCGGCGGCGCCTGTCGGTCTTGCGCTGCTGGTGGCGATCCCGCTTGCGGTGTGCCTGCTTCGCGTGGGGCCTTGGCGCGCACGGCGGCTGGCCTGCCTCGGGCTCTTCACGGGATGCCAGGCGTCGATATGCATCTCGTCTGCCGCTTACGGAGTGACGCGCGGACGGCTCGATGCTCTCGGTGTCGGTTTGATGGCCGTCAACCTTATCGTGTTCGCCTGTTGCGCCATACGTCAGATGGTCGCGCGACAAGCTGGCGGAGCGACGAGGACAGGGGACACGGCTGCTTCGGACGCGTCGCGGGCGGGCGATACCTGCGAGGACGATCCGCACATCGCCGCGCAGGTGGAGTCTTGGAGGGAACGAGGCCTCAGCGAGCGCGAATGCGAGACGTTGAGGCACCGGATGGCAGGTGACACATCTGCTGAGACGGCGCGAGCTCTGGGGATCTCCGCTTCGACGGTGAGGACCTACCAAGAGCGGGCGCTGGCGAAACTTGGAATGGGCTCGATCGATGAGATAAGGAATCAGGCTTCGGATGGTCGAGGAGCCTTCGGTGGCCGTGCTTCCCGCGAAAGGACGAATGGGAGCGCGGACAGGGGGCGTTGCGCGACAGCACGGCGTTCGACCGTTCTGCTTTTGGTGATCCCAGCAGCAGTGATTGCGCTGTGGCCGCTTCTCGTATTCTTATCATCCGGCACGCAGGTTGATGTCGTGCCGTTTGATCTGATCGCCATGTTCTCGTTGGTCATCCTTGTTATGGTACTCGCCGTGCTGCACGCGTTCATTCTTCTGTCTGAAGGGGAGGGCGCTGGTCCGAGCGAGAAAAATGCAACCTGGCTGCGAATTGTAATCGCTGGATACGTTGCCCTGGTTTTCGTGGCATTCCTTTGTGCATCGGGAAACGCATGGGGTATTGTGATGGATACGGTGACATGCGCGCTGTCGGTTGCCTGTGCAGCAACGCTTGCCTCTATGATTTGGCAAGAAGACCGAATGGCCATGCGGAGGTTGTTTGTCGCGATGCGTCGCATGGGGGCTGTGGGGCGTGTGGCCTATCTGTTGGTGGGGGCGTGCGGCTTCAGGTCACTGTGGCGGCTCATTGTCACATGGGACACGAGCCGGACTGATCCGTTTGCGCTCGGCACCATGTTGTCTATGCTTTCGTGCATATTGTTCGTTGGCGTTCTGGTTGTGATGGCGAGGCATACGGCGCGCGGGGAGTCGTTAGAAGAGGCGCTGTGCGTGCTCATCGGAGGGCTTGCAGGTCTCATGACATCGGTTGCGCTTGTGGGTACGCAGAGCTGGGGAAGCGGCATCGCGCTGCTCCTACAGGCGGCTCCCCAGGCATCGGCGCATGGGGTCGCGGCGGGTGTGATCGACGCGCTGGCTGCGGGAGCGATGGCGGCGTCGGCCGCAGTCATCATGCGTGTGCGTGGTCGCGCCGCGCGTCTTGATGAGCTACCGATGCGTGACGCGCAGCTCAAGGGCCGCATGAAAGGTGTGCTCATGGGGTGTGGATTTACCCCGTTGTACGCGGATGTCGCTGTGGGCATTGCGAGCGGCTTGTCTCGAAGAGAAATCTGCCAGGAGCTCAACTGTGCGCCTGGCACGGTAAATGATGCGCGCCATCAGGCGTTTCGATACTTCGATGTCCATACCTCCCGCGATCTTAAGGTGGCGCTTGTGGATGCGGCTTTCCGCCTGCGTGAGCAGAGCATATGATGAGTCATTTCCATGCGGCTATAGATGACCATGACTGTCTCATCCTATGAGGGCCAATGAAGCCAGGCGAATAGTGCCAGCGTGGTCATGCTGGCGTAGGGCAGAAAGCTGCTCATTGGGCGATTCATGCAGGGGTGCAAGAAGGAGGTGCGCCCATGATAGGCACACCTCCTCTTCGGTTAATGCCAGGCCCTGAGATGACGTAGCGTATTGAGAGCGCACTTACCAGGTGTCATAGATGCAACGATACTTGGTCTCGAATCCAACCACAAATGGGTTGTTTGGACTTATTCCAAGAGATGTGTAAATTATCTGGGTCCCAGTGAGTGCATAAGAGTTTTGAAAATAAATTAGCTTATATGTCTCATTATACCTATCGATGTTTTCTGAAGGGTCGTTTGCTGTCGAAAATGACATATAGGTGTCGACGACCTGGGCATTCATGGCTCGGGGGGAAATAGTCTCTTCTTGGGCTGCGGGCGCGTTGAGCTCTGCTGCGCACGCGGCGGCAATGGGGGATATGGTGGCGGAGCATACGGCAGTCAAAGCGATAATGGTCGCTAGGGTGCTGCGAAGCCTGCTTGCATTCTTCTTCATGTTTGA
Organism: Collinsella sp. An271; assembly: GCF_002159695.1. Taxonomy (NCBI): domain Bacteria; kingdom Bacillati; phylum Actinomycetota; class Coriobacteriia; order Coriobacteriales; family Coriobacteriaceae; genus Collinsella; species Collinsella sp. An271. Next base: position 203,078 of record NZ_NFJE01000004.1, on the reverse strand, counting down.
TCTCCCATCATGTTGCATGTTGATAGATGCGTCGATAAATATCGTTCAGGTTTATGTCGCTCCCGCTGGTCTCACCTCCTATCTCGATGACGTGCTGCTCCGCGATGAAAAGCGTCCGGTCGCAGAGGGTCTCCAGATCCCACAGCATGTGGGATGAGATAACCACGATTGCACCGCGTGTGGCGTGCTCACGTAGGGCGGTGGACACGAGCTCGACGTGAAGCGGGTCCAGCGCATTCATGGGCTCGTCGAGCAGCAGGATCGACGCATTGCTTGTGCAGGCCATACAGAGTAAGAGCAACTGCCGATTCCCCTGGGACAGCTTGTGTACGGGCGTATTCAGGTATTCGGCCAGGTCGAAACGCTCTGCTTCTTCACGCGCGTTTTTGCTAGTTTCCCAAAGGGCGATGGTGAGCTCGAGATGGAACCGGACGGTTTGGGCTGGGAATAGTAGCTCGCTATCGCTGAGGAGAAAGACCGTCGTGCGCATGGTGGATCGGTCACAAAGCGGAAAGCCGCCGAGCTGGAGGCTGCCGCGGACGGTTGCATGCCCTGTGCCGTTGAGGGCTTGGAGCAGAGTTGTCTTACCGGCGCCGTTAGGAGCGATGAGCCCTATGATCTCGCCAGGTTGTATCTGCACATGTGCTTTATTGAGAATCGGATTGCGACGATATGCGACTGTATCGAACACGATGTCAAAAACCCTGGTAGGCGACGTGATGTTCGTGCCGGATATGGCACGATCGCCGATTCCTGAGCACCAGCCCCATCGTCGTTGCGAAGGCATCATCGACACGGTGTTGGCGAAACCGAGCGCCGCAGCTCCCCACATGAGTGGCACTATGATTGCATGGGCACCGCCAGCTCCCGTCACGAGAGCGATGTCCGAGGTGTTGAGATACGAGGCGCCGCCAAGTACGCTCGCTGAGTTCAGGTAGGTGGGAAGCAGAGACGTGAGCAGAGGGGCCCAAGGGACATCGTGCGCGTAATACAATTCAAACAACGGCGCGGCGATCAATAGCGTCATGATGATTGCAGCGGCGACAGATCCGCCTTTGCACATGAGGACGGCTGCGGCTATGGAGCACAGCGCGATGTAGATTGCAGTTTGTAGAGCGAGAAATGCAGCTATCTGCACGCCGACTGTGGTGGACACGAGTGTGTTGTCGCGTATGAGAACGACGGGATAGCTGGGATCGCCCATTCCGTTTCGCATCGATGCGATAACAAACGGTATGATCAGGCATATGAGGAGGCATGCGAGGGATACGAGCGCACCGGCAAGACCAGTTGCGCAGGCAGAGCCTCGTATTCCCATGCGACCTTGAGAGACGAGGCGTCTGTCCAAGCGCCGTCCCGCGATTGCCATCACGGCGACTGGGACGAGGTACCAGAAGATGTAAGGCGTAGACCCGATGGAGAACGCCAACAGGTAGATGGCGGGCATGTCTGCTGCAGTGTCGTAAACTTCAGGTGCGCCAAGCAGCGCGATGCGCTCAAGCAGCAGAGCATTGGCGGCGAAGGACAACTCGTTTTCCGCACCCTGGACGTAACCGTGCTCGTGCTCCTCCTCCACGGTGCGCGCGCGACGGGCGAGAGCGGAAAAGTACCCCGCTGCGTCCTCGATGGGGAGCGCTAAAGCTTCCTGTAGGTAGGAGACCTCCTGTTGCTTCAGTTCCACCAGTTTGGCTGGAGCGGTGCGGTAAGCACCGGAAGAGAGCTGTTCGCTCAGAAACGTTTGTTGTGTTTCAACGGCGTCGCGTCCGGCGATATAGGCTCCCCCCGTAGGAAGTGCGAGCGCCACGGGGAGCAGCAATGCCATGATGGTGAGCACTATGGGAACCAGCAGCAGCTTGTTGCGTGCCGTCACGCGTATTTGGGCCTGTACAACTCGCAGCCATGCCATCATCGTCGCCCCTCTCCGCAGATTCGAAATGTAAATGGGCCTCGATATTCGATGTAGACGCTATGGCAAGCGAGCAAATATGTCTGTAGACACCAGCTATGTGCTTGGTTGAGAGGGCGCGTCTACAAGGGGGCACACCGTTCTTGAGCGCATTGCGCTCATTTCCGATTTTGCTTGAGAACACGTAGACGGGCACCGTGTTCCCAAGGTGGCTAGTTCACCTTGCGCGCAAAGTTCAGGTACTGCACGGCGCGCAGGTCGTCCACGAGGCTGCGGTACGGCCCTTCCGCGTCGAGGGTGTAGCAGACGCCGTCGGCGCCGCGGTAGCCGTTGGCGCTCAGCGAGACGATCTGCGAGCGGCTGGCGAGCAGCGCCTTCTGATAGTCGGTCAGGGGCGCGCCGATGGCGTGCAGCGCCTGCGCCGCCAGCGCGCTGGCACCGATCTCGCTCTGCGCGCTGACCTGATCGTTGCCGGCGACATCGTAGTTCGCCCAGATGAAATACGTCGACTGGAACAGGCGCCATTGATGCGTCAGCTCGTCTTCGCCGGGATAGAGTGCGTCGTTCAGCGACGTGGTCATGTTGGGCTGATGGTCGCCGAAGAACACGAGCACGACGGGCCGGTCGAGCTGGCGCAGCTGATCCACGAAGTAGGCGAGGTCGCGGTCGGAGGCGTTGATGCAGGTGAGGTACGTGTTGAGCTGAGTGAGCAGCTCCCCGTCCGTCACGCCGGCCGGCGCATACGACGTGAGCTCTTCGGCAGGGACGGTGCCCGCGTCGTAGCCGCTGTGGTTCTGCATCGTGATATCGAGGATGAACTGCGGCCCGTCGTCTTCGGCAAGCAGCTCGAGGATCTTGTCGTAGGTCGCGCGGTCGGTCACGCCGGCGTGATACTGCGGCTCGCCCTCGAAATCCTCCATGGAGTAGAACTCCTCGAAGCCCATCTGCTTGTAGGACAGCGCGCGGTTCCAGTTGGTGGGCGCCTGCGGGTGCATGGCGCGTGCACGGTAGCCGAGCTCCTTGAGCTGCCGGGGCAGGCACTCGATGTCGGACAGGTTGTACAGCTGGTAGGGATACTTCCCGTTGCCGATGAACGCGATGGAGTCGCCCGTCAAAAACTCGAACTCGCTGTTCGCCGTGCCGCCGCCGTTGACCGAGGTCATGAGCGTGCCGCGCTGCAGGGTGTCGCCCAGCGAGTTGTAGAACGCGGGCCCCGTGTAGCCGGCGTCGAGCAGCCCCTGGTACAGGGACAGGTCCGAGAAGCTCTCGTTCATGACGGCGATGATGGTGGGCTGGACCTGCGCGAACTGCTGCTCGGCAGCGATGCGCTCGGGCGTGGCGCCGAGGGTCGCGTCGTAGGCGGCGACAAGGTCCGCCTGGATATCCGCCGCGGTCTCGTCGTCGTAGCCCTCGGGCTCGGGAATGGGAAGGTCCTGGGCGACGGCGATAAACGAGGGAAGGAACCCGTAGGTCTGGTAGGTCGCGATGGGCCACCAGCGGTCATACTCGAACCCCATGGCCTCCTCGAGCTTCACGGTGGAAAACGCACCCGCCAGGATGCCGAAGACGGCGACGCCGGCGCACAGGTTGCCGACGACGCCGGCTGCGCCGCGCGCCACGGTGCGAGGGCGACCGGGCCAGATGAACGAGAGCAGCGCGACCGCCGCGCCTGCGCCCACGAGCGAATCGGCCACGGCCGTGTTGATCTCGTAGGTGTAGTTGCCGCTTACGGCGGCCGCGGTTCCGAGGGCGAGCAGGTCGCTCGGCAGGATCGCCGCCGACTTGAACTGGAGGATGAAGTACTGCGCCACGCCGAAGCCCGCGCATGCGACGGCGGGGATGACCGCGAGCACGCCCGAGCGCTGGCCGATAAAGTACAGTGCGACCATCAGGCTAAACACGACGAGCGTCGAGAGCGCGAAGAAGGCGACGGGGACCTGGCCGGCGCGCTCGTTCCATGCAGCCTCAAGCGACCAGGCAGAGATGATGGCGGCGATGGCGAGCAGCACGAGGTCGCGCAGAAGGCGGATGCCGTGCGCGCCGCCCCCGATGCGCTCGAGCCACGGGGCGACAAACGTTCGCGCGAGCGTCGCGGCGCCCAGAATCTCCATGGCAACGGAGTAGACGATGAGGGTTTTGGCGCTAAATAAGCAGAGTTCGTTGACGCAGAGTACGCCCATGAGGGCGAGTAGAATCGCAAACGGGAGCGGCCACAGGATCATGCCGGGCGTGACGCGCTCGCGCGCCGCGCGCGTGCGCACGACCATGACGACGGTGAACGCGATGAGCGCCGCCGCAGCGGTATATGGAATCGGCGCGTATGCCGGTGACAGGATCTCGTCGGTCATGGTGCTCTTTACCGTCAGCTTACAGATTATGTAAGAATCCCACGACGGCCGCGCCCCGTCAAATCAACGTGACGTCGCGGTCGCCTGTAGACAGGCGGTAAACATGTTTCAAGCTGCCTGTCTACAGACGCGTGTATGGTGTAGACAGATGATTGAGACGTTCGATTCGATGGCCCAAACGCTTCTAGGGAGGCTCGCGATGCGATCAAGCGCCCGCTACATCATATGGTTCGCCCTGCTGATGGGTATGCCGCCGTTCTTTATGCGGACTTCAGCAAATATGTTGTACGACGTCGCTGACAACCCGAGCTTTTCCACGTATTACTGGATCGTGGCGCTTGCGGGTGTGCTCGCTTGGCTCATTCCCGAGCATGGCGGGCGGGAGTCTGATGCGCAATCTGTTCGGACGCGCATCGCCCGGTGCGCTGATCGCATCGGGCTGGGAGTCGCAGCACTCCTCTATGTCCTGTCGTTTGTGGGCTCTGTCGTGTGGCCGCATCTTCCGCTCGAGGTGAAGCTGTTCTTGCTTGCATTGCCGTTGTGGACGCTTTGCTTTACGGTGCTGCCCTTGTGCTCCGTTATGGTGCTGGTGCTGAGCTTCAGGCGGCACATCCGGCGCGAATCTGTGGACAGCGGGGAAGAATATACCCGAGTTCCACTGAGCGGCGCTTGCGTGCTCATAGGGATTTTCAGAATGGTGCTGGCTGCTCCGTTTGCTCTTGTCAGCGCATACGCCGTTGGCATCGCCACTGCGAGCGTTGACGTTGCGGCGATGGGATCGCTGTTGGTGCCTGCCCTCGCGCTGTGTGCTCTGGGGGCGGCTGCTGCGAGATGGGGAGGCGCGCGAGGACTTGCCGCGCTGTTTGCAGGGCTCATGTACGGTGAGGCGCTCGGTCATGTCCTGTTGCGGCTGTTTCCAAATGCCGTCTTTGTGGCGCTCGACCACATACCCCTGTGTGCTCTCGCATGTGCCGCGGTGTTTGCAGCGGGCCTTGCCGCCAGCCGCCTGCTCAAACAGCGCTGCAGGCCCGAGATTCGAGTCGACCACAACGACCATGCGGAACAGGAATATGAAATACAAAATGCCTGGCGGCTTTCGGATCGAGAGCGCGAAGCCGTCGTGTATGCGCTTGAGGGTGTGAGCTCGCGTGCCGCCTCCGAGTCGATGGGCATCAGCGCCTCCACGGTACGCAACCTGCAGAGTCGCGCGTGGGCAAAGATGGGTGTTTCGTCTGTGGCGGAGGCCCGCGAGCTCGCGCGCCGCGAGGCGGCGCCAGTGGCTGCTGCCGATGTTGACGATGCCCTGTATGCTCGCTGGAGATTTGCGATGGAGGCGCTCGCTCTTTGCGTGTTCGTTGGAATGTTTCCGTGGCATGCGCGCGAGGCGGTGTGGTTCACGCCCCTGAATGTGTGCGCGACACTGTCGATCGTCGTACTCGGGCCGCTTCTTGCCTCAAGATTATGCGGTCAATGGGGCGGCACGATCCGATCTTTACGCATCCGGGTGGTCCTGCTTGCTGCTTGCATCGTGGCCGAGTGTACCGCTCAGGCGCTGTGTATTGATGCACTGCCGATCGTGATGCTGGCGTCGGCGCTTACGATGGCCGATGTGCTCGTCGTGCTGGACGCGGTGCGGGAGGATTCCGTGTTTCCTACGGTAACGGCAAGCTGCCTGGTTGTTATCGCAGCTGTGCTAGGGCTGTCTCTGTTCGTGTTCTGGAAGGGCTCGGCATGGCCGTTCGTCGCCCCCGTTGAGCAATTTCTTCTGCTCATAGGGTTTCTGGCCGTTTGCTCGGTCGGTGTGCTTGCCTATCTGGGCCGAACTTCCCTAAGCGTCGCGCTCGCCTTGTGCCTGATCGGCTCGATCGCGGCAGCCCAGTTAATCGAGAACTATGCCCCCATACTGGTCGTTCTTGCGGGAACCGTAGCGGGTATAGTCGTCGAGCTGCATCGTTCGGGATATGCAGGCCGCTTCTCCCGAGCTCTGCTCGGCGGGTTGATCGTTGGCGGTTTGATGGGCGTGGGTCCCATCAGTTGGCTCTACGACGAGATGAACATCATGCTCGTGACCGATCGGGTTATCGCGGAGCGGCAAGCGCAGCTGGCATTCAGCTTTGTGCTCGGTATCGTGGTAGCGCTCGCTGTCTTTGCGCTCGCGGTGCTGTGGGCAGAGGTCGTCGTGTCGGCGCACCGGGATGCGGTCGGAAACGAGTTTTCTCGTCTGCCCGCCGATCGTGCGGCGAACGCCCTGCGGGCACGGGGACTGTCGGATTTGCAGGTCGACGTCCTCATAGGATCGCTTGAGGGCAAGACGCTCAAGCAGATCGCCGCATCGGTGAATTACTCTGCGAGTACGGTGTACGCGGTGAGGCGCGACGCGTATCGCGCACTGGATGTCCGCGGGATAAGCGGGGTCCTCTCCATCATCCAGCAGGTCACCGGCCTGTAGACAGCCGCTAGCCCGGCTCGAAGCCCCGTGTCTACAGACATCCTTCCGCTTCTTCTGCATGGTTGTTCTCAAGGCGACAGACGTCGCCACGACCTCTTTCATGGAAGGGGAAGGACATGGGAATCTCACGAATTAGAAGGACGGTTGGCTGCTTTGTTGCGACAGCGCTCGCCTGTAGCGCCTTGGGCGCTTTGCCCGCTGTAGCGATGGCGGACGAAGGGGGTCCGAGTATTGTGCCTATGCACAATAATGATTGTAAGTTCCATTTTGATTTTACTTTTTTGCAAGAAACCGCCGGCGATTCAATCGAACTCAAGCATAATGCAAGCTCTACCTATGTACGGCTCGATAGCGTCAACATAGATGCAGCTCAGCTGTATGTTGACGGGGCGGTTCCGAATTCAACCAATCTTGTAAATTGCATGGGTGGTGCCGATGCGGTAGTCAATCGTGGCCTGAAAGGGCACTTTTGCATCAGGAATCTCGTTTGCGAACGGTTTGGGCAATCCGGGGTCGCAAATTCCCAGTTAACAGGATGGGGAATGAAGAACACTGGGACGATCGATGGCGTTTGGAGTCCGGATAGCCTTTATAACTATACGCCTTTGAATGGCTACTGCAACCCGAATATTTGGTAGTTGGCTACAGGGCGGAAGCGCCGTGAGGCGTTTCCGCCATGATTCCGCATTGGAGGGGCCCATGAGAAGGCGTTATCGCGGCGCTGTGCTCCTTGCGGCGACGTGTGTGGTTGGAGCGTCAGCGCAGGTGCTGCACATGTTCGGCCCGACGGGCGCGTCGCACGTGTACGCGGAGGCGTTTCAGGCTGAGTAGGAGCGCGTTGCCGCATTTAAGGCGGAGCATAATAAGGACTACCAGGTCGGCGACGTGTTTGATCTCAAGGGCATCGATTGGAGGCTTCCGGATAACGAGGAATATTCCGGCACCTATCTTGAGACACTGGGTTGGTTCGGGACTCTTGCGTTGAAGGTGTCAAACCTCAGATGGTTCTCTTCTCTCGAAGACGCTGGGCTGGGCGACTGGACCGGCAACCTTCCCACGAATGAAGCGCGCTACCTGTTTATGGACTTGGAGATCACGAATGTCGACGCCTTGTCAGATAATGACGAACTGAGGGATGGGGGCATGATTGCGCTTTGCGCTGATGTGTCGTCGCTCAGTTTTAGGGTTGACGCCGATGAAGAGGGCAATTATGCGCGGGATCTCGTGTACGGAACGCTGATCTATAACAGCGGGGAACCCGAGCAAGACATCATCAATAACCATTCTGTTATCGCCATTCCGCAAGGACAGACGCAAACGGTCACGCTAGGTTGGGCGATTGAGTCGCGTGCCGAAGACGGGTCGTATCCCGTTGACGAGCCGCTTGTACTGTATTTTGGCGATGCTGGCTCTGATGGGCACTGCACAGTGCACCTTGGCGTGCCGGAGGTGGGGTAATGGCCGTGAATTCCATCGCTAGCGCCTCCAAACGTCATCGCGCTTCGCACGTCTTGCGGCTCTGCTCAAGCGAGCTGGAGCGCATGATCGTCTCGCCTTGGTTTGCGGTGCCAGTTGTCGTCTGTTTGGTCTTGGTCGCCCTAAGCGCCATCCTGAATTATCTCTCGTATAGCGAGTGGTACGGGTATGCGGTCCAAAACCCTTCCAAAGGATACGGCATGGAAAGCCGTCTCATGGTCAACTACTGGGTGGGTACCGACCTCAAGCCGTCTTCGGTCGCCCTCTATTTTCTGCTCCCGCTGCTCTGCCTTTTGCCGGGAGCGGGATCGCTGGTAGAGGAGCGCTCATCGGGCTATCAGCAGCACGCGCTGTCGCGCCTGACCAATCGGCGCTACTACGGCGCAAAGGCTTTTGCCTGCTTTATCGCGGCGGGTCTCGTCGCGCTGGTCCCCTTGGTTGCGAGCGCGCTCGCAGCGGCGCTCGTCGCCCCCTATGGGGCACCCGATCCCATCTCGTACGTATTCCTCGCGGTGCCCATTAGTTGGCTCACGCCGTCTCGCGATCTGTACTTTACCCAGCCGCTGCTCTTTTTGGCTGTATGGACGCTTACGGCGTTCCTGTTCAGCGGGATCTGGGCGACCGCTCTGCTCGGTGTGTCGCTGTTTGCGCGCAATGCGACCAAGCTGTTCCTTTGGGGCTTTGCCGCCCAGTTGTTCGTCAACTACGCAACGGTTGCGCTCAGCCGCCTGATGGTACAGGACGCCTCGCGCTCGCTCGATTTGTTCACCCTTCTGGTCCCCACGGGCTACGAAGGGGTGATCACCAGTTTGGAGGGCATGGCGGCCTCGCTTGTTGTCTACGGTGCCCTGAGCCTGCTGTTGCCCGCGCTGTTTTTCAAGAGGAGGTGCTACCTATGAGGACGCTCAGGCTGTATGCCCGGGACCTGCGGGTGGGCCTACCCTCTGTGCGACCGTATCTTGTTGCGGCGCTGGTCCTGGGCATCGTTTACGGAATTGCCGCTGCGGGGGATTGCGCGTACTCCGGCAACGACCTCTCCTCCTTTACGTTTGCTGACTACGTTGCCTTGACGTTTCAGTTTGCCAACCCTGTGGACCTGTGGCTGCTCATTCAGGGCAGGCCGCTTGCCATCACGTTTCCGTGGTTCTTCTCGTTTGCGGTGCTGTTCGCCGCTACGTTGGAGTTCCCGCGCGCCGATCTTTTGGGTGCAGGATACCGCGGGGTCGTGGCCTCGGGAAGCCGCTGGGCGTGGTGGATCGCAAAATGCGCTTGGGTGTGCACCGTGGTTGCTGCGTTCTGGGTACTGCTCTTTGGGGGACTCATTCTGACGGCTTGGGCGTTCGGTGCGCAGGCTTCAGAATTCATGTCGGAATACGCCATGATTATGGTTCCCTCTTCGTCGTCTGCCAGATATCCCGGCATGTCCATGGTGCCGCTGATGCTGCTGACCGTCCCGATCTGCGCCAGCATGATGCTCGTGCAGCTGGCGGTGTCCGTGCGCGTTGAGCGCATGCCGGGCTATCTGCTGTGCATGGGCGTGCTTTTTGCATCGGGCATGGTGGAGCATCCGCTGCTGCCGGGCAACTACCTGATCTCGGGGCGCTCTGCCGGCGCCTATGTGGAGGGTTTGCCCATGAACGACGGGTTCGCCTTGTCGCTGGCCGTGGCGTGGATCGCCGTGGCGGTGGGTGGCCTGTTGGTTTCCCGTATGACGATCTATGGAGGTTCGCGCGATGAGTGAGCTGATTGTGCGTGAAGCGGAAAAGACTGTACGCGGCATCAAAGTGCTCGATGGGGTCAGCCTGTCGTGTTCTTCGGGGCAGGTCGTGGGGCTGTGCGGGGCCAACGGCTCGGGCAAGACCATGCTGCTGCGCGCGATAACAGGGTTGATGTACCTCGATCGCGGGTTTGTGGAATATGACGGCAAACGCTTGGGCCGAGATATCGATTTTGTCCCCCATGCGGGCGTGCTGATAGAGAACCCCGCGTTTTTGGGCAGGTACACGGCGGTGGACAATCTGCGGTTCATCGCCGCCATGTCGGATGGCGTCGACATGGAGTACATCCGCCGCTGCGTTGCGGCGGTCGGGCTCGATCCCGATGACCGCCGCCGCTACCGGCAGTTCTCGCTGGGCATGCGGCAGCGCCTGGGAATCGCGGCCGCCATCATGGGGAGACCCCAGCTCGTGGTGCTGGACGAGCCGACCAACGCGTTGGACGAGTCGGGCTTCGATCTCATGGGGCGCATCGCGGCCGATATCCGCCGACGCGGAGCCATGGCGGTCGTGGCGAGCCATGATTCGGACGTGCTGCGCTGCATGGCCGACGAGATCGTCCGCATGAAAGACGGTCGGGTCATCGAGTGCGAGACGGTGCGGAAAGCTGGCCCGGCGGGCACGGACGCCGCGCCTGCGCCGCGCTCTCCCGTCCGTCGCCACGCACGGGAGGTGCCTGCTCTATGAGGCGCGTAAAGCTGTTTGTCCTTGTGTGCGCGGCGCTGGTGATCGTCGCTGCGTGCGCATGGCGCATCTACGACGTGAACGCACGGGCGATCCGGTACCCCACGGAGCGCTACGGGATAGGGGACAACGTGGCTCTTGAAGGTGGGTTCTTTGCTGATGCCACGGAGAATACCGCCGGCTATTCGCTGCGCATCGACGGTGCGCAGACCATGTCGTACAACGACTACGTGCGGGCCTATGGTGTCGAGGGGGCGCAAACGGTCGAGGGGCTCGACGAGGCCTCGATCATCTGCCTGACCGTGACCATAACCAACGATTCCGACAAGACCCCCGACCAGGGAGGGTTCAACATCTCCCTCATGAGCCTCGTCAAACCGGATGGGAGCGGGCTCATGCGTGTTGACACGAAGCTGTGGAGCCAAGCGGAGCCGGCTTTAGCGGAATCTCCCTATGCGGCCTCTACGGGCGTGCTGCCCCATACGAGCTACACGACGCATATTCCGCTTTCAGCCGGTCTGCTGACGCGCGACACGCTTGCCGACCAGGCATCGGGGGGCGTGACTGCGACGTATCATCAGCCGGTGGAGCCGGGCTCCTACGACCTCTACCTGTCCGTCATGCCCACGCGCAAGCTGGTGACGATTGACGTATAGCGCCTGAGGGATGGGTCATTTGGGGACGGGTTCGTTCCAACCCATCGGCGGCCGTGTAGTCCGCCGATGGGTTGGAACGAACCCGTCCCCAAATGACCCATCGATGACCCGAACATGACGTGGGCAATCCGTGGCGGCGCAAAGCACGAACACATGTCCGCATTCAAAAGGGGTAGACTCAAAGGCTGCATATTCCATGGCACGCCGAAAGGGTTCCCATGTCTGATTCATCTATCGTTATCCGCGGCGCGCGTGAGCACAATCTGCGCGACATCGACGTCGAGATCCCGCGCGACGAGCTCGTGGTCATCACGGGTCTGTCCGGCTCGGGCAAGTCGAGCTTGGCCTTTGACACCATCTACGCCGAGGGCCAGCGGCGCTACGTCGAGAGCCTGTCCAGCTATGCCCGCCAGTTCCTGGGCCAGATGGACAAGCCGGATCTGGACTCCATCGACGGCCTGTCGCCGGCGGTGTCCATCGATCAGAAGACCACGTCTAAAAACCCGCGTTCCACGGTGGGCACGGTCACCGAGATCTACGACTACCTGCGCCTGCTGTTCGCGCGCGTGGGCACACCGCATTGTCCCGAGTGCGGGCGTGTGATCGAGCGCCAGACCACCGACCAGGTGGCCGACAAGATCCTCGAGGCGGGGCAGGACCGGCGCGCCCTCGTGCTCGCGCCGGTGGTCTCCGACCGCAAGGGCGAGTTCGCCAAGCTACTCGACGACCTGCGCCGCGAGGGCTTCTCGCGCGTGCGCATCGACGGCGAGGTCCGCAGCCTCGATGACCCCATCGAGCTCGACAAGAAGTTCCGCCACACCATCGAGGTCGTGGTGGACCGTATCGTTATCCGCGAGGGGAGCGTGGGCCGCATCGCCGAGGCCGTCGAGCAGGCCACCAAGCTCGCGCACGGCAACGTGGCGGTCTACCTGCTGCCCGACCGCGGCGCGCCCGAGGGCACGCCGGGCGACCTGCTCACCTACTCGCTCGCGCTCGCTTGCCCCGAGCACGGTCACTCCATCGACGACCTCCAGCCGCGCGACTTCTCGTTCAACGCGCCATACGGTGCCTGCCCGGAGTGCGACGGCCTGGGGTTCAAGAAGGTCGTGGATGCCGAGGCGCTTATCGAGGACCCGAACCTCTCCATCGAGGAGGGCGTGTTCGGCAGCTTCTTCGGCAAGTCGAACTACTATCCGCAGATCTTCCGCGCGCTGGCCAAGCACCTGAAGGTCGACCCCGCCACGCCGTGGCGCGACCTGCCCGCCCGCGTGAAGAAGATCTTCCTCGACGGTTTGGGCGACAAGAAGATGCGCGTGGACTACCATACCCAGGACGGCCGCGACACGCACTGGTTCACCAAGTACTCCGGTGTGCGCAACATCCTGTACGAGCGCTACATCGAGACCACGAACGAGAACACCAAGGCGCGCCTGGAGCGTTACATCCGCGAGGAGCCGTGCCGCGCCTGCCACGGAGCGCGCCTGCGCCCCGAGATGCTGGCCGTCACGGTGGGAGACAAGTCCATCCACGACGTGTGCTGCATGAGCTGCCGCGAGTCGCTCGAGTTCTTCGAGGCGCTCGAGCTCAACGAGCGCCAGCAGTTCATCGGCGGGCGCATCGTCAAGGAGATCATGGAGCGCCTGCGCTTCCTGGTGGACGTGGGCCTGGACTACCTCACCCTCGACCGCGCGTCGGCCACGCTGTCGGGCGGCGAGGCCCAGCGCATCCGCCTGGCCACGCAGATCGGCGCGGGCCTCATGGGCGTGCTCTACATCCTGGATGAGCCCTCGATCGGCCTTCACCAGCGTGACAACGAGCGGCTCATCGCCACGCTCGAGCGCCTGCGCGACCTGGGCAACACAGTCATCGTGGTCGAGCACGACGAGGACACCATCCGCGCGGCGGACTTCGTGGTGGACATGGGGCCGGGCGCGGGCGAGAACGGCGGCGAGGTCGTGTGCGCGGGCACGCCGGCCGACATCATGGCCTGCCCGGCGTCGCTGACCGGCCAGTACCTCACGGGCCGGCGCATGGTGCGCCTGCCCGAGGAGCGCCGCGACCCCGGACGCGGCGCGCTCGTGGTGCGCGGGGCGCGCGCGAACAACCTCAAGAACGTGACGGCGAAGATCGAGTTCGGTACGTTCACCGTGGTGACGGGCGTGTCGGGTTCGGGCAAGTCGAGCCTTGTGACCGACACGATCGCGCCTGCGCTCACCAACGCCATCCACCATTCGGCGCGCCCTGTGGGCCCGTACCGCGCGATCGAGGGCATCGAGGAGATCGACAAGGTCATCGACATCGACCAGTCGCCGATCGGGCGCACGCCGCGCTCGAACCCGGCGACCTATATCGGCCTGTGGGACGACCTGCGCGCGCTGTTCGCGAGCGTGCCGGAGTCCAAGGCGCGCGGCTACAGCCCCGGGCGCTTCAGCTTCAACGTGCCCGGCGGCCGCTGCGAGGCGTGCAAGGGCGACGGCCAGATAAAGATCGAGATGCACTTCCTGCCCGACATCTACGTGCCGTGCGAGGTCTGCGGCGGCAAGCGCTACAACCGCGAGACGCTCGAGGTGCTCTATCGCGGCAAGTCCATCTCGGACGTGCTCGACATGTCGGTGACCGAGGCGCTCGCGTTCTTTGGGAACATCCCGCAGATCAAGCGCAAGCTGCAGACGCTGTTCGACGTGGGCCTGGGCTACGTGCGCTTGGGCCAGCCCGCCACCACGCTGTCCGGCGGCGAGGCGCAGCGCGTGAAGCTCGCCAAGGAGCTGCACCGCAAGCAGACGGGGCGCACCTTCTACATCTTGGACGAGCCTACCACGGGCCTGCACTTCGAGGACGTGCGCCAGCTCATCGACGTGCTGCAGCGCCTGGTCGACGCGGGCAACACGGTGCTCGTGATCGAGCACAACCTGGATGTCATCAAGGTTGCCGACCGCATCATCGATTTGGGGCCCGAGGGCGGTAACGGCGGCGGCAAGATCGTCGTGTCCGGCACGCCCGAGAAGGTCGCGGCCTGCAAGGAGAGCTACACCGGCAGGTTCCTGGGCCCCATCCTGGAGCGCGACCGCGCCCGCCAGGCGGGCCATGAGGCGCCCGAGCTCGAGAAGCGCTGAGGGATGCGCCAACGCGCCGCGCCTTCGCGGGGGCGGCGGCGTCTCCGGCCGGGGATTGCGGAAGAAAGGTGTTCCATGAAGGCGGCGAAGCTGCAGAAAACCAATGCGATGCGCGAGCTCGACCGGGCGGGCGTCGCTTATGAGGCACGCACCTACGAGGACGACGGGGAGGAGGCCTCGGGCCTGGGTGTCGCCATCGCGCAGATGCTGGGCGAGGACCCGGACCAGTCGTTCAAGACGCTCGTGACCGAGACACCGGAGGGCGGGCACGTGGTCTGCTGCATTCCGGTTGCCGAGGAGCTCGACCTCAAGGCGGCGGCGCGCGCGGCGGGGGCCAAATCCCTGTCCATGATGCACGTGCGGGACCTGGTCGGCGTGACCGGGTACGTGCGCGGCGGCTGCTCGCCCATCGGGATGAAAAAGCGCTTCCCGACGCTGCTCGACGAGACGTGCGTGCTGTTCGACACCATCAACATCTCGGGCGGGCGTCGGGGCCTGAGCCTCACGTTGGCAACCGACGACCTCATACGGGTGACCGATGCCGTCGTCGCGCCCATCTGCCGCTAGGAAGCGCTGAAACGCTGATCAATTCATTCCGCGCTTCGGCCCCGTAGCGGGCGCCTGGCTGCATATGGGGGGACGTACCTGTTTCATGCATGAATGCACGAAACAGGTACGTCCCCCCATATGCATAGTTGTGTAGGTCGCTTGTGGGGCCTTGCCCGCGAGGGCGCCGTTGCTATAATCGTTATCCGCACGCCGGCGTAGCTTAACGCTAGAGCATCGGTATAGTAAACCGAAGGTGCAGTGTTCAACTCCTGCCGCCGGCTCCAGAGCACGTTCAGGGCCCTCATCGCGAGGGCCCTTTTTTGTGCAAATCGGGGGACGTACCTTCTCCGTGCATGTTTGCACGGAGAAGGTACGTCCCCCGATTTGCACTGGATGGGATGCGCCGCGGACGCACCGAATCGCCCTTAATTCGCACCCTCTCAAGCTTGACTTGAACTTTAAAGATATGTGGATTTGCTGTACCGGTGGCATGAAGGCTCTTTGCGTTCGGGGGAAGCACGTTAGCCGGGACGTGACAACATTGCTATAGTAGAGCCTGCATCTAGTCGATCGAGAGGATCTTTGCGCATGAAGCTCAAACGCACCCGAACCACGCTCGCGCTTCTGCTGTCCGGTGCTCTGACGTTCAGCACGGTTCCGGTGGCTCTGTATGCTGAGCCCACCGCGACGCTTCAAGACCAGGTTGACGAGGCCTACTCCACGCTCATGACCTATACCCAGGAACTTGAGTACGCCAACAACCAGCTGTTCCAGGTGCAGGAGGATCTCACCTCCATCCAGGAGCAGATCAAGCAGACCGAAAGCGATATCGCCACCAAGCAGGCCGAGCTCGAGGAGGGGCAGGCCGCGCTCTCCGACCGCGTCTCGGTCCTGTACAAGCAGGGCGGCTTCAACCTGATGTCCGTGGTGCTGGGCGTGTCCGATTTCGAGGAGCTCTTCTCGCGTGTCTACTACGCGAACAAGGTTGCCGAGCAGGACGCCGCGCTCGTGAATTCGGTCAAGACGACCAAGGCCGAACTCGAGGAGAAGCAGAGCGCCCTTGCGGCCCAGGAGGCCGAGCAGAAGCAGCTCGTGTCCGACCAGGAGGCCAAGACCTCCGAGGTCCAGACGAAGCTCTCCGCCCAGCAGAGCTATTACAACGGTCTCGACAGCGAGCTGCAAACCCAGCTTGCGGCCGAGGCGGCGGCTCGCGCTGCCGAGGCGGCGGCCGAGGCCGAGCGCGCCCAGGAGCAGGAGAACAACAGCGACGGCGGTTCCACCACCGATACCACGACGGGCGGCGATACCAACACGGGTGCGAACACGCCCGATGCGTCGACCCCGTCCGGGGGCACCTCGAGCCCCTCGACTCCGAACACGCCGTCTGGCGGCGGTTCGGACAACACCGTGACGACGCCCGACCCCGAGCCCGAGCCCGAACCTGAGCCCGAGCCCCCGACCGATACGGGCAACACCGATTCCGGCAACGCGCCCTCCGGTGTCGTCGACGTCGCGCTCGCCCAGGTCGGCAAGCCCTACGTGTGGGCAGCCTCCGGTCCGGATTCGTTCGATTGCTCCGGCCTGACCTCCTACGCCTATCGCCAGATGGGCATCTCCATCCCGCATTCCTCCCAGTCGCAGTACAACCTGGTCTCCTCCAAGGGCCATCTCGTGTACAGCGTCAGCGCGCTGAGCCCCGGCGACCTCGTGTTCTGGGGTTACGGCGGAAGCGGCAGCTCCATCTACCACGTGGGCATGTACATCGGCGGCGGCCAGTACGTCCATGCGTCCATGCCGGGCGTCGGCGTCGTGGTCGGCACGCTGTCCACGGGCGGCAACTTCGCCGGCGGCGGTTCTCCGGTGTAAGGGTTCCTGCCTCCATGCACATCTGTCCGAAGCGGCGGGACCCCGGGTTTCCCGGGGTCCCGTTTTATTGACGAATAGGGGATGCGATGGACGACGAGTTCCAGACGAACGCGGACGAGCCGAAACCGCGCGGCGCGCACTTTGCGCCCCGATCCCAAGATGCCGACGAGGCGGCGCGCGGCGCCCACATGGCCGCGCCGAGCCACATGGCCACGCCGAGCCGCATGACGGCGGCCTCGTCCTCACCCGATGAGACCACGCAGTTCATCTTGGCCGCCCAGAGCCAGGAGGCGCGCCGCACGCGGCGACGCGCGCCGCGCCCCGACGAGACCATCGCCTACCTGACCGCCGCCGAGAGCGCCCGGCTGGGCATGGAGTCTGGTTTCGAGGGAGCCGACGTGCCGTCCGCGCCGTTCGCATCCGATGAGGCCGTCGATGCCGATGACGGGTTCGGCAGCCCCGATGCCGCGGACCAGGCCACGGGCGACCTTCCCGCGCTGGACGACTTCGCCCCCGCCGATCTCGAAGAGGAGGAGACCGAGGAGGAGGTCGAGCAGCTGGCCTCCCGCAAGGCCAACGGCGTGAGCCTGCTTGTCATCATCAGCCGCATCACGGGCTTCGGGCGCACCATGGCGCAGGCCAACGCGCTGTCGGGCGCCCTCATGGCGGTCGCGAGCTGCTACACGGTCGCCTCGACTATGCCGAACTTCCTCTACGAGCTCGTCATGGGCGGCATGCTCATCACCTCCTTTTTGCCGGTGTACCTGTCGGTTCGCAAGCGGCTCGGTCGGGACGGCGCGGCCGCCTACGCGTCCAACCTGCTCTCGCTCGTGCTGCTGCTCATGGGCGCCATGTCCATCCTGTGCTTCATCTTCGCGGGGCCGGTCATCTGGACCCAATCGGCCGGTGCGAGCGAGGACTTCAACTTCGATCTGGCGGTCTGGTTCTTCCGGTTCTTCGCGTTCGAGATCATCCTGTACGGCCTGTCGTCGATCATCTCGGGCGTGCTGAACGCGGAGCGCGACTACTTCTGGAGCAACGCGGCGCCGATTCTGAACAACGTCATCACGATCGCGTCGTTTCTGCTGTACGCGTACGTGGTCAACAACGGCATCCTTGACTGGGAGCGGGCGCTCATCATCCTCGCCATCGGCAACCCGCTCGCCGTCGCCACGCAGGTCTTCGTCCAGCTGCCCGCCCTCGCGCGGCACGGCGTGCACCTGCGCCTGCGCATCGACCTGCACGATCCGGCCATCAAGGAGACGCTCGCCATCGGCCTGCCCACGCTCGTGGTGACCTTCGCGTCGTTCCCCACGAGCGCCGTCCAGTCGTCGTGCGCCCTGCAGTGCACGGCCAACGGCGCCGCGATCTCGTACTACTCGCGCGTCTGGTACGTGCTGCCGTATTCCATCCTGGCGATCCCGCTGTCGGTGACGATGTTCACCGAGCTGTCCAACTACCACGTCGCGGGCCGTCTGGACGCCTATCGCCGCGCGGTGGCCTCGGGCATGCGCAAGCTCATGTTCACGCTCATCCCGTGCGCGATGCTTCTGATCGTGTTCGCGCCCTGCCTCATCGCGGCCATCGGCGGCTTCGACGCGGAGGACGCCGCCATGACGTCGATGTACCTGCGCGTGCAGTCGATCGCCCTGCCGTTCTACGCGCTGTCGACCTATCTGCAGAAGGTCTGCTCGTCGCTCATGCGCATGAAGTTCTACGCGATCGCCACCTGCGTTGCCGCCGTGGTCCAGGTGTCGTTCTGCATCGTGCTCACGCCGCTGTACGGCCTGTACGTCGTGCCGTTCTCCTCGACGTTCTTCTTCATCGCGGTCGATGCGGTCACCATCCTGCATATCCGCAAGGAGATCGGTGCCTTCGGTATGATGGAGGTCGCGGCCTCGAGCGTCCGCTCGCTCGCGTTCGGCCTGCTCGGGTCTGCCGTCGGCGCCGCGATCCTGTGGGCGCTCACGAACTTTATGGGCCCGGTCGAGAGCTCGATGGTCCGCGGGTTCGTGTACACTGCGGCTGCCGGCATCCCGGCGCTGCTCGTGACCTATGGCAGCGCGTACGTGCTGCACAAGTCGGAGGCACCGTTCTTCGACGCGCTGTTCGATAAAGCCGCAGGCCTGCTGCGCCGCGCCTAGGCGCCACGCGGGGCTGCTTATTCGCAAGGGAAGGTATCTGCCATGGAGTATCGTCTGATCAACGACGAGGAGACCTGGGACGCGATTCTGCGGGCCCACAACGGTCACCCCATGCAGTCGTGGGGATGGGGCTCGCTCAAGGAGCAGACGGGCTCGTGGACGGCGCACCGCGTGGTGTGCGAGGACGACGGGAAGTTCGTCTGCGCCGCCCAGGTGCTCGAGCGCAAGCTGCCGTGGCCGTTTCGCTCCATCTGCTATGCTGCCCGCGGCCCGGTGGCGGAGCGCGACGAGGACGTGTCGCTCGCCGCCGACCTCATCGCCGAGTGGTGCCGCGCGCACGTGCACGCCGTCTCGCTCAAGATCGACCCGGGCGTGTCGGGCATCAAGCTGGGCGACGGGTGGAAAGAGGGGAACAAAATCTTGATCCCGAACACGGCGACGCTCGACCTGACGCCCGACGAAGACGCCATCATGGCCAGCATCCACTCCAAGAAGGCCCGCCAGTACATCCGCAAGGCGGGGCGCAGCGGCGTGGAGATCCGCCTCGCCACGCGGGAGGATCTGCCGGGCATCATGGAGCTCTACCACAACACCGCCGAGCAGGATGACTTCTTCATCCATGAGGACGAGTACTACTACAAGGCGTTCGATGCGATGGCCGACGTCAACCAGCTGTTCGTGGCCGAGGTCGAGGGCCGTCTGCTCGCCTTTTTGTGGAACATCACCATGCCCGCGGCTGCCTTCGAGCTGTGGGGAGGCGTGAACGACGAGGGCAAGCGCCTGCGCGCCAACTACCTGCTGAAATGGCACGCGATGTG
The DNA here is from genome assembly GCF_002159695.1 of Collinsella sp. An271. NCBI lineage: Bacteria > Bacillati > Actinomycetota > Coriobacteriia > Coriobacteriales > Coriobacteriaceae > Collinsella > Collinsella sp. An271. Next base: position 183,294 of record NZ_NFJE01000004.1, on the reverse strand, counting down.
CGAGGCCAAGAAGGCGGGCGCCAAGCTCTACGACCTGAACGGCCTGTTCAACGACGGCATCAGCAAGTTCAAGATGCTGTTCGTGAACGAGCCGACGATGTGGATCGGCACGTTCGACAAGCCGCTGAGCCCGCTGTTCACCGTGTGGGAGCGCGCGCTGACGCTCTACCGCCACTTCTTTAAGTGATCTACTGGGGCTAGGGCGCCGTTACCATAGCGTACAGTCGATGGTTCGCTTACGCGGCTCACGTTGCGGATGGGTCATTTGGGGACGGGTTCGTTTCAACCCATCCCGCGCTTTCCCAGGGAAACGCTGATCAATTCATTCCGCGCCGGGCGGCCCGGTGCCGGGCGCCGCGAAAGCAATCGATCAGCGATTCCCTAGAACGACGTGTCGGTGGGTTCGGGGTAGTAGCGCTTGAACTTGCGCACCTGGTTGAGCTCGGTGAGCGTCACGTCGATCATGCGGCGCAGCCCGGCGTCGGCGCGGTAGCGCTGCGGGTCGTACACGCGGCCGGCGCGGATGAGCGCGTCGAGGCGCGCGAGCAGCTTGGGGTCGCGCACGTAGCGACGCACGAGCCTCGTCGGCACGAGCGTGTAGAGGATCTCGTTGTCGATGCGGACCGGTTCCACGCGCCTCCCGTGCACGAGGTCCTCGACGCAGAAGCGCATGGGGTTGGCGCCGGCGGCGCAGTTGTAGTACGAGTTGCGGCCGATGCGCGGGTTCACCTCGAAGAACAGCGAGCGCCCCGTGCGCGGGTCGCGCTTGACGTCGAAGTTGGCGAAGCCGCGGTAGCCGATATCCGACAGCATCTTGGCGCAGCGCTCCCAGATGCCCGGCATGGGCGCGGTGATCATCGCCACGGGGTTGCCCAGCATGGCCGGCGCGTGGTCTTCTAGCAGGACGTTGGCCCCGCCGAACAGCGTCGGGGTGCCCGTGCTGTCGATATACAGCGTGATCGAGTCCATATAGGTGTCGTCGCCGCCGATCAGCTCCTGGACCAGGAAGCTTCCGGCAAAGCCCGCGGCGCGCAGGTCGCGCCAGAGCTCGTCGAGCTGCTCCTGGCGCTCGACGAAGTAGACCTTCTTGAACCCCTGGTTGATGAAGCGCGCGTACTCGGGGGAGAGCGCCGGCTTGGCGACCACGGGGAAGGGCAGCTCGCTCGGCGCGATTGGATCGGTGCCGGCGAGGCGGACGAGCTCGGTTTCGGGCACGTCGAGGCCGTTGGCCCGGCACAGCTCGTTGAAGCGGTCCTTGTTCGAGACCTGCTCGATGACCTCGGGGCGCGGCGTGGGCGTCACCACGTAGGGGAGCTCGTCGCGGATCGCCGAGATGGCGGGGATGCAGGGCTCGGAGTTCGTGACGACGACGAGCGTCTTGCCCGGGTTGCGCGCGTGGACGCGCTCGAGCGCGGCGCGCACGTCGTCGGCACCGATGGTTTCGACGCGCTCGTGCTCGAAGATGCGGGAATGCAGAATGATGCCGATGGGATCTTGGATCACGGCGACGGCGCGCGTTCCGTAGGCTTCGTGGAATTCGCGGCCGATGGCGTATGCGCCGATGTCTCCGCCCAGGATGACGGGCACGATGTCGGCGTCGTGTTCGGTATGCGCCATGCATCAACCTTTCAGAGGCTATAGTACGATAGCCATCATAGCGTTTAGCACCCGTCTTCGACAGGAGGTCACGAGAATGGCACTCGCCCCGGGCCTTGATCCCGACATCGCCGAGCAGGTCGCCCATGTACCGACCGATCCCGGGTGCTACCTGTGGAAAAACGCTGAGGGCGAGGTCATCTACGTGGGCAAGGCCAAGAACCTGCGCGCCCGCATGAAGCAGTACGTGATGCTCACCGACGACCGCGAGAAGATCCCGCTCATGATGCAGCTCGTGGCGGGCTTCGACTACATCGTGGTCGACAACGAGCACGAGGCGCTGGTGCTCGAGCGCAACCTGATCGGCCAGTACCATCCGTACTTCAACGTCGACTACAAGGACGACAAGAGCTATCCCTACATCGCGGTGACGCAGGGCGACCTGTTTCCCGCCATCAAGTACACGCGCGAGAAGCACAGGCCCGGCACGCGCTACTTCGGCCCCTACACCGATGCCCGGGCCGCGCGCGAGACGATCGACACGCTGCGCAAGATCTGCCCCATCTGCTCGGGCACGTGCGCGGAATGGAAACGCGTGAACCGCCTGCTCGCCAAACATCCCGACGACGCGGACATCATCGGGCTCATCTGCGCGCAGAAGGGGCGCCCGTGCTTCGATTACCACGTGGGCCGCGGCCCCGGGGTGTGCGCTGGCATGATCGCTCCTGAGGAGTACGCGAAAAGCGTGCGGCGCGTGGAGCGCTTCCTATCGGGCCAGCGCCGCGAGCTGGTGGGCGAGCTGAAGGAGGACATGGCCGAGGCCGCCGCGAACCTCGATTTCGAGCGGGCGGGGCGCATCAAGCGCAGACTCGAGGTCATCGACGGGCTCGACGACCGTCAGCAGGTCGTGTTCCCCACGAGCGTGGACATCGACCTCATCGGGTTCTACCGCGAGGAGACGATCGCCGGGGCGTGCGTGTTCGTGGTGCGCGAGGGCCGCACGGTGCGCAGCTGCGAGTTCATCTTGGACAAGGGCCTCGACGTGGCGGAGGAGGAGCTCGTCTCGGGCTTCGTCAAGCGCTATTACGACGAGACGGCGGACATTCCCTCCGAGGTGGACGTGGCGGTCGACCTGGAGGACGCGGAGGTCATCGGCGAGTGGCTCACCGCCAAGCGGGGGCGCAAGTGCGCGCTGCACCGGCCGCAGCGCGGCGAGAAGCGGCATCTGCTCGAGATGTGCGAGCGCAACGCCCGCCATGCGCTCATGCGCTACATGATGCGCACCGGCTACGCCGACGACCGCACGAACCAGGCTCTGCTGCAGCTCGAGAGCGCGCTGGCGCTCGACGAGCCGCCCATGCGGATCGAATGCTTCGACATCTCGACCATCCACGGCCGCTTCACCGTGGCCTCGATGGTCGTGTTCACGAACGGCCGCCCCGACAAGAGCCAGTACCGTCGGTTCAAGATCCGCACCGAGCTCACCGAGGCGAACGACTTCGTGTCCATGTCCGAGGTGCTCGGGCGCCGCTACGCGCCGGAGCGCATGGCCGACGAGCGCTTCGGGTCCCGTCCCGACCTGCTCGTGGTCGACGGCGGCAAGCCGCAGCTGACGGCGGCCATGAACCAGCTCGAGCAGCTGGGGCTCGATATCCCGGTGTGCGGCCTCGCCAAGGCGGACGAGGAGGTGTTCGTCCCCTGGGACGATACGCCAGTCGTGCTGCCGTCGGGCTCGGCGTCGCTGTACCTGATCAAGCAGGTGCGCGACGAGTCGCACCGCTTCGCCATCACGTTCCACCGCGAGTTGCGCGACAAGGCGATGACCGTGAGCGTGCTCGACGAGGTGGAGGGCGTGGGGCCCACGCGCAAGAAGGCGATCATGCGGCATTTCGGCTCCATGAAGAAGCTGCGCGCGGCAAGCGTGGACGACATTGCCGCCGTGAAGGGCGTCCCGCGCGCCGTGGCGCAGGCGGTCTACGACACGCTGCGCGCCTGAGCTTTTGGTCTTTTAGGGACAGGTGATTTTTATTCACGCCGGTGCGAGGGCACCGGCGTGAATAAAAATCACCTGTCCCTAAAAGACCACGTCGTGCAAGTGGTTCTTACTGGCATGCAGGTTGGTACCGCGCCGGGGCCGTCGCGCATGCGCTGGCCCCGGCGCGCCCTCGCTTAAGGTAAAGAGTCCGCGATGGAACAGATGACCATCGCCGCCGTCGACATCGGCGGCACCAAGATTGCGTGCGGCCTGGTGTCCATAGGGGAGGCCGGCGGCGCGACTCCGGTCGCCTCGGCCGTCGAGAAGATACCGACCGAGGCGGCGCAGGGCGGCGAGCACGTGCTCGCGCGCGTGATCTCTGCCGTGCAGGCGGCGCTCGAGCGCGCCGAGGGGCCCGTTGCCGGCGTGGGCATCTCGTCGGCCGGCGTGGTGGACCCGCGCACGGGCGACATCACCTTCGTCAACGAGCTCATGCCCGGCTGGGGCGGCACTAAGCTCGCCGCTGCCGTGAGCGAGGCCTGCGGCCTGCCGTGCCGCGTGCTCAACGACGTGCACGCGCACGCCCTGGGCGAGGCGCGCTGGGGCGGCGGGCGCAAGGCGTCCAGCTGCCTAGTCGTCGCCGTGGGCACGGGCATCGGCGGCGCCATCGCGCATCCCACGAGCCTGACCTCCTGGTTCAAGGCTGAGGTCGAGAAGTAGCCGCTTCGGTTGAAGACGACGTCGCTCCGCGGGGCCGGCGCACCTGCCGGCCCCGCGGAACTTTTTGGGACGGGGCCATCTGCTTCCCGGCAGCCGGGGGCAAATGACCCCGTCCCAAAAAGTTCCACCCGGGTATACTGAAAAGAGTGCGTTTGCCCGAGGAGGTCTTCTATGCCCGCTGCTAACGACAACCCCATCACCAAGGCCGAGCTTGCCGACCGCGTGCCTGACGTCGTGGTCATCACGGGTATGTCCGGATCGGGGCGCACCCAGGCCATGCACGTGTTCGAGGACATGGGCTACTTCTGCATCGACAACCTACCGCCGCGCCTCATCCTGCAGCTCGCCGAGCTCGTGGGCATCAACGCGGGCATCGGGCGCCATCTCGCCGTCACGTGCGACCTGCGCAGCCAGGGTCTGTTCGATGAGCTGCAAGATGCCATCCAGATGCTGCGCGATCACGAGATGAGCTGCAAGATCGTCTTTCTGGAGGCCTCGGACGAGGTGCTCATGCGGCGCTATAACGAGAACCGCCGCCGCCACCCGCTTGCGATGCCCGGCGAGACCACTGCCGACGCCATCCAGCGCGAGCGCGTGCAGCTGGCGAGCATCCGCGAGTGCTCGGACATGACCATCGACACCACGCGCCTGCGCACGAGCGAGCTGCGCGCCAAGCTGCTGGTCGCCTTCTCGGAGCTGACCGACCAGCAGCTCATGGACGTGCGCGTGTTCTCCTTCGGCTTCAAGCACGGCATGCCCGTCGAGGCCGATATCATGATCGACGTGCGCTTCCTGCCGAATCCCTTCTATGACCCCGAGATGCGCAAGCTGACGGGGCTCGACGAGAAGGTGTCGACGTTCGTGCTGGAGAACCCCAAGACCAAGGAGTTCCTCGACGCCTGGTTCAAGCTGCTCGATGCCGTGATGCCCGGCTACGTCGCCGAGGGCAAGCCGCAGCTGTCGATCGCCATCGGGTGCACGGGGGGACAGCACAGAAGCGTCGCCATCGCCGAGGCGACGGCGCACTACCTTGAGCGCCAGTCCTATCACGTGAGCATCTCGCACCGCGACCTCCCGCGCGCGAACCGGACCGCCACGGGCGAGGCGCACTGACGCCCGCACGTCTGAAGGTTCGTGCCGACCCGATACCTGAGAAGGGGTGGATAGATGTCGTTTACCGCCGAGGTGCGCGACGAGCTCGCGCGCTGCGCGCCGACCTGCGAGTACTGCAACATCGCGACGCTCGCGGCGCTCGCCCGCGTCTGCGGCACCCTGAGCGTGCGCGGCGGCGGCCACTACCGCCTGCAGGTGGCGACCGAGACGGGCGCCGTGGCGCGCACCATGATCGGGCTCACCCATCAGATTCTCAAGCTCAAAACCGAGTTCACCGTGCGCAAGAGCGTCTTGCACCGGGTCCGCAACTACCTGATCGCCCTGCCCGACCAGCCCGACCTCGAGAAGGCGCTCGTGCTGCTGGGTATCCTCGACCGCTCCGGAACGCTCGTGCGCGGCATCCCGCACCATGTGGTCGCGCGCGACTGCTGCCGGCTCGCCTACATCCGCGGCAGCCTCATCGCGGGCGGCTTCGTGGCCGACCCGCGTGGCGACTTCCACCTGGAGATCTCGGTGCAGGGCGAGCAGTTCGCCCATGCGCTCGCCGACCTCATCGGGCAGGTGAGCGTGCGCGCCCGCGTGAACCGGCGCCGCTCCTCGTTCGCCGTCTACATCAAGAGCGCCGACGACATCTTGCGCCTTTTGCGCGAGGTGGGGGCGCAGCGCTCGGTCGCCGAGATCGAGGAGGCGCGCGTCGTCAAGTCGGTGAAAAACGCCGTCAATCGCCGGGTGAACGCCGAGCTCGCCAACCAGGGCAGGAGCGCGGGCGCCGCCCAGCGCCAGATGGAGCTCATCGAGCAGGTGAACGCGCTCGGGCTCAGGCAGTCGCTTCCCTCGGCCCTGTCGGCCTTCTGCGACCTGCGCGAATCGCATCCCGACCTGTCGCTTCGCGATCTGGGAGAGATTGCCGACCCCCCGCTTTCGAAGTCGGCGCTCTACCATCGCGTGCTGCGTCTGGAAAAGCTCGTCGAAGCCGCTGGTCCCGATATGAATGAATCGCTTCAATAGCCGTTTTCCTGCGGTTTTGAAGCAATTCAAAGCTCTGAAAATTCTCAATTCGACCCCTATTGTCGTGAAACTCATCACGAAAAAACGGTATATTCTAAGAGGTTTGTTTGTAGGCCTCAGCGGCAGGCAAGGGAACCTGCGGGGGCCTCGCGAAAGGAGACAAGCATGGCAGTAAAGGTTGCGATTAACGGCTTTGGCCGCATCGGTCGTCTCGCGTTCCGTCAGATGTTCGGTCACGAGGGCTCCGAGATCGTTGCTATCAACGACCTCACGTCCCCCGACATGCTTGCGTACCTGCTGAAGTATGACTCCACGCAGGGCAACTACGCTCGCGATCACGAGATCACCTCCGACGAGAACTCCATCACCGTCGACGGCAAGCAGATCACCATCTACAAGGAGGCCGACGCCAAGAACCTCCCGTGGGGCGAGCTGGGCGTCGACGTCGTGCTCGAGTGCACCGGCTTCTACACCTCCAAGGCCAAGGCCCAGGCCCACATCGATGCTGGCGCCAAGAAGGTCGTCATCTCCGCTCCCGCCGGCAACGACCTGCCCACCATCGTCTACAACGTCAACCATGAGACGCTGACGGCCGAGGACAACATCATCTCCGCCGCCTCCTGCACCACCAACTGCCTCGCCCCGATGGCCAAGGGCCTGAACGACTTCGCCCCGATCGTGGCCGGCATCATGACCACCATCCACGCCTGGACCGGCGACCAGATGCCGCTCGACGGCCCGCAGCGCAAGGGCAACAAGCGCCGCAGCCGCGCCTGCGCCATCAACATCGTCCCCAACAGCACCGGCGCCGCCAAGGCCATCGGCCTGGTCCTGCCCGAGCTCAACGGCAAGCTCATCGGTGCCGCCCAGCGCGTCCCGACCCCGACCGGCTCGCTGACCAACCTCTACGCCGTCGTCGACAAGCAGGTCACCGCTGACGAGGTCAACGCTGCCATGAAGGCCTACGCCGCCACCATCTCCGAGACCTTCGGCTACAACGAGGACGACATCGTCTCCACCGACATCATCGGCGAGACCCACGGCTCCATCTTCGACGCCACCCAGACCATGTGCAACGATCTGGGCAACGGCCAGACCCTGGTGCAGGTCGTTTCTTGGTACGACAACGAGAACTCCTACACCTCTCAGATGGTCCGCACCATCAAGTACTTCGAGAAGTTCGTCGGCTAAGCATATCCCGACCAGAGCTTCTTAGCGTCTTGAATTGAGAGGGCGCGGCCTTAAGGCGTATGCCCCAAGGTCGCGCCCTCTTTTCATATGCACTCCGCTTTCGCGGATGCATCAAGTTGAAAGGTAGATGCACATGGCTTTCACCAAGAAGACCGTTCGCGACATCGATGTCGACGGCAAGCGCGTCCTGATGCGCGTTGACTTCAACGTGCCCCTGAAGGACGGCGTCGTGACCGACGACACCCGCGTCCGCGCCGCCATCCCCACCATCTCCTACCTCAAGGAGCACAACGCCAAGATCATCCTCATGAGCCACCTCGGCCGCCCCAAGGGCGACGGCCCCGAGCCCGAGCTCTCCCTGAAGCCGGCTGCCGACAAGCTCGCCGAGCTCACCGGCTTCGACGTCAAGTTCGTCGACGACACCTACGGCGAGAAGGCCGCCGCCGCGGTCGACGCCCTCGAGCCGGGCGACATCCTTGTTCTCGAGAACGTCCGCTTCGACAAGCGCGAGAAGAAGAACGACCCCGAGATCGGCAAGATCCTCGCGTCCTACGGCGACGTGTTCGTGCTCGACGCCTTCGGCACCGCGCACCGCGCCCAGGGCTCCGTGGTGGGCCCGGCCGCGTACCTGCCCGCGGTCGCCGGCTTCCTGCTTGAGAAGGAGGTCGACACCCTGACCGGCATCTTCGCCGAGCCCGAGCGCCCGTTCGTCGCCATCGTCGGCGGCTCCAAGGTGTCCTCCAAGATCGGCGTCCTCGACCATCTCATCGACTCCGCCGACACCCTGATCATCGGCGGCGGCATGGCCTACACCTTCTTCCTGGCCAAGGGCTACGCTGTCGGCACCTCCCTGAAGGAGGAGGACTGGATCGAGCGCGCCGGCGAGATGCTCAAGAAGGCCGAGGACAAGGGCGTCAAGATCCTGCTGCCCATCGACAACATCGTCGCTGACCACTTCGGCGAGGACGCGGTCGGCGAGGTCGTCGACTCCGACAAGATCCCTGCGGACCGCATGGGCATGGACATCGGCCCCAAGACCGAGGCGCTGTACACCGAGGCCATCGCCGGCGCCAAGACCGTGTTCTGGAACGGCCCCATGGGCGTCTTCGAGATGGACCAGTTCGCGCATGGCACCGAGGCCGTCGCGCGCGCCGTGGCCGACTCCGACTGCACCTCGATCATCGGCGGCGGCGACTCCGTGGCCGCTATCAACAAGTTCGGCCTGGCCGACAAGATGAGCTGGATCTCCACCGGCGGTGGCGCCTCCATGGAGCTCGTCGAGGGCAAGGCCCTTCCCGGAGTGGAGGCTCTGAACGATGCCGAGTAACCGCACCCGCCTCATCGCAGGCAACTGGAAGATGAACAACGACGTGGCCGGCGCCGCCAAGCTCGCCGACGAGCTGGCTTGCGCCCTGCCCGAGGTCCCCGAGGGCGTCGAGGTCGTCGTCTGCCCGCCGGCCGTCGACCTGACTACGGTCAACGACCGCATCCAGGCCGCCCCGATCGCGCTTGGCGGCCAGAACGTGTACTGGGAGGCCTCCGGCGCCTATACCGGCGAGACCTCGTGCGACATGCTCAAGAGCGCCGGTGCCACCTACTGCATCATCGGCCACTCCGAGCGCCGCGACTACTTCCACGAGACCGACGAGGACGTCAACCGCAAGGCGAAGGCCCTGATGGCCGCCGGCATCACGCCGATCTCGTGCTGCGGCGAGTCGCTTGAGGTCCGCGAGGCCGGCAAGCACGTCGAGTTCGTCGTCGACCAGATCAAGAAGGACACCGAGGGCCTCGAGATCACCGATCCCTCCAAGTACGTGATCGCCTACGAGCCCATCTGGGCCATCGGCACGGGCAAGACCGCCACGGCCGACGACGCCCAGGAGGTCTGCGGCGCCATCCGCGCCACGCTCGTCGACGTCTTCGGCGCCGAGACCGCCGCGGGCATCCGCGTGCTGTACGGCGGCTCCGCCAAGCCCGGCAACATCGCCGGCTTCCTCGAGAAGGAGGACGTCGACGGCGCGCTGGTGGGCGGCGCCTCGCTCAAGGCCGCTGACTTCGCCGCCATGGTTGAGAAGGCGGGGGAGTAGACCGTGCCCAAGCATCTTCCTGCCCTGCTCGTGATCATGGACGGCTGCGGCCTGGCCCCTGAGGGCTCCGACAACGCCGTCGCTGCCGCGAACACGCCGTTTCTCGACAGCCTGTACGAGCACTACCCGCACACCACGCTCGGCGCTTCGGGCGAGGACGTCGGCCTGCCTGACGGCCAGATGGGCAACTCCGAGGTCGGCCATCTGAACATCGGTGCCGGGCGCATCGTCTTCCAGGAGCTCAGCCGCATCAACAACTCCATCAAGGACGGCTCCATCCAGGAGAACGAGACGCTGGCCCACGCCATGGACGACGTCGCCAAGAACGGCGGCACGCTGCACCTGCTGGGCCTCGTGTCCCCGGGCGGCGTCCACTCCATGCAGCGCCACGGCGAGAACCTGTCGGCCATCGCCGCCATCCACGGCGTCAAGCGCATCCGCTTCCACTGCTTCATGGACGGCCGCGACGTCGACCCGCACTCCGGTGCAGGCTACATCGAGACGCTGAAGCAGAACCTCGAGGCGCTGTCCGCCTACGCCGAGGTCGACGCCCGCATCGCCACGGTCTCCGGCCGCTACTGGGCCATGGACCGCGACAACCGCTGGGAGCGCGTCGAGCGCGCCTACGACGTCATCACGCTGCCCTCCGACACCGAGACCGATCCGGTCGAGGGCGTCCGCGCCTATTACGAGAAGGATGAGCGCGGCGATGAGTTCATCGAGCCGTTCGCCTGCCACAACGAGGGCGTGCGCGACGGCGACGCCATGGTGTTCTTCAACTTCCGTCCCGATCGCGCCCGCGAGATGACGCGCGCCTTCACCGAGACCGACTTCGACGGTTTCGAGCGCAAGGTCGCGCCGAAGCTCTCGCACTTCGTGACCATGACGGAGTACGACGACACCTTCAAGAACGTCGAGGTGGCGTTCCCCAAGACGTTCCCCGAGAACGTTCTTGCCGACGTCATCGCCCAGGCCGGCCTGAAGCAGCTGCATACCGCCGAGACCGAGAAGTACGCGCACGTCACGTTCTTCCTGAACGGCGGCGTCGAGGAGCCCAAGGAGGGGGAGGAGCGCGTGCTCGTGCCCTCGCCGAAGGTAGCCACCTACGACCTGCAGCCCGAGATGAGCGAGCCCGAGGTCACCGAGAAGCTCGTTGAGGCGATCAACGAGGACCGCGCGGACTTCTATATCGTAAACTACGCCAACTGCGACATGGTCGGCCACACCGGCGTGTTCGACGCCGCCGTCAAGGCGGTCGAGGCTGTTGACGATGGTCTGTCCAAGGTCATCCCGGCCATCCTCGCCAAGGGCGGCTTCGCGCTCATCACCGCCGACCACGGCAACGCCGATCACATGTTCGATGTCGACGCCGAGGGCGTGAAGCACCCGTTCACGGCGCACACCACCAACCGCGTGCCGTTCATCGTGGTCGATCCGGCCGCCAAGCTCACCGGCATCGAGGACGGTCGCCTGTCCGACATCGCCCCGACGATGCTCACCCTCGCAGGCCTGGAGCCCTCGGCCGAAATGACCGGCCGCATCCTCGCCACCGAGTAGACGGTCGGTTGGGGACGGGTTCGTTCCAACCCATCGATCCGAAAGGGGGTCGTCAGCGTCTGCTGGCGACCCCCTTCTGCTTAGGGGTTGGTTGGGGACGGGTTCGTTTCAGCCCCTTAACCCGTGGCGATTGCGTGCGGCGGGTTCAGGTGTGGTACCATACGGACTGTTCGAACGTACGTAGAAGGAGATTACGACTCATGGGTCCGTTCCAGATCATCCTGTTCATCGTGTGGGCACTGTCCACGCTCGCGCTCATCGCGCTCGTCCTCATGCACTCCGGCAAGGGCACCGGCGTCTCCGACATGATCGCCAGCTCGCTATACAACTCCAGCGCCGCGACCGGCATCATGGAGCAGAATCTCGACAAACTAACGGTTATCGTTGCCGTCGTGTTCGCGATCTGCATCGTGTTGGCGATGTTCTTCTTCCCGCAGGGCATCGTGGGCATCTAAGGGACGATTGAAAACAAGTTGCATTCGAGCCGCCTGGAAAAACGCCAGGCGGCTTTTTTCTTGGCACCGTCCTCAAGCGTATGGAGCTATAGGTTACAGAAATGTTACAAACCTCTAAAAGTATGCAGATGTGACCTGCGAATGCTCCGGTTTGCTAAAGAAAATCTCGGATTGAACCAAATTGAGCACTTTATTATGCAAAAGTTGCGGTACATTAGGGACCATCGCGTCAGGGGTGCAATCACAGCCTGAGCACCCCGCTTATGATCGCGTCGTAGGGGAGGGACCGCACAGGTCCCGCTTCTGAACTGTTTTAAGGAGGATGGCATGGCTGAAATCTTCAACAAGCCCATGGGTCGTCGCGCCTTCGTGGGCAGCGCTCTCGCTACCAGCGCACTCGCTGCGCTTGCCGGTTGCTCCAACGGCGGCAACACCGCAAGCTCCGGCTCCGGCACCGCTACCGACAGCAGCGCCTCGGGCGACAACGTCATGAGCTTCTACCTGTCCGAGCCCGCCTACATCGACCCGTACAACGCCCAGGAGAACCAGGGCACCGCGGTCGTGCGCGCCGTGTTCGACGGCCTGGTCACTTGGGACTGGGACACCAACGAGCCCAAGGCCATGTGCGCCACCGACCTGCCCGAGGTCTCCGAGGACGGCCTGACCTACACCTTCCATCTGCGCGAGGGCATGACCTTCCACAACGGCGACCCCGTTGACGCCGCTTCCTTCAAGCGCGGCTGGGAGCGCCTGGCCGACGGCACCATGTCTGCCCCGTCCGAGATCGGCTACCACCTGGCCCCTGTCGCCGGCTACGCCGAGATGGCTGCCGGCGAGGCCACCGAGATCACCGGCCTCACCTGCCCCGACGAGCTGACCTTCCAGGTCCAGCTGACCGACCCCATGGGCGACTTCGTGGCCGTCTGCTGCCACCCGGGTCTCGTGCCCGTTCCGCAGGCCGCTCTCGACGACCCCGCGTCGTTCCTCGAGCAGCCCATCGGCAACGGCCCCTTCAAGATGGACGAGGCCTGGCAGCACAACCAGTACATTTCCGTCTCCCGCTTCGACGACTACTACGGCGAGGCGCCCAAGCTCGACGGCGTGTACTTCTCCATCCAGGCCGACCCGGACGTCGCCTTCCGTGAGCTGCAGTCCGGCTCCATCGACTTCGCGATGATCCCCACCGGCCAGATCCAGGACACCATCGACCAGTACGGCCTGTCCGACGACGGCTTCACCGTCACCCCGGGCAAGCAGTGCCTCACCGGTACCGAGCTGTCCACCTACTACCTGGTCGTCAACTTCAACGACCCGGTGCTCTCCAACGCCGGCGTCCGTCGCGGCATCTCCTACGCCATCAACCGCCAGAACATCGTCGACACCCTGTACGAGGGCTATCGTGAGGCGGCCAACTCCATCATGCCGCTGTCCATCGACGACAACGAGCAGAACGTCTGGGCCGCCTGCGCCTACGATCCCGAGAAGGCTGCCGAGGAGCTCGACGCCGCCGGTTACCCCGCGGGCGAGGACGGCTCCCGTGGCATCAACGTGACGCTGGACTACAACGGCGACGGCGGTCATGAGGACATCATGTCCTCCATCCAGGCCGACCTCGAGGCCGTGGGCATCACGGTGACCCAGAACACCACCGAGTGGGCCACCTACCTGAACAACCTGTCCTCCGGTCAGTTCCAGCTCGCCCGCCTCGGCTGGACGGCTGACTACCCGACCATGGACAACTTCCTGTACCCGAACTTCTTCAGCACCGCGGACAACAACTACGGCCCGTACAACAACCCCGATGTCGACGCCGCCTTGCTGGCCGCCCGTCAGATCAACGACGAGGAGGAGCGCAAGGCCGCCTATCGCGAGATCTGCGCTACCATCGGCAACGACATGCCGGTCATCCCCATCATGTTCTACGCCCACAACTACGTTGGTACCGATCGCCTCGCGAGCTTCAACTACGACGCTCAGACCATCCCGCACTTCGAGACTGCTGAGCTCGCCTAGTTGCATGAAACGCATGGGTAAAATCCAGCACATGTGATGTTAAACAGGACACCGTCAATGTGGCGGTGTCCTGTTTGTTGTGTTAGACCCCTGTAGCTAACACGTTGTACTTTCGCTTGATGCAGTGTTTGCCCTATACTTGTAATTTCGCCGCGACAGGGGTCGATGAGCTGTGCCGCGGCGCGCTGTAAGAACCAGATGAGGGAGGGTATCGCTGTGATCAAGTACATCGCCAAGCGAATCCTACAGTTCATCCCCGTCTTCCTTGGCGTGACGCTGATTCTATTCATCATGCAGAACGTCGTGCCGGGCGATCCGATCAAGCTGATCGCCGGTGAGAGGAAGCTCGATCCGACGACGGAGATGAACATCCGTGCCGCCCATGGTCTTATCGAGACCGACGCCGATGGCAACATCATCTACGATGAGAACGGCGACACGATTCCGACGTCCATGCCCAAGCGCTACGTCAACTATCTGACCGATCTGCTCCAGGGTGACCTCGGCACCTCGTACCAGCGCGGTACGCCGGTCTCGAGCATCATCCTGCAGAAGTATCCCTACACGGTGCAGCTGGCGCTCGTGGCCATCGTGATAGAGGCGATAGTGGGTATCGGCGCCGGCATCATATCGGCGATCAAACGATACTCGTTCTGGGACGTCCTGGTGACCCTGGTCACGTCCCTGCTGGTGGCCATGCCCGCCTTCTGGCTCGGCATGCTGCTCCAGCTCATCTTCGGCATCTGGCTGAAGGGTGTCACGGGCGGCGCCGTGTCGCTGCCGATCTCGGGCGTCGCCGGACCGCGCGCCCTGTACCCGGATTGGATGTACTACATCCTTCCCGCCATCACCCTGGCCTCCGTGTCGACGGCCTACACCGCGCGCATCATGCGCTCGCAGCTGCTCGACGTCATGAACCAGGACTACATCCGCACGGCCAAGGCCAAGGGCCTGTCCAAGGGCGCGATCATCCGCAAGCACGCTCTCAAAAACGCGCTCATCCCGGTCGTCACCTACGTCGGCATGGACTTCGGCGCCATGCTCGCCGGCGCCATCCTGACCGAGACTGTGTTCTCCTGGCCCGGTATCGGCCGCGAGACCTACGTCGCCATCACCCAGCGCGACTGGCCCATCGTCATGGGTTCGGTCACGGTCATCGTCGTGGTGGTCATGGTCATCAACCTTATCGTAGACGTGAGCTACGCCTTCCTCGATCCGCGCATCAGGCTCGGCAGCTCTAAGAACGAGGGCTAGGAGGCAGCGCATATGAATTACCCCGTTTCGCGTCCCGACGCACAGGCGTATGCCGATTCCATCGCCGTCGAGCACGGCGGCGTCGCATCCGCCGATAGCGGCAAGTCCCGCACCCTGTGGGGCGACGCGCTCGGACGCCTGAAGAAGAACAAGCTTGCGGTGATTGCCGCGATCTGGATCCTGTTCATCATCGTGATCGCGCTCTCCGCCGACCTGTGGGTGCCCCAGGTCCTGGGCGACCCGAACGCGACGGCCGCCAACATGGCCGCCGAGTCGCGCCTCCCGCCGTCGCTCGAGCACCCGTTCGGCACCGACACCCTCGGCCGCGACGTGCTGTCCCGCGTCATCTACGGCGCGCGCATCTCTCTGACCGTCGGCGTGGTCGCCACCGGCATCTCCACCGCCATCGGCCTCGTGATGGGCGCCATCGCCGCGTACTACGGCGGCATCTGGGACACCATCATCATGCGTCTGGCCGACATCTTCCTGGCGTTCCCCTACACGCTGTTCGTCATCGCCATGATTGCGGTCATCGGCAACGGCATCCAAAACGTGTTCATCGCCATCGGCATTCTCGGCTGGCCGAGCATCGCGCGCGTGTTCCGCTCCGCGATCCTGTCGGTCAAGCAGAACGACTACGTCGACGCGGCGCGCGCCATGGGCGCTTCCGATCTGCGTATCATCGCCCGCCACATCTTCCCGAACTCCGTGGCCTCCATCGTCGTCTACGCGACCATGAACATCGGCGGCGCCATCCTGACCGAGTCCGCGCTGTCGTTCCTCGGCATGGGCGTCGTTCCGCCCGATCCCTCGTGGGGAACGCTGATCCAGTCCGGCCAGCAGTACCTGCAGACCGAGCCCTGGCTCATGGTCCTGCCCGGCCTGGCGATTCTCTCCACGGTGCTTGCGTTCACGCTGCTCGGCGACGGCCTGCGTGACGCCCTCGACGTCAAGATGAAGGATGCATAATGGCAAAGCGTAAGAACGACTGGGTCGATCTCAAGGAGCAGCCGGTTCCTGAGGGCCAGCACCTGCTCGAGGTCGACAACCTCAAGATGTACTTCCATACCCAAGACGGCATCGTCCACGCGGTCGACGGCGTGTCCTACACGCTCGACCGCGGCGAGACGCTCGGCGTGGTGGGCGAGTCCGGCTCCGGCAAGTCGGTGACGCACATGACCATCATGGGCCTCATCGAGATGCCCCCGGGCAAGATCGAGGGCGGCGACATCCGCTACCGCGGCCACTCCATCCTGGAGATGTCCGAGGAGGAGATGCAGCATATCCGCGGCAACGACATCGCCATGATCTTCCAGGACCCCATGACCTCCCTGAACCCGGTCTACAAGATCGGCCGCCAGGTGGGCGAGGGCCTGCGCCTGCACCGCGGCTACTCCAAGGCCGAGGCGCTCAAGCGCGCCACCGAGCTGCTCGACCTCGTGGGCATCCCCGAGCCCGAGAAGCGCGTGAACGAGTATCCGCACCAGTTTTCCGGCGGTATGCGCCAGCGCGTCATGATCGCTATGGCGCTCGCCTGCGACCCCGACATCCTGATCGCCGACGAGCCCACCACGGCGCTCGACGTGACCATCCAGGCGCAGATCATCGAGCTCATGCAGGAGATGCAGCAGAAGAACGGCAACGCCATCATCATGATCACGCACGATCTGGGCGTCGTGGCCGACATGGCCGACAAGATCATGGTCATGTACGCGGGCCGTCCCGTGGAGTTCGGCACGGCCGAGGAGATCTTCTACGACTCCCGCCATCCCTACACCTGGGGCCTCATCCGCTCCATTCCCGACCACGCGCTCGAGGAGAAGAAGGAGCTCACCCCTATCGCGGGCAACCCGCCGTCGCTCGTGAACCTGCCGAGCGGCTGCCCGTTCGCCCCGCGCTGCCCGTATGCCGTCGACGTCTGTCACGAGAAGGTCCCCGGCCACATCACGACCGAGACCGGCCATTACTCCGCGTGCCACTTCGCCGACGACCCGAACTTCCTCAAGTTCGCGCCCGAGAACTCCCGCACGCGTGCCGACCTGGCAGCGCGCCAGAAGGCCGCCTCGACCGAGAAGAAGGAGGCATAAATGGCTGAGAACACCCCTCTGCTCAAGGTCGAGCATCTGTGCAAGGAGTTCCCTGCGGAGTCCGGCGTGTTCGCGGGCCGCTTCGCCAAGAAGGTCTCTGCCGTCAACGACGTGAGCTTCGAGATCATGCCGGGCGAGACGCTGGGCCTGGTCGGCGAGTCCGGCTGCGGCAAGTCCACGACGGGCCGTTCCATCATGAGGCTCACGCGGCCGACGTCGGGCAAGGTCTACTTCGAGGGCCGCGACGTCTCTAAGATGAGCAAGCGCGAGCTCAAGGACCTTCGCCGTCAGATGCAGTTCATCTTCCAGGATCCGTACGCGAGCCTGAACCCCCGCATGACGATCGGCGAGATCATCTCCGAGCCGCTGCAGATCCACGGCGACGGCCGCAGCGCATCCGAGCGCAACAAGTACGTGCGCGAGCTGCTCGACATCGTCGGCCTGAACCCGGAGCATATCAACCGCTACCCGCATGAGTTCTCCGGCGGCCAGCGCCAGCGTATCGGCATCGCCCGCGCGTTCGCGCTGCATCCCAAGCTCATCATCTGCGACGAGCCGGTCTCCGCGCTCGACGTGTCCATCCAGGCCCAGGTCCTGAACCTGCTGAAGGAGCTCCAGAAGCAGTTCGGCACGGCGTACCTGTTCATCGCGCACGACCTGTCCGTCGTGCAGCACATCTCCGACCGCGTGGCCGTCATGTACCTCGGCAAGATCGTGGAGCTCTCCGACTGGAAGACGCTGTACTCCGAGCCGCATCATCCGTACTCGCAGTCGCTCCTGTCGGCGGCCCCCATCCCGGACCCCGACCTGATGAAGTCCCGCCGCCGCATCATCCTCGCGGGCGACCCGCCCTCGCCGATCGATCCCCCGAGCGGTTGCCGCTTCCACACGCGCTGCCCGATCGCCAAGGAGATCTGCGGCGCCGAGCAGCCCGACTTCAAGGAAGTTGAGCCCGGGCACTTCTGCGCGTGCCACTTCGCGGCCCCGTACCCCATCAAGGAGTCCCATATCGATCTCTAGGATCGATGCACGCCTGTCCAGGTCTCTTGAGGCCCCGGCTGAAGAAGCCGGGGCCTTTTTGATGGCGGTCGCCGCGGGGCGCCATCTTGCGCGCGTGGGCCGTGCGGCCCGATGATAGGGGGTTCGGTGGAGGTGCGCGCGAATTGCTACAATGTCCAAAACCTTGAGTGAGGAGCCTCTATGCGATCGGATATTCGTGTGATGAGCCGTCGGGATCTGCTGCGCGCGACGATAGCCGCGGCGGGCGCTCTGGCGCTTGCGGGGTGCACGGATCTGAGGGGCGGGGAAGGGTCCGCCGAGCTCGAGGGCGGCGACCCGCGCGAGGGTGCCATCGCCGTCTCGTCGGTCAAGCCGCTGTGCATCGACCCGTTCAACGCCGTCGACGAGGCGGGCGCCCAGATCTGCTTCCAGCTGTTCGATCCGCTCATGCGTTACGACTACGAATACGGCGTGCTCACCTGCCTTGCCGCCGAGAGCTACACGGCATCCGAGGACCAGCGCGAATTCACCTTCACCATCCGCGAGGCCTATTTCCATAACGGCGAGGCGGTCCGCGCGCAGGATTTCAAGCGCGGATGGGAGCGCATCGCCAATCCGTCGAGTGCCGCCGCGGGGGTGCTGGGCGCCTCGAACGTCTCCTTTTTGCTCTCGCTCGTCGAAGGCTATCAGGACCTGCGCGAGGGGCGCGCGAGCGGGCTGTCGGGCATCACCTGCCCCGATGACCGCACGCTTGTGGTCCGCCTGTCGTCGGCCTATGCCGACTTCCCCTATGTGTGCGCGCACCACTGCCTGGTGCCCGTGCCGGACGATGCCGACGCGGACGCCGAGGCGTTCTCGCGCATGCCGGTGGGCAACGGTCCCTACAAGATGACCGAGGCGTGGGACGGCCAGTCCGCGCAGATCGAGCTGTCCCGTTTTCTCGACTACGCGGGCACCGTCACGACGATCGACACGGTCCGCTTCACGTTCTACGACAGCGTGGGCGACGCGTACCGTGCCTACGAGGCCGGCGACGCCACGCTGGCGCCGTGCCCGATCGAGAGCGTCGACGCCAACGCGGCGAGCTGGAAGTCCTCCGACGACGAGCGTCTGAGGATCACGTCGGGACGCCGCTGCGTGCTCGGCGTGTCGCCGGTCGTGTCGTATCTGGTCTGCAACACCTCGGTCGCCCCGCTGGACGATGTGCGCTTCCGCCGTGCGATCTCGCTCGCCATCGACCGCGACGGCATCTCCAAGCGCGTCTACCGCGATGCGCGGATGCCCGCCGACGGCATCGTCGCGCCCGTGGTCCCCGGATACCGCGAGGGTGCCTGGCCGTACTGCGTCCATGACAACGACGCGGCCGAGGAGCTGCTCGACGAACTGTACCCGACGGGTGCGGGCGGCGCGCGCGACGTCACGCTGACGATCACCTACGGCGAGGACAGCGGGCAGAGAAACGCCATGGAGCAGATCGCCGAGAGCCTTTCTGCGGTGGGTATCGCCTGCGAGCTCGAGGAGCTGCCCTTCGAGGACCTCTACGTCCGTTACCGCTCCGGCTCGTTCATGCTGGGGCGCTACGACTGGTCGTGCGATTTCGCCAGCATGGACAACGTGCTGTACCCGCTGTTCCATTCGGCGTCGCTCAGCGCGTACAACTTCTCCCGCTATGCGAACGAGCAGGTGGACACCTGCATCAACGAGGCGCGGTCGACGGGAAGCGAGGGGGAGCGCACGAGCAGGCTGCAGGAGGCGGAGGATATCGTCGCGCAGGACTGCCCGGTCATCCCGTATCTGTTCGGCAGCTATGCCTATGTGGGCAACCAGCGCATCGAGCAGCTCCATATCGATGCCGACGGCTTCGCCCATCTGGGGGAGGCGGAGCTTGCGGACTGATGGGGCCCTGCGTCTTGGACGCAGGAAATAGCCTGTGACCTGCGGAACTGTACGGCTCGTGCAATCATTTCCAAATTTCTCAAAAAAGTACTTGCACGTGCGGGAGACTTTGGGTTAATATCTTTCTCGCTGAAAGGCAAGTCGGAGTGGCGGAATTGGCAGACGCGCTAGCTTGAGGTGCTAGTGACCATTTCTCGGTCTTGCGGGTTCAAGTCCCGCCTCCGACACCATCGAGTGTCAAGCCTCCTTCGGGAGGCTTTTTTGTTACCGATCGACCAAGTCGACTATACTGCGATACAAGTTCTGGGCGGCGCTTCGCGTCCGCCGGATCGGAGGTGCGCATGGAATCCATGGTCGGTGAGGAGTTTGCCGAACTCGCCCGTCTGGTCGAGCTGACCAGCGACGCGGTGGCGCTCTGCAGTCTCGACGGAACCGTGCTCCATGTGAACGAGCAGATGAGCGCGCTGGTGATCGAGGAGCGCGAGGGCATCGTCGGTCAAGACATCAAGGACCTGCTCTACAGCAACCTGTTTGAGCGCGCGGGCGGCCACAGGCTGCCGTTCTCGCTCGACGGCGAGGACAACACGTGCATGCTCAAACTGCTCGACGGCTCGTTCATCCCCGTTCGCGTCCGCGCCTCCGAGGTGTCGCCGCGCTCGCTCGGCATGGGCGGCATGCTTGCGCATCGCGTGCTCGTGGTCATCAGGAGCCTCGAGGAGCAGTATTCCCACGACCGGCAGACCCAGCGGCTCTTCTCGGAGCTCCAGGCGGTCAACAGACGGCTTTCGGGCACGCTGTCGGTCATCATGACGGCCGCCGGCTCCAAGGACCTTCCCTCGCTTCTGGACGCGGTGCTGAACAAGATCGTCGAGACGCTCGACGCGGACGGCTCGTCGATCTACTTCTCGGAGAGCGGCGGGTTCAAGCTGCGCGGCATCAGCTACGGGCTGGCGCGCGACTACGTGCCCGAGTTCATCCCGTACGGCGCGGGCATCCCCACCTACGTTCTGCATGAGCAACGCCCCTGCAACCTCACCATCGCGCCGGCCGCCTACGGCCAGGGCATCGAGTCGAGCATCTTCTACGACATCGATACGCACGTGAGCACGAAGCTGCGCGTGGAGAACGTGCCGCCGTACCGGACGCTCATCGCGGTGCCGGTGTTTTTCGGCACGCAGGTCCTGGGCATCCTGGAGCTCGGCTGGAAGCGCCCGCGCCGCCCACGCTCGCTCGACGCCCGCGTGCTCGAGGTCATCTGCGACTACCTGTCGATCGAGCTCGTCAGCCTCGCGAGTAGCCTGCGCGCCCAGCGCACCGAGGAGCTCACGCGCTCGCTCAACCGCATGCGCGAGTTCATCTTCGGGCAGGACGGCGACCACGCGTCCGTCTGGCGCGCCGTCTCGGAAGAGGTGCACCGCGTGCTGCAGTGCAGGACCTGCGCGGTGCCGTACGACCATGAGCACGGCTGCTACTACATCGATTTCGAGGGCGGCAGCCGCGTGTGCCTGCCCGGTTCGATCGAGGAGATGTTCTTCT
Organism: Collinsella sp. An271; assembly: GCF_002159695.1. NCBI lineage: Bacteria > Bacillati > Actinomycetota > Coriobacteriia > Coriobacteriales > Coriobacteriaceae > Collinsella > Collinsella sp. An271. The sequence goes on along the minus strand of NZ_NFJE01000004.1, from coordinate 161,807 downwards.
CCACGACCACCCCCGCCGCGCGCGTGGACCCGGCGGCGCGCATGTCGTTCGTGCGCGAGCAGAGCGCCTGGTCGACCTCGCCCGAGGACCTCAAGACCGTGCGGCTGGTGCGCGTGGACCAGACGACCTGGGCGGGGGAGTGGCTGGCGTCGCGGGGCCTGCCTAGCCAGGGCGTGTTCTTCGATCTGCGCGAGAGCCTGCCGCCCGGCGTGGTGGACAGCGAGGGCAACGAGATCCATGAGGAGGCGGGCTACGCAGACGGCGTGCCGCTCATGATGCTGCTTTTGCGCGACAGCACGCAGGAGCCGATCGACGACATCGAATACGACTACCTCGTGCGTCTGGCGCACGATATCGAGATCATGACGCACGGCCTGCGCCAGACGAACTCCGAGCGCCGCATCGCCCAGACGCTGCAGGTCGGCATGCGCAACAGCCTGGGCCAGGTGCCGGGCATCACGGCCGATTCGCTCTACTCGTCCGCCACCCGCCAGGCTCTCGTGGGCGGCGACTTCTACACGCTCATCCGCCTGCCGGACGACCGCGCGGTCATGATCCTCGGCGACGTGTCGGGCAAGGGCGTGGAGGCGGCGTCGATGTCAGCGCTCGTCAAGACGGCGCTTACGGCGTACGCGTGGGAGGGGGCCAACCCGCGCGACATGGTCCGGTCGCTCAACAGCATGCTCATGAGCTTCTCGCGCGTGGAGACGTTCGCGACGATGTTCGTGGCCAAGATCGATCTGCGCACCGGCACGGCCGCCTACTGCTCCGCCGGCCATCCGCCGACCGTGCTGATCCATCCCGGTCACCCAGGCGCGCAGGATGCGTCGAATGCGAGCGAGATGGAGCTGCTGTCCGTGCAGTCGGGCGTGGTCGGGGCGTTCGAGAACATGGTGTACGAGGGAGGCGTGTTCTCGTTCTCGCCGGGTGACATCCTGTTCATGTACACCGACGGCGCCATCGAGGCCCGCAGCGCCGACCGCCAGTTCTTCGGGGAGCGCCGCCTGTTCGACGTGCTGCTGCGCGCGTCGGTCAACGGGGTCGAGGGGCTGTGCCAGGAAGTGCTCGCCGAGCTCGACGCATTCAGCGGATCGGCCCTCGATGACGATATCGCGCTCGTGGCGCTGCGCTTCGACACGGTGGGCGGGACTGACGGCTAGGGAGACGTTGATCCCTGTGCCGGTGCCGGTCCAGGCCCGGGCGCAGGGCATAGCGGACGGGACGATCGAGAGTACGCTATAGTCACACCGCCCCGTCGACGGTACGCCATAGGCACGTTTTCGAGCGAAAAACGTGCCTATGGCGTACTCTCGACGGGGCGGCGTGCCGTATGCGTACGTTCGATGAGGGTGAACGGCGCGGGGCGATCCGGGATGGGACGCTTCGACCAGCGTTTCCGGGGAGCCCGGTCCGTTCATTCATGAATGAACGGGGGTGTCAGGCAGCGAATCCTGGGCAAACGATAAAACCGGCTCTATTGATTCATGAATGAGCGGGGGCCTGCGCCCGGGGTGACCGCGATGCGCGGACGCCATCGCGCCTTTCGCCTGCGGTGGTGAATAGAGCGCGCCCGTGCGGGGAACCATGACCGTATGAACGAGTGGAACGACATAGCGGTGATCACCCCGACCGGCGATATCGATATCAGCACGGTCGCGTCCCTGCGCGATCAGATCGACGCGCTGGTCGCTTCCGGCGTTCGGCGTATCCTCGTCAACTGCAAGGGCGTGACGTTCATCGATTCCTCGGGACTCGCGTGCCTGCTGTCCCGCTCGCGAAGACTCGCGCAGATGGGCGGCCTGCTCTCGCTCGTCAACACGTCTCCTGGGGTGACGCGCTCCATGCAGATCGCGCGCCTGATCGACGCGCTGCACGTGACCGCTGCCGCCCGGCCTCCGGTCCCGCTGCTGAAGCCCGGTGTCATGCCCCTGTGGAGCAAAAGCATCTCCATCCAGCGGGGCGTCGAGAACCTCGGGTACTACCGCCATCGCGTATCAGACATGATCTCGGCCCTGCACATGGACGACAGCGACCGTTTTGATGTGGCGCTGGCAGCGGGCGAGGCGCTGTCCAACGCCTATGACCATGCGAACGGGGGCGAGGGGTGCATGATGCTCGTCGCGGCCTACCCCGACCGCGTGGTCGTCGAGGTGCGCGACAGCGGCCAGGGCTTCGAGATCGCGGCGGACGAGGAGCCCGATGAGAGCGAGGAGCGCGGACGGGGCATCAAGCTCATGCGCATGCTTGTCGACAGCGTCGAGGTGAGACGTCGCGAGGACGCGCGAGGCACGCTCGTGCGCCTGATCAAGCTCCTGAAGCCCGCTGCATAGGAAGCCCGCCCGAGCGCCTGCGGACGCCGGCAAGATGGTTCGTATGAACGAAGGGGGTTCTGGGCGAGAGGGGCGCCGAGGCGGCCCAGATGTTCTGCATATAGGACAGCGAGATGGGCCCGAGCTTACGGGCTTACGAAAAAGGGGCCCGCGCGGGGCCCCTGTGACGGTCTGGAGGCGAAGCCCGGATTCGAACCGGGGGTAAAGGCTTTGCAGGCCTCTGCCTTACCACTTGGCCACTTCGCCGTCTATATGAGAAGGGCCGATTTGAAAAACCGGCCCGAATCATGCGATGGAGCGGACAACGGGGCTCGAACCCGCGACCCCAACCTTGGCAAGGTTGTGCTCTACCAACTGAGCCATGTCCGCTTGCGAGAAAGTAATATACGCGAATTCTAAAGACTTCGCAAGGGGAAATCTGAAAAAGTTTTCAACCGACCGTTTACGCACTACTATGCACTACATTGAGTGTTGGCATCTGAAGGAAAGAGCGTCGTGTTTCGGATCCTCGTCTTTGTCGTCCTCGTTTTCCTGATTGCGCGGGCAATCGGGTGGTTTGTCCAGAAATACCAGGATTCTCACGGATCCGGTCGCCTGTTCAAGCGCATGCTCTCGGACGGCACGATCGACGAGGGCGTCTATGCAGGCGCGTCGTGGCGCGAATCCGAGCGGTTTGGACACCGGCGGCGTCGGGCGGTGCTCGCCAAGGAGCAGCGCCGGTTCGTGCGAGACTCGCGCCGGTATCTGCGCAACCAGTATCTCGAGACGTGCACCCCGTCGCTGTACCAATACATCATCATCTTCCTGATCGCCTCGGTTTTAGGGCTCGTGCTGGAGACTATCTACACGTTTGCCGTGTTCGGTATCGTGGAGAGTCGCGTGGGGCTCGTATGGGGCCCCTTTTCGCCCCTGTACGGCTTGGGGGCCGTGCTGCTCACGCTGTGCCTCTGGCAGGTACGCGAGCGGCCCTGGTGGCAGATCTTTCTGATCTCGGCGGCCCTTGGCGGCACGCTCGAGCAGTGCGCCGGTTGGAGCATGGAGCATTTCGCGGACCTGCAGTCGTGGACGTATCTGGGGCTGCCGGACCATATCACCCAGTGGATCGCATGGCGGTTTCTGGCCATGTGGGGCGTGATCGGCCTGGTGTGGTGCAAGGCGATCATGCCCGAGCTGATTTTCCGCATCGGCGAGCCGACGACGCGCCAGCAGCGGATCGTCGTCGGGGCGCTGTCGGTCTTCATGGTGCTGGACATCGTCATGACGCTCGCGTGCTTCTGGCGAGCCGGCCAGCGGCATCGCGACGTGCCGCCGCGCAATCCGTTCGAGGTGTATGTTGACACCCATTTCGATGACGAGTTCATGGAGCGCACGTTCGAGAACATGGAGATCGGAGAGGATCTGCCGATCTCGGATAAGTAGGGGAGCGCAAGAAGTGTACGCGAAGCGATTCGGGCCAGGGTGAGCCCATGCTTCTGAGCTGGCGTTTTGCGGTCGATCTCTCGCTGGCAAAATTTTTTTGAAAAAGTGCTTTACAGACCCGATGGGCTTCGGTATATTATTCCTCGCGCTGAAGAGCGCACCACCTGAACGGGCGTTTAGCTCAGGGGGAGAGCGCTTCCCTGACACGGAAGAGGTCACAAGTTCAAATCTTGTAACGCCCACCACGAAAGACCAGCTCGGGAGCCAAAAAGCTCCCGAGCTTTTTTCGTTTTCGCGGCCCGCGTTAGCTAAGGTCAGCTAAGGGCGCGCAGCTGAGGGACCGGCGCCGCGTCCCCCATGCATAAGACGCCGGTGAGGGCGCGCCCCGCGTGCTCGAACGTGGACGGGTAGGGCGCGAGGTAGTTGGAGTAGAGCACCCTCGAGTCGCGGGACCTGCCCTGCATCGCGTTGATCACGGTGCTGTCGACGCCGGCCGACTGCATGAGCGTCGCGTAGGTGGCCCTCATGCGGTTTATGCCGACGAACGGCAGGCCCTCGAGCAGGCCGCCGCGCGCGAAGAGCCTCTTCCACACCTTCGGCAGGTAGTTCGCGGACATCCGGGCGCCCTTCGTGCCCTTGCAGATCGGCCCGACCCCCCTGACCGCGTAGAGCTCGTCGGAGAACGGCGGCTGGATCCTGATCTGGCGGTAGCGCCTCGTGTTCTTCGGGTCCTTCATGCCGTCCCGCGACGTGAAGGCGCGGCCGATCGCTGCCGACGCCATGTGGTGCTCCTCCCCGTCGAGCCCGAGCACGCTCGCGAACGACAGGTCCTCCCAGTCGAGGCCGAGCGCCTCTGACCTGGACAGCCCGCCGCCGACCATGGCGAGCCATATCGGGAACAGCCTGTGCCCCCGGAGGCGCTCCATGCAGTCCATGACTTCGTATGCCGTCCAGACGGGCAGCGGCGTGCGGTCCTTGCGCGGGTACTTAAAGCTGTAGCCGTCTCCCATGGGGGACTCCGCGATCAGGTGGTCGAAGTGCGCCTGGTTCATGATCGTGCGCATGACGCGCGCGTAGGTGTCGGCGCTCTGCGGCGGCAGCGTGTAGATCCACTGCTGGACGGCGATGTTGTCTATGGCGTCAAGCTTCCAGGACCCGAAGTGCGGGGCGATATGGCAGCGGTACACGCTCTCGCACGTCTCGGCGTTCGCGCGCGTCGTGGTGGCCCTCCTGCCGGGCGCGAAGCTCGACCAGAAGTACTCGTCGAGCGTCGCGCCGGACCCGAGCCTGACGTATCGCTTCATGAGGTGCGCGATCCTGTAGATCTCCGCCTGCGCGTCCTGCTCGGTCCCGTGGACGGTGCCGTTGACCTTGCGCTGCGACCCGTCCTCGCGGTACCCGGAGCTGACCTCGATGTGCCAAACGCCGGGCCGCACCTCCTTCTTGTGGCCCAGCTTAGAGCGTTTTTTGGTAGTATCAGCCATGGGTGCTCCTTTGCATCCGTCCCGTTGGCCCCGTGCGCGTTCCGCCAAGTTCCCGCGCGGGGCCGTTTTTTGTGACCATTTTGCCGGCGTCGGCAAAATGGGCGGCGACTACACCGCCCTCCTCACCGTCTCGGCCTCATCGCCAGCACCTTGCCCACATTTAACGGCTAGGCGGGACGCGTCCGCCGTGAACGTCGATGCTATGCCCGCGAGGTCGTCCTTGCTCTTGTCGTCGAGCAGCGAGTACGAGTAGTTGAGCGCCTGCTGGCGGGGATCCGAGTACTGCGCCGGCTGGAAGCTCCTGCCGGCGAGCTCGTCGAGCGAACAGTGGAGCACGTCGGCAATGTCGCATGCCTGCTTAAGCGAGAGCATGCGATCTCCATCTTCCCATGACTTGATTCTGCGCTCTGAATAATCGTCACCCAAAGCGTCTGCCAATGCTTTTCGGCTCTTGAACCCGGCTTCTTTTCTCAGCCTCATTAACTGCAAGTTCATAGGTGCTCCTAGCTTTGATGTTGACATAAGAGTACACGCAGAGAGACTAATTTTCAACATTTTTGAGAAATATTGTTGACATAGACACTCTAAGAGACTATTGTTCGAAGCAAGCCACTGACAGAGGCTATTAATAGTTGGTAGCCACTTAAAGAGACTGGAGGTTTGTTTCATGAACAAGGCAGATGTCGGTCGCCGCATCCGCAGCTGGATGGTCGATGCGGGGCTGAACACGGAGGACACAGCCGAGGCTCTCGGCGTGTCGGTCGGGTCGCTCAAGAGCTGGATCTACGGGCAGCGCTCGCTCACGTTCGACCGGGCCGAGCAGATCTGCGACCTGTTCGGCAAGACCCTCGACGAGCTGGCGTGCAGGGAGGTGGCCTAGATGGAGATGCCCGGAGACGGCGTGTGCATCGCGCTCTTTATCGCCCTGGCCGTGATCCTGCTGGCCGACGTGGCCATGATCGTGATCTCGTGCGAAGCGATCCTCGGGGCCTTCTAGGTCGAGAACAATTATTCCATTCGAGAATATCCGGAGGTTTTACCTATGGAAACCACTGCTTTAACCGGTGCTTTTTCGTCCGGTAGGCAAAAAGATGCCCGCCGGAGGACCAAACTCGCGGCGGGCGGTGCATTCGGTTCGCGTCGAATGTCGACCGTTATCTTACCACCTTCCGAGCGCTGGCGCGACTGGTTCCTCGCCGTCTTCATCGTCCTGTCCGTGAGCGGCATCCTGCCCGCGCTCGCGTGCGCCGCCCTGGGCGCCCTGTTCGACGTCATCGGGTGGTGGCCCGTGTACGTCGGCCTCGCCGCGCTCCTCGCGGCCTTCTTCCGCTGGGTGTGGTCGCTGTGAGCGCGAAGGACATCGAGCACGGCTGGCTCACCGTCGCCGAGGCGGCCCGCTACGCCCAGGTGAGCGAGCAGACGATCCGCGGCGCGATCTTCGGCGGCAGGCTCGCCGCCTACGTGCACCCCGAGTCGAAGGGGGCGCAGCGCCGCAACCTGAGGATCTCCCGCCGCGGCATCGACGAGTGGATCGAGACGACATGGGATCGGGTGGTCGCATGAGGGGGAGGTTCCTCGAGCTCTCCGACATGCCGCCCTGCAGGGCGTGCGGGTGCGCGCCCGTGGAGAAGAGGACCGGCATGGACGTCACGAGGCTGCAGTGCCCCAAGTGCGGCATCCGCACGGGCGGCAGCACCAACGAGCAGGCGAAGTTTGTCACATGGAAGAAGGTAATGGAATGAAGTACGAGGACGTCAAGATCAGGCGCGTCACCGTCGAGACGAACGCCATGGGTGTCAAGGAGCTGGAGAACCTCGACTCGGTCGTTCTGTTCGGCGTGCAGTCCGGCGAGGTCGTCATGGGCGCGATCGGCGAGATCTCGGCGGTGGAGATCATCGAGATGGCGTCCGATCTCGGGTCAGCCATCGGCGCCGGCCTCAGAGGGCTGGACCCGGCCCTGAGACTCACCGCGGCCAAGGTCGCCGCCCGTGCCCTCATCATGGGCTCCGTCAACGGGCCCGCCATCGACAAGATCTCGGCCGCAAGCGCCGCCAACGAGGTCGTCTTCGGGATCGAATCATGACGCCCGAGATGATCGCGCTGTCCGCCATGCCGGCGACGGACAGCGACGGCAAGCCGTGCGCGCTCGTGCAGTTCGCCAGCGTCTCGGACGGGGAGCTGGAGACCATGCCGAACCTCACGCCGTACCCGCTCGAGATCGAGGGCGAGGTGTGCGGCCAGAGCATAGAGGAGGCCGTCTACAAGCTGCTCGACCGCCTGAACGGGAAGGAGCCGGCCGATGGGGACGAATGACTACTCGCTGCCCGTCGAGGCCGTCATGGCAGACGAGATCGCCCGCGTGAGGCCGTGGCCCCTGCGCGCCGCCGACCGGCGCGAGCTGTTCGCCGAGTGGTGCCGCAAGAACCCCGACGTCCTGCGCGAGCTCGAGCTCACGGCGCTCTCCATCGACGCCCACGGGCTGCGGGTGTCGACGAAGTACCTCATCGAGCGCCAGCGCTACGAGGGGCACTACAAGGCGGTGGGCGTGCCGTTCACCGACTACCAGGGGACCGTGCGCGTGTACTCGGTCAACAACTCCGACTCGTCGCTCATGGCGCGCTGGCTGCTCTCCAGGCACCCGGACATGGATATCGAGCTGCGCCGGAGCATGTTCGACGAGGAGGTGGACCGTGACTAGCTGCGACCCGCGCACCGACGCCGAGGCGCGCTCGCTCGAGCCCATGGCCTTCTTCCCCCACGACTCCAACGCGGGCGGCGACATCAAGTGCCGCAAGCTCGTGCGCCGCTTCGGCGTGGAGGGCTACGGGCGGTGGTGGCTCCTGTGCGAGCTGCTCGCCGCCACGAGCGGGCACGCCCTTCCCATGGCCGAGGAGGACGACGCCTACGTGGTCGCCGAGGCCCTGCGCTTCTCGGGCGCTTCGTTCGACGATCTGCAGGCCGTCGAGGACTGCCGCTCCTTCATCGAGGCGCTCGTGGAGATCGGGCTCGTGCGCGTGAACGGCGAGGGCGAGATCTACAGCCCGCGCATGATGCGAAACGGCGAGTACTTCGGCCGCCAGCGCGCGAACGGTGCCAAGGGCGGGCGCCCGCGCAAGAAGAGGGAGGCCCCCGATGCGTAGGAACCACCTGAGAAACCACTACGAAAACCACTGGTTTTTACAACTCGAAACCGCTCGCAAACCGATGGCTAACCATAAAACAAAACAAGACAAAACAAAACAATAGTGGTTTCACCCCTTTAAGGGTGAAACCACTCTATGGGAGTCCTCTCAACCAGAAACCCTCTCTTTCTTGCCACTTCTTTCTCTGTTGAAAACTTTTCCGATTTTCAACAGGGGGCTGAGTTTTCAACAGATTGGAGCAGACATGGGCAACACGAGACCGGTCCTCGTCGATGCGAAGCAGGGCATCGTCGACGGCACCTTCTACGGCTTCTACCAGTTCGCGGACAACGGCCACGCGATACCGGTCGCGGTCATCGAGTTCTGCGACGGCCAGGTGGGCATGATCGCGCCCGACCGCTTCCGCTTCGCCGACATCCGGAGGCCCTCGAGCGACGGGGAGGAGGGTGGCGGCAATGTCGACGAGTGACGAGTCGAAGGGCGCGGGCCAGGCCAACCTGGGCAGCCTGAACGACATCCTCTTCGCGGAGATGCGGCAGCTCATGAGCATGGACATGGCCGACGAGGCCGCCGTTGAGCGAGAGCTGGACCGCGCGAAGGCCGTGAGCGACCTGGCGGGGGTCACGATCGACAACGCCAACACGGTGCTCAAGGCGGTGCAGGTGCAGGACGGCCTCATGAACCGCCGCGCGATGCCAAAGATGCTGGGGGCGTGAGATGCCGGTCGCGATCAGGTGGCGCAAGCGACCCGACATGGTCGAGTGGATGACCGCCTTCATCCCTGGGCACTCGGAGGCGGAGATCCGCGCCGGCTTCAAGGATCGCTTCGGGATCGAGCTGACGCGCCCGCAGATCAAGAACTTCAAGGCGGTCCGCGGCGTCAGGAGCGGGACGGTCGGCGGGCGCTTCCAGAAGGGCCACGCCCCGTCGAATAAGGGAAGGCGCATAGAGGACTTCATGACCCCGGAGGCCATCGAGCGCACGCGCGACACGCGCTTCAAGGCCGGGCAGCTGCCGCACAACGCCGCGCGCCTGCCCATCGGGTGCGAGCGCGTCACGCGGGACGGCTACATCGAGGTCAAGGTCGCGCACCGGCCCTCCCGGACCCGCCAGGCGCACGACAACTGGGTGCCGAAGCACCGCCTGGTATGGGAGCGGGCGCACGGCAGGCCGCAGCCCAAGGGCACGAAGATCATCTTCTGCGACCACGACCTGAGGAACTTCGACCCGGCGAACCTGCTGCTGGTCACGAACGCGGAGGCGGGCGTCATGAACCGGATGGGGCAGGAGTGGAGCGACCGGGAGACCGCGGAGGCCGTGCTCGCCCTGGCGCGCCTGAAGATGGCGGCCTCGTCCGTGAGGAAGCGGCCACGCGCGTGCGCCGTGTGCGGGGAGACCTTCAAGCCCGAGTTCGAGCGGCAGCGCACGTGCCGGGCCTGCCTGGACAAGGGGCTCCGGTCCCCGACGGCCTCGCGGCGAGGGAAGGGGGCGGTGCCCGATGCCGATGGAGCGCGATAGGTACCCCGCCGACTGGGACCGCATCGCCCGCGAGGTCAAGGAGGCGGCGGGATGGCGATGCGAGGGGTGTGGCAAGCAGTGCCGCAAGCCCGGCGAGCCGTTCGATACACATCGGAACACGCTCACCGTGGCGCATCTGAACCACCGGCCCGAGGACTGCAGGCCGGAGAACCTGAAGGCGTTGTGCGCGCCGTGCCATCTGCGCTACGACGCGAGGCACCACGCCGAGACGAGAAGGAGGAGACAGCATGGAGATCATCGGTGACAAGATCAGCGACGCCGAGCGCTGGCGCGCCGCCGAGGCGCTGAGGTCCGTCGATGACGTTCCCGGCCACGGGAAGCTGGCGGCGATCGGGACGGCGCTCTACGGGGACGCCTACCTCAAGATCCCGGGCCAGATGGCGCTTTCGGCCGTGTGCACGAGGCTCGCGGCGCTGATCGAGCCGATCAAGCGACCCGCGTACGAGGACCTGCTGGACACGGCGTCGGATCTGTACGAAAGGGCCCGGGAGCTCATGGAGTTCTCCAGGTGCTCCGACGGCGCGCTCTCGGACATCGCGTCCGACGCGGCCGACGAGCTCGACGGGCTCGCCGCCCAGATACGGGACGCGCTTCGCCCCGTGTCGCGCGAGGAGCGGGAGGGCGGTGACGTTGCCCATGAGGCTGATTGACCCGAGGGGACGGCGCCGGAAGGTGCGCCTCAGGCGCGAGACGGGGCGCTGGACCGCATGGGTCCGCACCGGTCTGCTCTCTAGGCGCGCCGCGAGCGCGACGATGCCCATGACGGCGACGCGCAGGCTCGTCGAGTACATGGGCCTGCTGGGATGGATGGTCGAGCGATGAGGCCGTGGACCCCGAGGGCAGAGTGGCCCCGGACGTACAGCACCGAGCGCGGCTACGCCGTGGTCCTATGGTTCTACGCCCCGCGCGGCTTCCCCGACGAGGACGCGCCCGGCATGAAGGAGGCGCTCAAGGAGGCGGCGCTCGAGCGATCGGCGGAGATCGCCCGCCGCGCCGCGCGGATCTGCGAGGAGAGGAAGGTGGACTGACATGGACATCGAGGTCATCGAGAGGAACTTCGCCCTCAAGTCGCCAACCGGCGACCAGGTGGTCCGCAGCCAGACGATTCGCTCGGAGGCGAAGTCGCTCGCGGTCACGGTCGAGGGGCTGTGCCCGCCGTCGCGCGAGAAGTCGCTCGCCATGACGAAGCTCGAGGAGGCTGTCATGTGGGCGAACGCGGCGATCACGCGCGAAGAGGGGGGTGACGGGCGGTGATCGGGGTCGGCTCGAGGGTCGTGCTGAACGATCGCTACCGGGACCGCCGCGAGTACTGCGGGACGGTCATGACCGTCACGCGCCTCGGCGAGCTCGGCAGCTGCGCGGTGGCGTACACCGACCTGATGCCGGGCCCGTACGCCATCGACGGTTTCGACGAGGTCGAGGAAGGGGGTGATACGGATGGACAGGAGGGATGAGCAGACGGGCCTCGGGTGCATGTTCGGCGTCCTCATGGTCGTGCTCGCCGTCATGGTCTCCATCGCCGTCGGCATCTTCTTCGGCGCCGGCTTCGGATTCCTCGCGTTCGCGGCGTGGACGGTCGCGGCGATCGCGGCCGTGGCGGTCGAGTACAAGAAGACGGTGGGATGACATGAGGGTCGACGTCAAGAAGGACTCGGACGGCGTCTGGTGCTGCCGCCCGTACCTCGGGCTCGACGCCCTCGGGCGCCAGATCAGGCCGTACCGCCGCTTCCCCGCCGCGAGCACGCGCGAGGAGGCGCAGGCGCTCGCCGACGCGTGGGCGGCGCACCTCACCGCAGACGGCCGCGTGCGCAGCGCCCGCCTGTTCGACCTTCTGTGCGACTACATCGAGATGCGCGAGCGGGGAGGGGCGAGCCCCAACACCGTGAAGCAGTGGAGGCTCTTCACGCGCAACTACGTGAGGCGCTACCTGGGCACGGCGATCGCGCGCGACCTGACGGTCACCGACCTCGCGCGCTTCGAGAACGCGCTGCTCAGGCCCAAGGACGAGGGCGGGCAGGGGATATGCCGCAACTCGGTCATCGCCTGCCACAACTTCCTGCGCGGGGCTTACAACTGGTTCGTCGACGCGGGGATCTGCGAGCAGAATCCGATGATCTACGTCCGCAAACCGTCGCCCGACCGCGTCGAGGCCCCGTCGCTCGACGAGGCCGACTTCTCGACGGTCTCGCGCGTGCTCGATGAGGCGATGGCTCCCGATACCGAGGACGAGGCGTCTGCCGTCAGGTGCGTCTACGCGTTCGCGGCGTGGCTCGCGCTCGTTACGGGCATGCGCGTAGGCGAGGTGTGCGCCGTGCGCCGCCGCGACGTGAACCGCCGCAGGTCGTTCGTCCACGTGGGCGGCAACGTCATCGTCGGCGCGGGAAGGCCGCCCTGGAGGCGCGAGATCACGAAGGGAAGGCGCTGCCGAAACGTGTCGGTCCGCGAGTCGGACATCGCCGTCATCGACCGCGTCCTGGCGCTCGAGGACCGCGCGCTCGGACCGTTCGGGCCCGACGCCCCGCTCGTGACGCTCGACGGCCGCTACATGTCTCCGGACACCGTGAGCGGCAAGTTCTCGGAGCTGAGGGACCGCCTCGGCCTTCCGAAGCGCCTGACGTTCCACGGCCTGCGCCACACGCACGCCACGTGGTGTCTCGACGCCGGCGTGGACCTCAAGACGCTCTCGGAGCGCATGGGGCACGCCGACGAGTCGACCACGCTGAGGATCTACGCTCACGTGCTCCCGGGCCGCGACGCGGCGGCTGCGGAGGCTTTCGGCCGGGCCGCCGACATCGCCCGAGGGGGTGTGGCAGATGGCTGACAGGTCGTGGTCCCCGGAGAGCAAGCCGTGGAGGGGCGGAAGGCGAGGTCTAGGAGGCTATCCGATGGGAGGGCCGGCAGGCCCACGCGGGATAAGAGGCAATTATTCGGAATCATCCGGTGAGAGGCGGTCCGATGGAGGGGAATCCGAAGCTGATGGATGCGATGGGCAGGGCGATGGCGGCGAGCCAGGAGAGGAACCGCCGCGACGTAGCGGACCGCTCCAAGACGTGCGTGATCGACATCCCCGCCCAGACGGTCCACACGAAGTCGACCAGGCACGCGCAGATTATCATCCAGACGCTCAAGAGCGTCGGGGTGCACGGGACATACACGGTCAGGAGGTAGATGATGGGAAACGGTAGGAACGGCGGGCCGATCAACAACCCGGTCCCGAAGCTGACGGCGAACCAGCGCCGCGAGTTCCTCAAGTGCGCGAAGGCTGCCAGGCGCCGCCGCAGCGAGATGCTCGACAGGGTCCGCGAGGGCACGCTCGACCTCGTCGACGTGTTCTCGATGTCCGATGCCGGAGACGTCGACGTGCGCCGGACCCGCGTGTTCACGCTGCTGCGGTGCGTTCCCGGCTGGGGGTTCGCGAGGGCGCAGCGGCTCATGAGGAGCCTGGGCATCTCGGAGACCCGCCGCGTTCGCGGCCTCGGGCACAACCAGCGCGCGGCCATCCTCGAGGCAGTGAGGAGGTCCGCATGAGCTTGAACATCGTCTCGATCTCGGGGAACCTCGGCGCCGACGCGGAGCTCAGGATCACGCGCTCGGGCAAGCCCGTCACGACGTTCCACGTCGCGGTCAACGAGCGCGTACCGCAGGCGGACGGCTCGTTCGGAGAGCACACGAGCTGGATCGACTGCGTGATGTTCGGCAAGCGCGCCGAGGGCATCGCGCCGATCCTGCGCAAGGGCATGCGCGTGGCGGTGACGGGCAGGCTCCACGCGAGGTCGTGGGAGCAGGACGGCGTTCCGCGCAAGGCCATCGAGGTCCGCGTCGACGAGGTGGAGCTCATGACCGTGAAGCGGGAGGCGCAGCGCGCCGAGCAGTACGACGAGGGAATTTCCTACTAAGGAGGAACCGCATGTTTTTCGATCGCTTCTTCAAGGCGGGCAAGGACGATACCGAGACCGACCGCCTGCTCAGGTCGCACCCGCGCGACGCGCACGGCCGCGTCATCTACCTCGACGACGAGGTCGTGCTCGGCGGTCGCGTCCTGCAGGTGGTCGCGATGAGCCACAAGGGGAAGATCGTCGTGCGCGAGCCCGGCTCTACGGGGCGCGGCGGCAAGTGGGTGGACTCACGCAAGGCGGTCCTGCGCGACGGGGGCGAGCGATGAGCGAGGGGACCGGCTGCTTCGTGGGCGGGCGCCAGAGCGGCAAGAGCGCCTTCCTCGTGAACGCGTCCGCCCAGACCGGCGCGCGCATCGTGGTCCCGACGCACGAGATGGCGCGCTCGCTCGTCTTCCTCTCGCAGCGGATGGGGGTGCCCATCAAGGCGCCCGCCACGCCCTACGAGTTCGCCGCGAAGTTCACGGCGCTCGAGCGGTCGGTCCTCGTCGACGAGGCGCAGGCGGTGCTCGGGCACTTCCTCGCGGCGGACATCGTCGCGATGACGGTGAACGGGTTCCCGATCTACCCCAAGGAGTGATGCATGCGGGCGAGGGAGTACTTCGAGTCGGTTCGCGCCGAGGTCATCAGGTTGGAGCGCTCCCGTTCCATGCTCGAGAGGCTCAGGGCCCGGGAGGGCGCACGCGCCCAGACATACGGAATATCGTCCGGATCATCGGCCGGCGGCGACCCCATGGACGCCGTCGGCTCCCGCATAGACATGGAGGGCAGGATGGCCGCGTTCGTCGCCCGAGCCGAGGCGGACATCGACGCGGCCACCGAGGTGCTCTACGGCCGCGACGGCCGAGGCGGGCTCGCGAAGCTCAAGGGGTCGCGCTATTCGGACGCGGTGTGCCTCTACTACGTCCAGGGGTCCACCTGGGCGGAGGCGGCTGCGGAGATGGAGTGCTCCAGGCAGTGGTGCCGCGCCCTCGCCGCCGAGGCTTTCAGCTACATCGACCGCGTCGGATGGGCGGAGGTCAAGGACGCGTGAAAAATGTTTTCGGGAAACAGCAGGTCAAAAGTGTCCGGAATGTGGAAAAACGCGCGAGAACGGAATCTTATCCGGTTTGCCCAGATAACCGCGACTTGCATTTACTTACCTCGATTTCGTAAAGTTCGCTACAACGACAAGTGTGTCGGGCGCCCGCAAGCGCGCCCGGCGCCAGAGGAACAGACGGGACTGCCGCGATCGCACCGACGCGGCGGTCCCGTTCTCTATGGGTTCAATCGCCGCCGACGCCATCCGGTCTCGGCGGCGCTCTCGTGAAAGGGGACGGACATGAGCCAGGCTGCCAAGTTCCTCCGCCCGATCGCGGCGTCAAGCGCGCCGACGCCCGGGCAGACCGACACCGTGACCGAGGTGGTGTTCATCGGCGCGGACGGCGACCCCGAGGACCTGGGGGGAGGGGGAGGGTCGTACACCCTGCCCGCCGCGACGACCAGCACCCTCGGCGGCGTGAAGCAGGCGGCGGCAGTGGCCGACGCCTCCGGCACCGTCACCGCCGAGAACTTCAACGGCCTGCTCTCCGCGCTGCGCACGGCCGGCATCATCGCCACGGCGTAGTGAAGGAGCGCGACCCGCGCGGGACGAAGCGATGGCAGAAGCTCAGGCTGAACCTCTACGAGCGCGACCGCAGAGCGAACGCGCCGTGCTGGATCTGCGGCCAGCCCATTGACTACCGCGCCCCGTCCGGCACGCCGGACGCATGGGAGCCCGACCACGTGCTGCCGGTCGCATCGCGGCCTGACCTCGCGTTCGATCCGGGCAACATAAGGCCCTCTCATTGCTCGTGCAACCGCGCGCGAGGCAAGAAGGGCAACACCAACGACCTCGGCTCGCCGTCCCGCGCATGGTGATCGGGCCGAGAGGGTAGGGGAGTCGAAATCTCCCCGCTGGGGGGCGCGGCCGAGTCGCGCCCGGTTATCTTCCTCTCCCCCCTCGGTCACCCGGGGCGGGGTGGCTCGCGCGCGGTCAAGAAGGCGCGGGAGCCAACTGGGGAAACATCAGAAGCGAATAAGGGGGTGGAGCGATGCCCCGCAAGACGCTGGCGCAGCTGGACGACGAGCAGCGCTCCGCCGCCGAGGCGCTCGTCGGAGACCTGCCCGAGCCGAGGCGCCAGATGGCGCTCGACCTCGCCGTCGAGGTGCTGTGGCAGGCGGACAAGCTCAAGGCGACGCGCCGCCAGATCGGCTCCAAGGGCGTCGCGATCAAGTACGACAACGGCGGCGGGCAGAAGGGCGAGCGCCGCAACCCCGCGTTCGACGGCTACAACGCCCTGTTCAAGAGCTACGTGCTCGGGCTCAACAAGCTCGAGCAGCTGCTGGCCGAAGCGCCGGGCGACGGCTCCGGGAAGGCGAGCGCCCTGCAGTCGCTCAGGCTCGAGATCGGGCCGATGAGGCCGCGCGCCGATGGCTGACCTGCTCGGGGTCACCGAGCCGAGGATCTACACGCCGCCGCTGCGGGAGCTCACGCCCGAGACGAGCTACGGCTTCTCGGTCATCGCCTTCGCCGAGGCCGTCCTGCACATCGACCTGTTCCCCTGGGAGCGCTGGTTCTTCATCCACGCGCTCGAGGCGAACCCGGACGGCACGTTCCGCTTCCGCATCATCCTGCTGCTCATCGCCCGCCAGAACGGCAAGTCGACCATGGCCCGCGTGTTCACGCTGTGGGCGCTGTTCGTGTTCGGCGTGTCGCTCGTCCTGGGCACCGCGCAGAACCTCGACACGTCCGAGGAGACGTGGGAGGGCGCCGTCGAGATGGTCGAGGGCAACGACGAGCTCGCCGAGGAGCTCGAGCAGGTCGTGCGGGTGAACGGCAAGAAGAACCTCAGGCTCACCGGCGGCCGGTCCTACCGCGTGGCGGCGGCGTCGAGGCGCGGAGCTCGCGGCAAGACCGCCGACGTCGTCATCCTCGACGAGCTGCGCGAGCACCTGACCTTCGACGCGTGGGGCGCGGTCACCAAGACCACCAACGCGAAGCCAAACGCGCTCATCCTGTGCCTGTCCAACGCCGGAGACGGCTTCTCGGTCGTGCTCAGGCACCTGCGCTACCTCGCCCACAAGGAGCTCGGCGACCCGGACGGGTGGTGCGAGTCGGTGGGCGACATGGGCGGGGGCGACGACGGCGCCGAGGAGGGCGCGTCCGCGCCGCTCATCGGCATCTTCGAGTGGTCCGCGCCCCCCGGTGCGTCCAAATGGGACCGCGAGGGGTGGCGGCAGGCGAACCCGTCGATGGGCTACGGCACGATCACCGAGCGCGTCATCGCGTCGGACTGCGCGACCGACCCCGAGGCGACGTTCCGAACCGAGGACCTCTGCCAGTGGGTCGAGACGATCCGCGAGCAGCCGTTCCCGGAGGGCGCATGGGAGGCGGGGACCGACCCCGGCTCCGAGATCGCCGAGGACTCGCCGCTCGCGTACGGCGTCGACGTCAACCCCGAGAGGACGTGGGCGTCCATCGCCGTCGCCGGCGTCCGCGCCGACGGGCGCAGGCACGTCGAGGTCGTGGCCCGCCGTGCGGGGTTCGAGTGGGTCGTGCGGTGGCTCGACGAGCGCGCCGGCCGGCCCGGTGCGCACCTGCGCTTCGCCTACCAGAAGCGCGGAGCGCCCGTCTCGAGCATCTCAGACCAGCTGCTCGCGATCCGCGGGGCCGAGGTCCACGAGGTCGAGGGCGCCGAGCTCGCCGCCTACTGCGGGAGACTCTACGACGGCGTCGCCGCGTGCGCGCCGGGGTCGGAATCGGACGCCGTGCGCGTCATGCACCGCCCGCAGCCCGTCCTCGACGCCGCCGCCGCGACCGCCGCGAAGAAGGGGCTCGGAGACGGTGCGTTCGTGTTCGACAGGACCGCATCCCCCGAGGACGCCTCGCCGATCATGGCGTGCGCGATGGCCCTCGGCCTGCTCACCGCACAACCCGAAACGAAAACGAAGGAATCGGCCTACACCGCCGAGCGCGGCATGATGGTCGTCTAGTGATTGGAGGGGATCGTGCCCCTACTCGCATCGATCCTGCGCTCCATGCTGCCGTCCGGCACGCGCGTCGTCGTGTCCGGCGCCGCCGTTCGCGGGGTCATGGGCAAATCGGTCGAGGACCTCTACGCCGAGCAGCCCCATCTGCGCACCGTGGTCGACTTCATAGCGCAGAACGTCGCGGGGCTGCCGCTCAAGTGCTACATCAGGCGCTCGGACTCAGACCGCGAGCGCGACACGACGGGGGCGCTGCCCCTGCTGCTGCGCAACCCGAACCCCGTGATGACGGGATACGACCTCATCTACCAGACGCTGATGGAGTGGTGCCTGTACGGGCGCGCGACCTGGCTCGTCGGGCGGTCCTCATCATCGGAGTCGGGCTGGGAGATCCGCCTCATCCCGACCGCGTGGATCACGTCGAAGGACGGCTCGGACGGCTTCTCGTACGACCAGCTGAGCTTCCGGCCGACCGACGGCGCGGCGTCGACCGTCTCGGTCCCGACGTCCCAATGCGTCATGTTCTGCAGCTACAAGCCCGGCGAGCCGGCGAACGCCCTGTCGCCCGTCGAGTCGCTCAGGCAGACCCTCGCCGAGCAGATGGAGGCGCAGGAGTTCCGGCGCGGCGTGTGGGCGAACGCGGCCCGCATCACCGGCTACATCGCAAGGCCCGCCGGCGTCGACTGGACCGAGGCCGGAGCGACGCGCTTCCGCGAGGACATCAAGAACAACTGGGGGCGCGGCGGGTCGAGATCGGGCGGCACGCCCGTGCTCGAGGACGGCATGACCTACCAGCCCGTCGAGTACAACGCCCGCGAGAAGGACTGGGCGGCGGGCGTGCAGCTGTCGCGAGAGGACGTCGCCGCCGCCTACCACATCAACCCGAGCGTCATCTGGCCCGGCAGCGGCCAGACCTACGCGAGCGCGAAGGACAACGCCAGATCGCTCTACGCCGACACGCTCATGCCGTTGCTCACCATGATCGCGCAGCGCGTCAACAAGGACCTCCTGCCCATGATCGGGGCGCCGGCCGCCGAGTACGTCGAGTTCGACATCCGCGCGAAGCTGCAGGGCAGCTTCGAGGAGCAGGCGAGCGCCCTGCAGTCGGCCGTGGGCGGCCCCTGGATGAGCCGTGAGGAGGCCCGCGGCCTCATGAACATGCCGGCCGAGCCCGCAGGGGACCTCATCGTCCCGCTCAACGTGCTCGTCGGCGGGCTGGCGAGCCCGAACGACACGGCGCCGAAGTCCGGATACGTCATGGAGCCGTGGCAGCCGGCCGAGAAGGGCCACGATCCCGCGTGCGGCTGCCCGTCGTGCGCGTCGCTCAAGTCGGGCGAGGCGCCGGACGGCCTCAAGGCGAGCGGGCACCCCGCCGACGAGGACGTGTCGGCGTACGAGTCGGCGCTGCGCGCCTTCTACCGCCGCCAGCGCAAGAGCGTCCTGTCCCGCATCGGCGCGAAGTCCGCGCCAGCGAGGAAGGACGGCGAGCCCGCATGGTGGGACGCCGAGAGGTGGGACCGGGAGCTCGCCGAGGACCTCATGGACTCGATCATGGCGGGGTCAGAGCGCGCCGCGAAGTCGGCGCTCGAGGCGCTCGGCATCGACCCGGCGCTCTACGACGTGCCGAGGACCCGCAACTTCCTGCTCGCGCTCGCGCGGTCGCGCGCCGCGCAGATCAACGCCGTGACGCTCGCCCAGCTCGAGGCGGCGGTCGACGGCGAGGTCGGCGAGGACGCCGAGGGCTCGACCCCCGAGGGTGTCTTCGACAAGGCCGAGGGCTCGCGCGCCGCGCAGCAGGCCCAGTCGCTCGCCACGGCGATCGCCGGCTGGTCCGTGCTCGAGGCGTCGCGCCAGTGCGCGCCCTCGACGGCAATGAAGACATGGAACACGACGTCGTCGAGCCCGCGCGCGTCGCACCGGCGCATGGACGGAGAGACCGTCCCGATCGACAGCAAGTTCTCCAACGGGGCCGACTGGCCCGGCGACTCGACGGCGCTGCCCGTCGAAGACGTGGCGAACTGCCGGTGCGAGGTCACCGTGACCATTCCAGATTAGACAGGGGCCGCCCGCGGGCGGCCCTATCCATGAGACGGGAGGCCCGCATGCTGACGGTAGTCGTCGGCCCGCCCTGCGCGGGAAAGTCGACCTACGTCCGCGCCCATGCGAGAGACGGCGACGTGACCGTCGACTACGACGCGATCGCCCGCGCCCTCGGGTCGAGGCGCGACCACGAGGCCCCGAGGGCGGTCGCGGACACCGCGTCGAGGGCGCGCGACGCAGCCGTGTCGCGCGTCATGGCTAAGAGGTGGCCCGCGTGGGTCATCCACTCGCGCCCGAGCGCCGACCAGATCGCCGCGTACCGCGACGCCGGCGCCCGCCTGGTCCTCATGGACCCGGGAATCGACGAGTGCCTCAGGCGATGCGCCGAGGACTCGAGGCCGCCCGGCACCGAGGCGCGCATCCGCGACTGGTACGAGAGGCCGCCGCAGCTGGCGGCAGATTGGAGCATCCAGTGAGATACAAGGACATCCCCATCGAGTCGGGGACCGACGAGGGGAACGGCGGCTTCACCGGCTACGCAGCGACCTTCGACCGCGAGCCCGACTGCTACGGCGACGTCATCGCCCCCGACGCGTTCGACGAGACGCTCAGGGAGTGGGCGGAGTCCGGCAAGCCGGTCCCGCTGCTCTACGACCACAACATGGAGGACCCCGACTACAACATCGGAATCGCGGCCCTATCGGTCGACGAGCGCGGCCTGCTCACCGAGGCGTCGTTCGACGGCTCGGCGAAGGCGCAGCGCGTGCGCCAGCTCGTGCGCGAGGGGAGGCTCTACAAGATGAGCTTCGCCTTCGACGTGCTCGACGAGGGCACGGTCGAGCTCGCGGACGGCCGCAAGGCCAACGAGCTGCGACGCCTCAGGCTCTACGAGGTGTCCGTCGTGCTCGTGCCCGCGAACGGGCACGCCGAGATTGTCGAGGCGAAGGCCCGCAGCAAGTACGGCGCCGCGATCTCGAAGGCAAACGGCGACGAGATCGCCAAGGCCGCCGCCGCGCTCGAGTCCATCGGCGAGGCCGCGCACGATGCGCTCGAGATCTTGAAACCGCTCATCCCGGACGGCTCCGTGCCGCCCGATGACGAGGGAGGCGAGGACGGAGACGAGGGAGAGGCCGGGGAGGACCCTCAGGGCAACCAGGCCGCCAAGTCGCGCGCGATCGCCGAGGAACTGAAGAAACTCATCAGGTAAGGAGAACCGAATGAACCTCAAGGAACGCCTCGCCGAGCTCAAGGGCCGCGCCGAGGAGATCATGCCGGCCGTCGAGGCCGGCGACGCCGCCGCCCTCAAGGAGGGCGAGCAGCTCGCGAAGGAGATCGCCGAGGTCCAGGAGAAGATGTCCGCAGCAGACGCCTTCGCCGCGACCGTCAAGGGCATCGGCGCCATGAACGCCGGCGGCTCCGACGGCTCGCGCGCGAAGTCCGCTCCCCGCACGCTCGGCGAGTTCGTCGCCATGGGCGTCAAGTCCAAGGGCAAGCCCCAGCGCAGCTCCGTCAACTACGGCACCTACATGGGCTCCAAGGCCGCCGGCGACGTCATGGACAAGCCCTCCGCCGTCGACTCCGCGCTCGCCGACGTCCAGGAGCGCGTCTACGAGGGCCCGCGCCGCCGCCTGACCGTGGCCGACCTGTTCGGCCAGGAGACGACGACGCGCAGCGCCGTGACCTACTTCGTCGAGAACGCGTCCGTCGAGGGCGCGCCGGCCGGAACCGCCGAGGGCGCAAAGAAGCCCGGCGTCACGTTCGGCGACCCGACGCCGGTCACCGACCCCGTCAAGAAGATCGCGGCTGTCTACAAGGAGACCGACGAGATGCTCGACGACCTGCCCTGGCTCGCGAGCTCCATCAACAACCGCGGCATCTACCTGCACGAGATCACCAAGGAGGACATGCTGCTCAACGGCGCGGCGTCCGGCAACAACATCCAGGGCGTGCTGACCCGCACGGGCATCGGCAAGATCACGGCGAAGAGCGGCGACAAGGTCGCCGACCTGATCTTCAAGGGCCTCACCAAGGTCTACACGGCCTCCCCGTTCCGCGCGGACGCCATCGTCATCAACCCGGTCGACTACGAGGCCCTGCGCCTCGGCAAGGACGCCAACGGCCAGTACTACGGCGGCGGCTACTTCGCCGGCGCCTACGGCAACGGCCAGCTCGAGGAGGATCCTCCCATCTGGGGCCGCCACACGGTCGTGACCCCCGCCATCGAGGAGGGCACGATACTCGTCGGCGCCTTCAAGCAGGGCGGCTCCTTCATCTCCCGCAAGGGCCTGACCGTAGAGATGACCGACACCAACGAGGACGACTTCAACTACAACCGCGTCTCGATCCGCATCGAGGAGCGCGGCGCGCTCGCCATCCGGTACCCGATGGCGTTCTGCGAGATCGACCTGTCCGCGCTCTCCGCGTAGCCGGGGAGGGGACATGGTCTGGACCTTCACGCCGTGGGGCTACGAGATCGGCACGGAGGAGGGAGGGGCCATTCCCCCGCTCATCGACTCCGCTCAGCTCGCGGCGCTCACGCAGGGCCGGTTCGGCCCCGATACGCAGGGCGTCGACGAGGTCCTCGCCGGCGTGTCGGCAGCGATCAGGGCCGCGTGCGGGTGGCACGTGGCCCCGTCCCTCCCGTGCCGCGCCGCGCTCGCGGGCGGCGACCGGGTCGTCAGCCTGCCCGCCCTGCTCGTGACCGGAATCGAGTCGGTCACCGAGCGCGGGCAGGAGCTCGGGGAGGGCGCGTACGAGTGGAGCCAGGCGGGGATGCTGCGCCGCTGCCAGTGGAAGCGATGGGCGCCCGGCTACGGATCGGTCCTCGTCGAGTACGAGGCCGGCCTCCCGACCGCCGTCGCGGCCGAGCTCGCGGTCATCGCCGCCCAGGTCGCGTCGAACTCGCTCGTCGCGCCCGCCGGCGTGCGCCAGGAGAGCGCGGGAGACGTCTCGATCACCTACAACCAGACGGGGAACGGGGTCTCCGGAGGCGTGCGCCTGCTCGACTCCGATCTCGCGATGCTCTCGCGCTACCGGCTCGAGAGGACGTGGTCGTGATGCTGCCGAGCTTCTGCCGGAGCACCGTCACGGTCCTGCGCGCCCGCAAGGTCCAGACGAGGCCGGGCGCCATCGAGCACGATTGGGCCGACCCGACCGTGCTCAGCATCACGAGGTGCGCAGTCCTGCCCGTGTCGACGGGCGAATCGTCTGGCGAGGCCCGCGTGGGCGTCAACGTGACGGCCGCCCTCTACGCCCCGCCCGGCTCGGACATCGAGATCGGGGACCGCGTGCGGACCGTCTCGGGCGAGACCTACCAGGTGGTCGGCGCCCCGCAGAGGCGCGAGTCGCCGACCGGAGCCGTCTCGCACGTGAGGTGCGACCTCGCGCGTTACGTGGGGTGACGCGCGTGGCCATGAAGATCAAGTTCCACGACGCGGGGTTCCGGGGGATCCTCAACGACGCCGGCACCGTCGCGGCCATCGCCGCCGAGGCCCAGAGGAAGGCGACCGAGCTCGAGTCCGAGACGGGGCGCGCCTACCGCGTCGAGCAGGGCAGGTCGAGCGACCGACCGCGCATGCTCGTGCGCACGGACGGCCCGCCCGAGCGCATCGAGGGCCTCGACCACGAGACGTGGATGAGCGAGGTCTGGCCCAAGGTTGGAGGTGCCAAGTGGCGACCGAAGCACTAGAGCCCGTCGACGTTGAGTCGGCCCTCGCGGCCGACCTCGCCGCCTCCGGCATCACCGTCACCGCCCCGCCCGTCCCCGAGGAGCTGGGCGAGCGGCTCCCGCTCGCGTCGGCACTCAGGATAGGCGGGACCCGGATAAACCCATACGTGGACTCCCACTCGGTGACCTTCTCGGTATGGGCCGGCACATGGGCATCCGCCGTGGCCACCGCCGACCGACTCGCCGGAGCGGTGGCGAGGCTGCCCCAGACGGAGGGCTCCTCGGTCCACTGGCGAGAGGCATCGATAACCCTGCTGCCGCATATCGCGCCGGACCCGGCGCATCCGACCGTCCCGCGCGCCCAGTTCACCGCGACCGTGACGTGCAGGACCACAAGATAGGAGGATACATGGCTGTTGACGCCAAGAAGGTGTACGTTGGTACACCGGACCAACTCACGACGGGCGCGATCCTTCAGGCGCCGCTGGGCACGACCGTGCCCGACCTGCAAGACATCACGCCGTCGAAGGTGACTCTCGACGAGGGCTTCAAGGACTGCGGCTACGTGAGCGAGGACGGCGTCACGATCACGCCCGACTACTCGACGAGCGACATCCCGTCGTGGGGCGGCGCGGTCGTGCGCCGCATCCTCG
This sequence comes from Collinsella sp. An271, assembly GCF_002159695.1. Classification (NCBI taxonomy): domain Bacteria; kingdom Bacillati; phylum Actinomycetota; class Coriobacteriia; order Coriobacteriales; family Coriobacteriaceae; genus Collinsella; species Collinsella sp. An271. The sequence continues at coordinate 137,631 of NZ_NFJE01000004.1, read as the reverse complement.
AGCAGTTCGTCGGCGAGATCAGCTTCACGATCATCCAGACCGACGAGGCCGGCCTCAAGATGGTGTTCGGCGACGCCTACGTGACCGCGTCCGCCGCCACCTCCGACCACGGAAACCAGCTCAAGGCCGCCATCGGCGCGCACCTGCCCGACCAGAAGACGTGGGTCTTCAAGATGAAGGACGGCAAGGCGCGTATGCTCATCGTCGTGCCCATCGGCCAGGTCACGGCCCTCGACGAGATCACGTTCAACAACACCGACCCCGTCGGCTACGCGGTGACGCTCACCACGTCTCCGGATGCCAACGGCGAGAACATCTACATCCTCACCGACGACGGAGAGGTGGTGAGCGCGTAGTGGCGAGGCGCCCGAACCTCACGGTCATCCCCGGCCTGAGGAAGAACTGGAAGTTCAAGCTCGCCGGGAGCGACAAGGTCTGGTCGCTGCCGATGCTCGGCTCGCTGCCCGCCCGCGACGCGCGGCGGCTCAACGGGCTCGCCGAGGCGTCCGACCTCGAGCAGCTCGACGCGTGCTTCGAGCTCTTCGACCGCTACTGCCCCGGCCTCGTCGACGAGGTGTCGCTCGACGAGCTCACCGAGATCGTCAACGCCTGGCGCGCCGCGTCGGGCATCGGCGTGGGGGAATCGCCGGCCTCGTCCGACTGATAGCCGAGCACGGCGGGGCACTCGAATACGACCTCATGACGCGCGCCGGCGCCACGCTCGGCGATATTCCGGCGCGCGTTCCCTGGACGGCGCTCAGGAGCTTCGTTGAGCATCTCGACTCGTCGAGCGAGCTCATGAAGGAGATGCACCCGGAGACCGCCGACTGGCAGGGCGCATCCCGCGTCCCGATGATCCTCGCGGACATCTACGACCTGCTCGCGATCTTCCGGTGGCAGTACGCCACCGCGAACACCAAGAAGGGCAAGAAGAAGCCGAAGAAGCCGAAGCCCTACGAGAGGCCGGGGGCGTCCAGGGAGAAGAAGGGGACGCGCATCGGGCGCGACCCCATACCGATCAGTGAATTCGATACATGGTGGGACGGGAGTGATGATTGATGCCGTCCGGAAACGTCATCGCAACCGCATGGGTCGAGATCAAGCCCGAGATGCAGGGCATCCAGAAGGAGGTCTCGAGCGAGCTAAAGGGCGTCGACTCGGACTTCTCGAGCGCGGGAAAGTCGGCGGGCTCCGGCTTCTCCGGCTCCTTCAAGGGCGCCATCGGGGCGCTCGGCGGCGCCATCGCCGCCATCGGGCTGTCAGAGCTTACGAGCCAGGCGGCCGAGTCGAACATGGTCATGTCGCGCCTGTCCGCGTCGGCCGAGAAGAACGGCGTCTCGGCGCAGGCCATGAACTCGGCCTACAACGGGCTCATCGGCGTGCTCGGGGACACCGACCGCACCGTCGAGACTGCGGGCAACGCCTTCGCCATGTGCGGCGACAACGAACAGCAGCTGCAGACGCTCACCACGGCGCTCACGGGCGCCTACAGCCAGTTCGGCGACGGCATGCCCATCGAGGCGCTCGCCGAGGCCGCGAACGAGACCGCGAAGTGCGGCACCGTGACCGGCTCCATGGCAGACGCGCTCAACTGGGTCAACGCCAGCACGCAGCAGTGGAGCGCGGCGCTGTCCGGGCACACGGCGGCGCAGGACGCCTTCAACGCCGCCATCGAGAGCGGCGCCACGAAGGAGGACGCCTACAACGCCGCCCTCGCCGCCTGCTCGAGCGAGCAGGAGCGCAACCAGCTCGTCACGCAGACGCTGTCGGCGCTCTACGGAGAGGCGGGGCAGGCGTACCTCGACGCGAACAAGGAGCTCATCGCCTACAACCAGTCGCAGGACGCGCTCAGCACGGGCATGACCGCGATCGGGACGGCGCTCATGCCGCTGCAGACCGGCCTCAACAACCTGGCTGCCGGCGCCCTCAGCACGCTCGCGCCGATCGTGAGCGGCCTGGTCTCCGGCTTCACGCAGTTCGGCCAGGGCATCATCTCGGCGGTCTCTCCCGCGGTGGCCCAGGTCATGCCGCTGTTCCAGCAGCTCGGCACGACGGTCACCGGGCTCGGCGCGCAGCTGGCGCCGCTCATCACCCAGCTCGTGGCGCAGCTCGCCCCGGTCATCTCGCAGATGGTCGTGACGATCGCGCCGCTCGTCGCGACGCTGCTCTCCACGCTCATCCCGGCGATCGCGCAGATCGCGGCTGCGCTCATGCCGCTCATCTCCACGCTCGTCACGTCCCTCATGCCGGTGCTCACGCAGGTCGTGGCCATCGTGCTGCAGGTGGCGACGCAGGTGCTCGCGGCGGTTCTGCCGGTCATCACCCAGATCATCACGGCGCTCACGCCGCTCATCGAGACGATCATGAGCGTGCTCGTGCCCGCCATCCAGGGGATCCTCGACGTCGTGAACGCGGTGTTCCCGGTCATCCAAGCCGTGATCCAGACCGCCATGGACGTGATCAGCTCCGTCATCTCGACGGTCATGGCCGCCATCTCCGGCGACTGGTCCGGCGTGTGGGAGGGCATCAAGTCGATCGCCTCCTCGATCTGGGAGGGCATCAAGTCGATCGTCTCGGCCGCCATCGACGCGGTCTCTGGCGTCATCGACAGCGTCCTCGGCGCCATCAAGGGCACGTGGGACAGCATCTGGGGCGGCATCAAGTCGTTCGCCGAGAGCGTGTGGGACGGCATCAAGAGCACGGTGTCAAACGCCATCGACAACGTCTCGTCGACCATATCGTCGGTCATGGACTCGGTGAAGGGCGCATGGGACAGCGCGTGGTCGGGCGTCCGCAGGACGCTCGAGGACGCGTGGAACGCCATCAAGAACGGCGTGCAGTCCGGCATCGACGGGGTCCTCGGGTTCGTGAGCGGCCTGCCGGGCCGCATCCTGTCGGCCCTCGGCAACGTCGGGAACCTGCTCTACAACGCGGGCCGATCCATCATCGACGGCCTGCTCAGCGGCATCAGGAACGCGGTCAGCGGCGTCTACAACTTCGTGTCCGGCATCGCCGGCACGATCGCCTCGCTCAAGGGCCCGATCCCATACGACCTGCGCCTGCTCACGCCGAACGGCGAGGCGATCATGGAGGGCCTGCGCGCGGGAATCTCGGGCGGCCTCGAGTCGGTACTCGCCGACGTGCGTGAGGTGGCGCCCAAGATCGATGCCGAGGTCTCGCGCAGCGCTCCGGCGCTCGCCTACGAGGCGCAGGCGCCGGCATCGGTGCAGCAGCGTGGGGACGACGAGGTCCTCGCCGCGCTCGCGCGGGCGAACGGCCTGCTCGAGCGCCTGCTCGAGAAGGACACGGACATCTACATGGACGGCACGAGGGTGTCGGCTCAGCTCGCGCGCCGCCAGCGCTCGACGCTCGCGGGCAGGGGGGTGATCGCATGAGGCCGGAGCTGACCCGCCGGACCGACCCGCCGAGGCTCGTGGTCGGCGGCCGCGACCTGTCCCGGTTCTTCACGGTCACCTCGGCCCCGCGACCGGTCGTGCCCGAGCTCGAGATCACCGAGGTCTCGGTGCCGGGGGCAGATCGGTCGTACGTGTCCGGCGTCGCCGCGAAGGCTTACGACTGGCCCGTAACCGGCTACATCAACGGCTGGAGCGACGCTGAGGTGGCCGACGTCCGGCGCAAGCTCGACGCCGCCCTCTACTCCCCGACCGAGCGCGAGGTGCAGGTCCCCGACGACCCCGCGCTCTCGCTCATGGCACTCTACAAGGGCGGCTCGTCGCCGGAGCGCCATCGGCACCTGCCGGCGGTCGACCTCATCTTCCGCGTGACCGACCCTATCGCCTACGGACGCTCGCGCCGCGCCGAGGTGGCCGGCACCGGCCAGATCATGACGGGCGGCACGTGGCCGGCGCGGCCCGTGGTGACGGCTACGCCTCCGGCTGGTAGCAGCTGGACCATTATGAACCGCACGACGGGCGAGTTCGTCCGCGTGCGGGCCGACTTCGACGGCCGGCAGACCGTCGAGCTCGACATGGGGCTCGAGCGCTGCCGGGTAAACGGGTACGACCACGCAGTCGACGTCGAGAGCGACTTCTTCGCGATCTCCGGCAAGTGCGAGGTCTACGTCTCGGGCGGAACCGCCGCGCTCGAGTGGCGTGAGAGGTGGGTGTGATGAGGGTCGACGTCTACGACCGCCAGGGCGGGTTCGTATACACGATCGGCTCCTCCGCGCTCCTGTCGTTCGTCCACTCCGACGAGCTCAACGGCGACGACCACGTCGACATCACCACGACCTACCAGCTCTCGAGCGGGTACCGTCTCGTGTGGAAGGACCTCACGGGCAGGTACCACGAGCACATCTGCCAGGACCCTGTCGCCGGGAGGACCTCGGTCGGGTCGCCGACGTGGACGGACACCGCGATCAACTCCATCGCCGAGACGAGCGGCGACCGCATCGACGACAAGCGGCCGTACGGGTACAGCTTCCTCGCCGCCCTGCAGATCGCGCTCGAGCCGACGAGATGGCAGGTCGGCACCGTCGACCAGCCCGGGACGGTCTCCGACTCGCTCACCTTCTACCACACGACCGCCCGCGCGGCGATCAACGCCATACTCGAGTGCGGCGGCGAGCTCGAGACCGAGATCGAGGTCGGCCCGGCAGGCATCGAGTCCCGCAAGGTCTCGATTCGCGCCCACGTGGGCGAGCAGGGCGGGCGCCGTAGGTTCACCTACGGCAAGGACCTCGTCGGCGTCGAGCGGACCGAGCACTGGACCCCCATCACTGCCTGCGTCGGGTACGGCAAGGGCCTCGAGACCGATGCCGGCGGCTACGGACGCAAACTCACCTTCGAGGACGTCAACGGCGGGCGCGACTACGTCGAGGACCTCGACGCACTCGAGCTCTACGGGCGCCCGGACGGCAAGGGCGGCCTCGCGCACATCTGGGGCACCTACGAGAACCAGGACTGCGAGGACGCGAGCCAGCTCCTCGAGGAGACCCGCGCCTACCTCGAGGCGCACAAGGACCCCGGGGTCACATACGAGGCGAGCGTCATCGACCTCGTCGCCATGGGCAGGACGTGGGAGGGCGTGGCGAAGGGCGACGACGTTCAGCTCGTCGACACGTGCTTCACGCCGACGCTGCGCTGCCAGGGGCGCGTGAGCAAGATCTCGACCGATCTTCTGCAGGGGACCTCGGAGATCACGCTCGGCAACGTCACGGAGACGCTCACCGACGCATGGCAGCAGCAACAGCAGCAGATCTCGAACATCAACAAGCACTCGCCGTCGTGGGACATCGCCGCGAACACGCCGTACGTCTACCTCGAGCAGCTCGTGGCGAAGCTCAACGAGCGCTTCAACGTGGCCGGCATGAGCTACACGCACACGAGCTTCGAGCACGGGACCATATGGTCGAGCGTGCCGCTCGACGAGGACGGGCGCCCGACGAAGGCGGGGGCGCAGGGCATCCAGCTGTGCAGCCAGGGCTTCCGCATCGCCGGCGGGACGAAGGCCGACGGGAGCTTCGACTGGAGGACCTTCGGCACCGGTTCCGGCTTCACGGCGGACCTCATCACCTCCGGCACGATCAACGCCAACCTCATCAAGGCGGGCGTCCTTCAGGTCGACCGGGACGGGCAGATTGTGTTCCGCGCGGACTTCGCGAGCGGCGACGTCATCATCTCCTCGACCGCCGCGGTAGGCGACTCCACGATCGGTGACTCCGTCGTGTCGAGCGCCGTCGAGTTCGGCCTGTCCGACAGCGCCGACGTGCAGCCCGCCGAATGGGGCGAGTCGGTCACCTGGCAGCTCGGGAAGGTGCTCTGGCAGCGCACCCGCTACACGACCATGGGAGGTGAGACGACCTACGGCGATCCCTTCGTGGTCGACACGGAGGAGGGCACCGGCGTCGTCTCGCAGACCGACCAGTACTACCTCAGCATTTCGCCGGACAGCCCGCAGGGCGGGTCGTGGTCCGACGCGCAGCCCGAATGGGTGACCGGCCGGCACTACTGGATGCGCAGGAAGGTCGAGTGGAGCGACGGATCGGTCACCTATGGCGACGCGTACCCCGCGACGGCCCTCACGAGCGCGAACCAGTCGACCGACGACCTTGACGCCGAGCTCGACGTGGAGGGCGTGTTCAACAGGCTCACCGACAACGGGCGCCTCAAGGGCGTCTACCTGTCGGGCGGCGAGCTCTACATCAACGGAACCTACATCAGAAGCGGCACCATCGACGCGAACCTCATCAAGGCCGGAATCCTGCAGGACGCGTCCGGCAGGAACTACTGGAACCTCATAACGGGGGAGATCAACCTCGACTTCACGCCGGACGGCATGGCCACGACCTCCTACGTCAACAGCCAGATCAGCAGCGTGAACAGCAGAATCAACACGACGAACTCGAACCTCAGCAGGGTCGAGCAGACCGCCGACGACGCCGCGTACGACTCGAGCATCGCCCGCAACGTGACGGACCGCATCTCCATCGGCAGATCCGGCATCACGATCACCGGCACGAGCGGGACCAAGATGAGCGTCGCGACCTACACGTCGGTGGGCTTCGTCGTGGACGCCACCATGGCGGAGATCAACAGCTCGAACGCCGGCCTCGGCATCAAGGACTGGGGCCTCGCCTACCAGACGACCGACGAGTCCGTGCGCCTCTGGGTCACGGACGGCACCTCGGGCGCGACGGGCGGCAAGGCGAACTTCTACGTCTCGGCCGGGTCGTGGCGTTTCGAGGTCAACGGCGACGGCGTCTACTACAACGGCACGAAGATCAACTAGGGGGAGCAATGCAGCTAAACGGCATCACCCTCACGGGCTACTCCGTGGGGGACGATCAGGCCATTTTCGAGCTCAGCGGGGCAAGCCTCGCCGCCGCGCTCGCGCTCAGCGGGGCGACCCTCACCATCACCCAGGACGGGGAGACCGTCGAGGTCCTGACCGGGTGGAAGGTCAAGACGCTCGACGACCGCGGCAAGACCCTGCGCATGACGTGCGTGCGCGACGACGGGGACGAGACCGGCGAGGCGTCCGCCGAGGGCAGCGCCGTCGCGGCCTTCGCGCGCATCGCGGTGCTCTCGCTAGACGCGACCGACGACCAGGCGGTCTCCATGGCCGCGCTCTACCCTGAGTGGTCGGGAGACGGCGTCGGCTACACTGCGCCGGCGTCGATCGTCATGCACGGGGGCGCCCTCTGGCGCTGCCTGCAGACGCACACCTCGCAGGCCGACTGGGCGCCGGGCGCCGCGCCGAGCCTCTGGTCGCGCATCGACCTCGCCCCCGACGGCATCCGCGTCTGGCGCCCGCCGACATGCGCCGAGGACGCGTGGAACCAGGGCGACCGCTGCCACCATCCCGGTGCGGCGGGCACGATCTACGAGTCGCTCTCGAACGGCAACTACACCGAGCCCCCGAGCAGGTTCTGGAGGGCGGTGGAGGCATGAGGAACGAGCAGATCATCTCGCTTGACCTGTCCAAGACGGGGCCCGGCGAGATCGTGACGGCCGGCCAGGGAGACTCCTCGGGCACGACCATCACGGCGGAGGTCTACGACAACGGCGAGGCGGCCGACCTCGCGGGCTCGACCGCGTGGCTCGTCGTGCTCCTGCCCGACCGCGAGCACTACTACCGGGGCGCCTGCTCGGTGTCCGGCTCGAGCGTGTCGTGCACCGTCGACGAGTCGAAGCTCTGCAGCGTGGCGGGATACACGGACGAGGCGTACTTCACGTTCACCAAGAACGGGAAGACGTTCTCGACCGAGCGCTTCGCCATCGAGATCTACCGCAGCGCCCTGGACGGCCAGGAGCCGTCCGAGAACTGGGACGCGGCCGTCGACGACCTCATCGCGAGGGGCGAGGCGGCGGTGTCCGCGGCGAACGAGGCCGCATCCGATGCGAACGGCGCCGCCGCGAACGCGGACGAGGCCACCGATGACGCGAACGACGCCGCAGCGAACGCCAACGCGGCCGCCGAGCTCGCGTCGGCGGCGACCACGGCGGCGTCCGGCGCCGCATCGACCGCCAACGACGCCGCCCAGAGCGCCATATCCGCGGCAGCGAACATCGAGTCGATGATCCGCGAGTCGCTCGGCGGCCTGTCGGACATCGGCGACATCGGAGGCGCGCTCGACAGGCTCGCGCGCGAGTCATGCAGCGGCGGGATCTACGTCTCGGGCACGTGGTACGTCAAGTCGAGCGCGGTCGAGTGGGACGGGACCGTGCTCACCGTCCACGGCTCCCGCCCGGATGACGGGAGGATGCACCTGCCGACCACGCGCTGCCGGGGCGAGGACGCCTACGAGCTCGCCCGGTCGGCGTCGGAGGCGGTGTCGACCATGAGCGCGACCGTCGAGGGCCTGCTCGAGTCGGTCGGCGTGCTCACGTCGGCGGTCAGGTCGCTCGCGCTGGCGGCCGGGAGCTACCCGGTGGTCGTGGGGGAGACCATGTACCTGCGCGGCGTCACCTACTCCTCGGGCAGGCTGACCGTCCCGGCGGCATCGCTCGCCAGCGGCAGGATGCTCATCTCGAAGCACTAGGAAGGAAGCCAAGATGGCAGAATACAATCTCAACCAGTTCGCGGACGACGAGGGCAATATCTACAACTTCTCCGACCCGACCGCCCGCGCGACCTCCGAGCGCGCGGACGGCGTTTCCGAGCGCAACCGCCAGCTCCTCATCGGGTCATACGGCGGCCGCGCCATCTCCGAGGTCTTCGCCAGCGAGATCGGCTCGACGAACATCTACACGTGGCTCAAGCAGAGAGCGTCCGCCGGCAACTTCGCCGGCATGATGATCGGCGACTACGTCGACGTGGCGGTGTCCCAGGGGACGAACGTCCCCGCGCAGACCTTGCGCTACCAGATCGCCCACTTCGACCCTTACTACCAGTGCGGAGACCAGCCCAAGGGCCACCATATCGCCTTCGTGCCCATGGCTCCCGCGACCGTGCAGGGCCCCAAGGCGGTCAACAGCTCCTACCTCCCGTGGCGAGCATCCGGCAACAACAACGGCTCGGCCGAGGAGAAGCACCCCTACCTGCTCTCCACGCTCCACGACTGGGAGATCAACGACTTCCTCCCGGCGCTGCCGACGGAGCTGCGCAACGCGATCATGAACCAGCGCGTCCTGCTGGAGGAGCGCTACTCGAGCAGCGAGACGCTCACCGAGTCGAGCGGGTTCAGCTGGGCGGATCTGGGCAAGGTGTGGTCCCCGTCCGAGATGGAGGTCTACGGATGCCCGGTGTGGGGCACGAAGGGCTACAGCGTGGGCTTCGATTGCCAGTTCGCCCTGTTCACCGACACGGCGGCCCGCATCAACGGGAATCGCGTCGCTCGGTGGCTCCGGTCCGTCATGGGCGGGTCTTCGTCGTCCGCGTGCTATGTCAACAGCGGTGGCAATGCGAACAACAACTCTGTCTCGCACGACTGGGTGCGCCCCTGGCCCTGCTTCCTCATAGGGTGAGTTATACTCACCCGTACCCGGCACACAGCCGGCGCACGCCTTGCGCGTGCGCCTCTCTCCCGTCGCCGACGCGACCGGAGTTCAAAATCATGAAGGGGGGGGGGACATTTTTTAATGAGCAGCGTTTACGCTCGAAACCGCCATCTGAGCAGCTTTGAGTTCTTCACCACGGCGGTCGCCCTGCGGGCCGAAATCGTCCGTTTGGTGACCTCTCAGGCGGTGCCGAAGAGCTACCGCTTCGTGCTTTCGGTCCCGATGGCGGAGACCGCGCGCGACCTCGTTCGGCACCTCGTGCAGTCGGACGCTTTCTATCCGAACAGCGAGCACGGTGTCAAAATGAGGAAACACTACATGACGCTCGCGATGGCCGACTGCGACCAGCTCGATCAGGACGTCCAGCTCATCCTGTCCCTCGGCCTCCCGGTGAGGCCGAGCCAGTTCGAGCCGGTCTGCGAGATGATCTCGAGGGAGATCGCCCTCATCAAGGGAGCCCGCGACCGCGTGAAGCTCATCGGCAGGGGGTAGGGTAGAATGGAGCCCATACGCCGGCATCTGGTATTCATCGCGTCAATCGATGGCTCCGGTCCGTCATGGGCGGGTCTTCGTCGTCCGCGTGCTATGTCAACAACAATGGCAATGCGAACAACAACTCCGTCTCGAACGACTGGGTGCGCCCCTGGCCCTGATTCCTCGTATCATTCGCCTGACCGGACGGGCTCCGCCCCGTCCGCCGCGCGTCAGAGGAAGGAGATGCCGACGGTCGGGCTTATGCCCGTGAACATGCGCCCCGCGGCCGCCGCCGTTCGCTTCTTGCATGGCCCGGCTTCTCGGCACCCGACCGGGTTTCATGGCCGGCGGCCAAGCGGATGCAGGATGCCGCTTAAGATCCGCGCGGGGCGCCCTCTATGAACAGCGATGAGAGGCGGGCGGCCAGGCGCGCGAGGCGCGACTCCAAAAGGGCGGCGAACCGGGCACGCAGGATAGAGGGATGCACGCTCGAGGCGGTGGCCGACGTCGACAACCTTTACGGCGCCGCGATGGGAGCGGCGAGGGGAGTCCGCTGGAAGGCGACCGTGCAGCGCTACATGGCGCGCGTGATGCGGAACGTGATCAAGGCGCGCCGGGACGTCCTGTCCGGCCGCGACATACGACGTGGATTCATCAAGTTCGACCTATACGAGCGCGGCAAGCTCCGTCACATATCGTCGGTCCACTTCTCCGAGCGCGTGGTCCAGAAGAGCCTCAGCAGGACCGTCCTCGCCCCGGCCATATGGCCGACGCTCACGGTCGGGTGCTCGGCGAACATCAAGGGCAAGGGGACCGACTACGCGATCGCGCGCCTCAAGGCTCAGCTCGTCAGACATCACCGGAGGCACGGGGCCGAGGGCTATGTGCTTCAGGTTGACTTCAGCGACTACTTCGCACTCATCGACCACGATGCCTGCAAGAGGCTCATCGACCGCGCGGTGGACGACGAGGGCGCGAAGAGGCTCATTTACGACCAGATCGACGCGAGCGGCGAGATCGGCCTGGGCCTGGGGTCGGAGCCCAACCAGATCCTCGCCGCGGCTCTGCCTTCGCCCATCGACCACCTCGGACTCAGGATGCCCGGCATCCTCGCGAGCGGCCGCTACATGGACGACAGCTACTACATCGCGCTGGACAAGGACACGCTGTGGTGCCTGCTCGCGCTCATAGAGATCGAGTGCGCCCGCCTGGGAATCGTCATCAACCCGCGCAAGACGAAGATGACGAAGCTGACGCGCGGGTTCACCTTCCTCAAGAAGCGCTTCTACTTCGGGGAGAACGGCAAGGTCGTGGTGAGGCCGTGCCGCGACTCGATAGCCCGTCAGCGCAGGAAGCTCAAGAAGCAGGCCGCGCTCGTGAGGGCGGGCGTGATGACGAGAGAGCAGGCGGTCCAGTCCTACCAGTCGTGGCGGGGCATGGTGATGCACCTGGACGCGCACGAGACGCTCCTGCGAATGGACGCTCTGTTCAAGGATCTTTTCAACTAGCGGTTATCAATTGTAAATATAGGCTGGCCCCGAAAGGGGCCTTTTTAATGGAAGGAGACACGATGGCGTTCACGGAAGATGAGGAGCAGGCCCTGCGCGGGATCATCGCGATCTACAAGTCGCAGGCACCGTCGCTCTCCGCCGACGTGGCCCTTACCGCCGCGGCGCTCTATCCGGAGTGGAGCGACGCCGCCGTTGACTACGCGGAAGGCGAGCGCGTCCGATACCAAGGCGTGCTCTACAGCTGCCTGCAGACGCACTCTTCGCAGGGGGACTGGGCGCCCGGCGCCGCGCCGAGCCTCTGGTCGAAGGTGCTCGCCGCGGGCGACTCCGACACGCCGGAAGAGGAGATCCCCGAATGGGTCCAGCCCGGCGCTGAGAACGGATACGAGCAGGGCGCCCGCGTGAGACACAACGGGAAGATCTGGGAGTCGACGTTCGACGGAAAGAACGTCTGGGAGCCCGGCGTCGTCGGCACCGAGGCGCTCTGGAAGGAAGTCACCGAGTAGGGAGGCGCGACAGTGGACTGGCTCACCGCGGTCGGCTGGTGTGCGGGGCCGCTCGCCACCGCCGCGATCGGATGGCTCGCGGGGAGCCTCAAGGCGTCCCGCGAGCGGGAACGCGCCCATGACGCGAAGCGCGACGCCGAGCACGCTGCCCTCATGGCGGGCATGCGCGAGGTCATGAGGGCGCAGCTCTACGAGATGCACACCCGCTACGTGGTCGACGGGCGCCCGATGCCCTATGAGGAGAAGGAGCGCGCCGACAGCGTCTACCGCGTCTATCACACGCTCGGCGGGAACGGCACGGGGACGCATATCCATGAGGAGTTGGTCGCCGCCTTCGTCGGCGGCAGGGAGGAGTAGGCAGGTATGGACTATACGAAGGATAGGATCGTGGCTATCGTGCGACTGGCCGTGATGCTCGTCTCCGCGGTGGCGGGCGGCGTCGGCCTCACGGTCGATTCCGATGCGCTCGCGACGATCGCTCTGTGCGCCATCGCGCTCGGCGTGGCGGTCTATTCGTGGTGGAAGAACGCGAATCTCACCGAGGCGGCGGCGAGGGCTCAGGAGTACCTCGACGAGATCAAGGCGAACCGCAATGCTTAGCTATCCCGAGGCCGCCGCCGTGCTCATGGAGCACCTGTGCACACACGACGCCCACGGGTACAGCCAGCCGAACCGGGCGGGCGTTGGCACCGGCGCCGCAGCCGGTGAGTACGTGACGCTCTCGGACGGCACGGTCGTCGGCATCGCGCCCGACGACCGCGACTGCTCGAGCGCCGCCATCGAGTGCTACGCGGCGCTCGGTGTGGACTGCGGCGGCGCCTGGTACACCGGCGACATGGTCGCCGACATGGTCTCGACAGGCAATTTCGAGAAGCTGCCGCGCTCGGCGTGGCGAGACTCCCTGCGAGGCGACCTGCTCGTCAAGCAGGGTGTGCACGCAGCCATGGCGCTCGGGTCCGGCAAGCTCGGCGAGGCGGCTCTCAGCGAGACCGGAGGCATCCACGGGCAGGTCGGCGACCAGACCGGCCGCGAGGTGCGTATCACGGCGATGTACGACGACGGATGGGACTGCGTGCTGCGGTACTGCGGTCCGGAGAGGGAGGACGAAGTGACCGACAAAGACATCGAGAAGATCGCCGCGGCGGTCTGGAACTTTAATCAAAACGGGGTCTTGATGCGCGACCGCGTGCAAGGTACCGACGAGGCTGCCAACGCTGCGCGCGAGCAGCTTACGCGCACGGACGATCCGAGTGGGCGCGAGGTGCACATGAACCTGTTCACTCATTTTAAGTGGGTCGCAGGCGCCATCCAGACCGGACTCGACTACCTCAAGGCCATCGCCGCGAAGGTCGGCGCGGAGATCGAAGAGTAGCGGCCGATTTATACTCAAAAGAGGGGCACCCTAGCAGGGTGCCCCTCTTTCTGTGCCCGTCTAGTGGATTCTGGCAAGGCGCTCACCTGCGGGTTTTCATGTCAGCGCGGACGAGTCCCTTCAGGTATTCGGTGACGTTCTCCTGCGACTTGATCCAGTCGTAGAGCTCGTCATCGTCCCCCGGTGCAGGGTAGAAGCGGATGACGACCTGCTTCGTCTTCTTCCGATAGGCGCTCTCGGCCCTCTTCTGAGCTTCGCTTCTCATATATATGTGAGCGATGGTACAATCGCCCCGAGGGCGGGGCGCGAGCTTTCGCCCGCGACCCGCTTTCGGCTATCGAGTCCTGGTCTCGGTGCTCTTGCGCCTCCACACGCTTATCCGCACCGTCCAGGACCCGACCCGAACCTCGAGGCTTATCCTTTCCATCGCAACCTCCTCTCGGTAGATCTTGAAGGACCCCTTGCCCTTCGATGGTTTAATTATAGGGTATACCCTATAATATTGCAACATGCTATTTGAATAATTTCCTCAGCTTTGTGTATCTCGCTTATTTAGCTAAGGCGCGCTAGAGGTCAATTCTTTCCAGCGGTTTTTAGCGCTTATAAGCGATGCCATACTATTAAATATGCAGGTAGATTGCATGTTTTAAGACTCGGTTTTTTGCTGACACGGAAGAGGTCACAAGTTCAAATCTTGTAACGCCCACCACGAAATTGCAGCTCGGGAGCCGAAAGGCTCCCGAGCTTTTTTCTTACGCCATCAAATCGAGAGGGATAGAAGGCCGACGAATCGGCCGATGTCTTCCTCTCTATTGCGGCGGATTTATTTGGATGGAAGGCACCCGTCGCCCCTGGAACGGTCCGTCTATGTGACGGGCGATATCGAAGAACGCATCGTGCGCGTCGCGGTTCGGAATCCATGGCGTTCATAGAACACAAGAGCGTCATCGTTGCCTTCGGAGACCGTGAGCTCGATTTCGCGAATGCCGCGCTGCGCGAATTCGCGACGCGCCCATTCCATGAGCTGCGAGCCGACGCCTTGTCCTCGCGCCTCGGGAAGCACGACTAGATCGTCGATGCTGCCGATGCCGTCATCGAGGCCGAGCTTGATGAGCCCGACGGGTCGATCGTCGAGCTCCACCACGGCGGCCCACCCGTGCCCTGATCTAAGCTCATCGCAACAGGCCTCGGTCCAATCTTCGACCGTGTGCTCGGTGTAGCGTGCCGCGTACGCATCCGAGATCTTGCGCTGATGGTTCGCCAGCTCCTGCAGGAACAGGCGAACAAGCTCTCGCTCGTCTTCGGAAGCGCGGCGAATCGCGAGCATGTTCTTGCTGTCTGCATCCATAGCGGGTCCATCCGTTCCGTGCGGCCTTCAGTACGGAACATGATAGCAAGCTCAGGACAGTCGATTTGGATTGCATCCAGGGGATCGGCGGAGCCCATAAGAAAGTGCCGACAGCTTGCTTTCGTGTTACGCGCCCGATGACACAAAACGGACCGTTTGGCACGCTATAGGGGGTTCGTAAAAGCTGTTAACGTGCCAAACGTCCGCTCTGTGTCATCGGTTCCCTGTAGATCACGTGCTGGGGCATCGCTGGGAACGTGGCGGGGTGGATCTGTCGACGTTTCCCTCAGGGGCGCACCGTTGGAAACCCGCTCCCCGCGTCGGCCACGAAGATCATCTCCCCGTGCCGGATGCTCGCCACGATGGCGGCGAGCCGTTCGTTCAGGATTCGACGATGCATGGGCTACTCTTCTCCCCGTCCGCATGCGGGACGGTCATTCTCGGTGATCTCGCGCAGCACGCGACAGGGGTTTCCTGCGGCCACGACGCCGGTCGGCACGTCGCGCGTGACCACGCTGCCCGCGCCGATCACCGCCCCGCGGCCCACGGTCACGCCCGGCAGGACCGTGACGTCTCCTCCGATCCACACATCGTCCTCGATGGTGATGGGGAGCGCTCGCTCGAGGCCGGCGTTGCGCTCCTCCACCGTGAGCGGGTGCTGCGCCGTGTATGCGCCGAAGTTCGGCCCGATGAAGACGTGCTCGCCTATGCGAATGGGGGCGCCGTCCATGAGGAAGGCGCCGTGGTTGATGAAGCTCCCGGCCCCGATGCTCACGTTGTAGCCATAGTCGACATACAGCGGCCCCAGGATCTCGACGCTTTCGCCCATCTGCCCGAGAAGCGCGCGCAGGATCTTCTCGCGGCCCTCGCGATCGCTCGGAAGCGTCTGGTTGAGCAGGAAGCAGGTGTCGTCCGCGCGCGAGCGCTCCTCGCCGAGCTCCGCATCGTTGTTCGCGTCGTACCAGAGCCCGCGATCGCGGCGCTGGGCCTCCGTCATGGTCTCGTTCGTCATATTCGGCTCCCTTCTTCTGGCGCCAAGCGCCCGATCGACAAGGGGTCCGAAAGGCGCGCATCCAGGGCGCGCGCTAGAAGACCCCTCAGATAGCAGTTCTCGAGGTCATCCCGGCGCTCGAGGTGCGGGACGAACTCTTTGGGAATCCACTGCTCCAACATGTACCGCACCTGCTCGAGCGCGGCATCCTCATCGAGAAGCCCGCCTGTGCACAGGATGATGTCCGGGTTGAGCGCCGTCACCACGGCCGCAAGCGCGTGCGCGACAAGCTCCGGGCACGGCTTCGAGAAGTCCTCGGGATCGGGTGCCGTGAGGGCGCCGTGCGTTCCCGCGGGTATGAAGCCCACCATTCCCGCGAACTGGCCGGCCCCCGTCACGACCGCGCCGTTTGCGATCGTCGCCGTTCCGGGGCGCACGCCCATGGGGAAGTTGGCAAGAGTCACGGTCTTCTTCGCATCTCCGAGTTCGCGAAAGAAGCCGTAAGCCTTGAGGTGCATGTCGTTGGCGGCAAGCGCGGGAACACCGAGTTCCCTTTCGAGGTCGGACACGATGTCCATGCCGTCGAGTTCCGGGAGGTCGCAGTGGCTGACGACGCCTTCGGCTACGATCCCCGGAATCCCCACGGACGCCTGCGCCGACTCCGGATGGGATCGCCTCCAGTCGCCGATAAGTCTCACGAGGGTAGCGCCGTCAAGCTCGGGCAGGCGCGTCTCGTCCCTGTCGAGGACGCGCCCGGTCACGGAAAGCACGGCCCTTACGAGCACGCGCGCTCCGCGATCGATGTCGACATGGGCGGCGAGAACGGGGGAGAAGGCCTCGTTTGCGCGATAGAGTTGCGCGGTCCTGCCCGCGCCCCCGTGACGAGCGCCCGCCGCAAGGATCTCGCCCGTGCGGTTCATATCGTTGAGGGCGGCGTTCACGGTGGCGATCGAGAGCCCCGTCAGGTCGGAGAGCTCCCGTTTGGTATGGGCCCCGCCCTTCCAAAGGATTCGTCGAAGCGCGCTGATGCTCGGTTCCAGCAAGTTTTTCACCAGCTTCCCCAGGTCAGCATAGTTATTACAGCAATTATTATAATGACTGTAATAATAGGGTCAAGACATGGATGGGTTGTTTGGGGACGGGTTCGTTCCAACCCATTCGGTTCCGTCCTGTCGGCAGATATATTGGGTGCTTCGTCCGGGCGCTATCCTATGCGGCCGTCCGGCTCCTTGCCCGACAGCCGCCGTGCGGCTGCGACGACCTCCCGATAGCGCGGGTCGTCTCCCGCGAACTGCCTCCATTCAGGCGATTCGACCGTTGCGACAAGGGCCTGTCCCATCAGCTTCGAGGCCTCGTCAGCCTGACGCGCCTTGTGTTCGGCCCATGCTTCGCCGGAGCGGGCGGGGTCGAGTTTGTCGACCAGGCGATCGTAGAGCGGGGATTCCGAGAGGGAGGGGGAGGGGACAGAAGCGGTCTTGGCGGCATCGACCGCGCGGCTCAGCGCCCCGACGGCGTCGCTCTGCTCGCCTGCTCGACGAAGCGCCTCGGCTTCCTCGAGCGCCATGCTGATGGGGTGCCAAGGGTTCACCGAGCCCATGTCCAGGGCGTCGAAGACCGTCTCGGCTGCCTTGCCGGCAGCGCGCGCGAACGCGGCGTCGCCCCGTATGCCCACCTCCTGCATGAGCGAGGAGAGCACGAAGCTCGCGGCGCGAAGCCGCTCTGCCTGCAGGAGGTCGAGGGCGTCATCGGTGCGATCGGTCTTGCGGTAGGACGAGACGAGCAGCATCACCGCGGTGCTTGCGTCCTGCCGCTTGGCGAGCGGCTCCAGCAGCGACACGGCCTCCTCATAGCGCCCTGCTTGGAAGAGCGTCGTCGCCTTCTGCTGCTGCGCAAGAAAGAGCACGGACGGGTCCGTCGCGACCTCGAGCGCCCGGTCGGCCAGGGCGAGCGCCTCTTCGGCGAGCGCTGCGGTGTCAGGCGCGCTGCCCTGCTCGGCCGCTGGGCCGAACGGCGTCGCCATGCCGTCGGCCCATACCGTGAGGAGCGATGCGAACATGAGCAGCAGGGTCGCATCCGAATAGTGCTCCGTCGCGAGCGCCTGCAGGCGTTCTCGGGCTGCTGGAAGGTCCTTCTCTCCCAGCGCGTAGACCTCGGCGTAGAGCGCGGCGGACTCCTCCTCGGTGAGCTCGTCGCGCCAGTCGAAGAGCTCGTCCAGCGTGATCGAGAACAACGCGGCGATGCACGGCAGCAGGCTCACGTCGGGCAGGTTTTGCCCGAGCTCCCATTTCGAGACGGCGGCCTTTGAGACCCCCAGGTGCGCGGCGAGCGCCTCCTGCGTGATGCCCATGCGGCGGCGCTCGCGCAGGATCGTGCGGCAGATATTGACGGATACGCTCATGATTTCTCCCTTGAAATGACGGATAGGTGGCTGCCGGCTGCCATCTTCAGTATGAGGTCGCGCACGGGTTGAATCAAAGGAGCGCTGGTTGACGTTTCTTGCGAGAGGTCAACCGGCGCTCGACAACATGCCCCGCCAGCTCAGGGAACCACCGGTCGATTCATCCTGCACCACGGTGGCACGCGGGCGAACGCAATCGATCAACGGGCTCCCGAGATCAGGGACGTCCCGGCATCCATGGGGCTCACGGAGTCCACGCTCTACCCGCTGCTTAAGCGTCTTGAGAAGGCGGGATGCATCACCGTCCGCTCCGCCGAGCATAACGGGCGGCTGCGCAAGTACTACCGCATCACGGAGGCTGGCAGAACCCGCATCGACGAGTTCTTGGCCGAATGGCCGTCCGTGCAGGAAATCTACCGCTACGTGGAGGGGGCGCGATCATGACGAGGGACGAGTTCGTTGAGAGGCTGGGCGAGCTGCTCGCCTGCCTGCCGGCAGATCAGGTGGAGGAGTCGAAGGAATTCTATGCCGAGGCCATCGCCGACCGCATGGAAGACGGCATGAGCGAGGAGGAGGCGGTCGCCGCGGTCGGCTCCCCGCAGGAGGTTGCAGAGGCGATTCTCGATGACCTTCCCGCCGTGCCGCGCGCGATCGCAAAGACCAGGCGCAAGGGGAATGCGGTTCTGTGGGCGCTGGCGATCCTGGGGTCGCCCCTGTGGATCGTCCTCGCTCTCGGCTTCGCTGCGGTGGCCGTCATGGTCTATATCTCCATCTGGGCGCTGGCGGCGTGCGTGTGGATCATCACGGCGGGCCTGGGTGCTGTCGGTGCCGCCGCGTTTGTGCTCGCGACCACCGGTATCGCGATCGGGCACGCTCCGTTTGTCCTTGCCATGACGGGGGTCGGCTTCGCCTTCGTCGGCACGACGCTCTTGCTGGGCGCGGGCGCGTGGACCGTCACCAAGCAGATCGCTCGGCTTTCGGTCCTCTGGGTGAAAAAGGCCCTCTCTCCCTTCCGCAAGGATCGCGGCCGCACCTCGGGCGGGACGGGCGGCTCCCTTTCCGCCGAGCCGCACGCCGGCGGCAACACGGCTTCCGATGGGCCCGCGCACTTCGCCGTCGCGAGTCCGCTCAACTAGAAAGGACAGGTTATGACCAGCGCAAAGAAGGCATATTTAGCCGTGTCGGGCGGACTGGTGGCGCTTGGCATCGTTCTCGCGGCCCTGGGGTTCCTGGTCTCGGGTTTCGATCCGAACGTGTTCACCGCGCAGATCGATATGCGCGACGACAGCATCGTGCTCGGTGGCGTCGAGGTGGACGATCCCACGGGCATCTTCCCCCTCGAGCAGATCGCGCAGCTCGGCGAGATCGACGTCTCGGCGCCCTCCGCACCCGATGCCCCTGTTGCGCCGTCGGCGCCGAACGAGGGGGAGTAGCGCAGGGGCGCTTCACGTGCGCCCCTTTTGCCGTCGCGGTTCATGCCGGCTGCTGATCTTGCGGTTTGCGTCCGTGGGTCGAACCGTGTGCTGCGGCGGGGCAGGGGAGGCTGTGGGCGGAAAAGTTGCTGAAAAATCGACGTTGTGGACGGCTCAAATCCGGACCCGCCCAAAACGGCACCTGCAGAGCCGGCGTTTCCGCAGGTAGCACCTGCGCAGGAAGTGCGCATTTCGGGGCATTCGGAAACGAGCCGTCCACAACGTCGATTTTTCAGCACTTCTTTGGGGCCGCAGCCTCCACTCGGCTTCCATCACGTCAAGTCGCTCGGGCCACGGGGCGGTTGCTTAAGGGCCCTCGACGTGCAGCGCGGCTAAAGCAACGCGGCGACCATCATAACGGCCGCGATGCCCGCCAAGACGAGCGGCACCGTCCTGTCGATAAAGGCGGGTACGGGCGGTAAGCGGTAGTACAAGACGTAGCACACGAGATTGATCGCAGAAAAAACGAGCACGGAGCCGCTGAGGATCGTCGGCCAGGGTTCGGCCAGCATATCCGCCTTCGACAGGGTTGCGACGCACCAGAGCTCGAAGACGCACCATGTCACGATGAGAAGCAGCTCGGTAGTGACCGGGCGTTCGAAAAAGCATCGCGTCGACAGGGCGAGCACCGCATACGCCAGAACTGCCGCAATAAGAAATTTCCATCCGGATATCGAATGCGTGCCAGCGATGCGCGCGATATCCCATCCCGCGGCCCCGACACCGCCCAGGCCCGTTGCCGCCGCGCCGCCGATGCAGGCGACGCCAACGCCGCGGATCAGGTCGCTCGGACGCGCTTTAGGTCGGAAGAAGATCGCCCACCAGGTTAGATAGAGCGCGGCGCACAGAGCCAGCAGCGCATGTCCCGCTATCACGCCATATACGGAGCCCATATCCATCTCCTCCGATGCTCGTCGCACCCATTGTGCGCTTCGTATGGGTTCGAGGCGCCGGGATATCGGCGTGCGACGCCTGAGATGCCGCAACGGGTTGTTGCTCGACGAGGGCGCTGCGCGCGGGGACAATGGTGGCAGGGCAACGACGAAAGGAGACCTCCATGATCATGAAAAACACGCTCGCGCGCCTGCGTCGCGAGCGCGGGCTGACCCAAGAGGAGTTGGCTCGACGGCTCTACATCACCCGCCAGGCGGTGAGCCGTTGGGAAACCGGGGCGACCGAGCCCGGCATCGACATGATCAAGCTCATCGCGCGCGAGCTCGATGTCCCCATTACCGAGCTGCTGGACATGCCCGAGCACTACTGCCAGAGCTGCGGCATGATGTTCACCGCGCCCGACCAGCACGGGCACAACGCGGATGGCTCCGAGGCGGAGGATTTCTGCCGCTGGTGCTATGAGAACGGAGCCTATACCTACGAGACCACGATGGACGAGATGATCGAGGACTGCGCTCCGCGCATGGCGGAAGCGATGGGCTGGACAGTCGACGAGTCCGCCTCGCTGCTTGGCGCGGTGCTGCCCACGTTGCGCCGCTGGAAGGATGGGGAGTAGAGCGCCGCGTCGGCGCGGTGCGCTTTTACGCGAAAAGCGGAGGTTCACAGGCGGAATGGCGGCGGGGCGTGCCGTGCCGCCCCGCCGCACGTGATGCCGCCACACGAGAAGGGGGCCGAAGCCTCCTGTCTCTTGAAGATGGCAGCTGTCTTGTCGTGTCTACAGATTCGCCACTGCGTAATCAGCCTCTTCTTGCGTAAACTTCTCGCCGTATTCAGAGGTCAGTTGATCGCGGATGGCCTCGGGTGACATGCTCATCGTCTCTTGGTAGTCATGCGCCTTCTCCAATGCATTCGCATTGTAGTCGGCCTGGAGATTGTCGATGGCGTACTGCGCTTCTTCGGCAGTGAACTTCTCCCCGTACTCAGAAACCAGCTGATCGAAGATTCCCTGCTTGGACATATGCATGGTGTCGCTATAATTCTGCGCCTTTGCCAGCGCGTTGGCGTTCCAGTCGGCACTGACGTTGTCGATAGCGTACTGGGCGGCCTCTGGAGCAAACTGTCCGCCATATTCTGACACCAGCTGATCGTAGATGCCCTGTTTGGACATGTGCAGGGTGTCGCTGTAGGAAGTGGCCTGCGTCAACGCGGAGAGGTATTCCGTGGGAACATCGGGATCGACCGCGGGCTCGGCTTCGGCTTCGGTCTGCTCCGTGCTCTCCTGGGATTCCGTTGCGGCGTCTTGTTGAGCGGTGGCGACGGGCTCAGATCCACCTTGCGGCGAATCATCGCTGCATCCCGTGAGCGCGCCGAGCGAGCCGATCGAGAGGGATAGCGCAAGAAAGGCGGTTGCGGGGATGCGGGCAGAGAGCAAGTAATTTCGTTTCATACCAATAGTTCCTTCCCAATTAACTGCTTGATACCAAGCTGGCCGCTAGAAGTCGTTGTCCGCGCCTGGATTCTCATGGGATTCGGCAGGTGCTGTCGCTTTCTCCTTATACGGCGCATCGGCTACGAAAGCATCGCTGACCATTGGGCCTGCAGGGCCAATACGATCGCTACCGAGAGAACGGAAATGACGAGCGCGACGACCGCAAGCGTCCGTCCGGACTTCTTGCCGCCCTTACGCGTGCTCACGAGGCTGCAAACGCCAAGCACCGCACCGACCAATCCAAAGATCGCGGACGCGTTGTTGATGATGGGGATGAAGCTCGTCAACAGCGCGATGCCGCCGAACACGAGCCCGATGATCCCGCTTGCCGACATCGGCTTGCTTTGCATGTCTTGCATGGTTCGATTTCTCCTTCACGATCTGCAACTACTTACCAGCATGTGGGCATCGTATCGCTCGAAAAGGAGGGTTTCATTAGCTGGGAGCTATTCGGAGCCGTGTGTCGGCGGCCTCCTGCGCGGTGGTATAGTTCGAGGTGTCATCGGGTGCCGCGGGGCCATCGCATACGTCTCGCGCGCCGATGGGGACCAACGGCCACAAGGAGGCACCATGGACGAGCACGGCATCGATCGAAGTACGAGCGATTATTGCGAGGAGCTGCCGGCTGAGGAGCTCCGGGACGTGGCGGGCGGCGTGAGGGCGCCCATGCTCAAGTACGTGTGCGGCTCATGCGGGTACACCACGTTGTCGACCATCGACATCACGGGAAGGTTCTGCGTGAAGTGCACGGACGGCATCATGCGCCGTTATATCGTCTAATTGGGACGCATCGCGATCAAATCCAATAGCCAATAGCCGGCAGCGGCCTTCACGTCGCCATCATGAGGCGCTTACAAGCCGACGCCTCCTCGGGTGGTGCGCGGGTCTCGCCTGACAACGCACGCAGGCCTCCCGCAAGGCGCTTTCCTGTAAAGGAGGACACCTATGGCAAGAACGCTTCGCGATTGCATATACGGCCAGGCGGTGGCCGACGCCCTGGGCGTTCCCTACGAGTTTCGGCCCCGGGGGACGTTTCTCTGCACGGGCATGATCGGGCACGGCAGCCACAACCAGCCGGCCGGCACGTGGAGCGACGACACGTCCATGGCGCTCGCCATCTGCGACAGCTATCGCGAGCTGGGGCGCATCGACGTCGAGGATATCCGTGCCCGCTTCGTCCGGTGGTACCGCCAGGGCGCGTACACCATCGACGGCCTCTTTGATATCGGGAACGCGACGCGCGCGGCTCTCGAGCGCGGGCACGGTCTTTCCGGCGAGTGGGACAACGGAAACGGCTCCCTCATGCGCACCGTCCCGCTCGCGTACACCGACGCGACGGACGATGAAGTGCGCGCCGTCTCCGCGATTACCCATGCGCACGCCGTCTCGACGGAGGCGTGCGTCGCCATGGTGAAGGTTGCGCGCGAGCTCATCGGTGGCGCCGAGGTCGCGGACGTGGCGGGGGATGCTGCCGGAAGATCCGCAAAGGGCATCAAATCCGGCGGTTACGTGCGCGACACGTATGAGGCCGCGTTGTGGTGCCTTGCGAACACGTCGAGCTACGCCGAGTGCGTGCTCGCGGCAGTCAACCTTGGGGATGATACGGATACCACCGCTGCCGTCGCGGGCGCGCTTGCCGGCATCGTCTACGGCATGGAGGGGATCCCGGACGAGTGGCTCTCCGCGCTGCGAGGCGCGGAGGTCATCGAGGCGTGCCTTTTCTGAGGGGGTGCGCCCCCCGCGCGGCTTTGCATTCGGGCTTTCCACGAGTTGTGGAGAGAATGAGGAGGGTTGCACACGCGAGATAATTCCCGTATAGTACTTCCTCGCAAGCGGACATGGCTCAGTTGGTAGAGCACAACCTTGCCAAGGTTGGGGTCGCGGGTTCGAGCCCCGTTGTCCGCTCCATCGCATGATTCGGGCCGATTGGAAGATCGGCCCTTCTCATATAGATGGCGAAGTGGCCAAGTGGTAAGGCAGAGGCCTGCAAAGCCTTTACCCCCGGTTCGAATCCGGGCTTCGCCTCCAGACCGTCACAGGGGCCCCCGCGGGCCCCTTTTCATTACGCTGCCTTCAGCCTTTCGCCGCCCTGTCGTTTAAAGCTCGCCAAAAGGCCCCTTTTCTTGTTGGTAATCCAACAAGAATCCGGCGCGCTCGTTAGATTCAAGGTAAGCGCCCGGTAAGCTTGCGAGGGCCTTTCTCAAAATGCGGCCGATGACTCGCGCGGATGGCCGACGCTGTACCCATTATGAGTATTGTGCTTTGCTTCCCACTCGCGTGAACCATTCACAACGCGCACAACGTCTCACTCGAGAGTCCCTCGCTACCCGACCAGAACATGCCGCTGCGAGGATATGCCCCTACCGTCGAGTCCATTCGTGCCGCCCGACAAGCGCTTGAACAGCTCGGCATCTCCCCGTACGACATGCGCGCTCTCGATGTGCTTGTTCCCTCTGAAGGAGACAAGCGCAACAGCGATAGCCTCCGCTGCCATGTGTGGCGCCTCGATCTGCCGGCGAGATCCCTCATCAAGCTTGATTCCGGCGTGTATCTTGCAGGCATAGAGCTCTGCGCTTTTCAGGCGGCGCGCACAATGGATGAATATGAGCTCATCGAGTACTACTTCGAGCTCTGCTCCTTCTATTCGATGCCGGAAGATCCGGCGGAAGACTATCGCGAGTTAAAGGAGCCAAGGACAACGGTTCGCAAGCTCAAAGACTACTTCCTGTCGCTTCCCGATGCATGTAGGGGGCGTTCCAAAGCGCTGCGTGCCCTGCGAAGCGTGCGCGAAGGATCGCGCAGCCCTATGGAGACTGGTATGACCATGGCCATCACCGTGAGGGTCGGGCTTGGCGGCATTCAGGTTCGCGACCTTTCGATGAAGCATAGGGTGGCTATCGATGAAGAGGCGCGGGGGCTTACGAGGCGCAAGGAGATCATCTTCGATGCCTATATCAAACGCGGCAGGCAGGATGTGGAATACCAGGGCGCGCGCCACAACGAGGAGCTGCAGAGCGCGATTGACAACGAGCGGCGCCATGTACTCCAGAAGATGGGATACAAGATCGTGGAGATCAACAAGCAGCAGCTGTTCGACAGGGAGGCGTTCCAGCGCGTCATGAGGACGATCAGCGAGAATGCAGGGATCAGGACCGGCAACCGCCCCGATGATTTCGAAGAACGTCAAGAGCGGCTCAGGCAGTTCATCATTCGCAGGTGGAGACAGCAGTAGGCGCTATGTAGACGCATGCAAACGAGGACGATGGCGGGCGTTACCCGCTAACAGGGCCCCGTAACTGTACCCAGAAGTGGGAGTGAGGCCCCTTTTGGACGCCCTCTCTCATAGTTCTGGGTACCGTTACGGGACCCTGTTAGCGGGTATCCTGGTAGAAGGGCCGAGGCGTTCGGCCCGGTGCCGGACTCGCTCGGGGCGCCTCGGGCGGCACCGCGCGCAGAAGGAGGAGGGCCGCGCCATGGCGTATGACTTCAAGAAGGAATACCGCGACCTGTATGTTCCCAAGGCAAGGCCGTCGCTTGTCGATGTGCCCGCCATGACGTTTGCCGCGATGGCGGGGACGGGGGATCCCAACGAGGAGGGCGGCGCGTACCAGCGTGCCCTCGGCGTGCTCTACGGGTTTTCGTATACCGTCAAGATGGCGAAGATGGGCGATTGGCAGCCGAAAGGGTATTTCGACTATGTGGTGCCCCCGCTCGAGGGCCTCTGGTGGGCGGGCTCCGGTGCGTTCGATGGCGCCTCGATCGCCGACAAGGGGGCCTTGTCCTGGGTGTCGCTCATCCGTCAGCCCGATTTCGTGACGCCCGAGGCGTTCGAGCGCGCCTGCGGCATGATGGTCGCCAAGAAGCCCGAGCTCGCGGATGCGGTCGAGGCGGGCGAGCTGAGACTCGTCCGGTTTGCCGAGGGCCCGTGCGCGCAGATCATGCACAAGGGGCCCTATGACGACGAGCCGGCGACGATCGCCCGCCTCTCGGATTTCATCTCGGCGCAGGGCCTTGCTGCCGATATCGCGGAGGGAGGGGAGTCGCCTGCGGGGCATCGCGCTACGAAGGCGTTCGATGGAGCCGCGATACTCGCCGCGCTCGATACCGGCGGCGCCGTGCCGACGGTCCGGTTGCATCACGAGATCTACCTCGGGGATCCGCGTCGCACCAAGCCGGAAAACCTCAAGACCGTGATCAGGCATCCGGTGCGCTCGGCCTAAAGGGTGCGGATGAATTTGCCGATTCCGGCCCGGATTCGAGTGCTTCCCGCGCGCACCGCGGTGTCGCCCGAATCGAGAGTACGCTATGGGAGCGCCGCCCTGTTGACTGTACGCTATAGCAACGTTTTTCGCCCGAAAGCGTTCCTATAGCGTACAGTCAACAGGGCGGCGTTCCATATGCGTACCGTCGATCCCCCAGCCTCCCCGGTCCGCGGGGCTCGAGGCCCTTTGATCAGCGGTTTCTAGGGGGCACGGGCACAATCGGTACCCACGTGCGGCAGGCGCCTGCGGATATAAGCGGGCTAGCTCTTCGCACGCCGCTTGATCACGGCGAAGATGCCCGTTCCGACGACAGCCAGGGCGACCGCCACCACGACCGCCGCAACTGCTGCCACCCAGTTGCCCTCGGAGGCGAAGCCCGCGGCGAGCGTCGAGGTGATGACGGACGGGATCCGTCCCACCGTGGTGATCGCGGCGATGCGCCACCACGGGCAGGTGGTGAGCCCCGCCACGTAGGTGAGGATGTCCTTCGGGGTGCCGGGTATCAGGAACACGACGAACATGATCAGCTCGAAGCGCGCGGAGTCGCGAAGCCAGGAGACGCCCTCGATCTGCTCGGCGGAGAAGAACGCGCGCACGACGCGCATGCCGAGAAGGCGCACAAGCAGCGTGACCAGCAGCGTGCCGACAAGGCTACCCGCAAGGCAGATGGCGGTTCCCTCCCAGAACCCGAACAGGTAGCCGGCGGCGAGCTCGACGGGCTCGCCGGGCAGGATGGCGACGGCGATCTGCGCCACGACCAGCGCCGTCATGGCGACCGGTGCGAACGAGCCCTGCGCATCGACCCACGCGCGCACGGCCTCGCCGTTCATGAAGAAGCCCCAGAGCTGCGGCCCGAACGCGATGCACGCGCCGATAAGCCCGGCGAGGCAGATGCCCCCGATGACCGCGGCGGCGAGCTTGCCGCACCTTGGGTGCTGCGCGTCGTCCCGCTTGCGCTCGGCGCTGCCGAATCCTGCGGGAACGAAGGTCTCCTCATTCGTCGTCGACATATCCGTCTCCTTTCTCACTGCCATGAGCGTATGAGACGGAAGTCAAGAAAGCGTCAACATCGCGAGATTCTTTCGCACGACAGGGCACTGGCCTTTTGATTCAGAGCCGTTTCGTGTCGTTCCGCATGGTTTCCGTGTGACTGCACGTAACCTTCGCATAACGCAAACTGCAATTGGCTAGAGTAATCATCGACTGTGCATGCGCATGACTGCGCACGAAGATATGAGAAGGAAACCACATGGGATTCGTTTCAAAGCTGCTCTCCTTCGGGGCGGACAAGGACCTCAAGCGCTACGAGAAGATGGTCGTCAAGATCAACGATCTCGAGCCCACCTATGAGAAGATGAGCGACGAGGAGCTCGCCCATCAGACGGTTCTGTTCCGCGAGCGCTATGAGGGCGGCGAGAGCCTCGACAGCATGCTGCCCGAGGCGTTCGCCGTGGTCCGCGAGGCGTCCAAGCGCACGCTCGGCCTGCGCCATTTCGACGTCCAGCTCATCGGCGGCATGGCGCTGCACGAGGGCCAGATCGCCGAGATGAAGACCGGCGAGGGCAAGACGCTGGTGTCGACGCTCGCCGGCTACCTCAACGCGATTCCCGCTAAGGGCGTCCACATCGTCACCGTCAACGACTACCTGGCGCGCCGCGACTCCGAGCAGATGGGGCGCATCTACCACTTCCTGGGGATGACGGTCGGCCTGCTGCAAAACGGCATGCAGCTCGATCTCAAGCGCCCGGCCTACCAGGCCGACGTCACCTACGGCACCAACTCCGAGTTCGGCTTCGACTACCTGCGCGACAACATGGTCGTCCGCCCGCAGCAGCGCGTGCAGCGCGGCCACGCCTACGCCATCGTCGACGAGGTCGACTCCATCCTGATCGACGAGGCGCGCACCCCGCTCATCATCTCCGGCGCCGGTACCAAGTCCGCCGACACCTACAAGAAGTTCGCGCGCGCCGTCCGCGGCCTGACCCGTGGCGAGGAGCCCGAGTTCGACGTCATGGCCGTCGGCGCCGAGCGCCCCGAGCCCACCGGCGACTTCATCATGGACGA
Source organism: Collinsella sp. An271 (assembly GCF_002159695.1). Lineage (NCBI taxonomy): Bacteria > Bacillati > Actinomycetota > Coriobacteriia > Coriobacteriales > Coriobacteriaceae > Collinsella > Collinsella sp. An271. The sequence goes on along the minus strand of NZ_NFJE01000004.1, from coordinate 109,389 downwards.
GGCCAAGCACACCATCGCCTGCACCGAGCAGGGTCTGGAGAAGGTCGAGCAGCGTCTCGGCATCGACGACATCTACGCCGACCTGTCCGGCCAGCTCGTGAACCACCTGCAGCAGGCGCTCAAGGCCCAGTACATGTTCCATCGCGACAAGCAGTACGTCGTGACGAACGGCGAGGTCAAGATCGTCGACGAGTTCACGGGCCGCATCATGGAGGGCCGCCGCTACTCCGAGGGCCTGCACCAGGCCATCGAGGCCAAAGAGGGCGTGCTCGTACGCGAGGAGAACCAGACGCTCGCGACCATCACCCTGCAGAACTACTTCCGCCTGTACGACAAGCTTTCGGGCATGACCGGTACGGCGCTGACCGAGGACGCCGAGTTCCGCGAGATCTACAACCTGGCCGTCCAGGTGATCCCGCCCAACAAGCCCGTCATCCGCAAGGACAACGATGACCTGGTCTACCGCACCATCGACGCCAAGTTCAACGCGGTGGCCGACGACGTGGCAGCGCGCCACGCCAAGGGCCAGCCGGTGCTCGTGGGCACGGTCTCCATCGAGAGCTCCGAGCGCCTGTCGCGCCTGCTCAACAAGCGCGGCATCCGCCACGAGGTCCTGAACGCCAAGTACCACGAGCGCGAGGCGCACATCGTCGCGCAGGCCGGGCGCCTGGGCGCGGTGACCATCGCCACGAACATGGCCGGCCGCGGTACGGACATCCTGCTCGGCGGCAACGCCGAGGAGCTCGCCCGCGAGGAGACGCTCGCGCTGGGCATCGACCCCGCCGAGAGCCCCGACGAGTACAAGCGGACCTATATGGAGAAGTACGCCGAGGCGCGCGAGATCTGCGCGAGCGAGCGCGAGAAGGTGCTGGCCGCCGGCGGCCTGACCGTGATCGGCACCGAGCGCCACGAGTCGCGCCGCATCGACAACCAGCTGCGCGGCCGTTCCGGACGTCAGGGCGACCCGGGCGAGACCCAGTTCTACCTGTCGCTCGAAGACGACCTCATGCGCCTGTTCGGCGGCGACCGCATGGACAAGGTCGGCGCCATGATGCAACGCTACGACATGCCCGACGACCAGCCCATCCAGAACAAGATCATCTCCAAGGCCGTCGAGGGCGCCCAGCACAAGGTCGAGAACATCAACTTCTCCATGCGCAAGAACGTCCTGGAGTACGACGACGTCATGAACAAGCAGCGCCAGGTCATCTACGCCGAGCGCAACAAGATCCTGGACGGCAAGGACCTGGCCGGGCACATCGACGAGGTCATCGACGACACCGTGTCGCGCTGCGTGCAGGAGTTCTGCGCGGTCGACTCGCGTTCCGGCGAGCGCGACCTCGAGGGCCTGCACAAGTGGCTCGTGGAGCTCACGGGCAACCAGGACGCCCCCGAGTTCGGCGACGAGGACTACGAGGACCTCAAGCGCGACGTGCTCTCCTACGTCGACACCTGCTACGAGCAGAAGTCCGAGCGCCTGGGCGAGAACCTCATGCGCGACCTCAACACCCAGGTCATGCTGCGCGTCATCGACACGCGCTGGATGAACTACCTGCAGGAGATGGACTACCTCAAGCAGGGCATCGGCCTGCGCGGCTTCGGTCAGCGCGACCCGCTGGTCGAGTACAAGTCCGAGGCGTTCGCCGCGTTCCACACGCTGGTCGACACCATGTACGAGGACTACCTGCGCACCGTGCTGCGCATCGAGGTGCGCCAGGCCCCCAAGCCCGAGCCCCCCTCGGCGCTCGACCACGCGACCTATTCCGGCCCCTCCGATCCGGACGGCGCCTCGACCCTTCGTCGCCAGGCCGCGGCCAACGCCGCCAACGCGGCCGGACGCGCCCCGCAGGGGACGGCCGGTGCCGCCGGCTCCACCGTGCGCACGTACCGCAAGGATGAGAGCGGCGACCCGTACGCCAACGTCGGCCGCAACGATCCCTGCCCGTGCGGCAGCGGCAAGAAGTTCAAGAACTGCCACGGCAAGGACCGTGTGTAATGGACGCGTCCACCGTGACCGTGGAGGATCTGGACTCCCTCGCCGTCCGTCTGGCGGAGGTGGAGTCCTATCTCCATCTGGAGGAGAAGCGCGAGCGCGTGGCCGAGCTCGAGCGCAAGAGCGCCGAGCCGGGGTTCTGGGATGATGCCGAGGCCGCCCGCTCGCTGATGGCGGAGCTCTCGCGCGACCGCGACGACGTCCAGTCGGTCGAGCACGCGCGCGAGAGCCTTGCCGACGCGCGCGCCGCGCTCGAGCTCGCCGAGGAGATGGGGGGCGACGAGGAGCTCCTCAAGGAGGCCGCATCGACCGTGGCCCAGCTCACGCATGCCATCGACGAGATGGAGCTCTCTTCGTGGTTCACCGGCAAGTTCGACCATGGCGACGCCATCGTCACCATCAAGCCGGGTCAGGGCGGCCTGGAGGCCCAGGACTGGACCTTCATGCTGTTCAAGATGTACATGAAGTACTGCGCGCGCCGCGGATGGAAGGTGACGGTCAACGACTGCCCGGCGGCAGAGGTGATCGGCATCGACCGCGCGACGTTCACGGTCGAGGGCAAAGACGCGTTCGGCATGCTGCGCGCCGAGGCGGGCGTGCACCGTCTGGTGCGCATCTCGCCGACCGACGACAAGAAGCGCCGCCAGACGACGTTTGCGGGCGTCGAGGTCATCCCGGTGCTGCCCGACGACATCGACATCGAGATCGCGTCCGATGACATCCGCGTGGACGTCTACCATGCGAGCGGTCCCGGCGGACAGGGCGTCAACACGACCGATTCGGCCGTGCGCGTCACGCACCTGCCGACCGGCATCGTGGTCACCTGCCAAAACGAGCGCAGCCAGATCCAGAACAAGGCGGCGTGCATGCAGATCCTGAAGGCCCGCCTCTACGAGCTCGAGCTGCAGAAGCGCGAGGAGGAGCTCGACCAGATTCGCGGCCCCAAGCACGCCATCGGGTTCGGCAACCAGATCCGCAGCTACGTGCTGTACCCGTATCAGATGGTGAAGGATCTTCGCAGCGGCGTGGAGACCGGCAACGTCGAGGCGGTGCTCGAGGACGGAGATCTCGACCCCTTCATCATCGGTTACCATCGCTGGGCGACCGGCAACGCCGACTACACGCCGAGCGAGTCGGACGTGGAGTAGGCGCCGTTGCTGTCGCCACGCGCGGCGGCCGGAGGCGGGGCGTGAGAGAGGGGATGCCGCATGGCCCGTCGTATCGACGTGCGCGCTTTGATCAAATCTCGGTTCGTGCATGAGCTCCCGCTCGTCGTTGCGGGCTGTGCTGTCGCGGCGCTCGCCATCGACATGTTCATGGTGCCGCAGGGCCTCGCCGCCGGCGGCGTGACGGGACTCGCCACCATCATCGCCGAGCTCACGCGCCGCTCCGGCTTCGAGTTGCCCGTCGGCATGCAGACCATCGTCATGAACGCCGTGCTTCTGCTCGCGGCGGTCCGCGCCGGCGGCATGCGCTATGCCGCCCAGACCGTCGTGGGCTTCGTGCTGCTCGGTTTCTTCACCGACCTGTTCGCCCCGTTCGTCTCGCCGCTCGCGTCGGGCGACCTGATGCTCTGCGCGCTGTGGGGAGGAATCCTGTCGGGCGTCGGCTACGGGCTGGTGTTTCGCTGCGGCGCCAACACCGGCGGGTCGGATACGGTGGCCCAGATCGTCTCCCGCAAGACCTCGCTGCCCGTCGGCACGACCGTCATGGCGATCGATGTGGCGGTGTGCGCGGCCAGCGCGCCGGTCTTCTCGCTCGAAAACGCCCTGTACGCTGCGCTCTCGATGGTGCTTATGGGCTTCGTGGTCGACATGGTGGTCGACGGCGCCGAGCGCAGGCGCGCCGCGTACATCATCTCCGAGAGCCACGACGAGATCGCCTACGACATCATGCACGGGCTCGATCGCGGCGTGACCGAGCTGTCCGCGCGCGGCCTGTGGAGCGGGCGGGAGCGCCCCATGCTCATGGTCATCCTCGATCGTCGCGAGGTGTCCGCGCTCAAGACCATCGTGGCCGAGCACGATTCCGACGCCATCATGTTCATCAGCGACGTGACCGAGGCGATCGGCGAGGGGTTCAAGGATTTCGAACGCTGACGGGCGGCCCCCTCCCAAAACGTACCATTGCGCGAAACCGCGCATTCTGACTGGTTCGCTGTGGTATGGTGGAGTAGTCGTGATTGCGGGTTTGACGTGCGCATACCGTGCTCGCGACAGCACGTCCGGATGGGGGCGTTTTCGTTGATCAGTGCTGTTCGGGATATAGCCTAACGCACACCACGGAAAGGAGGCGCCATGAGCGACGATGAGCTCAAGAAGGTTGCCAACGAGGTACGCAAGGGGATCGTGACCGCCGTGCACGCGGCGAAGTCGGGACATCCCGGTGGTTCGCTGGGAGCCGCCGACATCGTCACCTACCTGTATTTCGAGGAAATGAACATCGATCCGGCCGACCCGCGCAAGGCCGACCGCGACCGCTTCGTCCTCTCCAAGGGCCACTGCGCGCCGGCGCTGTACGCGGCGCTCGCCGAGCGCGGCTTCTTCCCCAAGGAGGACCTGGAGACGCTGCGCCACATCGGCAGCCATCTGCAGGGTCACCCCAACATGAACGACACCCCGGGCGTCGACATGTCCACCGGCTCCCTCGGCCAGGGCATCTCGGCCGCCGTGGGCATGGCCCTTGCCGCCAAGCACTGGGGTGATACCTATCGCACCTACTGCCTGCTGGGCGACGGCGAGATCGAGGAGGGCCAGGTCTGGGAGGCCGCCATGTTCGCCGGCAACCACGCTCTGGACAACCTCTGCCTGATCGTCGACCACAACGGCCTGCAGATCGACGGCAGCATCGAGGAGGTCAACTCCGCGATGCCCATCGCCGACAAGTTCCGCGCGTTCAAGTTCCACGTGGTCGAGGTCGCCGACGGCAACGATATGGCTCAGCTGCGCGCGGCCTTCGCCGAGGCGCGCGAGACCGCGGGCATGCCCACGTGCATCGTGTGCGAGACCGTCAAGGGCAAGGGCGTCTCCTTCATGGAGAACCAGGTCGGCTGGCATGGCAAGGCGCCCAACGACGAGCAGTTCGAGCAGGCCATGGCCGAGCTCGCGAAGGAGGCTTAAGAACAATGGCTGACGTGAAGAAGGTCGCCACCCGCCAGAGCTATGGCGAGGCGCTCGTCGAGCTCGGCGCCGAGCACGACGATTTCGTGGTTCTGGACGCGGATCTCGCGGCCGCGACCCAGACCGGCAAGTTCAAGGCCGCCTATCCCGACCGCTTCTTCGATGCCGGCATCGCCGAGTCCAACATGGTCGGCATCGCCGCCGGCATCGCGACCACGGGCCGCGTGGCGTTTGCGAGCACGTTCGCGATGTTCGCCGCGGGCCGTGCGTTCGAGCAGGTGCGCAACTCCATCGGCTACCCTCACCTGAACGTCAAGATCGGCGCCACGCACGCCGGCATCTCGGTGGGCGAGGACGGAGCCACCCATCAGTGCAACGAGGACATCGCGCTCATGCGCACCATTCCGGGCATGACGGTCATTGTTCCGTGCGATGACGTCGAGGCCAAGGCCGCCGTGCGCGCCGCCTACGAGATGGAGGGCCCTGTCTACATGCGCTTCGGCCGTCTGGCCGTGCCGGTCGTCAACGACGCCGACTCCTTCGAGTTCGAGATCGGCAAGGGCATCCTCATGCGCGAGGGCACGGACGTGACGATCGTCGCCTGCGGCCTCATGGTCCAGGCGTCGCTCGAGGCCGCTGAGGCGCTCGCCGCCAAGGGCATCTCCGCCGAGGTCATCGACATGCACACCATCAAGCCGCTCGATGAGGATCTCGTCCTGGAGAGCGCCAAGAAGACCGGCCGCGTGCTGACGGTCGAGGAGCATTCCGTCATCGGCGGCCTGGGCGACGCAGTGTGCGCGGTGCTTGCCGAGAAGAACCCCGTGCCGGTCAAGAAGCTCGGCGTGAACGACGTCTTCGGCGAGTCGGGCCCTGCGGTCGACCTGCTGCACAAGTACGGTCTGGACGCCGAGGGCGTCGAGCGGGCCGTCGAGGAGCTGCTCGCATAAGGACGCGGTGCACTATCGTGCGGGCGCAACTCTAGGGACAGTCCCTTAAATTTAACGGAGGAGGCGCATGCGCCTCCTCCGTTAAATTTAAGGGACTGTCCCTAGAGTTGCGCCCGCACGATTTAGGCTACGATAGGGCGCAGCGCGGGTGGACGTAATGGAAGAAGGGCACGCCGATGAGCGACGAGACTCGTCTCGAAACCGACAATGCCAAGGGCCTCGATCCCGATACGACATCGGGGGAGAGCGCGGCGACCAAGGTGCTTGCCGTCACGGCGACGGCCGCCTTCGCCGATGCCTGCGAGCTGGCGGCGATCGCGGAGCAGGAGCACCGCGAGGCCGCGCTGGCCCTCGAGTCGCTCGTCCAGGCGCCGTCCACCACGGCGATGCTCACCGAGGCGACGCGCTCCGGTGTCACCCAGGAGCTTCCCTATCGCGCGGAGGCCGAGGCGAGGATGGCGGCCGAGGCTGCAGCCGCCGGCGGGGACAACCCGGATGCGGGCGCCTCGCGGGGGCCGCGCCGCCTGCCGATATCCCGCCGCCATCTCGCAGTCGCGGGGGCGTGCCTCGCCGTTCTCGCGGTCGTCGCCGTGGGCGCGGTCTGGTTCGCGAACTCCTCGTTCGCGCAGCCCGACGCGGCGGCGGTCGAGCAGGTCCTCGCGGAGGACCCCGACATCATGGACGGCTTCGCCTCGAACGACTACGTCGACGAGACCCCCTACGAGCTGTCCGATGTCGTGCTGAACTCGTGCGAGGCCGATGACGACGGATCCTACATCGTCGACGCGTCCGCCACCATCTCCAACGAGAGCTTCGAGTCCGAATTCACGGTCGCGCTCAAGTTCGCGCGCGCATCCGAGAAGGATCGCTACGGCGAGCTCGCCCATGCGCAGGCGACGTCGACCGGGTGGGCGGGCGCCGTTCTGCAGACGAACGATACGACCGAGGCCATTGCCGGCGTCACGCGCGACAGCGCGTTCCCGGACGGCTTCGACGCCACGTTCGACCGGGCGGCCCAGACCTGCACGTATACGGCGCAGGACGTCTACGACTTCTGGTTCGGCGCCAATACGGTCAGCACGCCGTACACGTATTCGTTCAACGGGGATGCGTGGACGCGCACGCAGGGGGATGCGACCTCCACGGTCGCCTACGATGCCGATGCGCTTCAAGGCTCCTATGTCGCGTCCGACGGCGATGCGGCGAGCATGGTCGGCTTCAAGATCGACCATGTCGATATCGAGCAGGGGACCTTCACGGTGGAGTATCGCGCCGTGACGCCGGGGTTCGCGAGCGCCGAGATCACGGGCATCATCGACTGCACGCTGACCCGCATGACGCCGGACGGCGCGTGGCGGGGCTATCGCCAGACCGACGGGATGACCTATGTGTTCTCGGGTGATGGCTCGAGTTCCGGGGGCGAGGGCACGGCGCACCTCGAGGGTGCGCTCGGCCTGGACAAGTCGATCATCTTCTCGTTTACGGGCGACTACACGCGCGCCCCACTGCTGTTCGGGCAGCCGACGGACGAGTCGATGGAGCTCGCGGGCACGCTCGTACGCGAATAGGGACGCGCTCGAATAGACAACACGATATTGCTTCCTTCTTCCTATGCACAGGCTGTAGATAACTATAACTAACATATCGATAAGCACCAAAGTAAATAATTATCGAAACGTTTTCACCTGTGATAGTACCTGTACCATATTTCGAGCATGTGGAGACGTTCGCGGCTGGTGCCTGGACGCATACGTTCGTCATCTCATATTCGGGCATCTATAGCCGGTCGGGCGGCTGACGGGTCATTTGCCTGAAGCCGGGGTTGAAACGGGTCGTGGTATGGGAATGGAGGTGATCGGTGTGTCGCTCGCAGTGAAGAGCAAGCCGTCACGAGGTTCGCGTCGCGCTTTTCGTTCTCGAGGCGCCTTGTTACGCCATTCATAATTGAAGATTATATGGAGATTCTATGCTTCGCGAATCATTTTCCGACGTGCGCACGGCGGATTCCATGGTGCCCCGATGGGGCATTTCATACCGGCGCATCGTGGTCGGAGCCCTGTACGGTTTTTGCGGTGTCCTTGCGGTGGGGATCGGGCTGAATGCCGCGGTGATCATCGATCTGATCGCTGATCTGCTTGGGTCGGGCATGCCCGCGCAAGCGGTCCACTATCTTATCATCAGCGGGTTGATCATAGCCTTTGACCTGCTGATTCTTGCAGTCTTTCTTTCGTTTGTCCTCACTGTCGGACGTCGAGCGGAGTTCTTTTCAGCTGCGCAGACGACCCGCCTGGTCATGTTGGGGGCCCTGAACGCGGGCAGTGCCGTAGTGGGTCTGTTAATGCCGCGCTACAGCCTTCAGACCAACATAGGGGAGTGGCTGCGGGCCCCCGAGGTAATTCCGGATTTGGACCTCAATTCTCTTATGTTTTCTATGATGTTCTTTGCACTTGCTGGAGTCTTTGAATACGCTAGAATTCTTCAAGAAGATTCGGACAGTATTCTGTAGGTGATCTAAGTGCCCATTGTGATGCGTCTCGACCGTGTAATGGCGGATAGGAAGATGAGCTCGCTCGAGCTTGCGGAGAAGATCGGTATCTCTCCGGTCAACGTGTCCCGTATCAAAACCGGCAGGTTGAAGGGCATTCGCTTCTCGACCCTGACGGCTATGTGCGAGGCGCTGCACTGCAAGCCCGGCGATATCATCGACTGGATGGACGACGACGAGTACGTCCAGAACTTCGGCAAGCTGCCGGAGTAGCAGACGCCTGATCAATAGCGTTGCCTATGTGGGGAGGACCTCGCGTCTTCTCCACATATCGCATGTCTCGATGCCGTGGTCCGCTGCGTGCGGCTCGGATGGCGCCGGCGTTCGCGTCGCTTGTGCGCGAACGTTTTATGGTTATGTGCCATGGCGCTGCCGTGCTTTATCTGTGCATGCAGAAATCCACTGGTAGAATATCCAGCGTATGTAGTTCAAACGCACGACACGAAGGAGCTTATAGTGGGTAACCACTTCCGTAAGCCCGGTGACGAGCAGGTTGCGAACGGCGCGCCGGTACCAGAGGCCGCGACGGCCTCCCCGGTTTCCGTCGACGAGACGGGCGATCTGTTCTCGCAGGCGGCGGCGCCCGAACAGGCGGCGCAGCCGGTCGCCGACCCCTTTGCCTACGCACCTGCCCCCGAGCAGGTTCCCGCCGTCCCCGAGGTGCCCTCGGTGCCGAGCCTGGATGCCGTCCCGTCGCCCGATGCGGCGCCGGCAGCGGACCAGTCGCTGTTCAGCATCCCGTCTCCCGCCGAGCCCGCCCACGCCGATGTGTTCATGACGCAGGCGGCCCCTGCGCTCGATTCGAGCGACGAGTCCGAGCAGCGCCAGATCGACGATGTGAACGAGGCCCTGACGAGCCCCGATTTCACCTCAGTGTTCGCACCGGTGCAGGAGTCGCGCAAGCAGATGGCGCGCGAGGCAGGCGTCGAGCCGGTCATCCTCATGGAGCACCTCACCAAGATCTACGCGGCCCAGCCCAACAAGCCGGCGCTCGACGACGTCAACCTGGAGATCTATCCCGGTGAGTTCGTCTTTCTGGTCGGCCACTCCGGTTCGGGCAAGACGACGCTGCTCTCCACGATGATCCGCGACGTCAAGCCGACGAGCGGCCGCATCCTGGTCGCCGGCCAGGACCTCATGCGCATCAAGAACCGCAAGGTCCCCTTCCTGCGCCGCCAGATCGGCGCGGTGTTCCAGGACTTCCGCCTGCTGCCCAACAAGACCGCGTACGAGAACGTCGCGTTCGCGCTCGAGTGCATCGGCAAGCCCAAGGCGGTCATCCGCAGCCAGGTGCCCGAGGTGCTGCGCCTCGTCGGCCTGGCCGATCAGATGGACTCCATGCCCGACCAGCTCTCCGGCGGCGAGCAGCAGCGCGTCGCCGTGGCGCGCGCCATGGTCAACCGCCCGCCGCTTCTGATCTGCGACGAGCCGACCGGCAACCTCGACCCGGCGATCTCGCTCGGCATCATGAAGCTGCTCGAGCGCATCAACCGCACGGGCACGACCGTCATCGTGGCGACGCACGACCGCGAGATGGTCGACTCCATGCACCGCCGCGTCATCGCGCTCGAGGCGGGCCACATCGTTCGCGACCAGGAGAGGGGAGGCTACGGCAACTATGGCGCCTAGCAACTTTGGGTATTCGCTGCGCGAGGCGGGCAGCCACTTCGCACGCAACCTCGGCACCTCGATCGGCGCAGTCATCACCATCTTTCTGTCGCTGTTCATCATCGGCCTGTTCATCCTGGGTTCCGCGGTGGTCAACTCGATGATCGGCTCGGTGGAGGATCAGGTGAAGATCAACGCCTTCATCTCCGACGACGCGACCGACGAGCAGATCCAGGCGTTCTACGACAAGCTGACGAGCTGGGAGAACGTCAAGAGCGTCCAGTTCAAGACGAAGGAAGACGCGCTGGCGGACTACACCAGCAACATCTCCAACAACGCCGACATGACGCTCGGTGCGCTCGACGGCGAGAATCCGCTGCCCCGTTCGTTCGTGATCGAGATGTACGAGCCCTCGCAGGTCGAGGAGACCGCGGAGCGCATCAAGGCGGACACCGACTTCCGCCAGATCGTCGACGACGACAACCCCGATGTGGACGACGTCGAGGCCGACGTGAACGCCGGCGTCCTGTACGGCCAGGAGGAGGTCAGCGTCCTGTTCCAGATGACGGCCTACATCCGCGTCGCGGTGGTCGTGCTCGTGGGTCTTCTGACGTTCATCTCCTTCATTTTCATCAACAACACCATCCGCCTGTCCATCACCGCCCGTCGCCGCGAGATCGCCATCATGCGCCTGGTGGGCGCGTCGAACAGCTTCATCCGCGGGCCGTTTTTGACCGAGGGCGTGCTGCAGGCGCTTCTGGGCTCGCTTCTGACCATCGGCGCCTTGGAGCTGTGCCGCAACTTCGGCATGCCGATGATCCAGAGCGTCGTCTCGTTTTTGACCATCAACATCCCGCTGCGGATGTACCTGTTCACCTACGCGGCGCTCGTGCTGATCGGTATCGTGATCGGTCTGTTCGGTTCCGCGATCGCCATGCGTCGCTACCTCAAGGTGTAGACGACGCGCGACAGCTTGCTTGCATGGGGCCGCCTTCGGGCGGCCCTTCTTGTTCTCGCCGCGGGTTCGCCCCCGCCGCGCAGTCTCGTCGACGGTACGCCATAGGCACATCGCCCCGTCGACGGTACGCCATAGGCACGTTATTCGCTCAAAAGCGTTCCTATACCGTACTGTCAACGGAGCTGTGTGCCTATAGCGTACCGTCGACGGGGCTACGTACCCAGGGCGCGCCCGCGGCGCGCGATTGGGTATACACCAACTGATTCGCCATGAGGAGGGAGGCGCCATGGGGCGCAAGAACAGAGGGGGCCGCAGGCACGGCCCCACGCGTGCGCGGCATACGGCGCGCCTGACCGGAACCGTGCGCATCACGGACGCCGGTGCGTTCGTGGAGACCGCGGAGGGCGCCTTCCGCCTGACGCAGCGCGGCGAGCGGGAGGCCATGAACGGCGATGTCGTCACGGTGAGCCTGCACCACGCGCCGGGCGGCAACCACCGCGCCGTGGTCGAGGGCACCCTGTCGCGCGCCAACGCGTGCGTCGTGGGCACCTATGAGCTTGCCGGGCCCCTGGGCGTCATTCGGCCGCTCGACACCCGCATCCGCCAGGATTTCTTCGTGCTTCCGCATGACACGTCCGCCGCCGACCACGGCGTCATGTCGGGCGATGTCGTGTCGGCGCGCATCGTGAGCTACCCGACGCGCTACGAATCGGGTGTGGCGACCATCGAGCAGCGCATCGGCGGCCCGGATGCGCCGGATCTCGGCATCCGGTGCGTCATGGCCCGCTACGATCTCGAGGACGGCTATCCCGAGCAGGCGGTCGCCGAGGCGCAACAGTGCGTACTCGATGTGGAGGGGGCGCTGGAAGACCCGCTGCGCCGCGACATCCGCGACCGGTTCCTGCTGACGATCGACCCGGTCGACGCGCGCGATTTCGATGACGCGATCTCCGTCGAGCGCACGAAGGCTGGGGGCTGGAGGCTCGGCGTCCACATCGCCGACGTGTCGCACTACGTGACCTGGGAGTCGTCGATCGACCTGGAGGCGCGCCGGAGGTCGACCTCGGTGTATCTTGCCGACCGCGTGCTGCCCATGCTTCCCGAGGCGCTGTCGAACGATTTGTGCTCGCTCAAGCCGGACGTGGACCGCCTGGCGTTCACCGTCGATATCGATCTCGACCGCCGGGGGCGCGTGAGCGGCTTTACCGCCTACCCGAGCGTCATCCGCTCGCGCGTGCGCATGGACTACGAGGCTGCCGACCTGCTGCTCGCAGACGGCGCCGGCACGGACGCGCCGCCCGCCGCCGACGACGACGTCGCACGCGCGTGCGGCGAGCGGGCCCGGGCGGCGTGCGAGAAGGCCAGGGCTGCCGGCGTGGACCTGAGCGCATTCTTGCGCGATGCGGACGGGCTCGCCTGCGCGCGACGGGCGATCCGCCATGCCCGCGGGGCCATAGACTTCGAGACGGTCGAGGTGCATGCGCTGCTCGACGGGCAGGGGCTGCCGGTGAGGATCGTCACGCGCGAGCGGACGGCGGCGACCTCGCTGGTGGAGGAGGCCATGCTGCTTGCCAACGAGTGCGTTGCGAGCTGGCTTGCCGACCGCGGGCTCGATGCCGCCTACCGCGTGCACGAGCCGCCGTCGCCCGATGAGCTGGCGGCCGCCTCGAAGACGCTGGCGGAGATCGGCGCCATCGACCGTGCGAGCGCCGCGGCCATCAAGGCGGGCGACCCGGCGGCCATCGAGCGCGCCGTCGAGAAGAGCCATGGCACGGGCTACGCCCCGCTCGTGAACGCCCTGCTGCTGCGCGCCATGCAGCGGGCGGTCTACCGGCCTCACAACCTGGGGCACTACGCGCTGGGTGCAGACGCCTACTGCCACTTCACCTCGCCGATCAGGCGTTATCCCGACCTGCTGGTCCATCGCGAGCTCAAGCGCGCGCTCGCGCAGGAGCGCCTCGGCAAGGCTGCGGCGCGCGAACGGACGCCCCAGCTCACCGGCGTCGGCTCACAGGCCCTGCTGCCGGTGCTGCCGCAGCTCTGCCGCCACGCGAGCACGCGCGAGCGCATCGCCGACGCCGCCGCGCACGCGACGCAGAAGGTCAAGGTCGCCCAGTACTACGCGAGCCGCATCGGGGAGCGCTACGCGGGATCGGTGTCGTGGATCGACGAGATGGGGGCGTTCGTGCGCCTCGACGACACGGGCGCCGAGGGCCTCGTGCGCATGTCCGCTCTCGGCGGTGACGAGTGGTGGGATTTCGACGGGGACCTGATGGTGCTGTCCGCGAGTGCGAGCGGACGGACGATCTCGCTCGGGACCCGCGTGGTGGTCGAGGTCGCGCGCGTCAACCCGGTGCGCGGCCATCTCGATCTTGCCCTCATCCACGCGGCCCGTGCGCTACACTGATAACCCACCGTATTCGATTGGGAGGAACTTGTGGAACTGCCCATTTCCGAACGAGATATCGCGCAGGCGGAGAGCTACCTCGCCGCAGGCGACCTGCCGTCGGCGACCCCGCTGCTCGAGCGCCTAGTCGAGCAGGCCGAGGAGTACATCGACGCCGAGTGCCAAGCGACCGACAAGGTCCAGTACTTCAGCTTCGCCGACGCCTTCGAGCGCCTGGCGTACCGTCGGGTGGAGCGCGACCCGCGCGAGCTCGTGCAGGTCGGCGCGCCGTTTGACCGGCTGTACGCGGCGCTGTCGTTCGCCTATATCAACCAGGAGGATTACGTCAGCGCCAAGAACACGCTCACGCAGGCGGTGCGCTGGGATCCCATGAACTGCGCCTACCGGCTCGACCTGGCCGAGCTGCACCGCGCGCTCGGCAACACCCAGGAGTGGGCGGCGCTGAGCTTCTCGGTGATCGAGCGCGCGTCTGACGGGCGCTCGGCGGCCCGCGCCTACGCCAACCTCGGCCAGTTCTTCCTCGACAACCACAATGCGCTGGCGGCAAGCGGCTGCGCCCGCGTGGCGAGCAGGCTCGCGCCGCATGACGGTCGCGTCGAGGCGCTTGCCGGGCGCCTTGCGGCGGAGCGCCCTGAGGCCGCAGAGGCTTCCGATGAGGAGGCGGAAGCCGAACTCGCCTCCCAGGGCGTTGACGCCACGCCGTCGGCCGACATGGCCGTGTGCCTGCTGATGTGCGCCTCCGATGCCGCCGCGGCGGGAGACCGCAACGAGGCGACGCGCCTGACGGTCCGTGCGCGTGGCCTGATCGGCGACGAGGCCTGCCGCGCCCTGGTCAAGCTCATCCGCGAGTCCGATGCCGAGCTGGCGCGGGAGCGCGCCGAAGGAGGGGAGGGCCATGCCGAGTCGTAAAGAGCGCAAGACGATCGCCAAGAACCGCTCCGCGCATCACGAGTACTTCATCGACGAGACGTTCGAATGCGGTGTCGTGCTCGCGGGCACCGAGGTGCGCAGCCTGCGGGAGCGCGCGTGCCAGATCACCGACACCTTCGCCTTGATCCGCGGAGGGGAGTGCTGGCTCGTCGGCGTGCACATCCATCCCTACAGCCACGGCTCGATTTTCAACCGCGACCCCGATCGCCGTCGCAAGCTGCTGCTCCATCGCAAGCAGATCGACTATCTCGACGGCAAGCTGCGCAACCGCGGGTACGCGCTCGTGCCGCTCGAGCTGTATTTCGACGACAACGGGCGCGTGAAGCTCACGCTCGGGCTCGGACGCGGCAAGAAGCTCTACGACAAGCGCGAGGACATGGCCAAGCGCGACATGCAGCGCGAGATCGATCGCGCCCTCAAGGCGCGCAGCCGCTAGACGGTGCCGAGGGCCCCGTACCCGATAGGGGGTATCAGCCCCCATGAATGCGGGTACGCTACTGTCAGGGCCGGCGTGCCCGCATGCTACGTTTGAGGGGAGCGATCATATGGATCAGACCGCACTGTTCAAGATGAGCTACGGCTTGTACGTGGTGTCCGCCGAGGCGGACGGGCTGCGTGCAGGCTGCGTCATCAACACGGCGACGCAGGTGACCGCCCTGCCGCCGCGCCTGATGGTCGCCGTCCACAAGGACAACGTGACGACCGGCGTCATCCAGCGCGCGGGCGCCTTCACCGTGACGGCGATCGACATGACGGCCGATATGCCCTATATTGGCAACTTCGGGTTCCGCACGAGCGCCAACTTCGACAAGTTCGAGAAATACGGCTGCGAGATCTCCGCGGTGGGAAGCCCGTACTCTCCCGAGCACGTGTGCGCGCTGTTCGCGTGCAAGGTGGTCGATACCGTCGACGTGGGCACGCATCTGCTGTTCATCGGCGACGTCGTGGACGCGCAGAGGCTCTCCGACGAGGAGCCGTTGACGTACAGCTATTACCACTCGACCCTAAAGGGCAAGACGCCGCCCAAGGCTTCAAGCTATCAGGCTTAGCACATACGGGCGGTGCGGGAGCGCCGTGCTGTCCGGTAAATGTTACTAATAATGTGTCCTATTTGCGAAGATGGGCCAATGCCGGAATCTGGGAATAGTTTTTCTCGATGATGGATATACTACCGAATACGGTCATCGCCTACGAAAGGATTCAACCATGGCTGACGAGAAGAAGTATAAGTTCGTGTGCGTCGTGTGCGGCTACGAGATCGAGGTCGACACCCCCGAGCTGCCTGAGGATTATGTCTGCCCCGTGTGCGGCGTCGGTCCCGATCAGTTCGAGCTCGTCGAGGAGTAGCATCGCTGCTTCTTGCACACGATCGCCCCGGCGGCCTCGCGGCTGCTGGGGCCTTTTGCTATATCGGGCCCCCGCGCCCTTCTGCGGGGAAGCGCATAGAAAGGATGTGGTGACATGAACGAGATTGAGCGCAACGTATCGCCGCTGCACGTCGAGTGGACGGCGCCTGCCATCAGCCCGCGCATGTTCAACCTGGTCATCGCCGGCCTCATCTTCGCAGGCTTCTGCGTGATGGGGATCGGCACCCATGTCGTGACGTCGCCGGCGTTCATGAGCTGGCTGGTGCGGCATCCCATCATGTACCTGGTCATCAGCCTCGTCGGAAGCATCGCGGGCATCGTCATCATGAGCGGCGCGGTCAAGCGTCAGTCCGTGGCGCGCTCGCTGATCGGGTACGCCCTGTTCGTCTGCACGTTCGGGCTTCTGTGCTCGATGGCGGTGAGCGCCTACGACCTTCCGACCGTCAACGCCGCCTTCACCGCGACGGCGGGCATCACGGTCGTCTTCGGCGCCCTCGGCCTCGTGATACCGCAGGTGTTCCGCCGGCTCATGGGCGTGTTCTCCGTGGCGCTGCTCGCCCTGCTCGTGGTCCAGCTCGTCATGATGTTCATGGGCGTCGACCAGACGTGGCTCGACATCGCGATCGTCGTGGTGTTCTGTGGCTTCATCGGCTACGACATGCATCAGGCGACGCTGGTCGAGACCACGCTGCCCAATGCGGTCTTCATGGCGTGCAATCTGTTCTTGGACATCATGAACGTCTTTATGCGCCTGCTGAACATCTTCGGCAACAACCGATAGGGACGGTTGCCGCGCGCAGGTTCCGTAAGACCCAAAAAAGGCGCCCCGAACCGCTGGGTTCGGGGCGCCTTTTGCGTGCGATGCGAGAAGGCTGGGGCCTAGGACTTCTTCTCCACCTTGGTGCCGCAGCGCGGGCAGGTGATGCGGATGCGACCCTTGCCGCGGGGAACGGAGAGGATCTGGCCGCAGTTCTTGCACTTGAAGTACATCGTGGTCTTGCGGTTGTCCCACATCTTCTGCGCCGTGCGCTTCTTGCGCTCGAAATCGGCGGCAGCGGCGGACTGCTTGCCGCGCGGGCGGCTGCCGGATGCGAAGCCGCTCAGGAACGGGACCTTGGAGATCGCGTCGAGGAAGGCCTGGTTCTCATGGTCGCGTGCGGGGCTCTCGGGCATAAAGGCGCGCACGAGGGCGAGGATGACGATGATCAGGGCGATCCAGCCCAGGAAGGAGACCGAGAAAATCGAGCCGATGAGCGCAAGCACCATGCTCAGGCCACCGAGTGCGGTGCTCAGCTCGTCGACGCCATGACGGCCGTTCATGAAATTCTGCATTGATCCGAGCCTCGTTTCTATGGCAGATAGATACAACTCAAAAAAGTGTACCTGTTTTTTCATGCCTGTGTGGGCGAAACCCCGATTTCACCACCGTTTGATGCGATGGGGCCGAAACGGGACCGACGAGATGCGCCCCGCCGCCATGCTGAGGGCGACGGGGCGCATCTCGTCGCGGCGATGGGCGAGGGGTTACTTCGCCAGCTTCTCGATGACGGTCTCGATCTCGCTGAGCTTGGCGTCCTTCTCCTGCTCGTCGCCCGTCTCCATGGCCGTGCGCACGCAGCCCTCGACGTGCGCCTTGAGCACGTCGGCGTTGATGCGCGCGAGCAGCGACTGGGTCGCCATGAGCTGGGTCGACACGTCGATGCAGTAGCGGTCTTCCTCCACCATGCGCAGGATCCCGTCGATCTGCCCGCGCGCCGTCTTGAGCAGGCGCGTGATGCGCTCGCGATCGGCTACCATGCGAGGCCCCGTCTACGCGGCCTGGATGCTGACGACCTTGAAGCTGTCGCCCGCGCCCTCGACGGCCGCCGTGAGCTGGTCGGTCGTGACCTCGTCGGCGCACTCGACGGTGACCGTGTTGGTCTCGTGGTCGGCGTCGGCGTCGGTCACGCCCGCGATGTTGAGCAGCGCGCTCTCAACGGAGGCGTCGCAGTGGCCGCAGTGGAGGCCTTCGGTCTTGATGGTGTAGTTCATGATGTGCTCCTCTCTTGCACGCAAACGATTCGGTTTCCGTGCATCATATTACTTCGCCGCGTCGGCGATGTTGGGACGAAAGCCGCGCAGGCGCAGCGCGTTGGCGACCACGCAGACGCTCGACAGGCTCATGGCCGCCGCGCCGAACATGGGCGAGAGCTGCCAGCCGAGAACGGGGTACAGGACGCCAGCCGCCAGCGGGATGCCGAGGCTGTTGTAGAACAGCGCCCAGAAGAGATCCTGCTTGATGTTGCGGATCACCGCGCGCGACAGTTCGATGGCGCGGGCGACGTCGAGCAGGTCGCTGTGCATGAGCACGACGTCCGCCCCCTCCTTGGCCACGTCGGCACCGGCGCCGATCGCCAGGCCCACATCGGCCCGGGCGAGCGCGGGGGAGTCGTTGATGCCGTCGCCCACCATGGCCACCACGTGGCCGGAATCCTGCAGCTCGCGCACGTGGCGCTCCTTGTCGGCGGGCAGGACGTCGGCTATCACGTCGGAGAGACCGACGGCGCGCGCGATGGCGTCGGCGGTCAGCCGGTTGTCGCCGGTGAGCATGACCGCCTTCACGCCCAGGCGGCCGAGCGCCGCGATGGCGGCGGGGCTCGTGGGCTTCACCTCGTCGGCGACCGCGATCGTGCCCACGAGCTCCCCGTTCTTGGCGAAGAACAGCGGGGTCTTGCCCGCGCGGGCGAACGATTCGAGCTGGGCGCGGTCGACATCGATGCCGAGCTCGGCCATGAGCTGGGCGTTGCCGGCCGCGATGGGGTTGGCCCCCTCGCGCGCCGTCACGCCGCGGCCGGGGACCGCCCGGAAGTCGGCGACGGGGCGAGCGACGATGCCGCGCTGGTCGGCGAGCGCCATGATCGCCTCCGCCAAGGGGTGCTCGCTCGATTTTTCGAGGGCGGCGGCAAGCTTGAGCAGCTGCTTTTCGCTCATGGAGCCCCCGTCGGCGCGCACGGCGGGCAGGATGTCGGTCACGGCGGGCCTGCCCTGCGTGACGGTGCCGGTCTTGTCGAGCACGACGGTGTCCACGTTGTGCAGCGTCTCGAGCGCCTCGGCGCTCTTGAACAGCACGCCCATCTCGGCGCCCTTGCCGGTGCCGACCATGATGGCCACGGGCGTGGCGAGGCCGAGGGCGCACGGGCAGCTGATGACCACGACGGCCACGCCGGCGGTGAGCGCCTCGTTGACGTTGCCGGTCGCGACCATCCAGACGATGAACGTGGCGAGCGCGATGAGCAGCACGGCCGGCACGAAGACCGCCGCGACCTTGTCGGCCATCCGCGCGATGGGGGCCTTGGTGGCGTTGGCGTCCTCGACGAGCTGGATGATCTTGGCGAGGCTCGTGTCGGCTCCGACGCGGGTGGCGCGGAACGTGAACGAGCCGGTGCGGTTGATGGTCGCCGCGTGCACGGTGTCGCCGGGGTTCTTCTCGACGGGGATGGATTCGCCGGTGAGCGCCGCCTCGTCGATGGAGGAGGAGCCCTCGAGCACGATGCCGTCGACGGGCACCGACTCGCCCGGGCGCACGCGGACCGTCTGGCCGACCTGGATGGCGTCGACGTCGACCGTCTGCTCTCCGCCGCCGGCATCGACGACGGTCGCGGTCTTGGGGGCGAGGTCGATGAGCGCCTCGATGGCCGAGCCGGTCTTGGATTTGGAGCGGGTCTCCAGGTACTTGCCCACCGTCACGAGCGTGAGGATGGTGCCCGCGCTCTCGAGATACAGGTTGTCCATGGCGGTGGCCGCCGCGCCGTGGACGTCGCCGTATGCGAGCTGGTCCGCCATGACGAACATGGCGTAGACCGACCACGCGACGCTCGCTGTGGCGCCGATGGCGATGAGCGCATCCATGGTCGGCGCGCGGTGGAGCAGCGACTTGTAGCCGTTGATGAAGTAGGCGCGGTTCATGTACAGGATGGGCAGCAGCAGCACCAGCTCAGTCAGGGCGAGCGTCATCGCGTGGATGTGGTCGGTGAAGACCGCCGGCAGCGGCCAGCCGAGCATGTGCCCCATGCCGATGTAGAACAGTGGGACGAGGAAGATGATCGAGGTGATCAGGCGCGTCTTCATCGCGGCGGCCGTCGCCTCGAGCTTTTTGGTGGGCGACTCGTGATGCGCGGCGCCCGGCCCCGCCGCCGAGGCACCCGCGGTGGCGGTCGCCACGAGCGATGCCGAGTATCCGGCGCGATCGACGGCGGCGCAGATGTCGTCAGGGGTGACCTGCGATTCGTCGAAATCGACGGCCATGGATCCCGAAAGGAGGTTGACCGAGACGTCCGAGACGCCCGCAAGGTTGCAGACGGCCTTGTTGACGTGCGCCTCGCACGCCGCGCAGGTCATGCCGCCCACATCGAATTTCTCATGAGCCATACCGGCTCCCTTCTCTCTGGTTGCTGCGCCCATCATACACCCACACCCCCTGGGGGTGTCTAGTCCCTATCGCAGATCGCCAGGCGTTCGGTTGCCGCGCTCGCCGTCTGCATTCGCTCTTGTGGGGTCGCGTTCGTTCTTTTTCGGCGCATCCGCCCCGTCGCGCATCCTATAGTGGTTCACGTCTGCATTAAGGAGGATGTTCATGTCGAAATACAGGGGATCGCGCCGCAGGATGCCCGTGCGCGCGGCGATCGTAGCCGCCGCCTGCCTGCTGGGCATCGCCGCGCCGTCGAGCGCGTTCGCCGAGCGCGTCGACGACGAGGTCGCCATCGCGTTTACCAACGATGTCCACTGCGAGGTCGATAGCACCGCGGGCGAGGCGCTCGGATATGCGGGCGTCGCCGCTGCGGTCGACGACCTCGAGGCGACCTATGGTGAGGCCAACGTGACCGTCATCGATGCGGGCGACGCCATCCAGGGCGGGCCGGTCGGCCTGCTGACGGAAGGCGAGGCTATCGTTCGCCTCATGAACGCCGTGGGCTACGATATCGCTGTGCCCGGAAACCACGAGTTCGACTACGGCATGCAGCGCCTGCTGAGCCTCGTCGAGCTGTCCGACGCCACGTACCTGTCCTGCAACTTCACGGAGCTCGGGTCGGGCGCGCCGGTGTTTTCCCCGTACGCCGTTAAGACCTACGAGGCGAAGCCGGCGGCAGGGGATGCCGACGGCGTGCTTAAGGTCGCCTACGTGGGCATCACCACGCCCGAGACGCTCACCAAGTCCTCGCCGGCATCGTTCACCGACGATGACGGCGCCTATATCTACGGCTTTGAGGAGGACGAGACGGGCGAGGCGCTCTATGCGCGCGTGCAGGCAGCCGTGGACGCCGCGCGCGCCGAGGGGGCCGACTACGTAGTCGCCGTGGGGCATCTGGGGCGCTCCGGCATCACCGACCGCTGGACGAGCGACGCGGTGATCTCCCATACGACCGGCATCGACGCCTTCATCGACGGCCATTCCCACGAAAGCTACGTGACGAGCGTCGCGAACGAGGACGGCCAGCAGGTCCCGCTCGCCCAGACGGGCACCAAGCTCGCCGCGGTGGGCGAGCTCACCATCGATCCCGACGACCCGGACGGCGAGGTCCTGAGCTTCGAGCTCACGTCGGCAGCCGATTTCTCCGAGACCGCCGACGATGTTCAGGCGCAGGTGGATGCCGTGGACGCCGAGCTCGCCGAGGAGCTCGACCGCGTCGTGGGGGAGAGTGCTGTCGCCTTGGTGAGCGAGGACGAGCAGGCGGGCCTGTATGTGCGTCTGGGCGAGACCAACATGGGCGATTTCGTGGCCGATGCGTACCGTGCGGCGACCGGCGCCCAGATCGCGATCGTCAACGGCGGCGGCGTGCGCTCGTCGATCGACGCCGGACCGATCACCAACAACGACCTGTATGGGGTGCAGCCGTTCGGCAACGAGCTCAGCATGGTCGAGGCGACCGGCCAGCAGATCTTGGACGCGCTCGAGATGGGCGTCAGCGAGTATCCCGAGGCGAGCGGCGGTTTCCTGCAGGTATCGGGCCTGACCTACGCGGTGCGCACCGATATCCCCTCGTCGGTCGAGGTGGACGACCACGGCGCCTTCCTGCGCGTCGCGGGCGAGCGGCGCGTGCGCGACGTGCGCGTGGCGGGCGAGCCGATCGACCCCGCGCGCACCTATATGCTTGCAAGCCACGGGTACCTGCTCCATGAGGGCGGCGACGGCATGACGATGTTCGAGGACTGCCCGGTGCTGCTCGAAAACGCTATGACGGACGTCCAGGGGCTGATGACCTATCTCTCCGAGAATCTGGGCGGCGTGGTCTCGGACGCGTACGCGAACCCTGCGGGCGCGGGGCGCATCGTGATGACCTCGGGCGACGTCGAGCCCGAGCCCGCACCGAATCCCGACCCCGCACCGGAGCCCGGGACGGGCGAGGAGACGCCGTCCGATGCGACGGATCCGGGCGACATCCAGGTCAGCGAGCCAGGCGCCGGTTCGGACGCGCGTCCCGGATCGGACGGCCTGCCCCAGACGGGCGACACGGGATTGGCGGGGGCTGCGGCGGCCGGCGGGATTGGCATCCTGTGCTTCGCCGGCGGCATCGCGCTGCTTGCGCACCGCAAGCGCGGCTAGAGAGACGCCGAACGGACCCGGCGCTACGTCCTTACTCCTGAGGGGTATAACAAGCGCAACCGGCGGATTGCCTGTCGGTTGCGCTTGCCGTTTCGCACGCGGTGCGCCTGCAATTTCTTTGGGAGGTCGACATGGGCTCTTTCTCCGAGTTCTCAAAAGCGCTGAACGGTGACGATGCGGGCGAGCGCTACACGGTGGCGGGGCGCCCGGTGACGTGCCCCCATTGCGGCGGGACGCGCTTTTTCGAAAGCGCGGCGCTGCTCGACGGCCGGGCCTCCTCGCTGTTCGGCGTCGAGTGGGCGGGCGGCTCCGCCGTGACGCTGACATGCGCGACCTGCGGGCATGTCGATTGGTTTGCCAACGAGAAGCTCGTCGAGCGCGCATAGCGGCCGTCTTGGGGATCTCGGAGCCCCATTCGTGGTGTTCGGGTGTTTCCATCGCTTTCCCACGGGGTTTATCTGCTCAGTTCGTATACTGTTCGGTCGGCGGATCCTGCTCCATCGCGCAAACCGGCCGCAGAAGGCATTGGCGCGAACCGCTGAATATGATCACGTGTTTGACGTTCACGGCGCCTCGCGCCGTGCGGAATGGATTGTGCATTTATGCCTACAACTGAACAGATTTCCCCGACGTTTGCCGACCTTGGCCTGTCCCAAACGGTGCTGAGTGCGGTTGCCGATATGGGCTATGAGACCCCGACGCCGGTCCAGGCCGCGGCCATCCCGGAGGTCCTCGCCGGTCGCGACCTGCTGGCCGCGGCCCAGACGGGCACGGGCAAGACCGCCGCGTTCCTGCTCCCGCTCATGGACAAGCTCGACCATGTCGCCGCGCCCGTGAAAAAGGGCGAGCGCGGGCGTCGCCGCAAGCGCCTGGCGCGCGGTCGCGGCCCGCTCATGCTCGTCATCACGCCCACGCGCGAGCTAGCCCAGCAGATCGATACCGTGTGCCACGCCGTCGCGCGCCGCACGGGCCATGTCGCGGTGACCGTCGTCGGCGGCGTGGGCTACGTCCCCCAGAAGCAGGCGCTCGCGCGCGGCTGCGACATCCTGGTCGCCACGCCGGGCCGCCTGGTCGACCTGATCGAGCAGGGGTCTGCGAACCTCGACGAGGTCAGCGTGCTCGTGCTCGACGAAGCCGACCGCATGCTCGACATGGGCTTTTTGCCGCAGGTGCGCGCCATCGTCGAGAAGTGCCGCACCGAGCGCCAGACGCTGCTGTTCTCCGCGACGCTCGACGAGGGCCGCGTCGGCTCCATCACCGACCTGGTGCGCGATCCCGCTCGCGTCGAGATCGCCCCGGTGACCTCCACCGCCGAGACCGTCGATCAGTACGTCTGCCCGGTGGCGCTCGACGCCAAGAACGGGGCGCTCACGGCGGTGCTCAAGAAGGAGGGCCCCGAGCGCGTGATCGTGTTCGTGCGCACCAAGCGCCGCGCCGACACCTGCGCCCGCAGGCTCGAGCGCTCCGGCATCAAATGCGGCGCCATCCACGGCGACCGCAGCCAGGCCCAGCGCGAGCGCGCCCTGCGCGACTTCCGTGAGGGCAAGGTGCAGGTGCTCGTGGCGACCGACGTGCTCGCGCGCGGCATCGACATCTCCGACGTGCGCTACGTCGTGAACTTCGACGTGCCCGAGGAGCCGACCGACTACATCCACCGCATCGGCCGCACGGGTCGCGCCGGCGAGGAGGGCTGGTCGCTCACGTTCGTGACCCGCGACGATATCGACGAGTTCTTCGATATCGAGGCCCTGATGGGCAAGACGGCGGATCTCTACGACGCCGAGGGCATCGATCTTGGCTCCGACGCGCCCCGCGTCGATCCCGACCGCGTGCCTGCCGACCACGTCGCCGGCAAGAAGGAGAAGAAGCGCCGTCGCCAGAAGGCCAAGAAGGCCAACGAGCGCCGCGAGCGCCGCGAGAAGAAGCAGCGCGCCCCCCGTCAGCGCGACATCGCCCGCCGCGCCGCCCGCGATGCGGCCCGCGCCGCACAGGAGGAGGCGCCCGAGAAGGCGTCCCGTCCCTCAGCGCGCAAGCGCCCCGGCAAGGTGCGCGTTCGCGAGGACGAGGGCGTGCGCACGGAGGCTCGCGCTGAGGTCGAAGCGGCCGCTCCGGCCAATCGCGCCCAGCGCCGCGCCGTCCAGTTCGCCGAGCAGGCCGATGAGCGCGGCCATCGCGAGCGTTTCGAGGGCTCCCGCGAGGGCCGTCGCTCGCCCCACAGCTCCGCGCGCGACCGCAAGGGGAGCGCGAGGCGCGAGGATCGCGACGATCGTTCCGCGCGTCCGGCTCGCCCGTCTCGCGATACCTGGCGCAACTACGATGAGCCGAGCTCGCGCGAGCGCCGCGGCGGCAAGGGTGGCACCAACCGCGGTGGACGCGGATTCCAGCACCCCTCCGACCGCAGCCGTTCGTCTCGTCGCCCCGGCGACCGCGGCGGCAGGAGCTCTCGTTACTAGGGAAGCGCCGACGCGAGCCTGAGACGATGCGCATTACGGCCCGAGTCCTTCAGCGAGGACCCGGGCCGTCTTTGTATCGATCAGGAGCGTGACGCGTACCGTGGATTCGGGCGAGGCTGCGCGGCGCGGGAGGCGCGGAGGCGGCCCATCTTGCCGAGGGGGGGCGCCCGGGCCGCCGCGTCACCTTCCCGCAAAAACCGTCGCGACGGATTTTGCGGGAACGGCGGGGACATCCTGCATAACGGCCAATACGATACGGCCATTCACCTCGTGGTTCTGCAGTCTGCTCGAGTTGACATGCATATTTCGTCCGAGCTTCCCGCAAAAACCGTCGCGACACCAGGCATGGGTTGGAACGGACCCGTCCCCAACCAACCCATGGGTGTACCTATAGGGCGCTTCCTTAAAAATGGCATGCTGCGCGTTTTCGCCGTTTGGAATGCGGGCGCGCGGGGATACTGCTTGCGAGGTGAAGCTATGAACGAGATTCCGCAGCACGTATCGGACGATCGGTCCCGGCAGGGTTGCGCCCGCGCGCCCGGCGCCCCCGTCTCGCCCCTCGATGCCCGGCTGTCCATGCCGCGCCCCTCTGATACGCCTGAGTCGCCGGTGGTCAACGCCGTGCGCTGGCTGCTCGCCGCACTCGGGGCGACGTTTGCCGTGTATGCGACGCAGCTCGTGTCGATTGCCGTCGGGTCGTTCGCGGTCGCGCTCGTGTTGCTGCAGCTTACGGCCTCGACGGATGCTGCCGCCCTTGCCGCCCAGATCACCATCCCCGTCCAGATCATCTCCGAGCTCGCGGTGTTCGCGGTGGTCCTTCCGTGGTGGCTTCGCGTGCAGCCCGTCTCCTTCCTGCAGGGACGCAGACGGACCCCTCGCTCGCGCGCGTTGGCGGTGGTTGCCGTCGTGCTGCTGGGAATAGGCCTGCAGATGGTGATCAGCTATGCGCTGGGCTTGCTGCTGCCGCTGTTTCCCGATGTCAAGACGGAGTACGATACGCTGACCGACAACCCCGTCATGAACGAGTTCTCCGTGGCGGCGGTCCTGATCCTGGCGGTCGGCGCCCCGCTGACCGAAGAGCTCGCATGTCGCGGCGTGGTGTTCGAGTTCGCCCTTCGCGCCATGTGCCCCAAGCAGGCCGGCCGCTGGAGGGATCGCGCATGGCGTACGGCCCGAAGCCAGCCGTGCCCTCCGCTCGGTGCGGTTCCGCCGCGCGCGTTCTGGCTCGCCAACATCGTGCAGGCGGTGCTGTTCGGCGCCCTGCATCTCAATATCACCCAGTTCGCATATGCCACGGTCATGGGCCTGATCGCGGGTTGGCTCGTCTGGCAAACCGGAAGCCTGCTGCCCAGCATGGGCCTGCACCTGGTCATCAACTTCTGCGCCTACTTCGTCAACGAGATCGCGACGGTGCTCGAGGCGGGAGGCGTCGTGTTCGCCATCGTTGCGTCGGCGGCTATGGTCGGGGCGGGATTGTGGCTGTTTCGTCGGGCTGTGGACCGTCCCACGCCGTTGCTGTAAGGGGTTTTGGGCCCGCGAGGTCCTCGGCAGGTCCTCTGTGAACAGCGCGATGGCCGAACAGGCGCCCAGCACGGAAAAACTGTCCGCTATGGCCGTCTTCTGCTTCCGCGTGCGCCCTCGCGCCCCTGCGCGGCCCGATTGCGACCGTGCGGCGCGGCGCCGGAGGGTCCCTTGCCGCCCTTGCCGAACTTCCCGCCCCGCTTATCCTGCTGCTTGCCGGCAAAACCGCCGCCCGTCTTGCCGCCGGCGCCCTTGCCCTTGCCTTTGCCCTTGGCGGCGCCCGGCCGCGGCGGCACGGGGCGGATCAGGCAGTGCCGGTCGTAGCCGATGAGGTCGGTGCGTCCCGCGCGCTGCAGCGCCTCGCGCACCAGCTTGTAGTTCTCGGGCTTGCGGTACTGGATCAGGGCGCGCTGCATGGCCTTCTCGTGCGGGTCGCGCGCCACGTACACCGGCTCCATCGTGCGCGGGTCCACGCCCGTGTAGTACATGCAGGTGGACATCGTCGACGGCGTCGGGTAGAAATCCTGCACCTGCTCGGGCATGTATCCCATGTCGCGCACGGCTTCCGCCAGCTCGACGGCCTCCTTCATCGTCGAGCCGGGATGGCTGCTGATGAGGTAGGGCACCACGTACTGCTCCAGGCCGTAGCGCTCGCACAGGTCGTCGAACCGACGGCAGAACGCGTCGTAGACGGCACGGCTGGGCTTGCCCATGATGGAGAGCACGGCGTCGCTCACGTGCTCGGGCGCCAGCCTCAGCTGGCCGCTTACATGGTGCTGGACGAGTTCCGTCAGGAACCTGTCCGATCGGTCGGCCATGGCGTAGTCGAAGCGGATGCCGCTGCGCACGAAGACCTTCTTCACGCCGGGAAGCTGGCGCAGGTCGCGCAGCAGGTCGGCGTATCCGTCCTCGTCGACGACCATGTTCTTGCATACGCTCGGCCACAGGCAGCGGCGATTCGTGCACACGCCGTGTTTGCGCTGCTTGTCGCAGGCGGGACGGAAGAAGTTGGCCGTGGGCCCGCCCACGTCGGAGATGTAGCCCTTGAAGTCGGGATCGCGGGTGAGCGCCTCCGCCTCGCGGATGATGCTCTCGCGGCTGCGCACCTGCAGCGCGCGGCCCTGATGGAACGCGAGCGCGCAGAACGAGCACTCCCCGAAGCACCCGCGATTGGACGTGATGGAGAACTTGACTTCGGAGAACGCCGGCACGCCGCCGGCCTCATCGTAGTCGGGGTGCCAGGCGCGCGCGTACGGAAGCTCGTGGACCGTGTCCATCTCCTCGGTCGAAAGCAGCGCCGCCGGCGGGTTCTGCACCACGTACACCCCATGCGGATAGGGCTCCACAAGGCGGTGGGCGGTGATGTGGTCCATGTTGCGATACTGGATGGCGAAGCTGCGCGCGTACGCCAGGCGGTCGGCCTCGAGATCGTCCCACGAGGGGAGCAGCTCGTAATCGTAGACCTCGGCAAGCGCCTGCTCGCCGCCGCTCACGCGGTAGACCGTGCCGTCGACATAGGTGATCTGGTCGATGGGCAGGCCCGCGGCGAGCGCGTCGGCCACCTCGACGATGGCGTGCTCGCCCATGCCGTACAGCACGAGGTCGGCGCCGGAATCGAGCAGGATGCTGCGCTTGAGGGAGTCGGACCAGTAATCGTAGTGGGCGAGGCGGCGCAGGCTCGCCTCGATGCCGCCCAAGATGATGGGCGCGTGCTTGAATGTGCGGCGGATGAGGTTGCCGTAGACGGCGGCGGCGTGGTTGGGCCGCGCGCCCGCGACGCCGCCGGGCGTGTAGGCGTCGGTTCGGCGACGATGCTTGGTGACGGAATAGTGGTTGACCATGGAGTCCATGTTGCCCGCGGAGACCAAAAAGCCCAGGCGCGGCTCGCCGAGCGCGGCGATGCTTGAGGGGTCGCGCCAATCCGGCTGGCAGATGATGCCGACGCGGTATCCGTGCGCCTCGAGCACCCGCGTGATGATGGCCATGCCGAACGAGGGGTGATCCACGTACGCGTCGCCGCAGACGTAGACGAAATCGCAGGCATCCCAGCCGCGCGCGTCCATGTCGGCGCGGGAGACGGGAAGGAACTGCGAGCGGTCGGCCATGGGGACTCCAATCCATTACCTGCGCGGTGACGGGCATCGCGCGATTCTGATCGTGTCGAATTGTACCAATTCGATTACCGTATCTCGTTTTTGCGCGGGG
The DNA here is from genome assembly GCF_002159695.1 of Collinsella sp. An271. Lineage (NCBI taxonomy): Bacteria > Bacillati > Actinomycetota > Coriobacteriia > Coriobacteriales > Coriobacteriaceae > Collinsella > Collinsella sp. An271. The sequence continues at coordinate 80,756 of NZ_NFJE01000004.1, read as the reverse complement.
TGCGCACGATTACGCTACGCTTTTCTGCTGGCCGCTCGATTCGTCGTGCGGCTCAGCGGGCGCGTCGCTGTGGGATCGCGGCGCAAGACGACGGGGCGGGCGCGGGGCGCTCCGCTCGACATGAAGGGGAGAGGGCGCCATGGAGCGTGCACGTCAGATATCCGATTCCATCGAGCTCGGCGTCATCATGGCCCTTGCCGGGGGATTCATGGACGCCTATTCCTACATGGCGCGTGGCGGGGTGTTCGCCAACGCGCAAACGGGAAACATCCTGCTGTGCGGCGTGCATCTTTCCGAGGGCGATTGGGCCGGCATGGTCCACTACGCGCTGCCGGTGCTCGCGTTCGCCGCGGGCATCGTGATCGCCGATCTCGTCCATTGCCGCTTTTCGAGCGCGCTGCACTGGAGGCAGGTCATCGTGCTGCTCGAGGCGGCCGCCCTGCTCGCCGTCGCCTTCATCGTGCCCGATGTCGCGGCGAACTGCGTGACATCGTTCGCGTGCGGCATGCAGGTCGAGTCGTTCCGGAAGATCCACGGGCACGGCATCGCCACGACCATGTGCATCGGCAACCTGCGTTCCGCCATGCAGAACATGGACGACTACCTGCTCAACCGCGACCGCGGCTTTTTGGAAAACGGCCTGCTCTACTTCGGTTTGATCGCCTGCTTTGCCGCGGGCGCGGTGCTCGGCAACTGGTGCGTCGGCCGCCTGGGGCACATGGCCATCGGCGTGTGCTCGGGGCTTCTGGTCGCGGCGTTCGCCATCATGTTCATCGATCGCGAGCGCAAGCCCGCCCGCGCAGGGGCGGTCGCCGGTCGCCCGTAGCCCCTGGCGGACGCGGGCGCCCGGCGTGAAGGGGGCCTGCCGGCGTCTCCCTTGCGCGCGCCAAAACGCACCGCTTGTCCGGTTTGGACACCCCTTTGTTTTCAAGCGGGCGCGCCCGCACGGTACCATGGGTAAACCGTGCATCCCATCGAAAGGCGCCCCATGGACCACGAGCAGAAACGGACCGCCGCGGGAATTCGCGAAGCCATCGCGCACGCGCCCCTGCCGCATGTGCACCGCGCGCGCATCCGCCATCGAAACCACATGGCGGTGCCCTGGCATGAGGTGACCGACTGCGACGACATGCTCGCCATCGACGCCGACCTCGACGACAAGTCGTCGATCATCTGCCGCGCGGGCCTGCTGCTGCTCGCGGGCGGTACGGGCAGCTGGCGCGTGCGCGACTGCATGAACAAGATCGCCGGCGTCCTGGGCGTCACCGTCTCGGCGGCGGTGAGCCTCACGACGATCGAATGCACGTGCATCGATGGGCACAACAGCTTCTCCGAGGTCGTCTCGCTCCATACGACCGGCGTGAACACCGAGCGCATCCAGCTCATGGAGGAGTTCGTCCGCGACGTGCAGAGGCGCGGCGACACCCTGACCGTGCGCGCGTTCCATGATCGCATGGATGCCATCGAGCGCACGCCGGGCAACTATGCCCCGTGGGCGGTCGGCTTGGCGTCTGCCGCCGCGTGTGCCGCCTTCGTGTTCCTGCTCGGCGGCGGGCCCATCGAGATGGGCTGCGCGTTCGTGGGTGCGGGACTCGGGAACTTCACGCGCCGCATCATGCTCGATCGCAGGCTCACGCATTTCGTCTGCATCGGCGTGTCGGTCGCGGTCGCCTGCCTGGTTTACCTGGGGTGCCTGTCGCTGCTGTCGCTTGCGGTGAAGGACGTGGCTGAGCACGAGGCGGGCTATATCGGGGCCATGCTGTTCGTGATCCCCGGGTTCCCCCTGATCACGAGCGGGCTCGACATCGCAAAGCTCGATTTCCGCTCGGGGCTCGAGCGCCTCGCCTACGCGTGCGCGGTCATCGTGGTCGCGACGCTCGTGGCCTGGCTCGTGGCGATGATGGTCGAGCTGCACCCGGATGATTTCGCTGCGCAGGGCCTGAGCGCGCCGGTCATGTTCGCCTTGCGGTTCGTCGCGAGTTTCGTCGGGGTGTTCGGCTTCTCGATGATGTTCAACTCGACCTACAGGATGGCGGCGACGGCGGGCGCCGTGGGCGCGATCGCCAACACGCTGCGCCTCACGCTCGTCGACCTGGTCGGCATGCCGCCCGAGGCGGCGGCGTTCGCGGGTGCTATCTGCGCCGGCCTGTTGGCGTCGATCACCGGCACCAAGACGAAGTTCCCGCGCATCTCCATCACGGTTCCTTCCATCGTCATCATGGTCCCCGGCCTGTATATGTACCGGGCGGTGTACTACATGGGCGTGTTCCAGACGCTGGACGCCATGGAGTGGATCATCCGCGCCATCATGATCATCCTGTTCTTGCCGATGGGGCTGGGGCTCGCCCGGGCGCTCACCGATCCGGACTGGCGTTACTGCTCCTGATGCGGCCCGGTAACGATTAAGGCCGGTCGGCGGTATGTGGATCGAGGGATTTCCTAGGTCAAAAACCATGTATATCGAGTTTGGTGCGATTTTTGCGTGCCCCTCGCTCACAGGCGCCACACCCTTCAACAAAAGCCCAGTTGAATCCTGCGGTTTTGTTGAAGGGTGTGGCGCGTGGGGAGAAACGGCACTCAAAAATCGCACCAAACTCAACCTACCGTCTCTATGGGTTTTGCCCGATACGGATTTTTATGCACAAGATTTTCTGGTACCTGCGCGTTTATAAGAATCTTATACGTATATGATTCACGGTGCGATTGTCGTGCAGACCCTGAGCGCCCGTGCGCGGCGAGATCGGCCACATGCGCCGCGAGGTCAGCTGCGCAGATGGGTACATAGGGGTTGTGTCCGCATCGATCAAGGAGGCTCCTATGGGCAAGATCCAGCGCTTCGGTTCCATTTCCCGCACGAACGGGGAGGAGGGGTACGAGAAGTACAAGGCCTACCACGCCGCGCCGTTCGAGGGCGTCAACGAGATGATCAAGGCCTGCAACCTGCAGAACTACTCGATCTACTACTACGACGGCCTGCTGTTCTCCTACTACGAGTACACCGGCGACGACTACGAGGCGGACATGGCCAAGATGGCGGCGGACCCCAGGACCCAGGAGTGGTGGGCGGCGGTCGGCCCCAACATGAAGCCGTTCGGCGAGAACGGGGACTGGGAGTTCATGGAGGAGCTCTACCACCTGGAGTAGGCGCTTCCGCACTGCCGTTCGCCGGCGATTTTCGACCATTTATCCAATGCTGATAAAACGTTTTGCTGGTGGCGGTATTGGATGCGGATCGCCGCTTCTCGCCGTGCCCGAATAAGGCATATCATGGCTTGGGTGCCGCCAGCGCATCACGCGGAGTCGGCATCCTGGACGGCGCGCCCCGCGGCCGGGGCGCGCAAAGACAAGGAGGCATCAACATGGCCAATCGTATCGTTCTGAACACCATCTCCTACCACGGCTCCGGTGCCATCAAGGAGATCCCCGGCGAGATCACCCGCCGCGGCTTCAAGAAGGTCTTCGTCTGCACCGACCCCGACCTCGTCAAGTTCGGCGTCGCCGCCAAGGTCACCGACCTGCTCGACGAGGCCGGCATCGCGTGGAGCATGTACTCCGAGATCAAGCCCAACCCCACCATCAAGAACGTGACCGACGGCGTCGAGGCCTTCAAAGCGGCCGAGGCCGACTGCATCGTGACCATCGGCGGCGGCTCGGCCATGGACACCGCCAAGGCCGTGGGCATCATCGTCAACAACCCCGAGTTCGCCGACGTGCGCTCGCTCGAGGGCGTCGCCCCCACCAAGAACCACGCGGTGTTCACCATCGCCGTCCCCACCACCGCGGGCACGGCCGCCGAGGTCACCATCAACTACGTCATCACCGACCCCGAGAAGGTCCGCAAGTTCGTGTGCGTCGACACCAACGACGCGCCCGAGGTCGCCGTCGTCGACCCCGACATGATGGCCACCATGCCCGCCGGCCTCACCGCCGCCACCGGCATGGACGCGCTCACCCACGCCATCGAGGGCTACACCACCCGCGGCGCCTGGGAGCTCACCGACATGTTCCACCTCAAGGCCATCGAGCTCATCGCCAAGAGCCTGCGCGACGCCGTGGCCGAGGCCAAGAGCGGCCAGCCCGGGAGCGGTCGCGAGGGCATGGCGCTCGCCCAGTACATCGCCGGCATGGGCTTCTCCAACGTCGGCCTGGGCATCGACCACGCCATGGCGCACACCCTCTCGGCGCACTACGACACCCCGCACGGCGTCGCCTGCGCCATGCTGCTGCCCATCGCCATGGAGTTCAACAAGCCCGTCGTGGCTGAGCGCCTGGCCGACGTGGCGGTCGCCATGGGCGTCGACACGACCGGCATGACGACCGACGAGGCCGCTGACGCCGCCATCGCCGCCGTGCGCCAGCTGTCCGTCGACGTCGACATCCCGACGGTCTGCGAGGCCATCACCGAGGACGAGCTCGACCAGATCGCCGACGATGCGCTCGCCGACGCCTGCTATCCCGGCAACCCGCGCGACGCCGACCACGCCACCGTCGTGGAGCTGTTCCGCAAGATTATGAAGTAGCCTGCCGCATCTCGGCATATGGCGCAGGGCCCTGTCTCACGCGGTGCGGCAGGGCCCTGCTTTTTTGCGTTGGGCGGTGCGTTTGAGTCGGGGCTTGCCCCTCGGGCCGGGGCGCCTACAGGACCGTGCCGCCGCCGAGGACGACCTCGCCGTCGTAGATGACGACGGCCTGGCCGGGCGCGATGCCGCGCTGCGGGATGTCGAAGTCGATGTGCACGCCCGCCTGCGCGCCGGCCTCGGCATCGACGAGCCTGACGCGTGCGGGCTGGTCGGGCTGGTGGTAGCGGATCTTCGCCGCCACGGGGAGGCCGTGCGCGCCGGCATCGACGATGCGGCGCTCTATCGTCTCGGCGGGCGCGCTCCAGATCCAGTCGCCGGCGTCGAGCTCGTCTGCCATGAGGTCGTCGACCCCGCCCAGCGTGACTGTGTTGCTCTCGACGTCGATGCCGCATACGTAGAGGGGGTGCGCGGCGGCGACGCCAAGGCCCTTGCGCTGGCCGATCGTGTAGCGCAGCGCGCCGCGATGGCGCCCCAGGACCTCGCCGGAGGTACTGACGATATCGCCCTCGGGCAGAAGGCGCCCCTCGCGCGCCTCGATGAACGAGGCGAAATCGTTGTCGGGGACAAAGCAGATCCCCTGGCTATCGGGCTTGCTCGCGCTGGCGAAGCCCTGCTCGGCGGCGATGCGGCGGACGTCAGCATCCTTGATGAGGTTGCCGAGGGGGAGCAGCACGTGCGCCAGGCGCTCCTGCGTGAGCGAGTAGAGGACGTAGCTTTGGTCCTTGCCGGCGTCGGCGGCGCGCGACAGGGTCCAGGGTCCCGGCGCGCCCGCGTCGGTGGGCGCGCGGCGGACGCGGGCGTAGTGGCCGGTCGCGATGTGCGAGCAGTCCAGGGAGCTCGCGTAGTCGAGCAGCGCGCCGAACTTGAGGTACCGGTTGCAGTCGATGCACGGGTTAGGGGTCCGTCCCGCCTCGTAGGTGCTCACGAACTTGGCGACGACGTCGCGCTCGAAGATGTCGCGCATGTCCACCACGCGGTAGGGGATGCCCAGGCGCTGCGCGACCGCCTCCGCGTCCTCCAGGTCCGACAGCGAGCAGCACGAGCGCTCGCCCATGTCGTCGAACGTCGCGCTGCAGGTCAGACGCATGGTGACGCCCACGCATTCGTAGCCCTGCTGCTTGAGGAGATATGCGGTTACGCTCGAATCGACGCCGCCGCTCATGGCGACGAGCACGCGGCCCTTGCTCGGCATCACGGTCCTTTCTGCTGGTTGCGGCATCTCATTGTAGCGAGGCCGTCCATGCGCGCGCGGCGCGCGCCGAAACGTCATCCGCTCGGCATCATTTCTCCGCAGCGCCGCGAGGCGCGTGTCCTAGCTCGCGTTCCCGAACAGCGGGGTGGACAGGTAGCGCTCGCCGGTGTCGGGCAGAAGGGCGACGATGGTCTTCCCCTCGTTCGCGTCCTCGCGCGCGAGCTGCAGCGCCGCCCAGAGCGCCGCGCCCGACGAGATGCCCACGAGCACGCCCTCGGTGCGCGCGAGCATGCGCGAGGACTCGAGGGCGTCGGCATCGGCGACGGTCATGACGCGGTCGAAGACGGTCGTGTCGAGCACGTCGGGGACGAATCCCGCCCCGATGCCCTGCAGGCCATGGGGGCCGGCGCTGCCCCCCGACAGGACGGGGGAGCCGGCGGGCTCGACGGCCACGACCTTGACCTGCGGGTTCTGCCGCTTGAGGTAGCGGCCCACGCCGGTCACCGTGCCGCCCGTCCCCGCGCCCGCGACGAAGAGGTCGACCGCCCCGTCGGTGTCGTTCCAGATCTCGGGCCCGGTGGTCGCCTCGTGCGCCGCCGGGTTGGCGGGATTGGTGAACTGCCCCGCGATGATGCTGTCGGGGATCGTCCGCGCCAGTTCCTCGGCCCGCGCGATGGCTCCGGCCATGCCCTGGGCGCCCGGGGTCAGCATCACCTCGGCGCCGTAGCCCTCCATGAGCAGGCGGCGCTCGGGACTCATGCTGTCGGGCATGGTGATGATGAGGCGGTATCCACGCGCGGCGCACAGCGAGGCGAGGCCGACGCCCGTGTTGCCGCTCGTGGGCTCGATGATTGTGCAGCCGGCGTGCGGACGGATGGTGCCCGCCGCTTCGGCCTCGTCGAGCATGTTCAGCGCGACGCGGTCCTTGACCGATCCCGCGGGATTGAAGTACTCGAGCTTCACCAGGACGCGCGCCTTGAGGGCGAGCTGCTCTTCGATGCGGGATATCTCGAGCAGGGGCGTGTGTCCGATCAACTGGTCGATCGAGGTGTAGATGTTGCTCATATGCGCCTCCGGGCAGTCGTGTTGCACGGACGCCGGTTGCCGCGCCCGTATAAACCCTATTGTACTACTAGGATTAATGTCGCGGCGTGGGCGCTGTGCAATGTAACAATCGGTAACGAGAAAGAAGATCAGGCGCCGCGCCCGTTCTCGTATGCTTTACCGTAATGGAGTCGTGTCCGTTTTGGTATTCTTGTGCTACGCGACAGAAAGGAGGATGGTCATGCTGGTGTCGACGAAGGGACGCTACGCGCTGCGCGTCATGGTCGATTTGGCAGAACACCAGGACGAGGGACGCATCCCGCTCAAGGAGATCGCCGAGCGCCAAGGCGTCTCGGAGAAGTACCTCGAGAACATCCTCTCGACGCTCGTGCGCAACGAGCTGCTCTCGGGCATGCGCGGCAAAGGGGGCGGCTACCGTCTCACGCGTCCGGCATGCGACTATTCGGTCGGCGAGATCTTGCGCCTGACCGAGGGGAGCCTCTCACCTGTCGCCTGCCTCGACGGCGACCAGATCGGATGCGAGCGCGTGAACTCATGCCCCACGATCCGCATGTGGAAGAGCCTCGGCACCATGATCAACGACTACCTCGACGGCATCACGCTGGCGCAGCTCGCCGAGTCGCCGCGCGGCATGGAGTGCCTCTAGGGAACCACTGATCGATTGCCTTCGCGCTTCGGCATCGCGCCGGGCGCTGATCGCTACTGCGCGTCTTTGGTGGCGACGCCGAGCAGCGCGCACATGATGCTCACCACGATGGCGCCGAAGAACGCTGCGCCGAAGCCGGTGATGGAGATGCCCGCTCCCAGCAGGTTCACCGACAGCCAGCTGGCGAGCTCGAGCATGAGGCTGTTGACCACGAGCTGGAAGATGCCCAGCGTCAGGATGGTCACCGGCAGCGAGATGATGGTGACGAACGGCTTGATGAGCGCGTTGACAAAGCCGAGGAAGAGGCCCGTGAACGCGAAGCTCATCCAGGGCTCCACCATGCCGAACGGCTCGATGCCCGGCACGATGAAGGCCGCGATCGAGATGGCGATCGAGGTGAGCAGCCAGTTGAGGACGAAGCGCATGGGGGTGCCTTTCGGTATGTCGCGCGGCCGCAGGTGCCGCGCGGCTATCATGGACGCATAGATTGTTCCACAGAAAGGGCGGATTTTGCAGCAGACATACCGGTATGGCGATCCGCACACAGCTTTCCCCGAAGCGGGCGTCGACGGGTCGCGCGTCATCGCGCTGTTCATCTTCAACACCGACGTGCACATGCACGCGTATCCGGCGGACGGGATGGATGGCGGCGGTGCCCAGACCGCGGCGCAGCTTGACGAGGCGCTGATCGCGTGCCGCGACCGCTGCCTGTTCTTCGAGCGGACGCTTTCGAGGACGCGGGCGGACTCGGATATCACCCGGGCCCATGCTGCCGCGCCCGACCCGGTCGAGGTGGAACCCGAGACCGCCGAGCTGGTGGAGCTTGCGCGTGGGTACTGCGCGCGCAGCGGGGGCACGTTCGACATCACCATGGGCACGGTCACGTCGCTGTGGGATTTCCACGCCGGCGTGGTTCCGGGGTCGCTCGCCCTGTCCCGCGCGCTGCCGCACGTGGGCATGGGCCACATACATGTGGGCGAGACCGACGGGGGCGCGCCGACGCTTTCCATCGACGACCCGAAGACCGTGCTCGACCTGGGCGGCATCGCCAAGGGTTATATCGCCGACGACCTCGCGCGCATCATGGGTGAGCACGGGGTGGGGCGTTTCGTGCTCAATCTGGGCGGCAACGTGCTCGTGCGCGGCGGCCGGCCCGCCGACCCCCGTCACGGGCATGCGCGTGCGGGAGCCCCGTGGCGGGTGGGCATCGTGAACCCGCGGGACCCCGGGCACAGCCGGGCGATCGTGGACGTGGTTGACGGCTCGGTGGTCACCAGCGGGCTGCACGAGCGCTGCTTCACGCGGGGCGGCGTGACGTACCACCACATCCTCGACCCGGCGACCGGCATGCCCGCGAAGACGGACGTGGTGTCGGCGACGATCGTGGCCCGGCGGTCCCTGGATTGCGACGGGTACTCGACGGCCGTCCTGATGCTGGGCGTCGAGCGCGGGCTGGAGCTGGTCGAGGCGACGCCGGATGTCGAGGCCGTGCTGATCGATGGATCCGATGAGGTGTTCTGGACCTCGGGCATCGAGGACAGCCTGTCGCTCGTCCCCACGTGGACCAGGTAGGGGCGGGACCACCGGGAGCCGGCGCGCTCGTGGATGTTGTGCCGCTCGACGGAGCCGTGGCACTTTAGCGTGGTGGTGTGTTACACTGCATCCGGCTAGAGTTAGTTATGTTTCGCGAACGGATGTGGCGGTGCACCATGGATATCGAGAAGATGTACGAGCGCGGGGACGTCGAGCAGCTTGTCCGTTCCGTTTTGCTGTTGGAGAACGAGGACGATGTGCGGGCGTTTCTGACCGACCTGTGCACGCCGCGGGAGATCTGCGACTTCGCGCAGCGCCTGCAGGTCGCCCGGTATCTCGACGAAGGCGAGCCCTACGTCGAGGTGCAGGCTCGCACCGGCGCGTCGTCGACGACGGTGAGCCGCGTGTCCAAGGCCCTGAACGGCGCCCATGGCGGGTACCGGCGCATCCTCATCAAACTCGAAGACCAGGAGCGCGAGCACAGATAGACCGCCATCCTGGGCAGCTGCTGAACAATTGATTTCACGCCGGGCGCCCCTGTTGCGGGCGCCTGGGTCGTTTGAGGGCGGGTTGGAACGAACCCGTCCCCAACGAATCCATTTGCGGGGAGATGTGTCCACGCGGGCGTGTAGGATACTGTGAACGGATAGTTCTCTCGACGATGGAGGATCATGGCGGTTCAGATAGTGAGACACGCCTCGGGCGCCGTGCCCGCAGGCGACGAGCTGCAGCTCATGGCCCGGGCCGTCGAGTGCTTCGGGCGCGTCACGCTGCTGGTGCCCTCGACGTCCGAGCGCGACGTCTGCCGTCGCGCCGCGGCGGACGCGCACCTAGGCGTCGGGCTCGACATCGTGACGCCGACCGCGTGGATCGAAGGCCTCTGGGAGCTTCTGGGCGACGGTCGGCGCCTGTGCACCAACCTGCAGCGCCAGCTGCTTATCGCCGATACGCTCTACGCCCGCGACGAGCGGGAGCTTGCGCCGCTGCGCGCCAACCCGGGCACCGTGCGCATGCTGGCGCGCATGGCAAAAGACCTGCTTCCCTTCGCCGAGGGGGCAAAGGGCCCGGCGGATGCCGCGACGCGCGTCGTGCTCTCCCTGCTCGACGTGTACGGCGCGCGCCTGCGCGACCGTGGCCTCATCGAGCCCGCACAGGCAGCCGTCCTGCTTGCCGACGCGGTGGCCGATCTGGCCCCCGCATGCGCGCGCTGCGCGATCGTGCGCGACGTGACGACGCTTCCCGCCCACCTCGTCCGCCTGCTCGCCCAGGTGGGCCGGGCGGGTTCGGTGCAGGTGCTGCTGCGCGCCTCCCAGCAGGTGTGGGAGGAGGAGGTCACGCGCGCGTTCTCGCAGATGGGATGTGCGGTCGAGCGGACGCTTGAGCTCGGGGGCGCCGACGGCGCCGCGACGCCCGCCCTGTCGTTTCTGGAGGTCGCCGGCCCCCATGCCAGGGCCCGTGCCTACGCCGACGAGCTCGCCTCGCTGCTCTTATCGGCGCCTGCCGGCGAGAGCGGGGGCGCCAAGACGGCTGTCGTCGCCTGCGCCCGTCCGGCCGAGCTGTTCGACGAGCTCGCCGGGTACCTCGCCGCGCGCGGCATCGCCTCGAGCGTCACGCGCTTCTCGCGATTCTCCCAGACGGTCGTCGGCCAGCAGTTCGCGGCGCTTTCTGACGTGGTCTCGCGCATGAAGGCCGCGCAGGTGGGCCAGGTGGCAGACGGCGCATGGTGGCCCGCGCCCGAGCTGACCGACTGGCTCTACGCGCCCGTCTCCGGTGCCGACGCGGCGCTCGCTCGCGGCTTCGACAAGAAGATCCGCTCCAATCGGGCCCTCGGCGTCGAAGGCGTTCTGCGGGAGCTGCAGAGCGTCCAGTCGCGCGCGGGCTCGGCGCGCCGCAAGCTCGCAGACGACCATCCCCTGCGCCGGGTTCCCGCGGTCTGCTCGGAGGTTGTGCAGTTTATCTGGCAGGACCGCCCCGTCTCCGCGTTCAAGTCGATGCTCTCCGCCATCGAGGCGCTGCCGGCGTCCTCGTTCGGCACGCGCGACGGGCGCTGCCGCCAGGCGACCGAGCGCGCCATGGCGGAGCGCGCCGTCGACGTGCTGATGAACGAGGCGCGCGCTCTCGATGTGAGCCAGGCCGTGGCGACGAAGATCCTCGACGGGCTGTGCACGGCGTCTCGCGAGCGCGCCGCGTCGGCGTCCTCTGAGGGCGAGGTCGGCACCGTCGTCTTCATGACGCTCGCCGACGCCGCCGTGCTTGAGCCCGCCTCGGTCGACGCGGTACTGCTTGCCGACGTCGACGTGGCGAGCTACCCGCTTTCCCACGAGGAGGGCCCCGTCGTGACGCTGGGGTCCGCCCTGGGCGCCGACGCCGTTGTGCTCGAGCCCGCCGCGCGCCTGCGCGACCAGGCCGAGCGGGCGATCTGCGCCTCCCGCGGGCCGGTGGCCCTGACGCGCGTGTCGCACGACCGGCAGGCGAAGGACCGGTATCCGGCCGCGCTGTGGACGGAGCTCCTCGCGCTTCGGGGCGGGGACGAGGCGCCGGTCGAGAAGACGGGCGAGGGCGACGTGGCGGGCGATTTCGACCCGGCTGGAACGGGGACGGCGCGTGTCGAGCGTGTGCTCTGCCTGCCGCCGCAGCGCCTGGGCGTCTCCGCCGTGCCGTATCTGGTCCTGATGCGCCGAACCGAAGACGGGGCGCTCGTGCCGCGCCAGTTCTCCGCCTCGCAGATCGAAAGCTATGTGGGGTGCCCGCTGTGCTGGTTCGTGTCGTCGCGCGTTCGCCCCTCGATGATCGACGCCGGGTTCACCAATATGGAGAAGGGCAACTTCGTCCACGACGTCATGGACCGGTTCCACGAGGAGGTGCGCGAGCGCGGCATGCGCCGGGTGACGCCGGAGAACCTGCGCGCGTCGCTGGAGCTGCTCGACGAGGTGTTCGCCGCGGTGCGCGCAGAGCACGCGCGCGGCAAGACGGCGAGCTCGGCGGCCCTCGTCGCGCTCTCGCCGACCGAGCAGGCGCAGATCGACGACATCTTGCCCCAGCTGCGGCGCGTGGTGCGCTACGAGGCGGATGCGCTCGCGCCGTTCGCCCCCGAATACCTCGAATACTCGTTCAACGGCCTGGGTGTCGACTACGCCGGCTGGCCGCTCGGCGGACGCATCGACCGCGTGGACGTCGATGCCGAGGGCCGCGCCGTGGTGATCGACTATAAGCACCGCTCCGACGCCAACCCGTTCAAGCTGAAGGACCCCACCGTGCCGCTCAAGAAGACCGGCGAGGTGCTCGCCGACGACCCGCGCTGGCTGCCCGAGCACACGCAGACGCTCATCTACGGGCAGGCGCTGCGCCGCGCGCTCGGCCTCGACGTGCGCGGGGCGCTGTACTTCTCGACGAAGGGCAAGGTCGCCATGCGCGGCGCGGTCTCATCGGAGCTCGCCGAGGAGGAGCCCGGGGACGGGCGCGTGCCCGGGTTGCGCGACGGGTTCCCCGCCGTGCAGGCGGGCGGCACCATGGACTTCGACGCGCTGCTCGACCGCGTGGAGGCGGGGATTGCCGAGCGCCTCGGCGAGCTCAGGGCAGGGCGCATCGCCGCGGCCGCCGACCCGCTCACGAGCTGCTACCACAACCATCCGCTCGGATTCGAACGAAGGGACGCGTAAGGTATGGATCTTTCGACCCTCATGCCCCAGCAGCGCGAAATCGTCACGACGCTCGACCAGCCGCTGTTCGTGTCGGCGGGCGCCGGTTCGGGCAAGACCTTCACGCTCACCCGGCGCATCCTGTGGGCGCTCTCGCCCGAATCCGGCCCGTTCATCGAGCACGTCGACCAGGTGCTCGCCATCACGTTCACCAAAGACGCCGCGGCCGAGATCCGCGAGCGCGTGCGCGGGGCGCTGATCGAGGAGGGGATGGGCGACGAGGCGCTGCTCGTCGACGACGCCTGGATTTCGACCATCCACGGCATGTGCTCGCGCATCCTGCGCGCGCATGCGCTCGGGCTGGGGCTCGACCCCGAGTTCAGCGTCGTCGAGGACACCGACGAGCTGATCGGCCAGGCGGTCGACCGCGTGATCGCGCAGGTCGAGCAGGGGGAAGGGGCGATCCGTGCGGACGAGCTCGCGGCCCTGCTGTCGTGGTATCCGCTGAAAGGCGAGACGGGCCCGTCGGGGTACGAGGCCTCCACGAGCGCGCAGGGGCTGGTGCGCCGTCTGCTGGAGCTCGCGTGCAGCCTGCCGCACGGCATGGACGACGTGCGCCTGGCGCGCGGCGACGACCATGTGCCGGAGCTCGCCGACGCCTACCGGGCCTGCCTCGACGCCAGCCCCAAGGCGGCCGAGATCGGGCGCGCGGCGATCAGCGCCATCGAGGCCTACGAGGCGAGCGGCCGCACCGTGGCGGACCTCACGGCGTGCATGATGAGCTGCGAGATCCCTCGGGCGAGCAAGGCGCTGCCCAAAGAGCAAATCGAGCTTCTGCGCGCCGACGTGGCCGACACGTTCATCAACGCCTATCTCGCCGTGGGCGCGCCGGCGCTCGATGCCCTCATGGGCCTCGCGCGCGCGGTCGAGCATGAGTACCGCTCGCTCAAGCTCGAGGCCTCGGCGCTCGACAACAACGATCTTCTGCGCATCGCCTACGAGGCGCTGCGCGACCACGAGGCTATCCGGGCCGCATACGTCGATCGCTTCAGGCTCGTGATGATCGACGAGTTCCAGGATACCGACCAGCAGCAGGTCGACCTGATCGGATACCTCACCGATGGCGGCCGGCGCCTGTGCACGGTCGGCGACGCGCAGCAGTCCATCTACCGGTTCCGCGGCGCCGAGGTCGAGGTGTTCCGCCGCCAGGAGCGCTCGATCGCCTCCTCGGCGGAGGGGGCCTGCGGCGAGCCCGCCGCCGAGGAGGCGTCCGGCCGCATCGTCCGCCTGGTCAAGAACTTCCGCAGCCACGCCGAGATCCTCGAGTACGTCGCGCGCATCTTCGACGGCGAGCGGGGTGGCCTCATGCAGGGCTTTTTGGATCTGCAGGCGCACGACGAGCGCGAGGATTCGCTGGTGGCGGACGCTTCGCGCCGCCAGGCGGTCTTCATCGCGGGCGGCACCTCCGAGGAGCGCGCCGAGGCCAAGGCGAAGGCGGTCGCGCGGCGGTTCCGCGAGCTCGCCGACGCGGGGCAGCCGGTGGGCGACATGGTGCTGCTGCTGGGGGCCATGACCTTCTCGGGCGTCTACGCGGACGCGATCCGCGCCGAGGGGCTCGACTGCGTGATCGCGGGCGGCTCCGTGTTCTCTTCGACGCCCGAGGTGAAGGCGGTGCGCGCGCTCGCCTGCGCGCTCGCGAACCCCGCCGACACCGCGCAGGGCCTGGTCCCGCTGCTCGCCTCGCCCATGTTCGCGCTCGGGGCGACTGAGTTTCTGGCGCTCTCGACGGTCATGGATCCCGAGACGGGCGAGACGCGCCGCCGCAACGCGGACGCCGGCATCATGAGCGATGACGACGCCCCCGGTCTCGACGGCTTGGAGCTGTTGAGCCGTGCGCGCAGCGTGCTGCGTGCGGCTCTTTCCCGCGTGGGCCGCGATTCGTTCGAGGCCATTGCGCGCGATGTGGTGCGCGAGTCGGGCTGGCTCGTCCGTCTGGCGGCTCGCGGCCCCGAGGGCCGTGCCGTCGCGGCGAACGTGCTCAAGGCACTCGATATGCTGGGCGAGGCGGAGGCGCGCGTCGGGCGCTCGCCCCGGCGCATCGTGCGCGCGTTCGACACGGCGCTCGCGGGCAAGCAGGCGCCCGGCGCCATCAACGAGCAGGGCGGGGCCGCCGTGCGCATCATGACCGTGCACGCGTCCAAGGGCCTGGAGTTCCCCGTGGTCGCGGTCGCGGAGTGCTACGGCTGCAAGCGCAACACGGATCGCATGCAGACGAGGCGCCTTGCGGGCGCAATCGAGGCGGCGGCGATGCCGGCGCGCTTCGCCGGCACGGTGCGCGCCGACGGCAGCGCGGCGATCGATACCGACGTGGAGAAGCGCTTCAAGCAGCTCTACTCATCGTGGCTCACGCCCGAGGCGTTCGACGACGTGTGCGCGACCGGTTCGTCGGCCGAGGCGTTCATCTCGATGCGCGAGGAGGCCGCCGCCCGCGAGCTGGAGGAGAAGGCGCGCCTGCTCTACGTCGCCATGACGCGCGCCCGCGAGCTGCTGATCCTCGTGATGGACGGGCGCGTGGTCACCGGCAAGGTGCCCGAGCTCGCCTTCGACGAGGGACGGGACCTCACGCGCGCGGTGCTCGAGCGCATTCTGCCGAACGACGGGGCGCGCCTCGATGTCGACCGGCTGGTGTTCGACAACGCGCGCGCGGGCGATTTCGAGCTCATCGCGCTGCGCGACTTCATGTTCGCCGGCGAGAGCTATGCCGCGACGGTGTCCGATGGGGACGAGGAGTGCCCGGACGAGGGCGCCGCGGACGCGCTCGACGACGACGCGCCCGACAGCGCGAAGTCCGATACGTTCACGCTCGTCCATCCCGTCCAGGTCGATTGGCGCGTGAGCCCCGAGGCCCGTCCCGAGCGCGTCTCGTACAGCTACTCGTCGATCTCCGCGGCGCTGCACGCCGAGCAGGAGGACCGTGCCCAGGCGCTCGACGCCCAGGCGATCGCGGCGGCCGACGAGGCGAGCGCGTCGCTGCCGGGGCCGGGTGCGGAGGAAGGGGAGGTCGCCTTCGCGCCGTCCGGGCCGGTTGTTCTGGATGTGGTGGCAGCCGACGCCCTCGAGGCCGCTGCGGAGCCCGTCGCGGCAGGGGGAGATCCCACGGCGCTCGGCTCTGCGTTCCACGCGGCCGCCCAGTGGCTCATCGAGACCGGTGCCGCGGGGGTTCCGGCGGCGCGCGTCGATGCGCTCGCGCGCTACTGGAAGGTCACGCCCGCTCAGCGCGAGCGGTTGGAATCGGCGCTCGCGCGCTGGGAGGCCTCTGCCGTGCGCGCCGAGCTCGCCGCATGGCCGCAGGTCCGCGCGGAGGTGCCGTTCTTCTCGCTCGGCCTGGACGATACGGAGATCTCCTCGGCGTTCGGCGCGTACGCCGAGGGCGCCATCGATGCGCTGGCGACCGATCCCGCCCGTCCCGACGAGGCGCTGGTCATCGACTACAAGACCGGCGGCAGCGAACAGGAGACGCCCGAGCGGCTGCGCGAGAAGCACGCCCTGCAGGCGCGCGTCTATGCCGACGTCCTGCACAAGGCCGGCTTTGCGCGTGTGACGCTCAAGTTCGTGCGCGTCGAGGTCCCGGAGGCGGGCGGCAACGAGCCCCAGGTGGTCACCTACCGGCTGTAGCGCCGCCGCTGAGGGGGCTCTTGTTGTAACCCCGCCGGTATCACCCGGCCGGGTTACGGCTTTCGGTGCCTGGGGAAGCCGCCGATCGACTCACTCCGCGGCGCCGCCCCCCTAGGGCGGGTTGAGGCGTTCGCGTCCCCTTGTGCCCCTTGCGTGAAGGTGCGGGCATCAACGCACCGCGGTGGTAGGATACCCTTCGCTTGCGACAAGGTGGAAAGGGATTTTATGAAAGTATTCGTCGCTCACGTACACGCTGAATGCAACGAGCACGTCACGCACGACGGCAAGCTCGAGGACTTTGTGCTGCTCTACGGCGACCAGTGCATCAACTCGATGCACATCAGGGACATCTTCGAGGGCCATGGCATCGAGATCATCCCGTCGATCTTTGCGGGCGTGAACCCGACCGGCATGATCGAGCGCCGCGCGTACGACTTCATCTCCGACAGCATCCTGTCCGACCTGCGCGACCATCTCGACGAGATCGACGGCATCTACCTCCAGCTGCATGGCGCCAGCGGCATCCGCGACCTCGACTGCGTGTCCGGCGAGCACGATCTTCTGCGCCGAATCCGCGAGATCGTGGGCAAGTACATGCCCATCGCCGTCGCCTACGACCCCCACGGCAACGTGACCGCCGAGCTCTGCTCGCGCGTGAACATCCTGCGCTGCTTCCGCGAGTCCCCGCATATCGACACCGTCGACACCTGGCGCACGGTCGCCGAGAAGCTCGTTGACCTCATGGAGCACCGCCGTCCCATGAAGCCGATCGTGCGCAAGCTCCCCATCATCGTCGAGGGCGAGCGCAGCGTGTCGGCCAACGAGCCCATGCGCTCCATCAACCGTCTGCTTGATGAGGCGGAGACCGACCCGCGCGTGTTCTCCAGCTCCTACCACGTCGGCTACCTGCGTCACGACGACGACAAGCTCGGCGCCGCGGTCGTCGTGGTCCCCAACACGCCGGCCGACGAGGCCTATTGCACCGAGGTCGCCGAAAAGGTCGCCCGCTACGCCTGGGACCACCGCGAGGAGTTCACGTTCGGCGGGAACTTCGGTGACCCGGCCGATTCCGTAGCGCGCGCGGTGGCCTTCGAAGGCAAGACGGCCGTCATCACCGATTCGGGCGACAACTGCGGCGCCGGCTCCTCGGGATCCGCGACGGTCATGGTGCGCGAGCTCATGGCGGCCGACCTCCGCGGCAAGAAGGTGCTCGTGGCGGGCGTCAAGGATCCGCGCGCATGCGAGGAGCTGTCGCACGTCAAGGTGGGGGACCACGTGACGTTCATGCTGGGCACCGGCGAGAACGAGGTATCTGAGCCCATCGAGATCTCCGGCGTGCTGAGCGTCGTGGGCGAGGCCGAGATGGGTTCGCAGAAGAGCGCGGGCCCCTGCTACATCGTGACGGTCGACGGCACGGCGCTCGACGTGCTTGTCATGCCCCAGAACGTCCAGTACGGCCATATGGAGCAGTTCCATGCCGCGGGCGTCGAGTTCCACGATTACGATATCGTCGTGGTCAAGATGGGCTACCTCGACACGTACCTCATCCCCGAGACCGCCTATCACATCATGGCCCTGACCGGAGGTCCGACCGACCAGCTCTACGAGAAGATCCCCATCAGGCGGATGTTTCGCCCCATGTGGCCGATCGACCAGATGGACGAGCTCATCTACATCGAGTAGCGCAGACGGCGCCCCGGCATCCCCGGGGCGCCGTCTTCTTGTGCCGTCGGGGACGGGCCCTGTGGGCGTCTCGCGACCGCGGGCGTGCGCCTCGGGGCGCGTCTGCGCGCTGCGGTACAATGCTTCCAGCACATGACGAAAGCAAGGAGCACATCGGTATGGCGTTTGTCCACCTGCACAATCACACCGAATACTCGATGCTCGACGGCGCGACGCGCATCTCCGACATGGTCGATCGCGCCGTGGAGCTCGGCATGCCCGCCGTGGCCATCACCGACCACGGGTACATGTACGGCGTGCCGGAGCTCGGACTTGCCTGCGACTCCGTGAACCACAGCACGCCTGAGTACAAGGTCTGGAGCCACGACAAGTCGTTTCTCTCCAAGGGCCGCCGCGACGAGCTCGAGGTGCCCGACCAGGAGAAGAAC
The DNA here is from genome assembly GCF_002159695.1 of Collinsella sp. An271. NCBI lineage: Bacteria > Bacillati > Actinomycetota > Coriobacteriia > Coriobacteriales > Coriobacteriaceae > Collinsella > Collinsella sp. An271. Next base: position 62,316 of record NZ_NFJE01000004.1, on the reverse strand, counting down.
CCGCGCGGCTACGCCCAGTACATGCGCGACATGGAGGAGTGGGACCGCTCGGGCAACCTGGACGCCACCAAGCCTCCGCTCGTGATCAAACCCATCTTCGGCTGCGAGGTGTATTTCACCCCGGACGACACGCTCGCGCGCGACCATAAGCCCGAACTGTACCACATGGTGCTGTTCGCGCAGAACGAGCAGGGCTACATCAACCTCATGCAGACGGTTTCCGAGGCCGCCGTGCAGGGCTTCTACTACAAGCCGCGCGTGACGCTCGACAACCTGCGCCGCCATCGCGAGGGCCTTATCGCCAGCTCGGCATGCATCGCCGGCATCATCCCCAAGTGCATCGACCGCGGCGAGCTCGACCGTGCGATCGAATGGGCCACGACCTTCCGCGACCTGTTCGAGCCGGGCAACTTCTACATCGAGATCCAGGAGCACGGCATTACGACCGACTCCGGCCTCACCGACGAGCAGCTCGACCGCCAGCTCATCGACATCGCCAACCAGGTCGGCGTCAAGGTCATCGCCACCAACGACTTCCACTATCTCACGCGCGACGACGCGCCGGTGCAGGACATCATGATGTGCATCGGCATGAACTCCAAGGTCGACGACCCCAACCGCATGCGTATGCAGGGGTCGGAGTTCTACATGAAGACCGAGGAGGAGATGCGCGCGCTGTTCCCGTACTGCCCGGAGGCGTGCGACAACACGGTCGAGATCGCGGACAAGTGCAACGTCGAGCTCGAGTGGGGCAAGATCATCTTGCCTCGCTACCCGTTGCTCGACGAGGGAGAGACGCATGAGAGCCAGTTCCGCCGCGAGTGCGAGGAGGGTCTCGCAAAGCGCTACGGAGACGACTGGCGCGAGCAGACCATCGGCGGCGTGAACGTGTCCGAGCGCTTCGAGTACGAATACAAGGTCATCTGCGAGAAGGGCTTCGCCGCCTACTTCCTCATCGTGGCGGAATACGTGCGCTGGGCCAAGCAAAACGGCATCGGCGTCGGCCCGGGCCGTGGCTCGGCCGCCGGCGCGCTCGTCGCCTACGCCATGGACATCACCACCTTCGACCCGCTGTCGAACGGACTCATGTTCGAGAGGTTCCTCTCCCCGGAACGTTCCGAGATGCCCGATATCGACATGGACTTCGACGATGAGCGGCGCCTCGAGGTCATCGAGCACGTGCGACAGCTCTATGGCCCCGAGAAGGTCACCCACGTCATCACCTACTCGACCATCAAGGCCAAGCAGGCCATCAACGACGCCGCGCGCGTGCTGGACTACCCGGTCTACGTGGGCCAGCGCCTGTCGAAGATGATCTCGAGCGACCCGAGCGTCAAGCTCAAGCAGGTCCTTACGCGCGTCGAGGGCAAAGAGGACCTGTACAACCCCGATTTCGCCGAGGCCTATCAGAAAGACGACGACTCCCGGCGCATCATCGACGCCGCGCTCGCCATCGAGGGCCTCACGCGCGGCGAGGGCGTGCACGCGTGCGCCGTCCTCATCTGCCGCGACCCGGTGAACGAGCACGTGCCCACCAAGCTCGACACCAAAGGCGGCGTGGAGATCACCCAGTACGAAGGCCATACCGTTGCGGACATGGGCCTGCTCAAGATGGACTTCCTGGGCCTGCGCACGCTCACGGTCATCTCCAAGGCCAAGGCCAACATCAAGAAGAACTTCGACATCGACATCGATGTGGACAAGATCCCCTTCGACGACCCCAAGATCTTCGAGCTGATGCAGGCCGGCCACACGGCGGGCGTGTTCCAGATCGAGTCCGCCGGCATGACGGCGACCATCAAGAACATGAAGCCCACCGAGTACAAGCACGTCGTCGCATTGATCGCCCTGTACCGCCCGGGTCCGCTGGGCGCGGGCATGGTGTCCTCCTACATCAACCGCATGAACGGCAAGGAGCCCGCCGTCTCCTACGACCCGCGCCTGGACGATATCCTGGGCGAGACCTACGGCACCATGGTCTACCAGGAGCAGGTCATGAACATCTCGGTCGAGATGTGCGGCTTCTCCAAGGGCGAGTCCGACTCGCGCATCCGTAAGCCGGTGGCGAAAAAGAAGATCAAGATGCTCACCGAGCAGGTCTTCAACTGGTCGGACGGCGAGGACGAGACCATTTACGACCACTGGATGAACGGCGCCGAGAAAAACGGCTACAAGCGCGAGACGGCGCAGAAGATCTGGGACGACGTGCTGGAGTTCGCGTCCTACGCGTTCAACAAGTCGCATTCGGCGGGCTACGCCATCCTGGTCATGCAGACCGCGTGGCTGAAGGCGCACTACCCGCACGAGTACATGGCGGCCGTTCTGACCTCGTATACGGGCAAGACCGAGAAGATCGTGCACTACGTGTCCGCGTGCCGCCACGACGGTATTCCGGTCCTTCCGCCTGACGTGAACGAGTCGGGTCGCGAGTTCACAGCGACGTCCGAGGGCGTGCGCTTCGGCCTGGCCGGTATCCGCGGCGTGGGCGAGGGCGTGGCCGACGCCATCATCGCCGAGCGCGAGCGCGGAGGCGCCTTCAAGAACCTGCACGATTTCGTGGACCGCGTGGACTCGAGCCAAGCGAACCGCCGCGTCATCGAGGCGCTCATCAAGGCGGGCGCGTTCGACTCGACCGGCTATCCGCGCCGTCAGCTCATGAGCTTCGTGGACAAGAACAACCCGGAGAACATCATCGACGCCGCGACCAAGCGCCAGAAGGACCGCGCCGCCGGCCAGACGTCGCTGTTCGACGTGTTCGGCGACGTGGAGGGGTCGGGCTTCGAGGTCGTCGTGCCCGAGCCGGACGGCCAGGAGTGGGACCGCCACATGAAGCTCTCCGCCGAGCGCGACGTGCTGGGCATCTACGTGTCCGACCACCCGCTGCGCCCGTTCGAGTACGCGCTCGCCAAGTCGCGCGAGTTCTCGCTGTCGCAGATCGACACGGGTTTCGAGACCGCCAACCCGGCGGGCGAGGGCACCATCAACCAGGAGATCCCCGAGGGCAAGCCGTTCTGGTTCGCCGGCATGGTGGCCGAGGTCTCCAAGCGCGTGACCAAGAACGGCGACCCCATGGCCATCGTGCGGCTGGAGGACATGGAGGGCGAGGCCACGGTCGTGGTCTTCCCCAAGACCTACAAGGACGCCGAGGGTTATCTCTACGGCGAGACCGATCCCGAGACGGGTGCCGTGCTCTCCGACGCGTTCATCCGCGTACGCGGCAAACTGGAGCGCTCCGATCGCGGTGACCAGATCATCGCGCAGGAGATCTTGCCGCTCGAGCTTTCCGAGGAGAACAACCGTCCGAAGGTGTTCGAGATCATGGTGCCGAGCGCACGCTTCTCCCAGGGCAACATGGCGCGCCTGGCGACGATCCTGGCCACGAATCCGGGCGGCGACCGCGTGGAGCTGTTCATCGAGCAAAACGACGGTCAGACGATGCGCGCCGAGATCCCCACGAGGGTGAATGCACGCAGCATCCCGCTGATCGCCGAGGTCAAGGGCATCGTCGGCAGCCGAGGACGCGTGACCGTGGTCTGAGAAAAGAGGGACGGGCGCCGTTTTCCCACGAAGGGCCGCGAACATTTCTGCTCGCGGCCCTTCGCTTGTCCATGCGGAGTGTTTTACCTGTTCCTGCGGACGACCTCTTTCATCCATCTTTCCCGATCCGCATCGAAGCTCTCTGCAAGTTCACGCTGTTTTGCCGCCAAATCGAACGGAAACGCCATCTGGGACTCCGCCCATGCGAGCATGCTCTCATGGTCCGGGTCTTTGGGGTTTGCGACAACCTGCAGGAATCTCTCGAAACCGCCCGGGCCTCCTACATCCTCGGGAGGCGCGTCGCCCGCTCCGTCGACGAGCCGCGGTACGGCGAGCTTGCTGTTGGAGATGGTTTTGACGACCTTGACCTTGTGCTCCCAACCGTCGCCGTAGTCATAGTCGTAGCGTGCGGTGCGCGTGCGCGGGAAGACGTCGCCCAGCCTGATGCCGGCTGCTTCGATGACGGCGTAGTCTGCCGGCTCAAAGACTTCGAGCGAGGGGTCGAGAAAGCACGCTTCCTCGATATGCAGCTTCTGGCCGCGCGCCGTGGTCTTGAAGCTGAACAGGTGCTCGTCGTACCAGTTGAAGATACGCTGGATGACCACGTGCAGATCGAGAAACGTGGCTGTGGCGGGAATCTCGATTTCGCGCCAGCAGGGGTGGAGCCCCTCGAGGTCGAGTTCGATGTGCACACGGAACGCGCGGGCGTCGTTTTCGCGACGATTCGCCGCGGGGTCGAACGGGGGTCGGTCTTCCATGCGGATGGGCGGACAGGGGTCGAAGGAGCTCGGCGCTGCCGGGCGTGCCGGTTGCTCCGCTTGCGGATGGTTCGCGTCGTGCCCGCCATCCACAACCGTGAACCCAGGGCGCGACAGGGATTCACCCTCTCCACCATGTGCGTACTCCGGGGCATGGGGGTTCCGAACGGATTCGAGCAGCGTCATGCCGATGCGCGCCGCCATCACGTCGCCGAAGAAGAAGCCGTCGGCGGTGAGGTCAAGCCTGCCGGTCTCACCTTTCCATTCGACGAGGCCCTGTTGGATGAGCGACGCGATGGTGCTGACGTCATAGCTTGTCGATGCGACGTAGCGCGAGGTGCCCTTATCCTTCTCGTGCGTGCAGGTGAGGCGCATGAGCGCGAGCGTGAGCATCTCGATTACCGCCTGGTCGAAATCTACCTCGTTCATGAAGTCGTTCGGTCCTTTGGGTGCCACGGTACCGCCTCGCTTTAGCATTCCCGGTTTTGCGCTGATGCCTGCAGTATACGGTATGGCGCATTCGCGGACTGTCCGTGCAACGAATATTCCTGGCTGCAGAAGGCCGAGGCGTTGCCATGCAGAAGCGTTCGGTTGGGTGGTTTCCATGTGGATTCGTGTGCTCGGCTTCCTGCGTTGTGCCGAGCTTGATCGTCTCGACGCGTCGCGTACGTGCGCCGACGGGAAGTTTATCCGCTCCTGTTCGGGAACCTGTCGGATGCTCGTCAGGGAGCACGGGTTTTGCGCTGGAGGGTGTCGAGTACCTCTGATGGCACGCGCGTGCATCCGGCATGCGCCTATCAGAAGGAGGAGCACCATGAGCTGCCAACCAACGCATCTACGCCATCAATCGGCATCCAACGGTGTCGGCACGCGCTTGCCGCCGGGGGTGCATCGCGGCGCTCTTGCCGGTCTGACCGGGGAGGAGCGCGAACGGGCTATCATGGAGCATCATGATAGGTACCGCAGTTCATCTGAGCCGGAAACGTATAGGAATAGGAAGCGGTCGTTATATGGATATCATCCTACTCCGGTTGGTGTGCGGAACGTTGGCTGCGTGCCCGATAGCACGTTTGCGAGTTGTCTGCAGAAAGTCAGCAAGGACACCATCGTCCGCCTGCTCGGCGCCATGGGCGTCCGCCGTGTGTCCGCGTTGCGCAAACAGCAGGTTGTCAAGCGGCTGCTGCAGGAGATCGATAAGCTGCCGCAGGCGATCGAGGCGATGCTGACAACGAGTACGGACAGCGAGTTCGAGGGCTTCAAGCTCCTCATGGAGAAGCCTGACGGCATGTTCGTCTTTACCGAAGACGACGGCGTAAGGATCGATGGCCTGGCATCGCTTGAGCCCCTCATCTGGGTGTTCCACTGCAAGGGGGCCTATCATGCCATAATGCCCCAGGAGGTATGGGGCGCCGCCCGCTCGGTCGATATGGAAAAGATTCAAGCGTTGCGCGATCGCACGTGGCAAGTTCCCGTTGCCGCAGAAGTGCTTCGCGAGTTTTGCGGGGTTGCCTCTATAGACGATGTCATATGGTGCTGCAAGGAGCTGTACGGGTTCGAGCCGAGCAAGCAGGATGTCGTGACAAGCCTGAGGTCTCATTCCCTGGGGCGTAGTGATTGGGAGTGCGGTAGCGCACGATATTACTATTGCTGGCCGAATGATACGCCATCTGAAGACGGCTTTGTCGTCCACCGTCACCTGACGGATGCCTACGCGGATGACGTTGCGAGAAGTCGCGCCAACTGGCATCGCCGTGCGGTCCCGTATAGAGCCCGGGTTGCTTGGGCAGACGGGGAGCCGGCAACGTCGGACTACGCTTCATTCCAATCAAAGGAGCGCTCGGCACGAGACGGGCTGATTCGGAGGTTGCTGAGCGATAGGAGTCAGGGGATCGTGCCTGCTCATCCGGTGTTCGATTCGGCACTTGCGAGTCTGGGAGCTCCCCGTTGGGTGGGAAGTTTGCCGGAGATGGTCGCCGTCATCTCCTGGCTGGACGAGCATGTGCCAAACGATAAGGACGATTACGAATATGCTGATGACATTGCGGATGCGCTCGTATACGGCAGGCATGATTCGCCCAATCCGTTCTATATGCTGCAGATTGCCTGGCAGCACGGTCTATTCTCCCACACGTACGATTCCGGAGAGCTCATCAGGTTGCTCGTCGACCTTGAGAGCGTGCTGCCCAGCTGGAGGCTGAACGGCTGGTCGCCGCGCGCATACCATGAGTGGCTTGCCGAGACGAAGGCCGATGCGACCGAAGAGGTCGACCGCGCCGCATAGTACTTGTGTGCAGCGACCGTCTGTTGGCGGATGAGAAAAGCGCGGGCCCCGATGCCATATAGCATCGGGGCCCGCGTCTGAAGATCGCGTCGGAGCGTATCGGGAGATGTTACGGCCTGCAGTTCTTGCAGGGTTCGTATCCTGCCGCGATAGCGGCGTCGCGCGACATGGCGCGCACGCTGTGGCCTGAGGTCGACGGGCACGAGGCGCGATGGAACTTCTTGCCCGACGGCGTGACGTAGACGGTTTCCACCGCAGGCTCGCTTGGCTGCTCGGGCTGCGTCTGCTGCTGGAGCGCGCCGGTAGCGGGATCGAAGTAGTAAGACGTGCCATCGATGGTTCGCCAACCGTAAACCATGCGGCCTGTGGTCGTGTCGTAGTACACGCGCTTGCCGGGAAGGTCCTTCCAGCCGTACTGGACCGCGCCCGTCGTATCGTCGAAGTACATCCAGCCCGGCTCGTCGCCGTGGGAGCCGTCTATGTAGCGCTCGCCGTGGGCCATCTGGCCGGTCACGTAGTCGTAGAACACCCACTTGCCTCCGTTGGAGGGCACGTAGGTGAAGCCCTTGAGCATCTCTCCGGTCACGGGGTCGAAGTAGTACCAGCCACCGTAGCGGAAGTCCTCGCCCTTGACCATGTGGCCCTCCGCGTCGTAGCGCACCCACTTGCCGCGCGTGCGGTCGTCGTTGGAGACCGGCACGAAGACGTCCTTGTCCCGGGCCATGGTCCCGTCGGCGTCGAACCAGTACCACGCGTTCGACTCGGGGTCGTAGACCTGCTTGTCGCGGGCCATGACGCCGTCGTCGTACCAGTAGCGCTCGCCGCCCACCTCGTCCCAGCCGTTCTGGGGCGCGGCGAGGGCGACGGCGGGCACGGCGGTCATCGCCACCATGCAGAGCGCCATCAGGCACCCCATCACGCGCGTCTTTACAGATCCGAACACATGCCGATTCTGCATCCCTGCTCCTTTCTGACCAAATTGCCCCGGTCCTTCCGTCACCGGGTTTGCACGGTACGTTCTATTATAGGACCCCCGCATTGCGCATATCATGGGCGGGCCGAACGGTAACAATGGCACCGCGTGCTGGCAGGAAGCCGCTAGATGATGGCCAGCTCCTCGATGGCGCGGACGATGAACGCGCCGCCTTCGGCCCTCGTGCAGGGGTCTTGCGGGCGCAGACGCCCGCCACTGCCCACGATGAGACCGATCTCGAGGCTCTCGAGCATGCTGCCGCGCGCCCAGGACGACGTGCCGGCGCTATCGGCGTACGAATCGAAGAGCGCTTGCGTGTCGCGGTCGACGTCGATTTCCGTATCGGTCATGCGCAGCAGCATGACCACGATCTGCTCACGCGTGACCGGGTCGTTCGGTTTGAACCGGCGTCCCTCGGCCGTATCGACCCCTGCGATGAGCCCGGATTCAATAGCCCAGTTCGCGGCGCCGGTGTACCACTGTCGGGACTCGACGTCGGGCATGCCCGTCTCGTTTACCGTGTTTTCCTGTCGGTAGGCCGCGCTGGCGGTGGGCTCGAGGTATCGCCACATGATGGTGGCGAACTGCGCGCGGGTGAGCGGATCGTTGGGCGCGAAGCGCGTCTCGCTCACGCCCAGGATGAGGCCGTGCTCCACCACGTACTCGATAACACCGCTGGTCACGAACCAATCGTCTGCCGTCATGTCGCGGAAGCGGTACGGGGGCTCGACGGGGCCGTCGTAGGAGACCCAGCGCCAGTTCTCGTAGCGGGTGTCGGTGCAGGATGGGGTCGGCGTCCAATCGTGGTGACCGCGCCCGCGCGTGCGCATCGTGGCATCCGAGAGCATGAAGTAGGTGGTCTCCACCGCATCGTGGAACCCGCCGTCCTGACCGGTGCTGAAGCTCACGGGATCGTCCCACGTGACGTCGACGTGGTAGTTGTTGCCGTATATCGTGACGACGTTCCAGGCGTGGTTCATGGCGTCCGACGAGACGATGGTCGAATCGATCCCGACCTGTTCGAGCAGATACTCGTATGCCTCGGCATATCCGTTGCAGACTGCCCGCCCGAGCACGAGCGCGCCGTAGGCGGTGTATGACTCGGCGGGGATGGTGCCGGCAGCGTAGTTGTGGTAGTCGTAGACGCATGTGCGGACCAGATAGTCGTGCAGGGCCTTCGCCTTGTCGTAGTCCGACTCCATATTGTACCCGACCCAGGTGAGCGCCTCGTCCACCGCTGCGGCGAGCTCGGTGCGCATCGTCTGAATCTGCGACGTGGGCCAGTCGTAATGGAGCTCGATGTTCGTCACCGCGCCGTCGATGTGCCAGATGGTGACCGTGCCGAGGTAGAACAGGTCGTGCCGGGTGTTCCGGACGAGCGCGATGGCGCTGTGGACCTGTTCGAGCGTGGCGCCGTAGGAGGAAAGGTCGAGGCCGTCCTGCAACGCGTCGACCCCCTGCGCGATCGCTCGGGCGAGCTGTTCCTCCTTGGTGTCGAGCATCTCGATGGAGCCCTCGCGTGCGGCAAGGTCGCGAAGGATGACGATTTCTGCCTGCGGCGTCTGCCCGCAGGCGATTGCGGGCTGCGCACAGGCGAGCAACAGCATGATGGCGAGCACGAACCGAGACAGCAACCGTGACATGACCCGACCTCCACGGAGACGCTTCGTTCAGTGTTGCTTCCATCATATGTCCCGCGGGCAGTCTATGGGGTGTCAAAAGATTTCAGTCGGCGAGTGGCAGGGCAGGGCCGCATGCGGTTTCTCTGATGATGGCGCGGCGGTTGCGGGGACGAGGCGCGTCATGGGTCCCTTCGGGCGCGTATCGCTTCTGCGTGCCTGCCGTGTCGGGAAACGGGAAGATGGTGCCCGGTGGACTGTTTGGCGCATGTGGGGCTTCAAGGGACAGGTTCGTGTTCAAGGGGAGTAGTCTCGTCTGGCTCTATCGCGACAACCGGAAGGGGACGCACTATGCCTGCACACACGGCTATACTAAGTCTAAACAACACCTTCGATGTTGGGAGGCCGATACGCATGCCGACTTCGACATTGACCAAATGGGGCAACAGTCAGGGGATCATCCTGCCCAAATCCATCTGCGAGGCCCTGGGCCTGTCCTGTGGCGACAAGGTCGACCTGGAGGTTGCAGACGGCGAGCTCCGCGTGCGCCCGGCGCGCAAGTCCTACACGATTCAGGCGCTGCTCGCCGACTACGACGGCCCCGGTCCCGAGCCCGTGGACTACTGGGAGGGCTGGGGAGGCCCCGTCGGTAAGGAGGTGTGGTAAATGAATTACCGGCAGGGGGATATCGTCTTCGATCGTTATCCCGATCCTATTGGGCATGATCCCGCGGGGTCGCGCCCCGCTCTTGTCGTGAGTGACGATTTCTTCAACATGTCGACATCGATGACGCTGCTGTGCCCTATCACCTCATCCGCACATGTCTTTCCGCTTCATATCGACCTGCCGTCCGGACTGGGCGTGAGCGGAAAAGTCGCCACCGAGCAACTCCGTGCTTTTGATTTGAATCATCGCTCACCGAAGGTCATCGACCATCTCGACCCGGCGTCGGAGACGATGCGCGCTGTGCTGGAGTGCGTGAAGTCTTTCTTCTGAGCGGGTATCGGGCGCAAAAGCGGGAGCCCCGCCTTCCCGAGGGGAGGGCGGGGCTCCTGTCATGCGGCGATATCGCGCTGCCTTACTTCTTGATCCAGCTGAACATGGAACGGATCTTCTCGCCGGTCTTCTCGATCTCGTGCTCGTTGATCTTCTCGCGCTGCTCGAGCAGCCACTTGTGGCCGTTGGCGCAGTCGTCCACGAACTCCTGGGCGAAGGAGCCGTCCTGGATGCGCGCCAGGATCTGCTTCATAGCCGCGCGGCTCTCCTCGTTGATGACCTTCGGGCCGGCGTAGTACTCGCCGTACTCCGCCGTGTTGGAGATGGAGTAGTTCATGAAGTGGATGCCGCTCTCGTACATGAGGTCGACGATCATCTTCATCTCGTGGTAGCACTCGAAGTACGCGAGCTCGGGCGGATAGCCCGCCTCGGTCAGGGTCTCGAAGCCGGCCTTGACGAGCTCGACGAGGCCGCCGCAGAGCACGGCCTGCTCGCCGAACAGGTCCTCCTCGGTCTCCTCCTTGAAGGTGGCCTTGATGATGCCGGAGCGGGCACCGCCCACGCCCCAGCAGTAGGCGAGCGCGATATCCCAGGCGTTGCCGGTCGCGTCCTGCGCCACGCAGGCCAGATCGGGCACGCCGGAGCCCTCGACGAACTGACGGCGCACGATGTGGCCGGGGCCCTTGGGCGCGCACATGATGACGTTCACGTCCTCGGGAGCCTTGATGTAGCCGAAGTGGATGTTGAAGCCGTGGGCGAAGGCCAGGGTGTCGCCGGGCTTCAAGTGGGCGGCGATGTGGTCCTCATAGACCTTGGGCTGGGTCTCGTCGGGAACGAGCATCATGATGATGTCGGCTTCCTCGGCCGCGGTGTCCATGTCGCAGACCTTGAGGCCGGCCTCTTCGGCCTTCGCCCAGGAGCTGGAGCCCTCACGCAGGCCGACGCGCACGTCGCAGCCCGAATCGAGCAGGTTGAGCGCATGGGCGTGGCCCTGGGAGCCGTAGCCGATGATGGCGATCTTCTTGTCCTGGATGACCTTGGGATCGCAGTCGCTCTCGTAATAGATCGTAACAGCCATGGTTGTTCTCCTTAAGGTTGGTGGCTGGTGTTACCTGGTGATGCGCCGTGGACTTTTCGGGACAGGTGCTTTTTTCTCATGTCCCGAAAAGCGCTGGCATTACGGTGTCCGTTCGGGACATGAGAAAAAAGCACCTGTCCCGAAAAGTCCATGCCTATGAGTCGCGGGCGCCGCGGCTCATAGCGATCTTGCCGGTGCGGGTGAGCTGGCGGATGCCGTAGCTGCGGAAGAGGTCCTCCATGGCGTCCAGCTTGCTCTGGGTGCCGGTGGCCTCGACCGTGAGCGAGTTCTTGCCCACATCGACGATGTTGGCGCGGAAGATGTTGGCGATCTCGATGATCTCGTGGCGCCGGTCGGGGGTCGCGATGACCTTGAACAGCACGAGCTCGCGCTCGATGGCGTCTTCGAACGTGAGGTCCGAGATCTTGTAGACGGAGACGAGCTTGTGCAGCTGCTTGGTGATCTGCTCGTAGCCCACCTCGTCCGCCTCGACGATGATGGTCATGCGGCTCATCGTGACGTCCTCGGTGGGCGCGACGGTGAGCGAGTCGATGTTGAAGCCGCGGCGGGAGATGAGGCCGGTGACGCGCGAGAGGACGCCCGGCTTGTTCTCAACGAGGACCGACAGGATGTACTTCACGGTCACTCGCCTCCTTTCTTGCCCGATTCGTCCGCAACGAAGTCGGCGGTGGCGCCCGCCACGCGCGTGTCGGCGTCGGTGTCGGATAACGGCAGGGGCTCGGCCACGGTGCCCGCGGTCTTGCCGGCGGGACTCATGCCCTTCTCGGTTACGCGCACGCCTCCGAGCGTCACGTCGATGGCGCCGATGATGTCGTCGATGGCGGCACCCGGGGCGACCATGGGGTAGACGGTCTGGTTGGTGGGGATGACCACGTCGAGCAGGTAGGGGCAGTCGGCGTCGAGCATGCGGTCGAGCGCCTCGTCGACCTGGTCGGGATGGTTGATGCGCTCGCCCTGCCAGCCGTAGGCCTCGGCCAGCTTGACGAAATCGGGGTTCGCCGTGAACTCGGTGCACGAGTAGCGCTCGTGGTAGAACAGGCGCTGCCACTGGTGGACCATGCCCAGCGCGTTGTTGTCGATCAGCAGGACCTTGACCGCCACGCCGTTGCCGATGGCGGTCGCCATCTCCTGGATGTTCATCTGGATGCTGCCATCGCCCGCGATGCAGACGACCTGCGCGTCCGGGCGCCCGATCTTGGCGCCGATGGCCGCGGGGAACCCGAAGCCCATGGTGCCCAGGCCGCCGCTCGAGATGAACGTGCGCGACTCCTCGCGATGGATGTGCTGGTGCGCCCACATCTGGTGCTGGCCGACCTCGGTGGTGACGACGCTGGCGTGCGGGTCGAGCTTGGCGGACAGCTTCTCGAGCACGATCTCGGGCGCGATGCGGTCCGGGTAGTCGGCGAAGTCGGTCGTGTAGAACGGCCAGCGCTCGCGCCATTCGTAGCACGTCCGGACCCATTCGTCCGAAACCGGTTCGGCGCCCACCTTGGCGATGCGCTCGTTGATGGCGGCGACGACCACGCGCGCATCGCCCACGATGGGGACCTGCGGGTCGCGGACCTTGCCGATCTCGGCGGGGTCGATATCGATGTGGATGACCTTGGCGTGCGGCGCGAACTCGGAGAGCTTGCCGGTCACGCGGTCGGAGAAGCGCGCGCCCACGGCGATGATGAGGTTGCACTCGGTCATGGCCATGTTGGCGTACTTGGAGCCGTGCATGCCCACGGGCCCGAGGTTCAGCGGGTTGGAGCAGGGGACGGCCGCCTTGCCGATCAGCGTGGTGACCACGGGGATCTGCATGGTCTCGGCGAGCTCGACGACCTCGTCGCACGCATGGCTCGTCACGCAGCCGCCGCCGACCAGAAGCAGCGGGCGCGTGCTGTGGGCGATGAGCTCGACCGCCTGGCGCACCTGCTTGGCGTTGCCCTTGTACGTGGGTCGGTAGCTGGGGATATCGATCTTGTCCGGATAGTGGAAGACCATCTGCTCGCCGGCGAGGTCGCTCGGGATGTCGATGAGCACGGGGCCGGGGCGCCCCGTCGAGGCGATGTAGAACGCCTCGCGGAACGTGCGCGTGAGGTCGTCGTTGGACTGCAGCAGGAAGCTGTGCTTGACCACGGGCATGGTGATGCCCACGATGTCGGCCTCCTGGAAGGCGTCGGTGCCGATGACGCCGCGCGTGACCTGGCCGGAGATGACCACGAGCGGCACGGAGTCCATGTAGGCGGTGGCGATGCCCGTGACCGTGTTCGTGGCGCCCGGGCCGCTCGTCACCAGGACCACGCCCACGCGACCGGTCGCGCGCGCGTAGCCGTCCGCCTCGTGGACCGCGCCCTGCTCGTGGCGGGCGAGGATGTGGCGGATCTTGGTCGAGTCGTACAGCGCGTCGTACATCTTGATGGCCTGGCCGCCGGGGTAGCCGAAGACCGTGTCGACGCCCTCGGCCTCGAGGCTCGCGATGATGGCCTGTGCGCCGGTCATGGTCTTGCCCTCGTGCTCGGTGCCGCTGCCCGGGCCGAAGGGCTCGCCGGAGATGGCGCGCGCCTTGCGGGCGAGCCTCGCCTCGCGGCTCATGTCGGTGACGCGCGCGGCGCCGCTGGCGCTCGAGCAGCGGTGCTGGCGGATGTCGTCGGGCATGTCTGGCGTTCGCGGGCTGCCCGCCAGGGGCATGGTGCTGTTCGTCATGAGAGGTACGCCCCCTTGTCTGCGCTGGTGACGAGCTTCGCGTAGCGCGAGAGCACGCCGGTGGTGTACTTGGGCGCGGGCGGCTGCCATGCGGCGCGGCGCGCCTCGAGCTCGTCGTCGGACAGGCGCACGTCGAGCTTGCCCGCCTCGATGTCGATATCGATGATGTCGCCTTCCTGGATCAGCGCGATGGGGCCGCCCGCTGCGGCCTCGGGGCTCACGTGCCCGATGCACGGGCCCTTGCTCGCGCCGGAGAAGCGGCCGTCGGTGATGAGCGCCACGGACTTGTCGAGGCCCATGCCGCAGATGACGCTCGTGGGCGTGAGCATCTCGCGCATGCCCGGGCCGCCGGCGGGTCCCTCGTAGCGGATGACCACGACGTCGCCGGGGTTGATCTTGCCGCCGAGGATGGCCTCGCAGGCGGTCTCCTCGGAATCGAAGACGCGGGCGGGGCCGGAGTGCCTGTACATCTCGGGCGCGCAGGCGCTGCGCTTGACGACGCCGCAGTCGGGCGCGAGGTTGCCGCGCACGACCTTGAGGCCGCCGATGGGGGAGTAGGCGTTCTCGACGGTGCGGACGATCTCGCCGTCGGGTTCGGGGCACGCCTCGATCCAGTCCCTCATGCACCCGTGGCACGTGCAGGCCTCCTCGCGCAGCAGTCCGGCGCGGCCGAGCACGCCGATGATGGCGGGGATGCCGCCCACGGCGTTCAGGTCCTCGATGTGCAGCGGGCCCGCTGGCGCGATGCGCACGATGTTCGGGGTCTTGTCTGACACGCGGTCCCAGTCCTCCATCGTCACGGGGCAGCCCGCCGCGTGCGCGATGGCCGTGAGGTGCAGCATCGTGTTCGTGGAGCCGCCGAAGGCCATGTCGAGCACCATGCCGTTGTAGACGGAGGCCTCGTTGATGATGTCGAGGGCGCGGATGCCCTTGTCGAGAAGGTCCATCACCTTCATGCCCGTGCGCTTGGCCAGGCGGATGCGCTCGGAGAAGACCGCGGGCACGGTGCCGTTGCCGGGAAGGGCAAGGCCCAGCGCCTCGGCGAGGCAGCAGATGGAGTTCGCGGTGAACATGCCCGAGCAGCTGCCGCAGGTGGGGCAGGCGGTGTTCTCGAGCCATGCGCACTCCTCGGGCGTCATGGTGCCGGCGGTGACCTGGCCCACGGCGTCGAACAGGGTGTTCAGGTCGGTCTGGTTGCCGCACTTGTCGCGCCCGGCGAGCATGGGGCCGCCGGAGACGAGCATGGTGGGGATGTTCAGGCGGCACGCGGCGATAAGCATGCCGGGGACGATCTTGTCGCAGCTGGGGATGAGGACCATGGCGTCGAACTGGTGGCCCTGGATGGCGCATTCGACCGAGTCGGCGATGACCTCGCGGCTCGTGAGGGAGTAGCGCATGCCCTCATGGTTCATGGCGATGCCGTCGCACACGCCGATGGTGTTGACCTGCAGCGGCGTTCCGCCCGCGAGCCGTATGCCCGCCTTGACGGCGTCGGCGATCTGCTGCAGGTGGATATGGCCGGGGATCACTTCGTTTTGGGCGGACACGACCGCGACGAGCGGTCGCTCGAGCTCCTCGTCGGTCAACCCGTCGGCTTTCAGAAGGCTTCTGTGGGGCGCTCGCGCCAGCCCCTTCTTGATGGCATCGCTTCTCAGTTGCATCCGTCCCCCTCGCTATCGCAGTGTTGGATACCAGGATGTGCGAAGACGGAGGTGCTACCCTGCAAGGATGCCTGTCACGGCGGCTTCCGGCGCAGCGTACTTGCGTCTCGTGCTGATACGGGGATCGCCCGTCCGCCGATACGCGTTCGGCTTGGCTGCTCGAGGGTATGTTCCCGACCGCACGCCACGGGTTCTCACGCTGCCCGCTCGCTGTGGTGCGTCCGTCCGGTACTCGCCCTGTCGTCGCATTTCCTAAGTTGCTCTACTATGCTACAGTGCGACCTGCGCAAGCAAGCGATTTTTTGTAAACATCTCGTTACTCGGCCAAAGACCCCGTACAGCCGGTAAACGGCCTTATGCAAATCGGGGACGTGCCTGTTGCGTGCATGTATGCACGCAACAGGCACGTCCCCGATTTGCATAAGGTGGGGAGGGGCGGCGGGCCGGAAGCGTCCGGCCCGCCGCCCTTATGAGATCCGTGTTGTCGGCTGTTTGCGCTACAGCATCGTCTGGCTGGCGTGCGGCTCGAAGCCGGCGGCGCGCAGCGCGTCGATGATCTGCTGCTTGTGCTCCGTGCCGTAGGCCTCGATGGTCACGCGCAGCTCCACCGCCGCGTTGCGGTTGGTGCTCACGAACTGGTTGTGCTCGAGCTTGATGACGTTGCCGTTCTGCTCGGCGATGGCGTTCGCCACGCGCACGAGCATGCCGGGGCGGTCGGGCAGAAGCACGCTCACCGTGAAGATGCGGTCGCGCTGGATGAGGCCGTGCTGGACGACGGAGGACATGGTGATGACGTCCATGTTGCCGCCGGACAGGATCGACACGACGCGCTTGTTCGCCGCCGGGAGGTGCTTCAGCGCGGCGACGGTGAGCAGGCCGGAGTTCTCCACGATCATCTTGTGGTTCTCGACCATGTCGAGGAACGCGACGATGAGCTCCTCGTCGGGCACCGTGATGACCTCGTCGAGGTTCTGCTCCAGATAGGGGAAGACCTCGTCGCCGACCTCGAGCACGGCGGTGCCGTCGGCGATGGTGTTCGCGCTGGGGAGCTTGACCGGACGGGAGGCCTCGAGCGCCGCGGTGAGGCTCGCGGCCCCCTCGGGCTCGACGCCGATCACGCGGATCTTGGGGTTGTAGAGCTTGGCGAACGTCGAGACGCCGCAGGCGAGGCCGCCGCCGCCCACGGGGACCAGGATGGTGTCGACGAGCGGCAGCTCCTGGACGATCTCCATGGCGATGGTGCCCTGGCCGGTGGCGACGACCGGGTCGTTGAAGGGGTGGATGAACGTGTAGCCGTGCTCCTCGGCGAGCTTGAGGGCGTGGTCGCACGCCTCGTCGTAGACGTCGCCGTGCAGCACGACCTCGGCGCCGTACTGCTTGGTGCGCTCGACCTTGATGAGCGGGGTCGTCGTCGGCATGACGACCACCGACTTGGCGCCCGCGCGGGTGGCCGCGTAGGCGACGCCCTGCGCATGGTTGCCGGCGCTCGCGGTGATGAGGCCGCGGTCGAGCTCCTCGGGCGTGAGCGTCGAGATCTTGTAGTAGGCGCCGCGGACCTTGTAGGCGCCCGTGCGCTGCATGTTCTCGGGTTTGAAGAACACGCGGTTGCCGGTCGCCTGGCTGAAGTACGGGCTCTCGACGAGCTCGGTCTTCTGGGTGACCTCTTTGACCTTGGCGGAGGCCTCCTCGAATGCGTCCAGCGTGAGCATATCGGTCATAGCGTGCGCCCCTCTTCTTAATTCCCATGGATGTGCTTTTGCGTTGTAAAGTATCACGTTCTCGGAGGCGGCGCAACGCGGGCCCGGTGCTTGGGGAACCTTTGGGGACAGTCCCTTTTTGTTCGCGACGGCGCACGTGCGCCGTCGCGAACAAAAAGGGACTGTCCCCAAAAGCTCAAATCTCGTTTCGGCCCTTTTCGCGTGGGGGCGCTTGGCGTAGCATAGCCAAAACATCCGTGCGGAAATGAGGTCGACTATGGAGACGAAAGCTTGCGAGCGGGCGGCAGCCCCCTTGTTCCAGCTGCGCGATGCGCAGGTCGTGCGCGGGGGACGCACCATTTTGTCGGTCGACCGCTTCGATTTGGCCGAAGGCGAGCACGTGGCGCTGCTTGGTCCCAACGGCGCCGGCAAGTCGACGTTCATCCAGCTGCTCACGCGCGAGGTGTTCCCGCTCCATCGGGATGAGCCGCCCATGCGCTTCCGAGGCCAGGCCCGCCCGCTGCTCTCCGACATCAAGCAGGCGCTCGGCATCGTGTCCGCCACGATGCACGACCAGGTGCGCGTGCACCTGCCGGTCGTCGACATCGTGTGCGGCGGCCAGTTCGGCACGCTGGGCCTGCCGCGCCACGTGGACGTGGACGACGCGGTCCGCGCCAAGGCGCTCGAGGCGCTCGATCGGCTGGGCATCGTCGACCTCTCCGAGCGCGACGTGATGACGCTGTCGACGGGCCAGGTGCGCCGCGTGCTGGTCGCCCGCGAGCTCATGAGCGACCCGAGCATCCTGATCTTCGACGAGCCCTGCACGGGCCTCGACCCCGAGGGCATGTACCACGTGCGCAACACCATGCGCCTGCTCGCCGAGGAGGGCCGCTCGGTGGTGCTCGTCACGCACTATCCCGAGGACATCATCCCCGCCATCGACCGCGTGCTGCTGATCAAGGACGCCCAGGTGTTCGCCGACGGCCCCAAGCGCGAGCTTCTGAACAGCCGGACCATGAGCGACCTGTTCGGCGTCCCGCTGGAGGTCGAGCAGCACGAGGGCTGGTACGCCCTGCGCGGCCGCTACTAGCGCGCATGGCGGCCCCGTGCAAATCGGGGACGTACCTGCCGCGTGCATACATGCACGCGGCAGGTACGTCCCCGAATTTGCACGGGGCCGCTTGGGGGCCGATTTGCGCCGTTGCCGGCGCGGGCGCCGGCCGCATCCGCGGGGCGGGTATAAAGGCGGGTGAGGTCCGTGTTCGTTCGCGAGGGAAGGAGCGCCTATGTTCTTCAAGAACGTGTTGGTTCCCTATGACGAGTCCGATCATGCGAGAAGCGCGCTGCATATCGCCTTCGGGATGGTGGGCGACGACCCGGATGCCACGGTCCACGTGATCTCGGTCGTGTCGTTCAACGCCGTGTCGATGCCCATGCTCGCCGGCGGCGCCTTCGACGACTCGTCCATCATGGCCAGCTCGGTGGACTACGACAGCATGATGGGCGCCATCGTCCATCGCGTGCGCGCCGACATCCAAAACGTCGTGGACGACGCCCTCGACAACGCGCAGTGCAAGATCGTGACCAACGCGAAGGTCGCGAATTCCCCGGTCGAGGGAATCGCCGAGTACGTGTCCGACCACGGCATCGACCTGGTCGTCATGGGTAGGCGCGGCCTGGGCGCCCTGCGCGGCATGCTCGGCAGCGTGAGCTTCGGCGTGCTGCGCTCGGTCGACGTTCCGGTGCTGACGGTCAAGTAGGCTCCGAGAGTCACCGATCGGTTCAATCCGCGCCACCGTGCTGCGCGGCGCGAGCGCAACGACCAGGGGTTTCTTGAGGCCGCCTTCGCCAATCCGTCCTCACTTGTGGGCAAACCGCGTCCGGTGTATGCCCGTCGTTCGCGTGGGCATAATAAGCCCGAGTGAACGAACGACGAAACGAAGGGAGCCGACATGGCTACGTTCTATAAGGATGAGAACGGCAATTTCCTGGCGAACATCAAGGGCGAGGCGGTGCCCGAGGGCTTCACCGCGCTCGAGCCCAACACGGTGGACGCCGCAACCGAGAAGCACGTCCCCTCTGTCGACCTGCAGCGCGACGGGCACATCATCCATGTGCAGATCGGCGAGGTCGAGCACCCCATGGTCGAGGAGCACTACATCGAGTGGGTGGCGCTCGAGGCCGATGACCGTCTCGAGGTCCACTATCTCAAGCCCGGCCAGACGCCGGTCACGTTCTTTGCCGGCGGCATGAAGTCCGGTACCATCTATGCGTACTGCAACCTGCATGGTCTGTGGAGCGCGAAGTTCTAAGCATGTAGCATCCCGTCGCCACCTGCGGCGGGGGATCGCCGCGTGCCGTGCAAAGAAGGGCCGTCCCGTGCGGGCGGCCCTTCGCTTATTGTCGCGCGCTCGCCTACGGGCGGGCGTCGAGCGGCTATCATGGATGCAGTGATGTGATGAGGGGATATCCGATGAAGCTTGCGTTGGCGCAGATCGATATGCGCCTTGGAGACATAGAGGGCACGTGCGCGCGGATCGCCGACCAGGCGGAGCTCGCCGCGCGCGCCGGTGCGAACCTGCTGTGCGCGCCGGTCCCGCTGTTCGGCGGCATGCAGCCGACGACGCTCGTTGACTATCCCAACTACGAGAACGACCTGGTGGGCGGTCTTGCCGATGTGGCCCGGAGGGTGGAGCACCTCGGCGTCGACTGTCTGGTTCCCGCGGTGGTCGCCATCGAGCAGACCCCCTTCGTGGAGGCGTTTCTGCTGCGCGAGGGCCGCGTGCTGCCGCTGCGCACCATGTTCTCCCTGCGCACGGGAAGGTTCGATGTCGGCGTGTGGGAGCCGGCGGTCTTCGACGTCGCGGGTTCGCGCGTGGCCGCCGTCTTCGACCTGGAGCGCGACATGCCGCAGCTGCCGCGCGGATGCGACGTGGCGATTTATTTCCAGATGAGCGGCTTCAACGCCTACAACGAGGAGACCTGCGCGGTGGCGGGCGTGGCCGACGGGCACTTCACCGAGGTCGCGTCCCAAAACGGCGTGTGGCTCGCCTGCATGGCGCCGGTCGGCGCGTTCGACGAGACGGTCTACACGGGCGGGTCGTTCGTGATGGACGATTCGGGCCGCGTCGTCGCCTGCTCGCCGTGCTTTGAGGAGGACCTGCTGATCCAGGAGGTCAGCCGCGGCGTGATCGTGCCGGCGCTCGATGCGCACGAGCTGCCGCGCTTCTTCCGCGAGGAGTGGATCTGGGAGGCGCTTCGCCTGCATGTGCGCGACACGGTGCAGGCGAGCGGCCGTGCGCGCGCGGCGCTGGCGCTCGAGGGCGATCTTCCGTCGAGCCTGCTCGCCGTGCTCGCCGTCGACGCGCTCGGCCCGCGCAACGTGGTCGGCGTGGCGTTCGAGCGCTCCGATGTGTTCACCCCGCAGCAGGAGGCGCAGGAGCGCGAGCGCATGGAGTGCGTCAGACAGCTCGCCGCCAATCTGAACATCCGGCTGGTCGAGCGCTCCCAGGGCGATATCTCGCGCTGGATGGACCGCGACGTCCCCGCGCGCGACGCGGGGCGCCTGCGGATCGGCATCGACGCGCTGTACCTGGCGGACGTGGCGCACGAGATGGACGCCTGCATGCTGTCGTCGCTCACCAAGACCGACGCGGCGCTCGCGCCCGCCGCCGCGTTGAGCTCCGGCGCGTCCCTTGCCGTGGACGCCCCGTTCGGCGACGTCTACCTGACATCGCTCGAGTTCCTCGCCCGCTACCGCATGCGGGTCTCGTCGGTGCTGCCGCCTTCGGTCGTCACGCTCGAGGCGGTTGCCGAGCGCATGGGGCTGATCCTTGCGCACGCGATCATGTCGTGCCGCGAGGACCCCGTCTACACGGAGCGCATGGCGCAGCTTCTGGCGACGCTCGAACCCACGCAGATTGACGGCGCGCTCGAGGCGCATGTTGACCGCAACCGGGTGCTGGAGGAGCTTCCGCTGTACAAGACCTCGCCGGAAGGGGCCGCCATCCTGCTCATGCTGACGAGGCGGGCGGAGATGGCGCGCCGCGCGCTGCCCATGATCCCGGCGGTGTCCCCGCGCTCGTTTGGCGAGCGCATCTGGCCCGCCATGCTCAGCTGGTCCGATCTGGGCCGTCATGGGGAGGAGCCCCGCACGGTGGTCGACGTCGCCCGCGAGGGCGTCAAGCACGTCGAGTCGCTCGGCGAGGCGCACAGCGAGCGGGTGCGTGGCGAGATCCTCGGCCTTCTGGGAAACCTACTCGGCCTGTCTCCCGAGCAGCAGGAGGAGCTCATGAGCGAAGAGGGCCAGCAGCGCATGCGCGAGAACATGGAGCGCTTCGAGAGCAGCCTGCGGTCCATGCTGAACTCCGCTTCCGACGGGCAGGTGCCCGATGCGGACGCCCAGCAGGCGTTCGGCAGCCATATCAGGCAGTACCCCTTCTTCTCCCAGAACTGATGCCGCCCCGCGAGGTGCGCCTCCCATGCAAAAGTGCAAGAAACAGGTACGTCCCCCGCATGCATTTTTGCAAGAGGGGGACGTACCTGTTTCTTGCATGCGGAGGGCGGGCGCGAGATGGAAAAATGTGTCCATGCGGGACCGGCTCTCATGGTATAGTAGAACAGATGTTCGAACATACACGCGTGAGGAGGTGCGCATGGTCATCTTGGGTATCGATCCCGGTCTCGCCAACACCGGCTGGGGCGTGGTCGAGGAGCGCCGCGGCGAGGTGCGCTGCCGCGCATACGGCTGCATCCAGACGTCTTCGGGCAGCGACCTGGCCGTGCGCCTTCGCCATATCGCCGACGACCTGACGGCGGTGGTGGAGCGCTACCGTCCCCAGGAGGCGGCGGTCGAGGGCGTGTACTTCGGCGCGAACGTCCGCTCGGCCATCCCGACGGCGCATGCGCGCGGCGCGGCGCTCGTCGCGATCTCGCTGTGCGGCGTCGAGGTGGGCGAGTACACGCCCATGCAGATCAAGCAGGCGGTCGTGGGCACCGGCGCTGCCGACAAGGGCCAGGTCATGTACATGGTGCGCAATCTTCTCCACCTCGACCACGACCCGCGCCCGGACCATGCCGCTGACGCCCTCGCCTGCGCCATCTGCCATGCCAACCAACGTCGAACCGCTGCCCTGAGCGGCTGGTCGTATGTCGAGAAGAGGGGAAACGGCTACTCATGATCACCCAGATTCGCGGAACGCTCATCGAGGCGACGCCGAGCGTGGCGGTCGTCGACGTCGGCGGCGTCGGGTTCGAGCTCGGGATATCCGGGACGACGGCGACGTCCCTGCCCGCGCCGGGCGAGGAGTGCCGCCTGTTCACGCGCCTGCAGGTGCGCGAGGACGCCATGACGCTGTTCGGCTTCGCCACCAAGGAGGAGCGCACGATGTTCGAGCGGCTCGTGTCCGTCTCGAAGGTCGGTCCGCGCCTCGCGCTCGCGGTCCTGTCGAAGTTCACCGTGTCCCAGCTCTACAGCGTGGTGATGGCGGAGGACGACCAGGGCATGGCGACGGTGCCCGGCGTGGGCAAGAAGACCGCCCAGCGCCTCATCCTCGAGCTCAAGAGCGTCTTCGCCAAGGACCACGGCCTGCTGGCGGCCGATATCCCCGCAGCCGGCCAGCTGCCGCTCGCGCCCGCACCCGCGCCCTCCGCGATCGACGACGCGCGCGCCGCGCTGCTGTCCATGGGATTCAGCCCGCAGGAGGTCGACCTCGCGCTTTCCGGATATGATGGGGACGGCATGCGCGTCGAGGATCTTCTGACCGCGGCGCTGAAGCGTCTCGGAATGGATGCATGATGTGGGAAGCAGATGATTCGGTAGACCTGTGGGCCGATGCGGCGCCCCCGCACCCGTCTTCGGCAACAGGCGGGCACGAGAACGGCCGCTTCGTCACCGGGAACCTCACCACCGAGGACTTGGACGTCGAGCGCTCGCTGCGCCCGCAGCGCCTAGGCGACTATTGCGGGCAGGACCATATCAAGCAGAGCCTGCGCATCCTCATCGAGGCGGCTAAGTCGCGCGGCGAATGCCTCGACCACGTGATCTTTTCGGGTCCTCCGGGCCTCGGCAAGACGACGCTCGCCGCGGTCGTCGCGAACGAGATGGGCGCTCAGATCAAGACGACGTCGGGCCCCGCTATCGCCCGCACGGGGGACCTGGCTGCCATCCTCACGAACCTGCAGCCCGGCGACGTGCTGTTCATCGACGAGATCCACCGCCTGAACCGCCAGGTGGAGGAGATCCTCTATCCCGCGATGGAGGACTTCGCCCTCGACATCGTGATCGGCAAGGGCCCCGCGGCGCGATCGATCCGCCTGGACATCCCACACTTCACGCTCGTGGGAGCGACGACGCGCTCCGGCATGCTCACCGGCCCCTTGCGCGACCGCTTCGGCATCTCGTTCCGCCTCGACTACTATTCCATCGCCGACCTCGCCGATATCGTGGTGCGCTCGGCGACCATTCTGGGCGTGGAGATTGACCACGAGTCCGCCTGCGAGATCGCGTCCCGCTCGCGTGGGACGCCGCGCCTGGCGAACCGCCTGCTCAAGCGCGTGCGCGATTACGCGCAGGTGCGCGGCGGGGGGCATATCGACTATCCCATCACGCGCGAGGCGCTCTCGTTCTTCGAGATCGACGAGCTCGGTCTCGACTGGATGGACATTCGCATCCTGGAGACGCTCGTCAAGACGTTCCGCGGCCGCCCGGTCGGCCTCACCACGCTGGCGAGCGCGGTGGGCGAGGACCCCAACACGATGGAGGACGTGTACGAGCCCTATTTGCTGCAGCGCGGTTTGATCGTGAGGACGCCGCAGGGACGCGTGGCCACAGCCGTCGCGTTCGATCACTTGGGTATCGAGCCCCCTGCAGATGCGTAGGTTACTTTCGGTTTATACATTTGGCCGGTTACGGAGGAGTTCTTCGTAACCGGCCGTGTTCGTTGTATGCTAGTCGTCTGTTTTACAAGGCGCGTCAGGGAGGTCCGCCATGTTGTCAGACATCGAGATTGCACATTCCGTCAAGCCGCTTCCCATCATCGAGGTCGCTCGCGAAGCGGGCGTCGATGAGAAGTACGTCATCCCGTACGGGTTCGACAAGGCCAAAATCGACTATTCGTTGCTGAACGAGCCGACGGACCACGACGCCAAGCTGGTGCTGGTCACCGCCATCAACCCCACCCCTGCGGGCGAGGGAAAGACCACCACGACGATCGGCCTGGCCGACGGCCTGCGCCGCCGCGGCGTCAAGAGCGCGGTGGCGCTGCGCGAGCCGTCGCTCGGCCCGGTGTTCGGCGTCAAGGGAGGCGCGGCGGGCGGCGGCTACGCCCAGGTCATCCCCATGGAGGACATCAACCTGCACTTCACGGGCGACTTCCACGCCATCGGCGCCGCCAACAACCTGCTCGCGGCGATGCTCGACAACCACATCCAGCAGGGCAACGCCCTCGGCATCGATCCCAAGCGCATCACCTGGAAGCGCGCCGTGGACATGAACGACCGCCAGCTGCGCCATATCGTGGACGGCCTCGGCGGGCGCGCCCAGGGCGTGCCCCGCGAGGACGGCTTCGACATCACCGTCGCCTCCGAGATCATGGCCATCCTGTGCCTGTCCACCTCCATCACCGACCTCAAGAACCGTCTGGGCGAGATCGTGGTGGGCTACGCCTACGACGGGCGCCCGGTGCGCGCCTCCGAGCTCAAGGCCCAGGGCGCCATGGCGGCCCTGCTCAAAGATGCGCTCAAGCCCAATCTCGTACAGACGCTCGAGCACACGCCGGCCTTCGTGCACGGCGGCCCGTTCGCCAACATCGCGCACGGCTGCAACTCCATCATGGCCACCCGCATGGCCATGCGCTTCGGCGACATCGCCATCACCGAGGCGGGCTTCGGCGCCGATTTGGGTGCGGAGAAGTTCCTCGACATCAAGTGCCGCATGACCGGGCTTTCCCCCGACGCCGTGGTGATTGTCGCCACCGCCCGTGCGCTCAAGTACAACGGCGGCGTGGCCAAGGCCGACCTCAACGAGGAGAACCTCGAGGCCCTGCGCGCCGGCCTGCCCAACCTGCTGCGCCACGTCGACAACATCCAGAGCGTCTACGGCCTGCCGTGCGTCGTGGCCATCAACCGCTTCCCGTCCGACACCGAGGCCGAGCTCGCCCTCATCGAGGAGGAGTGCAAGAAACTCGGCGTCAACGTCAAGCTCTCCGAGGTCTGGGCGAAGGGCGGCGAAGGCGCACTCGAGCTCGCCGACGAGGTCATGCGCCTGGTCGAGCAGCCGAACGAGTTCCGCTTCTCCTACGAGGACGGCACGGACATCGCCGATGCGATCGAGGCCGTGGCGACCAAGGTCTACCGTGCCGACGGCGTCGACTTCACGCCCGCTGCCAAGCGCCAGCTCGCCCAGCTGCGTGAGAACGGCTTCGGCAACCTGCCCGTCTGCATCGCGAAGACCCAGTACTCCTTCACCGATCAGGACAAGGTTCTCGGTGCGCCGGAGGGCTTCCGCATCACGGTGCGCGAGCTCAAGGTGTCCGCCGGCGCGCACTTTGTGGTCGCGCTGACCGGACAGGTGCTCACCATGCCGGGCCTGCCGAAGGTCCCGGCAGCCGAGAACATCGACGTCGACGAGAACGGCGTCATCTCCGGTTTGTTCTAGGCGATAGGCCTCCGATCGCTGGATATGCGGCCCGGGCGGTTGAGCTGCCCGGGCCGCTTGCGTTGCGGGCGGGCCGTGGCAAGAGGGCGCGTCAAATCGAAACATGCGCGACGCCGAGGGCGGTCGCGCCCGTTTCGTAGTAGGCTAGGGAAACGCTGACCAATTCATTCCGCACCGGTCGGCCCCGTGCCGGGCGCCTGCGGGCTCAGGCTGCGTCGGCGCAGCGCAGCTGCGCCTTCCTCGCCTTCGTCCGCATCCGCCTCGCCACGGAACCGACCGCCGCGAGAGCAATTGATCAGCGTTTCCCTAGGGAACCACCGATCAATCCATTCCGCGGCGTCGGCCCCGTGCCGGGCGCCGTGAACGCGATCGATCGGCAGCTCCCTTGGGAAACGGTTTCCAGAACACAGATGAAAGGAACGGTCCGTGGCGACGATTATCGATGGAAAGGCGTTGGCGGCGAAGGTGCGCGAGCGCGCAGCGGCGGAGGTCGCCGAGCTCGGCGGTCGCGGCATCTCGTGCGGGCTCGCCGTGGTGCTCGTGGGCGACGACCAGGCTTCGGCCACCTACGTGCGCTCCAAGCTGCGCGATTGCGAGCAGTGCGGCATCCGCTCCTTTGACTACAAGCTGCCCGCCGAGACGTCGCAAGAGGAGCTCATGGAGCTTATCGGGCGCCTGAACGCCGATGAGGACGTCACGGGCATCCTCGTCCAGATGCCGCTGCCGGCGCACCTCGATACCGAGCAGGTCGTGGCGGCCATCGACCCGAACAAGGACGTCGACGGCTTCCATCCCATGAACATGGGCCGGCTTGTGCGCGGCCTCGAGGGCCTGCGCCCTTGCACCCCGGCGGGCATCATGGAGATGCTCGACGAGTACGAGATCGATCCGGCGGGCAAAAACGCGGTGATCGTCGGCCGCTCGTCGATCGTCGGCAAGCCGATGGCCTTCATGCTGCTCGCCCGCAACGCGACGATCTCGGTCGCGCATTCCCGCACCGACCCGCATGAGCTCGCGCGCATCTGCCAGAGCGCCGACATTCTCGTGGCGGCCTGCGGCGTTCCCAAGATGATCAAGGGGCCGTGGGTGAAGCCGGGCGCGACGGTCATCGACGTGGGCATGGACCGCGATGAGGCGGGAAAGCTCTGCGGCGACGTCGACTTCGACTCGGCCGAGCTCGTGGCCGGCGCCATCACGCCGGTGCCCGGCGGCGTGGGCCCCATGACGCGCGCGATGCTGATGAGCAACGTGGTGCTTGCCGCGAAGCTGCAGCACGGGCTGTAGGGGCCCGTGCACCTCGTTCGTGACAACAAGACGGAGCCATTGTCACGTCAGGAAGCCGAGGTGCCCTCTATGCGCGGAAGCCGGCCGGCGTGACGACTCCGCCTTGCTGTCGCGCCGCGTGTCCGGACGAGGCGTTACACTAGTGCGGACGGCATACCGATGGCCGGCGCATCCCGCGTCCGGCCGGACGAGGAGGATCACCAGCTATGGCCTGCACGACGATTCTGGTAGGTAAGCTCGCGAGCTATGACGGCTCCACGATCGTGGCGCGCAACGAGGACTCGCCCGGCGGCAAGTTCGAGCCCAAGCGCATGGCCGTGGTCATGCCGGCAGACCAGCCGCGCACCTATACCGCGACGGCCTCGCACCTCACCTTCGATTTGCCGGACGACCCGATGCGCTACAGCTCGGTGCCCGACGCGCTGCCCGGCCACGGCATCTGGGCCGCCGCCGGCTTCAACGAGGCCAACGTGGGCATGTCAGCCACCGAGACCATCACGAGCAACGAGCGCGTGCTGGGCGCCGACCCGCTCGTGGAGTATGCGCCCGCCCGTGGCACCGAGGGCGAGGAGGGCTACGTGCCCGCGGTCCCCGGCGGGCTCGGCGAGGAGGACTTCGTCACCGTCGTGCTGCCCTACGTCCGCACCGCGCGCGAGGGCGTCAAGCGCCTGGGCGAGCTGCTCGAGCGGTACGGCACCTACGAGATGAACGGCATCGCGTTCTCGGATGCCGACGAGATCTGGTGGCTGGAGACCATCGGCGGCCATCACTGGATCGCCAAGCGCGTGCCCGACGACGCCTATGTCACCATGCCGAACCAGCTCGGCATCGACTATTTCGACCTGGCGGACGCCGAGGGCGATCAGGTCGAGCACATGGCGAGCGCCGATCTGCGTGCGTGGATGGAGGCCAACCACCTGAACCTCACCATGCTCGCGCCGCACGTGGTCGACGACACGCTGGACGATATCTA
This sequence comes from Collinsella sp. An271, assembly GCF_002159695.1. Lineage (NCBI taxonomy): Bacteria > Bacillati > Actinomycetota > Coriobacteriia > Coriobacteriales > Coriobacteriaceae > Collinsella > Collinsella sp. An271. Next base: position 34,094 of record NZ_NFJE01000004.1, on the reverse strand, counting down.
CGACGAGCTGGCCGACGCGCTGTTCGACGCCGACGACGACATGCTCGACGACCTCGACAACTTCGTGGACGACGTTCGCGAAGGCCTGCTCGCTGGCGACATCTTCAACCCGCGCGAGGCCTTCGGCTCCCATTCCGATTCCGACCACGTGTACAACACGCCGCGCGCCTGGTACATGCAGCGCTGCCTGAACCCGGGCGACGGCTGGGACGGCCCGGACGCCGCCTTCGGCCCCGAGTCCGACGACATCCCCTGGAGCCGTGTGCCCGAGCGCAAGATCACGATCGAGGACGTGAAGTACGTGCTGTCCGCCCACTACCAGGGCACGCCCTACGACTGCTACGGCCGCGGCGGCACCGACGCCACGCGCGGCGCGTACCGCCCCATCGGCATCAACCGCAACGGCCAGCTCGCGGTGCTCCAGATCCGCCCCTACGTTGCGTACGAGAACGCCTGCGTGCAGTGGATGGCCTTCGGCTCCAACGTGTTCAACGCGCTCGTGCCGCTCTACGCGAACGTCGAGCGCATGCCGGAGTACCTGGAGAACACGACGGAGCGCGTGACGTCCGAGAGCTTCTATTGGGCCAACCGCATCATCGCGGCGCTCGCCGACGCCCGCTTCCACGACAACTCCGCCCATATCGAGCGCTATCAGGAGAAGATCGGCGGCATGGCGCACCGCCTGCTGCGCGAGACGGACGCCGCGGTGGAGAAGCTTTCCCGCGACGAGGTGAGCGCGGCGCTCGCGGAGGCGAACGACCGCATGGCGGCGGACCTCAAGCGCGAGACCGACGACCTGCTCGGCCGCGTGCTCTTCACCACGAGCCTCGCGATGAAAAACGCTTTCGCGATGTCGGACAACTAACAAGGCGGTTCGGGGTACAAGAAGACAATACGCACGTGGCGAGCAGACGAATGCCCGGCACGGTTCGGAATAAGGAGGCTCACATGGCCACGAAGTTCGAAGACCTCGTCAACAATATGGTGAACATCGGTTTTGGAGCGGCTGCGCTCACGGCCGAGAAGGGCAAGGAGGTGCTCGACAGCCTGTCCGCCAAGGGCGAGGAGGTCCGCCGCGACTCCTCGACGCCCGATTTCGCGCGCTCCATGTCCGACATCTTCGAGCGCGCCGGCGGTGCGTTCTCGGATGTGACCGACCGCTTGAACACCCAGGGCGAGACCGTCGCCGAGCGCATCCTCGACGAGCTCATCTTGGCGCGCGTGCGCGCGATGACCAAGGCGGAGCGCGTCGAGTTCATGGCGCACGTCCGCGATCTGGTCGACTCGGTTGACGACGACACCGTGTCGGTCAAGGTCGAGGCGGTCGAGGTCGAGCAGGAGGCAACGGAGGCCGAGGGCTCGAGTGCGCCCGAGACGGAGCAGGACGCGTAAGCATTCATCATGGCAGGAGTCGACACCATCAGCCCACAACGGGACAAACTGGACCCCGACGATACCATCGTCTTCGAGGACGAGGAGCTCATGGCGCGCCTGGGCCACAGGCGCGCGCGGGCAAAGGACGAGTTTCCGGATGAGCCGGAGGTCATGGCTCCTGCCGAGGAGTTCCAGCTCACGGCGAAGGGGCGCAGGCGCCGCATCGCCGAGATCTTCAACCTCGTGCGCAAGTACGAGGCGTGGAACAACATCACGCCGGTGCGCCTGCGCTGCCTCATCGAGGAGCTCGGCCCCATGTTCGTCAAGATGGGGCAGATTCTCGCGAACCGCTCCGAGATCCTGCCGCAGCGGTTCTGTGACGAGCTGAGGCGCCTGCGCACCGACGTGGAGCCGGTGCCGTTCTGGGTGATTCGCGACTGCCTGGAGGCCGAGTACGGCCGCAAGACAGCCGAGGTCTTTGAGTGGATCGACCGCAAGCCGCTGGGAAGCGCCTCGCTCGCGCAGGTCCATCGCGCGCGGCTGCTGACCGGCGAGGACGTCGCCGTCAAGGTGCAGCGCCCGGGTGCCCAGCAGGTCATGGCGCAAGACATCGACATCATGCGCTCCATCGTGCGCACGGCGTCGCGCTTCGTGAAGACCGACCAGTTCGTGGACCTCCAGGGCGTCGTCGAGGAGCTGTGGCAGTCGTTTCGCGAGGAGACGAACTTCCTCATGGAGGCGCGCAACCTCGACGACTTCTACACGTTCCACAAGGACACGCGCGGCATCTCGTGCCCGCGGTCGTACCTGCAGTACTGCACCGAGCACATCGTCGTCATGGACTACATCGACGGCATCTCGATCGCCGACCCCCTGACGCTCTCCGAGGCGGGCTACAGCCTGGAGAAGATCGGCGCGCGCATCGTCGAGGACTATTCGACGCAGGTGCTCGACGACGGCTTCTTCCATGCCGACCCGCATGCGGGAAACATCATCTTGAAGGACAACGTGGTCTACTTCATCGACCTGGGCATGGTGGGGCGCATGTCCAGCCACGACCGCGCGATCGTGAAGGACATCATCTTCTCGGTCGCCGAGAACGACGTCGCCAAGCTCAAGGACTCCCTGATGCGCTTCGCGGTCACGCGCGGGGACTCGTCCGAGCTCGACCATTCGACGTTTCTGTCCGATCTCGACTTCATCGTCGCGGATTTCGCGGGCCTGAACCTGAAGGACCTGGATATTGGCGAGTTCCTGACATCGCTCGTGAGCCTGGCGCGCAAAAACGACGTCGAGCTGCCGAGCGTCGTGACGATGTTCGCGCGCGGCATGGTGACGCTCGAGGGTCTGCTGTCCGAGTACATGCCCGAGGTCAACATGGTCGAGATCATCTCGGCCCATATCAAAAACGAGAAGAGCTCCTTCACCCGCGCCGCCGAGACCGCCGAGGAGATGGCGCACGCGTCGGTGCGGGCGGCGAAGGGCCTGCTCGAGGCGGCCGACCAGCTCGGCTTGGCCTCGCGCATGCTCACGCGCGGCCAGCTCAAGATCAACACGCAGGTGCTGGGCAGCGAGCGCGTGCTGCGCCATGTGGGCGGCATCGTCGACCGCATGTCCATGGCCATCGTCATCGCCGGTCTGTTCATCGGCTCATCGGTGGTCTACTACGCCAAGATCGAGCCGGTCATCTTCGGCATTCCCGTCATCGGCTTTCTGGGGTACCTGTCGGCGCTCGTGCTCGCGCTCATGCTGGGGCGCGAGATCTGGCGCAACTCCCACAGCAGGCGCCGCTGACGGGTCGGGCGCGACGCCAATCCGCCCCGCCCTCGACGCCCCCGTGTCAAAGGCGCCGAGGGCGGGGCAGATTGGCCCGTGGCTGTTGTGCGCGGATCAGCTCAGCTGCTTGAGGTAGGTGAGGTCGTCGGTGTCCCCGACGAGCACGTTGTGGATATCGGTGATGATGCCCGCGGTGTTGGTCATCTGCTGGTACATGTTTTGGTCGGTCGTCCAGACGTTGCCTTCCTGCACGGCGGAGAACTGCTCAAGCAGCTGGTTTTTGGCGAGCAGGTCGGACAGGCTCGAGACGCTGCCGTCGATCGTGCTGTTGTAGATGATGACGTCGACGTCGCGCGCCGTCGCGAAGAACTCCTCCATCTCGAGCGTGACGGTCGAGGAGGAGGTGCCGTCTTCTCCCGTGAGGTCGGAGAACAGATACGTGCCGCCGGCGAGCTCGATCATCTGCGCCACGTAGTCGCCCGAGCGCCGGGTGACGGCGGCGCCGTTCGAGTTGATGTAGAAGAACGCGACGGTCTTGCCGGTCGGCTCTTTGGTGGCGACGGCCTCGACGCGCTCGGCGGCCTGCGCGAAGAACGCGTCCGCCTCGGCCTCCCTGCCGAACAGCACGCCGAACAGCTTGATCCACTCGAGACGCCCCAGCGCCTCGGGTTCGCGGCTCGACTGCTCGGTGAGCACGGTGATGCCCAGGTCCCGCAGCTTCTGCTTGGCGTCGGGATTGTGGTTGATCATGGTGTTCTCGATGGCGAGCGTGCAGCCCGTGCCGGCGATGAGCTCGAAATCGGGTGTGTCGTAGCTTCCGCCGTAGCTCACGGCGCCCGCCTCGTAGGCGCGCGCCAGGCCCTCGATGGGGCAGCCGTCCTGCTTGATGGACGTGGTGCCGATCGCATCGATGGCGCCGAGCTCGTCGATAAGGCAGGCGACGCTCGATGAGACGAGATAGACGTTGTCGAGCGGCAACTGGATCACGGCGATGTCATCGGCCAGTCCGTCGGGGGCCGTAGAGCCTTCGGGCACGACGAGGAAGCGCTCGCCGTTGGCGATGCAGACGAGCCTGAGGCCGCCTTCGAAGGTGTCGACGGTGAAGTTCGTGGCGTACTGGAGCTCCAGCGACCCGGTCGGCTCGAGGCTGCACCCGAGATCGGTGTTGTGGAACTCGGCGACGTTGGCGCCGGACGCCGCCGCGGACGATTCGTCCGTCTCCGCCGCCTGGGGCCCAGCCGAGCCGTCGGCGGGCGCGAGCGATTCCGTATCGAGCTCGATGGTGTACTCGATGAGGTGGGGGTCTCCCATGGCGGTGGTCTCGGCCTGGACGGCAAGCGAATCCACGAGTTCGGGCAGCTCGATGTCGAACGTGGAGCCGCCCTCGGTGGTCGTCGGGGCGTATTCGGTCCCGTCGACCACCATGAGGTCGTAGTTCGAGCTCGACCACACGAGCGTCAGCGTGATGGCGCCGTCCTCAACGTTGACGGCGGCGGGGGAGGCGACCTGCGCGCGACCGGTGCCTCCCTCAAGCGACACATCGATCGTGTAGCTGCCGTCCGCCAGCCCGGAGCCGGAAGAGCCGGCAGGGCTTCCGCATGCGCCGAGCGCGAGGCAGAGCGCGCACAGCAGCGCGGCGGCAAGCGCGCCGATCCCAGGGACGCGACGGGCCCGGGGGGAGCGGGAAGCGATGAGCATGGCGACCATCTTCCCCTAGGCGGAACGGAACGCGGACTCGGGGAGGTCGCCCGATTCGAACACGAGGGAGCGGTCGTACCACTTCTGCTTGCGGATGCTGAATGCGGCGCAGTCGCACTCCTCGTCCAGAGACGCGACGGGCACGGTGTAGGTGTAGGAGCCATCGTCGCCCTCGACGAAGAAGTGGCACTGGTCGTCGGAGGCCGACGCGGCCTCGTCGCTCGTGCCCATGAACAGCTTCTCGTACCCGGTTCCGCCCAGCGTCATGGCGCAGGTCATCTGGCCGTCCGCCACGGTGAGCTCGGCGTGCACGATGCGGAACATGCTCGAACTCGAGTCGACGGAGATCTCGTAGGTGCCGTCGACCAGCATGTCCGCGGTGACGGGCCCGGATTCCTGGTCGTCGGAGGCGGTCTGCGCGGGCGCGGACCCCGTATCGGCCGGCGTCTCGGATGCCGTCGAGCAGCCCGCCAGGGCGAGAGTGCCCGCGAGGGCCGTGATGATGAGCAGCGAAGATTTGATCATGGCGTGTCCTTACAGGGTCGCGATGGCGGATTCGACGTGGTCGACGTAGATCTCGTCGATGGCGGCGTACTGGCCGAGGCCGACGAGCAGGCATGTGGTCTCGATGCCCGCCGCGGCGAATTTGGAGGCCCAGGACTCGGGGTCCCCGGTGTCCGCCATGTCGTTGGTGGCGTGATCGCCCGCGACGACCATGAGCGGCGAGAGGACGGCGCGGCTGTAGCCTGCGGCCTGGACCGCGGCGATGACGTCCTCGCAGGTGGGCTCGGCCTCGACCGTGCCCACGAAGTAGGCGCCCATGCCGCGCGCGGTGAAGGTGTCCTGCATGGTGGCGTAGTCGGCGTTGGCGTCGGCCTCGGTGCCGTGGCCCATGAAGACGAAGGCCGTCTGGCCGTCATCGTAGGAGGCCATGGCGTCGCCGAGCGCGGCGGCAACGGCCTCGAAGTCCTCGGGCGCGTCGAGCAGCGGCGCGCCGAGCGCGGTCGCGTCGAACCTGTCGGCGTACTCCTCGAGCGCATCGGCCAGGTCGGTGTACTCGAAGCCGTCCATGAGGTGGGTGGGCTGGACGACGAGCGTCTTCACGCCGTCGGCGACGCAGCGGTCGAGCGCGCCCTCGACGTTGTCGATCTCGATGCCGTCGCGCTCCTTCAGGATGTCGATGATGGTGTCGGCCGTGAAGGCGCGGCGCACGTCGTACTCGTGCCCGTATTTCTCGCGGATGGCGTCCTCGATGGCGCCGATCGTGATGTGGCGGCTCGCGTTGTAGCTCGTGCCGAAGCTCACGACGAGGATGACGGGTTTGCCCTGCGATTCGGATGTTGCGGAAGAGCCCGCCTCGCCGCCCGCGCTCGAGCATCCGGCGAGCGCTGCGGCCGCCGCGAGGGCGCCTGCGCCCGCCGTGCCCACGAGGGCGCGCCTGGTCAGGTGCTGGTCTACCATGGTGCGATCCTTTCTGTCTGGTGTACAGCGACCGGTACCGCGCGTTCTCGTACACCTGCCTGGACCGCAAAAGAAAAACGCCCTTCACGAGGTGAAGGGCGTTGCATCGGGCCGTTTGCCCACACGGGGCGAAAAGACGGATATGCACGCACGCCCTCCGGGGTTCACGGAGTCGAACGTCGCGGTGTTGCGTTGCACCGCAAGGAACGGCAAGGCAGTCTGGCTTGAGGCGTGTGCCTCTCACAGTAATGGCCCTTGCTCAGGATTCGCACCTGATTTCCCTTGACGATACCGGCGGTACGAGCGCCGGCCGTTCCTCTTCTCGAATCGGTGGTAGCAGTACGGTACCGCCTCCATCATACCTGCTTATTCGATTTTGTGCAGCATGACGGCGAAATTGATCGGGAGCCCCGCATGCGCGCACGGCTTTATGCGCGCCGTGTCCGCACGCTGCGCTACAATGCCCTCACGATAACGACGAAAGGGGATTGCCATGGTGCACTTTGTGGGAGCGGGCAGCGGAGCGGCCGATCTCATCACCCTGCGCGGAGACCGCCTGCTGCGCGCGGCGGACGTGGTGATCTGGGCGGGAAGCCTCGTGAACCCCGAGCTTCTCGACGCATGCCGGCCCGATTGCGAGGTCCACGACAGCGCGACCATGACGCTCGAGGAGGTCGTCGCCGTCATGGAGCGCGCGCATGCGGCAGGCCGCGAGGTCGTGCGCCTGCACACGGGCGACCCGAGCGTGTACGGGGCGATCCAGGAGCAGATGGATGCTCTCGCGGCGCGCGGCATCCCCTTCGACGTGACGCCGGGCGTGTCGAGCTTCTGCGGGGCCGCCGCGGCGCTCAGGCAGGAGCTGACGCTTCCCGGCGTGAGCCAGACGGTGATGCTGACGCGCCTCGAGGGCCGCACGCCCATGCCGGCGGGCGAGGACATGCGGTCGCTCGCCGCCCACGGCTCCACGATGGTGATCTTTTTGAGCGCGGGCATGCTCGAGCGGCTGCAGGAGGAGCTGCTCGCGGCCGGCAGGTCGCCCGAGGAGCCGGTGGCGATCGTGTACAAGGCGACATGGCCCGACGAGGAGGTCATCCGCTGCCGCGTCGGCACACTCGCCGAGACGGGCGCGGCGCACGGCATCCGCTCCACGGCGCTCGTGGTGGTCGGGCGCGTGCTCGAGGGGTCCTACGATCGCAGCCGCCTGTACGACCCCGGGTTCTCCACAGGGTTCAGGAGAGCGCACGATGGCGCTTGATCTGTACCGCGTGAGCGCGGGCAGGCGCCTGCGCTGCGGCTATACCACGGGCACGTGCGCCGCCCTGGCGTCGCAGGCCGCGACCCGCCTTCTGCTCGACGGCGCGGCCCCGGCGTCCGCGGCCGTCGTGACGCCGGCGGGCGTCCGTGTGGAGTCCGAGGTCCTCGACGCGCGGGCGGGCGCGGGCTGGGCGCGCTGCGCGATCCGCAAGGACGGCGGCGACGACGTCGACGCGACGGACGGCGCCCTCGTCTGCGCGCAGGTCGAGGCCGCGGAACGCGACGGCGTCGCCATCGAGGGCGGTGTCGGCGTGGGCCGGGTCACCAAGCCGGGGCTCGACCAGCCCGTGGGGGCGGCGGCCATCAACACGGTGCCCCGCGCGATGATCACCGAGGCGGTGCGCGACGTGTGCCGCGAGCGCGGCTATGCGGGCGGGCTCAAGGTGACGATCTCGGTTCCCGAGGGGGAGCGCATCGCCCGCCGCACGTTCAACCCCAAGCTCGGCATCGAGGGTGGCATCTCGATTCTGGGGACGACCGGTATCGTGGAGCCGCGCAGCCTGGCCGCGCTGCGCGAGAGCATCGAGCTCGAGATCCGCCAGCACGCCGCGCTGGGCTGCCGCGCCCTGGTGATCGTCCCGGGAAACTACGGGTACGACTACCTCGCCGGGCACCTCGATACCGGGCGCGCCCCGGTCGTGGCCTGCTCGAATTTCATGGGCGCCGCGCTCGATGCGGCGGTCGCCTGCGGGTTCGAGCGCATCCTCGTGGTGGGCCATATCGGCAAGATGGTCAAGGTCGCGGGCGGCATCATGGACACGCATTCGCGGGTGGCCGACGGACGGGCCGAGATTGTGTGCGCGCACGCCGCGCTGGCGGGGGCCGCGGGCCCGGTGGCGCGCGAGATCATGGATGCGGCCACGACGGATGCGATGCTCGATGTCGTCGAGCGCGCCGGCGTGCTCGACGAGGTGCTGGAAAGCCTCACGCGCGCGCTCGAGGGGCATCTGCGCGACCGCGTGGCGCTCGGCTGCGACGCCGGGTCGCGGCCCGCGTGCGAGATCGCCGCGATCGTGTTCAGCCAGGTGCGCGGCGAGCTGTTTTCCACGTCCGGCGCACACGGTCTGTGCGAAACGTTGAGGAGCGAATATGGCAGACGGTAACGGCATCCTGTTCGGCGTGGGCGTGGGCCCGGGGGATCCCGAGCTCATCACCATCAAGGCGATGCGCGCCATCGAGGCGTGCCCGGTGGTGGCGACCCCGCAGACGGCGGGCGGCGCGACCGTGGCCCTCGATATCGCGCGCGCGGCGGTCGACCTCGCGGGCAAGGAGATCCTGACCTTGAGGTTCTCCATGGGGGGCGAGGGCGCGCGGCGCGCGGAGCGGCATGCTCGGGCGGTCGACGAGATCGTCGGGCGGCTCGGGCGCGGCCTGGATGTCGCGCTGCTGAACCTCGGAGACCCGAGCATCTACGCCACGTTCCAGCGCATCGCGGCCGCCGTGCGCGAGCGGGGCTTCGAGGTCCGCACCGTTCCCGGCGTGCCAAGCTTCTGCGCCGTCGCGGCGACGCTCGGCGCCGACCTCACGCCGCGGATGGACACGCCGCTGCATATCGTGCCCGCCGCGTGCGCGGACGCGGAGCGCGCCTTCGCCTGGCCGGGCACGAAGGTCCTCATGAAGGCCGGGGGCCATCTGGGGGAGCTGCAGCGCGACCTGGCCCGCGCAGACGTCCTCGACCGCGCGTCCGCGGTGACCGACTGCGGCATGGCCGGCGAGCGCGTCTTCCGCACGCTGGCCGACGCGCCCGAGGAGAGCGGCTACTTCACGACCGTGGTGGTGCGCCCATGAGGATCGCCTGCATCGCGTTCACGGCTGCGGGCGAGGCGCTGGCGGATCGAGCCCGCGCCGCCCTGCCGGGTCACGCGTGGAGCCTGGCCCGCGGCTTCGGTGCGGACAGGGTCCCGCTCGCCCCGTGGTGCGCCGACGCGTTCGCCGCATCTGATGCGCTCGTGTTCGTGGGCGCGGCCGGCATCGCCGTGCGGGCGATCGCCCCGCATGTGCGGTCGAAGGTGTCCGACCCCGCCGTCATCGTGATGGACGAGGGCGGGCGCTGGTGCATCCCGATCCTGTCGGGCCATGTGGGCGGCGCGAACGCGCTCGCCCGCGAGCTCGCCGGCGCCGTCGGCGCCGCGCCCGTCGTCACGACGGCGACCGATGGGCGCGGCGTGTGGGCGGTCGACACCTGGGCGGTCTCGCGCGGCATGGCCATCGGCGAGCCGGAGCGCATCAAGGACGTGTCCGCCCGCCTGCTTGCGGGCGGGGAGGTTGCGCTGTGGTGCGACGCCGAGGTCTTGGGCCCCCTGCCCGCACGCGTGCGCCGTGCGCCCTCCCGTGCGGAGGCGCACGTCATCGTGTCGCCGGCCGCGCGCCCGGGTGAGCGAGCGCTCCACGTGGTCCCGCGCTGCATCGTGGCGGGCATGGGGTGCCGCCGAGGCGCATCGGCGGACGCGATCGAGGGGGCGTTTCGGGCCGCGTGCGCCGAGGCGGGCATCCTGCCGGACTCGCTCGGCGCGGCGGCGACGATCGAGCTCAAGCGCGATGAGCCGGGGCTGGTCGAATGGTGCGCGGGCCGCGGCGTCGCCCTCGAGGCGTTTACCGCCGACGCACTCGCGGCGCAGCCCGGGGATTTCTCGTCCTCGGCGTTCGTGGCGCAGACGGTCGGCGTCGACAACGTGTGCGAGCGCGCCGCGGTGGCCGCGGGCGGCAGGCTCTGCGCGGGCAAGCTCGCGCGCGGCGGCGTGACGGTCGCGCTCGCAGAGCTCCCCTGGACCTGCTCGTTTGACGAGCCTGGGGGCCGGGGAGGCGCCGGCTGACCTGTGCGGCGCCGTCCGCTCCCGCGACGGCGGGAGGCGGGCACGGATCGAGGCGGTCGACGGAATCAAGGAATGCCGGTGCCCGGACGGTGCCGGAGAGAGGATGGTCACATGGGCACGCTGTTTGTGGTGGGGCTCGGCCCGGGGGATCCCGCGGGCCTGACGGCGGCTGCCGACGCGGCGCTCGGCAGGGCGGAGGTCATCGTGGGCTACGACGCCTACATCGGGCTGCTGGACGGCCGCTACCCTCAGGCGGAGCGCGTGTCGACGCCCATGATGCGCGAGGTGGAGCGCTGCCGGCGCGCGCTCGAGCTCGCGTGCGACCATGACGCCGTCGCGCTCGTGTGCAGCGGCGACGCGGGCGTATACGGCATGGCTGCCCCCGTGCTCGAGCTCTCGGACGGCTTCCCGGCGGTCGAGGTCGAGATCGTGAGCGGGGTTACGGCCGCCCAGAGCGGCTCGGCGGTGCTGGGGGCCCCGCTCGCGCACGATTTCGCGGTCATCTCGCTTTCCGACCTGCTCACGCCCTGGGGGATGATCGAGCGCAGGCTCGAGGCTGCGGCATGGGCGGACATGTGCATCTGCCTCTACAACCCGCGCAGCAGGAAGCGCGCCGACTACCTGGAGCGCGCCGCCCGCATCATCGGCCGGCACAAGGCCGCGGGCACGGTTTGCGGATGGGTGCGCAACATCGGGCGCGACGGCGAGGAGCACGGGCTCACGACGCTGGGCGAGCTTTCCGGTCTCGAGGCTGACATGTTCACGACGGTGTTCGTCGGCAACGCGCAGACGCGCGTGGTCGCGGGCCGCATGGTGACGCCGCGCGGCTATCGCGAGCTTGCCGACGCCGCGGGCAAGCGGTAGGGAGGCGGCATGAGGCATATCGCTATCGTGGGCGCGGGCCCCGGCGACCCCGGGCTGCTGAGCTGCGCCGCGCGCGATGCGCTGCGCGGCGCCGACCTCGTGGTGGGTGCGCGCCGCCTGGTCGAGGGGACGGGCGGCGCGTCGCGCGCGGGGGCGCTGCCCGCCTTGTTCGAAGGGGCGCGCACGGCGGTCGCCGCGCGCGCGGCCGATGTGGCCCATGCGCTCGCGAGCGACCGGGATTGGGTGCGCGCCTGCGTGCTCATGAGCGGCGATACGGGCCTGTTCAGCGGGGCCGAGGGCACCGCCCGGGCCGTTGCCGACGAGCCCGGCCTTGCGGATTGCACCGTCGAGGTCATACCGGGCATCAGCTCCGCGTCGATGCTGGCGGCACGCCTGGGTCGGCCCTGGCAGGGCTGGCGCTTCGTGACGGCGCACGGCGCCGCGTGCGATATCGTCGGGGAGGCGGCGCGCGGCGGCACGGTGTTTCTCGTGACGTCGGGGGCGACCGGCCCGGCCGAGCTGTGCGGCCGGCTCGTGGCGGCGGGTTTGGGGGACGTCGAGGTGGTGGTGGCCGAGCGCCTCTCGTATGCGGACGAGCGCATCGAATCGGGCACGGCCGCCGCGTTCGCCGACCGCACCTTCGACCCCCTGAACGTGATGCTCGTCGACCTGGACGGGGCGTGCGCGCGCCCGTGGCCGTGGGCCACGCCGGGCATCCCCGACGAGCGTTTCGAGCGCGGGCGCGTCCCCATGACCAAGCAGGAGGTGCGCGCGGTGGCGCTCGCCAAGCTGCGCGTCGCCGAGACTGACACCGTCTTCGATGTCGGCGCGGGGACGGGCTCCGTGACGGTCGAGTTGGGGCTGCTCGCGCGCGCAGGCGCGGTGTACGCCATCGAGCGCAAGCCGGAGGCGGTCGAGCTGTGCCGTCGCAACGTGGCGGCGTTCGGCCTGGACAACGTCCGCGTCGTCGAGGGCGAGGCTCCCGGCGCGCTGCGCGACCTGCCCGCTCCCGACGCCGTGTTCGTGGGCGGGAGCGGCGGTGCGCTCGCCGGGATCATGGACGCCCTGCGCTTGCGCGCGGCGACGTGCCGCATCTGCCTCACCTGCGTGTCGCTCGAGACGCTGGCCGAGGCGACGCGGCTGCTCGCCGCCCCCGATATCGAGGACGTCGACATCTGCCAGGTCTCCGTGGCCCGCGCCGAGCGCGCGGGATCCCATAGCCTGATGCGCGCGAGCAACCCCGTGTTCATCGTGTCTGTGCGGCTCGGTCGCGCTTCCGGCGTGCGCGCGGGAGGCGCGTCGTGACCGCCGTGGCGCTGCCGCCCCGCGTGATGATCGCGGCGCCCGCGAGCGGGAGCGGAAAGACAGTCGTGACCTGCGCGCTCATCCGGTTGCTCCAGCGCGCGGGCATGGCGCCGGCGGCGTTCAAGTGCGGCCCCGACTTCATCGACCAGCTGTTCCACCGCGAGGTCACCGGCGCCGCGGCAGGCAACCTCGACGCGTTCTTCTCCGACACCCCGACGCTCGCCTCCCTGATGGCGCGTGGTGCGGTGAGCTGCGATATCGCGGTGGTCGAGGGGGCGATGGGGCTGTTCGACGGCATGGCCCCGGGGACGACCGACGGCAGCGCCTACGATGTCGCGCGCGCGACCGCGACCCCGGTGGTGCTGGTCGTGCCCGCGCGCGGCGCCTCGACCTCGCTGGCGGCGACGGTGCAGGGCTTTTGCCGGTTCCGGCCGGATGCGGATGTGCGCGGCGTGATCCTCAACGGCTGCAGCGCCCATGCGTGCGCCTATGCGAGCGAGGCGATCGAGCGCGAATGCGGCGTGGAGGTCGTCGGCTACGTTCCGCGCGACGACGCCTTCGCCCTGGAAAGCCGTCATCTGGGCCTGGTGACGGCGGGCGAGGTCGCGGACCTGCGCGCGCGGGTGGACGCCATGGCCGACGTCCTGGCCGCGACGATCGACCTCGAGCGCCTGGTAGGGCTCGCGCGCGCCGCCCGGCAGATGGAGGTCGAGCCGTACCGCTCCGATCCCGTCGGGCGCGCTGCGCCCCGCATCGCCGTCGCCTGCGATGAGGCGTTTTGCTTCCGCTACGCAGAGAACCTGCGCATGCTTGAGGACATGGGCGCCGAGCTCGTCTCGTTCAGCCCCCTTCGCGACCCGGGGCTGCCGGAGGGTGCCGACGGCCTGTACCTGTGCGGGGGCTACCCCGAGCTGCATGCGGAGGCCCTTGCGGGAAACGGCGCGCTGCGCTCCCGGATCCGCCGCGCGCTGGCGGGCGGCATGCCGTGCGTGGCGGAATGCGGCGGCTTCCTCTACCTGCTCGAGCGCCTCGAGGACGAGGCGGGCGCGGTGTGGCCCATGGTCGGCGCGCTGAAGGGGGCCGCGCGCCGCGGGGGCGGGCTGGAGCATTTCGGGTATATCGAGCTGACCTGCGGCGCACCCGGTCTCTACGGGGACGCCGGCGTTGCGCTGCGCGGGCATGAGTTCCATTATTGGCGTGCCGAGTTCGAGGGGGATGACGCCGTGGCGCGCAAGCCCCGCCGTGAGCGCAGCTGGCCCTGCCTGGTGCACGCGCCCTCGCTCGCGGCGGGTTTTCCGCACGTGTACTATCCGTCGAATCCCGAGGCCGCGCGCGCCTTCGTGCGCGCGTGCGATCGACACAGAAAGCAGGGGAGCAATGAGGGCTGACGAGATCGAGAGCGCATTCGAGAATCGGTGGCGGGCATGCCCCGCGGACGGCGGCGGCGCGGGCGCCGCCGACGACGCGTGGCTGCGCGCGCTGACGGCGCGTATCCGGCCCGCCGACGCGCAGGTGCGCGCGGCGGCCCGGAGCCATTGGGCGGCGGTCGCCAAGCCCCTAGGGGGCCTGGGGCTGCTCGAGGACGCCGTCTGCACGCTCGCGGCGGCCCAGGGAACGCCGCATCCGGTGAGCGCCCCGCGGGCCCTCGCGGTGTTCTTCGCCGACAACGGGGTCGTCGCCGAGGGGATCTCGCAGAGCGGTCAGGAGGTCACGCTGACGGCGGCGCACAACATCTGCGGCGGCACGGCGAGCGTGAGCTGCATGGCCCGCGTCGCCGATTGCGCCGTGGTGCCCGTGGACGTCGGCATGGCCGAGCCGGTCGACGACGCGCGGATGCACGTCTGCGCCACGATGCGCGGGACCGCCGACATCGCCCTCGGTCCGGCCTGCCCGCGCGACACGGTGCTTCGGGCGATCGGGGTGGGCGCGCACGTGGCGGGACTGCTGGCAGATGCCGGCGCGCGCGTGCTCGCCGCCGGCGAGATGGGCATCGGCAACACGACGACGAGCGCCGCGGTGGCAAGCGCGCTGACCGGCGCTGCGCCCGAGCTCACCGTGGGGCGCGGCGCCGGCCTCACGAGCGAGGGGCTCGCCCGCAAGCGCGCGGTCGTGGAGCGGGCGCTGCGGGTGAACCAGGTCGACGCGTGCGCCGATGCCGTGGACGTGCTCGCCGCCGTGGGCGGCCTTGACATCGCCGCCATGTGCGGGCTGTATCTGGGCGCCGCCGCACACGGCTGCCCCGCGGTGCTCGACGGCGTCATCTCGTGCACGGCCGCGCTCGCCGCGGTCCGGATCGCACCCGAGCTCTCGGGCTATCTCGTGGCGAGCCACTGCTCGTCGGAGCCCGCCGCGCGCCTGCTTTTGGACGAGCTGGGGCTTTGCGCCCCGCTGCAGGCGGGCATGCATCTGGGCGAGGGCACGGGCGCCATGGCGCTTTTGCCCCTGCTCGACATGGCGCTTGCGGTCTACGACGAGGCGGCCTCGTTCGATGCGTGCGGCATGGACGCCTACCGGGAGCTGAGCTAGCGTGCGGGCGCTTGTCTTCGGCGGCACCGCGTGCGGCAAGAGCGCCTTCGCGGAGGGGCTGTGCTGCGCGCGCGGCGGGCGGGTGCTCTACGTGGCGACGATGGAGCGTGCGGGCGCGGATGCCGAGGCGCGCATCGAGCGCCACCGGCGCCTGCGCGCCGGCAAGGGGTTCTCGGTGCTCGAATGTCCCCGCGGGCTCGCGCACGCAAAGATCGGGCCGGTCGATGTCGCGCTCGTGGAGGACGTGGGCAACCTCGTGGCCAACGAGCTCTTCTCCGGCAGGGAGGATGCGGGCGGCTGCCTCGATGCGGAAGGAGCGGCGCGGCGCGTGGTCGCCGGCATCGACCATCTCGCCGACCGCGCGGACGACGTGGTCGCCGTCTCGATCGACACAGGGCGCGACGGCGTGCGGTATGACGAGGGGACGGAGGCCTACCTCGATGCGCTCGCGCGCGTGAACGCCGAGCTGGCGGCCGCGAGCGCGTGCGCGGTCGAGGTGGTCTGCGGGCTGCCCGTGTGGCTGCGGGGGAGCATGGACGTATGGAAGGACGGTGCACGATGAGGGCCGTGCCGTCGCTCGCCGCGGCGTTCGCGACGTTTTCGCGCGTCCCGGTTCCGCAGCGCCTGCTCGACCGCGCCGATTGGACGGGCGGGGCGCTGGCGGCGCTGCCCGCCGTGGGCGCGGTGCAGGGCCTCGTCTCGGGCGCGTGGCTGGTGGCGGCCCATGCGCTCGGCGTTCCCGCCCCGGTCGTCGCCGCGGTCCTCGTCGCCTTGCCGTTCGCCGTGAACGGCGGCATCCATATGGACGGGTTTTCCGATGTGGCCGACGCCCGCTCGAGTCACGCCGCGCGCGAAAGAAAGCTCGAGATCATGAAGGACCCGCATATCGGTGCGTTCGGCGTGATGGCGATCGTGCTCTACCTGTTCATGCAGTTCTCGCTGTTCGCGTGCTGGGGGCCGCGCGCGGGCGCGGCGCTCGCCCTCGTGCCCATGTGCGCGCTGTCGCGCGCGCTGGGCGCCCTGTCCGTGGTCACGCTGCCCCATGCGCGGCCCGAGGGCATGGCGGCGGCGCTTGCCGGAGACGACTCCCGTGAGCGCGCGACGCGTCGGGCGCTCATCGTGCAGGCCGTGCTGGCCGCCGTTCTGCTCGTCGTCCTCGCGGGCGCTCGGGGGGCGTGCGCGGCGGCGCTCGCGCTCGCGCTGTTCGCCGCTCATCGTCGCCGTTGCCTGGCCGAGTTCGGAGGCATCACGGGCGACCTTGCCGGCTGGTACATCCAGGTTTCCGAACTCGTCATGGAGGCTGCGATCGTGTTGGGAGGACTCTATTGATCCTGCTTGTCGGAGGTTTCGGCGCGGGCAAGCGCGCCTTTGCGGAACGGTGCCTGGGCGTCGGGCCCGCGTGCATCGCGGACGCGCGCGACCTCGAGGGGCCGTGCGCGGGCGTCCGCGTCGCCGTGCGCGCTCAGGAGCTCGTGCGCGACCGCGCGCCCGAGGAGGCGCTGCGCCTGCTGTTCGACTCCCGGCTCGATGCCGTCGCGATAGACGAGGTGGGATGCGGCGTCGTCCCCGTTGACGATGCCGAGCGCGCCTGGCGCGAGCGCGCCGGACGGCTCGCCTGCCTGCTCGCCGGGCGCGCCGATACGGTCGTGCGCCTGGTCTGCGGGCTGCCCCAGGTCATCAAGGGGGAGCTATGATCGTCGAGCTCGTTCGCCACGGCGCCACGCGGGGCACGGCGGCTCGCCGGTACGAGGGCGCGGGAAGCGACACCCCGCTGTCGGAAGAGGGGGCGCGGCGGCTTGAGGGGATGGACGCCGACCCGTCCGTGACGGTCGTCTACACGAGCGGCATGGTCCGCTGCTCCCAGACCGCCTCCATCCTGTTCCCGGCGGCCCGGCAGGTGGTCGTGAGCGGTCTGCGCGAGATGGCGTTCGGCGCGTTCGAGGGCAAGTCGTTTGCCGACCTTGCCGACGACGCGTCCTATCGCGCCTGGGTCGAGGGAGGCTGCACGGCGCCCTGCCCGGGCGGGGAGGACCAGGCGGGGTTCGTGCGCCGCACGGTCGAGGCGTTTCGCGCGCTTGCCGACGAGCGCATGCGCGCGGGCGACGCGCGCTGCGTCGTCGTCGCGCATGCGGGCACGGTGCGCGCGGTGGCAAGCGAGCTTGCCCGCCCCGCCGTCGCCTACTTCGACGCGAACACCCCTCCCGCCGGGCGCTGGACGTTTTCTTGGGACGGTGCGCACCTCGCGGTGCTGGGAAGGCCTGAGCGGGGAGGCGGTGCCCTATGATGACGCTTGCCGCCGTGTTGCTCGGCTTCGCGCTCGATGCAGCGCTCGGCGATCCGAGCTGGCTGCCGCACCCCGTGGTCGGCATGGGGCGCATCATCTCCTGGGCGGAACCGCGCCTGCGCAGCGTCTTTCCCGATACGCCCTCCGGCCGCCGCGCGGCGGGCCGCGTGCTCGCCTTCGGCCTGCCGCTGGGTTCGGGCCTGGTCACCTGGTGCGCGCTCGCGCTCGCCGGCATGCTGCACCCGGCGCTGCGCTTCGCGCTCGAGACGTGGCTGTGCTATCAGCTGCTCGCTACCTGCGAGCTCAGGCGACAGAGCATGGCGGTGGCCTCGGCGCTCACCGAGCGCGGTCTGGAGGCGGGGCGCCAGGCGGTGTCGCGCATCGTGGGGCGCGACACGGGTGCGCTCGATGAGGCGGGGGTGGTGCGCGCCGCGGTCGAGACGGTCGCCGAGAACGCGAGCGACGGCGTCGTGGCGCCGCTTCTGTACATGATGGTCGGCGGGGCGCCGCTCGCCATGGCGTACAAGGCCGTGAACACGCTCGACAGCATGGTCGGCTACAAGAACGAGCGCTATCTCCATTTCGGGCGCGCCTCCGCGCGCCTCGACGACGTCGTGAACTTCGTTCCCGCGCGCTTCGCCGCCCTGTGCCTCATCGTCTCCGCCCCCCTGGTCGGCCTGTCAGGTGAAGGCGCCTGGCGCATCTGGCGGCGCGACCGCGCGCGCCATGCGAGCCCCAACGCCGCCCAGACCGAAGCCGTCATGGCCGGCGCCCTGGGCGTGTGGCTCATGGGACCGGCTTCCTACGCCGGCCGCATGGTGGATAAGCCCACGATCGGCGACGCGGTGCGTCCCATCCAGGTGGAAGACATCCGCCGTGCGAACCGCCTCATGGTCGCCGGCGTGCTCGTGGCGCTCGCCGTCGCATCCTGCATCCGCTTGGCCGTGGCGTGACGGCGAGACGGGGCGGCCGTCACGCCGCCTGGAAGCGCGCTGTGGCCGCGAGGCGCTCGGTGCGAAAGACCCGCTCCGTCGCCGCACGGTACTCGTCGGCCTTGCGGACCTTCCTGACGGCGCGGTGCACCGATTGCGGGTCCGCGAAGGCGAACCGGGCGTAGGACCACCACTCCTTCATGCGGAAGACCGCGTTGCCGCCCATCTCGGCCTCGTAGGCGCCGTACAGCCTGTCATGGAAGCGCTCGAGCTCGGTTGCCGTGGCGGCCGGCCCGCCCTTCAGCATGCGGGCGAGCGCCGGGTTGGCGAGGATGCCGCGGCCCAGCATCACGTGGCGCATTTCCGGATACGCCGCAAGGAGCGCGTCCATGTCGTCGACGCCGAAGACGTCCCCGTTGTACGCGACCGGGCACGAGACGGCCCTCAGGGTCGCGCCGTAGGCCTCTTGGCGCGGTGTGCCCTGGTAGCGGTCCTTCTGGACGCGGGGGTGCACGATGAGCTCCGCGAGCTCGTGGCGCCGATACACCTCCAGGATGCGCTCGTACTCCGCGTCATCCGAGACGCCGATCCTCGTCTTGACCGAAACCGGGAGGGGGGAGCGGGCGCAGATCTCGTCCAAAAACGCGTCGAGCCTCTCGAGGTCGCGCAGGAACCCTGCGCCCTTGCCCTTGGAGACGACCGTCCCCGAGGGGCATCCCAGGTTCAGGTTGACCTCCGTAAACCCCATGTCGGCGAGAAGGCCTGCCGCCCATACGAATTCGTCGGCGTCTTTCGTGAGCAGCTGCGGCACCACGACCAGGCCCCAGTTGACCTCGGGGTCGAGCTCCGCGCGGACGCGCCCTCCGAACGAGCTCCCGACCCGCGGGGGTGCGATGAACGGCGTGTAGTACCGGTCGAGGGCCCCGAAGCACTCGGCGTGGATCGCTCGGAACGTGTGACCGGTCAGCCCTTCCATGGGCGCCAAAGACAGAATCATGAACCCTCGCTCACGACATCGGTTGGGTAGGGGCTTGGCGTCGGGCGCGCTGCCTCGCGCGCCTCGCCGGTTGGGCGCGGCTGACGTCAAGCGGCTCTCCATCATACAGGACCGAAGGGGCTTTCGCCTCATCCAAGGGAGAGCGAGGGTGTGGGTGACGAGGCGGGGCGTCAATCCGGGTTGCCGGCAGGGTCGGCCCCGGCCCCGCCGGCAACCTCGTCGAGGATGGCGAGCGCGTCCCGGTACCTCTTGCACCTGCGGGAGCATTCCTCTGTCGGCGGCGGGGTGCTGCCCGCATAGCGCGAGGTGTCGAGGTTGTGCGCGAGGTCGGCCCGCTTGACCGCGCGTGCCAGCGGGTTCACGGATATGGCGCGGACGTAGTCGAGATAGGGCACGCCCGCCTCGTGCGTGAGCAGGCGCAGGGCGTCGATGACCTCGGGCGGAAACGCACGGGCAAGCTCGTCGAGGGTGGTATCGGTGTCCTCGACCACGTCGTGCAGCAGCGCGACGCAGACCGCGTGCTCGTCGGGCATCTGCTCCGCGAGGTGGAACGGGTGGAAGACGTAGGGCGTCCCGCACTTGTCGGTCTGCCCGTCGTGCGCCGCGTAGGCGATGCGCATCGCGCGGTTGGTGAGCGGTGTGTATATCATGGCGGCCTCCTTGCGCTGGGACCATTGTCGCACGTTTTGGCCGGGCCCGGCGCATGCCGCGGGCGATCCCGCGAACGCTGCGGCCGTTTCCTGATAGGCTAGGGAGATGCTGAACAGCCCATATCGCGTTGCCGTCGCCGGGCCGAGCCGGGCCCGGGGGCGCGGCGCGCCGGGAGGCCCGTCCGGAGCCTCTTCGGACGACACTCGTTCCCGGCGGGGACTCAAGTTGAAAGGAGGGGCGATGGGGGCGATCGATACGGCTGCCCGGCGGCCCTACGGACATGGCGGCGACATCTGGGGGAGCCGCGAGCGCTGGGGCGCGGACATCGTCGACTTCTCCGCCAACACGAACCCGCTCGGCATGCCCGCCGCCGCACGCGAGGCGGCATCGCGCGCCCTCGAGACCGCGGACCGCTATCCCGACCCGCACTGCCGGGAGCTCACGGCCGCCATCGCCGGGCACGAGGGGGTCGACGCGTCGTCCATCCTGTGCGGCAATGGCGCGGCCGATCTCATCTGGCGCCTGATGGCGGCGCTGCGGCCCAAGACGGTGCTCGTCTGCGCCCCGACGTTTTCGGAATACGCCCAGGCGGCTCGGGCCGCAGGAGCCGCCGTGCGCGAGCTCGCGCTTTCCGAGCAAAACGGCTTCGCCGTCGACATGAGCCTGATCGACGCGATCGACGAGAGCGTCGACGTCGTGTTCCTCTGCAGCCCCAACAACCCGACGGGTCGGACGATCGCCCCCGACGTCCTCGAGGCGATCGAGCGGAAGTGCCGCGAGGCGGGCGCCCTGCTCGCGCTCGACGAGTGCTTCCTCGGGTTCGTGGCCGACGGCGCCTCCCGCTCGCGCGTGCGCGCCGCGGCCGCCGGCACGGGCCTCATCGTGTTCAGGGCCTTCACCAAGCTCTACGGCATGGCGGGGCTCCGTTTGGGCTACGTCGTGTCGGGGGACGTCGAGCTCACGGCGCGTATGTACGCGGCGGGCCCTCCATGGGCCGTCTCGTCGATCGCGCAGGCCGCGGGCCGTGCGGCCTTGGGCGACGCGGCGTTCGTCGACCGCACGAGAGGGCTCGTGGCGGGCGAGCGCCCGCGCATCGCGGGCGCCTTCGAGGACATCGGCTTCGCGGTCGTTCCCAGCGAGGCGAACTATCTGCTCTTGAAGTGCCCGGTCGCCGATATGGCCGAGCGCATGGCGGCGCGCGGCGTCATCGTCCGCCCGTGCGCCACGTTCGGAGGGCTCTCTTCCGCCTACATCCGCGTGGCCGTGCGCACGCCCGAGGAGAACGACCGCCTGATCGACGCCGCGCGCGCGGCGCTTGCGGGCGAGGAGGGGATGGAGGCGCCATGGCAAAGCCGCTGATGGTCCAGGGTACCATGTCGAATGCGGGCAAAAGCCTGCTGGTGGCGGGCCTCGCCCGCGTGCTTGTCCAGGACGGCGTGCGCGTCGCCCCGTTCAAGAGCCAGAACATGGCGCTCAACAGCTTCGTTACCAGGGACGGGTGCGAGATGGGTCGCGCCCAGGCCATGCAGGCCGAGGCGGCGGGCATCGAGCCCGATGTGGCCATGAACCCGATCCTGCTCAAGCCCGAGGGCGCGCGCGGCAGCCAGGTCATCGTGTCCGGGCGCGCCATCGGGACCATGCCGGCGCGCGAGTATTTCTCGTATCGGCGCTCGCTCATCCCGACCATCCGCGAGGCGTACGATCGGCTCGCGGCGGACTTCGACGTGGTGCTCGTGGAGGGCGCGGGCTCTCCTGCCGAGATCAACCTGCAGCGCGACGACATCGTCAACATGGGGCTCGCGCGCCTGATCGACGCGCCGGTGCTGCTTGCGGGAGATATCGACCCCGGAGGGGTGTTCGCCCAGCTCTACGGCACCGTCGCGCTGCTCGATGAGGCGGATCGGGCGCGCGTGCGCGGCCTTGTGGTCAACAAGTTCCGCGGCGACGCCTCCATCCTCAAGCCGGGCCTGAAGCCGCTCGAAGAGCTCTGCGGCGTCCCGGTGCTGGGCGTGGTTCCCTATCTCGATATCGATCTGGACGACGAGGACAGCCTTTCGAGCCGTCTTGGCGCCCGCGGGCACGACCGCGCGATCGACGTGGCGGTCGTGCGCCTGCCCCACCTGTCGAATTTCACCGACTTCGACCCCCTGATGCGCCATCCGGCCGTCGGGCTGCGGTATGTGGAGCGCGCGGAGGACCTGGGCCGACCGGACCTGCTCGTGCTCCCGGGCACCAAGAGCACGCTTGCCGACCTGGCATGGCTGCGCGCGACGGGCATCGCGGCGTGCGCGCTGGCGCTTGCCGACCAGGGCACGCCGGTGCTGGGCATCTGCGGCGGATACCAGATGCTGGGAGAGGGGATCGACGATCCCCTGTCGGTCGAGGGCGGGGGATCGGCGCCGGGGCTCGGCCTGCTCCCGATCCGCACGACGTTCGCGGAGCGCAAGCATCTGACCCAGACCGAGCTCTCCCTGCATCCCGGCATGGGCGTCTTCTCGTGCTGGGACGGCCTGGTCGCCCACGGGTACGAGATCCATGCGGGCGACACGCGGGTCGATGCCGCTCCGGCGGGATCGGTGCGGGAGGCGGATGGAGCCGTCCGCATGCACGGGGCGGTGCGCGGCAACGTGCTGGGAACCTACCTTCACGGGCTACTCGACGACGGTTGCATGGTCGACGCCCTGGTCGGTGCGCTGCTGCACCGGCGCGGGCTCCCCGCCTCGACGGTGCCGTCGGCTGCAGACGCGCGCTTCCATAAGGACCGCCAGTACGATCTGCTCGCCGATGCCGTGCGCGCCGCCCTGGACATGGACGCCGTGTACCGCATCATCGAGCAGGGCGCGTAGGCGCAGGGGAGCAGGACGCTCGGCCGCAAGGCGTTGATATGAGACAAGGAGGAGTTGGTCCCATGGATCACCTGTACACCGCTCCGCATGAGATCGAGCGCCGGAGCTTTGAGATCATCACCCGGGAGCTGGGCGAGCGCGCGCTCGACCCGCTTGAGGAGCCCGTCATCAAGCGCGTCATCCATACGACCGCCGATTTCTCGTTCGCCGACACGCTGACGTTTGCGCACGATGCGGTCGCGCGCGGGCTCGAGGCGCTGCGCGCGGGCGCCACGATCGTGACGGACACCAACATGGCGCTCTCGGGCATCAGCAAGCCGGCGCTTGCGAAGCTGGGGTGCACCGCGACGTGCTTCATGGCGGACCCTGAGGTCGCCGAGGCGGCACGCGCGGCGGGAACCACGCGGGCGCATGCGAGCATGGACCGCGCATGCGCTATCGACGGCCCGCTCATCATCGCTGTGGGCAACGCGCCGACCGCGCTGCTGCGCCTGTGCGAGCTGATGGACGCCGGCCGCATCGATCCCGCGTTGGTCATCGGCGTGCCCGTGGGGTTCGTGAACGTGGTCGAGGCGAAAGAGGAGCTGCTCGCGCGCACGGCGCCGGCGATCGTGGCGCGCGGCCGAAAGGGCGGCTCGACGGTGGCGACCGCGATCGTGAACGCGCTGCTGTACGAGATCACGCGCGCGGGGCATCGATGAGCGGGGAGGTCGCCGTCTTTGCCGGCACCACCGAGGGTCGCGAGCTCTGTGAGCGCCTGTCCGCCTGCGGGCGGGATGCCCGCGCGTTCACGGCGACCGATTACGGCGAGGCGCTCGTCTCCGATCTGCCCGGCATCGAGGTCCATGCCGGCCGGTTGGACGAGGAGGGCATGGCGGTCGCCTTGAGGGGCTGTAAGACGGTTGTCGACGCCACGCACCCGTTCGCCGTCGAGGCGAGCCGCACCATCGCGGCCGCGTGCGCGCACACCGGCTCACGCTACGTACGCCTCGCCCGCGGACGGCTGGACGAGGAGGGCGAGGCGGTGCGTGTGGCCTCCGTGGCGGATGCGGCGGCGTATCTTCGCGCGCGCGAAGGGTGCGCGCTCGTCACGACGGGCAGCAAGGAGGCGCACGCGTTCGCCTCCCCCGAGCTGCTCGAGCGCGTCTATCTGCGCGTGCTGCCCGATGCCTCCGCGATCGCCCGCATGCGCGGTCTGGGGTTTCCCGCTGCGCGCATCATCGCCATGCAGGGGCCGTTCTCGCGCGAGCTCAACGCCGCGATGCTCAAACAGATCGATGCCCGCTGGCTGGTGACCAAGTCGTCCGGAGCCGCGGGCGGCGAGGGGGAGAAGCTCGCCGCGGCGCGCGACGCCGGGGCGCGCGTGGTCCTGGTCGAGCGCCCGGTCGAGCGCGCCGGCGCGTGCTCCTTCGACGAGGTGTGCTCGCTGCTCGGCGTGTAGGGGCGCCATCGGCTTTGCGGTCAGGAGCGCGCCCCGAGGTAGGTGAAGACGTTCCGCTCGCCATCGAATTCGAAGACGAGGATGGAGCCGTTGTCGAGCGACGGGGGAGGGCAGGCGCGGTCGTGCTCGCTTGCCGCCCAGAAGAGCCCCATGACGGTGCCGTGCGAGACGGCGAGCACATCGAGGCCGGGATGCGCCTCCATGATGCGCGCAAGGCCGGCGACGATGCGCGCGGAGGAATCGGCCTGGGTGTCTCCGCCGTGCGTGCGGTACGCCTCGCCCGGCTTCCAGGGATCCTGCGGGAGGTCGTCCAGAGCGCGGCCCTCGAGCGCGCCGTAGCGCTGCTCGGCAAGGCAGGGTTCGACCGATGAGGGGCACGAGGCGAGCGCGGGGTGCGCATCGCATGCGATCTCGAGCGTGCGGCGCGCCCGCCCGAGCGGGGAGCTGCAGACGGCTCCCACGTTCGCGGCGTGGTCGCGCAGCCATGATGCGGCGGCGCGCGCCTGGGAGACGCCGCGCTCGGTCAGCTGCGAGTCGAGTCCGCCCTGCAGGATGCCG
Source organism: Collinsella sp. An271 (assembly GCF_002159695.1). Classification (NCBI taxonomy): domain Bacteria; kingdom Bacillati; phylum Actinomycetota; class Coriobacteriia; order Coriobacteriales; family Coriobacteriaceae; genus Collinsella; species Collinsella sp. An271. The sequence goes on along the minus strand of NZ_NFJE01000004.1, from coordinate 9,254 downwards.
CGGGCGTTGTGCTCCGTTTGGCCGTGGCGCATGAGGTACAGACGGGCCACGGCTAGACCAGCTTCTCGTAGGCGATGCGACCGAGGTCGGTCTCGCTGCCGCCCTTCTGCGTGAGCTCGATGGGCGCGATCTCGGTGAATCCCTGCTTGATCAGAAAGCCGCGCATGGCGCGGTTGCCCGGATGGGTGTCGATGCGGATGCTTCGGGCGCCGCGCTCCCGCGCGATGGCCTCGGCGGCGTCGAACATGAAGCCCATGACGCCGCTCCCGAGCGCCTCTGCGGCCGTGGCGCTGCGGTGGATGGCGAGATAGGGGGCGTCTTCTTCGCCCTCGAACGGATTGGGCGTCAACCAGGGGACCTGCGCGCGGCAGTACTCGGGATCGATGCCGCCCAGCAGCGCCAGGGTGCCCACGAGCGCGCCGGAGGGGTCTTGGGCCACATAGCAGGAGCCCGTCGCGATATCGGCGCGAACGCTCTCGATGTTGGGGTAGCCGCGCTGCCACTGCTCGATGCCGAACTGCGCGATTGTGCGCTTGCCGTCCTCGAGGATCTCGGCCACGCGGGCGGCTTCCTCTTCACGCGCCGGGCGCATCTGAAGATCAAGTCCCATGTGGTATGTCCTTTCATGCCGGGGCGCGGCGGGCGCCGTCGGCGATGCGGTCGATTGCAAGGTTCAGAGTATGCCTTGTCCCATCCTAGATGAGAAGGCGCAACAAGGCGACGCCACATAAAAACGGGGAGGACCGAAAGCCCTCCCCGTGCGCGTCGATGCGATGCGAGCCTACTGCTGGCTCGGATGCTTCTCGAAGAAATCGAAGCGCGGCGGCAGCGGGACCACCTTGTGCGTGCCGGGCTGCTCGCCCAGGCTCGCCACGAGCTCGTCGCAGGTGTCGAAGATGCGATCCCACGAGAAGAACGTGTCGGGGTCGATGGCGAAGTGCTCGCAGATGAGCTCGCAGCCGACCGGCACGATGCCGTGCATGAGAACCGTGGCGACGCGCAGCTCGTGGAAGGCGTTCACGAGCGCACGCTCCATCGCGGCGTCGTCCTCGGCGTTCTTGGCGGCCTTGCTCGCGTCGCTCCAGCGCTTGTTCGCGGTGCGCAGGTAGCTGTCGCATACGCCGAGTGCGTGATGGAACTCAAAGGTGTGCATGGCCTGCTCAAAGGCGAGCGCTGCCTGCTCGGATGCCTCGATGACCTCGGCGTCGGGCGTGCCTGCGGGGATACAGCCGCAGCGGTGGCTCGCCTCGTCGCCCTCCTTCTCGGCCACGCCGTAGAAGCAGGAGCGCGCCAGGCGGTTGAACACACCGGTGAGCAGCGCGCCCTCCTTCAGGACCGGGTCGATGACGCGCTTGTCGTCGCGTGCGAGCAGCGGCGTGCCGTCGGCGTTCTTGCCGGTCTCGCGCGTGTCGTAGGCCTTGGGGCTGAACGAGACGGGTTTCTCGCCCAGACCGAGCGACAGGAAGTGCGCGCGCAGCTGCTCGGCGGTGTAGTGCTCCAGCAGCTCAGCGGCGGGCGGGGGCGGGGTCTGGGAGCTGGAGCTCGCCTTCTTGCCCATGTAGAGCACGTGGTAGTTGGCCACGAGCGTGCTCTGCTGCATGTGGCAGCCGAGGGCTTCCCACAGCGCGGTCTGCGCGATGCCGTAGAAGTAGATGTTGTCCTGGCCGATGAACTGGTAGGCGTGCGCGTCCTCGCTGCACCACCAGTCGTGCCAGTCGAGGCTCGCGTAGCGGTCCGCGCGGCCTGCGCGCTCGGCCTCGGCCAGCACGGTGCGGGTGAAGCTGATGGGCGCCCAGAGGCTCTCGGGCCATACCCAGCAGGTGAGGCCGGAGCAGCCGCACTCGTCGGGCACGGGCACGCCCCATTCGATGTTGCCGGTGATGCGGAAGGGGACGAGCGCCTTGCCGGAGCGGAAGCGCACCCCTCCTGCGGCGAGCACCTCGTGCGCGGCGTCGCGCTCCTCCCAGCTGGGGAACGTGACGGTAAACGAGCTCTTGTTGCCCTCGGGCTCGGTCACGGTGTGGGCGGGCAGTCGGTCCTCGATGGCGTCGAACGCCTCGCGGAACTTGTTCTGGATGTAGATCTGGGCGGGCAGCAGCCACTCCTCCATGGTCTTGGACACCACGGGGCGCACCGTCTCGTCGGCCTCGAGCCTTCTGGTGTAGTCCTTCAGGAAATCGAGGTAGGCGGGCAGGTCGAAATAGATGTTGTCGACCGGGCGCAGCTCGGGGGTCTCGCCGGTGAGGGCGGACTTGGGCGCGATGAGCTCCTCGGGCTCGTACTGATGGCCCAGATCGCACTCGTCGGCGTAGGCCTTCTCGGACTTGCAGCCCTGGATGGGGCAGCGGCCGACGACCTGGCGGCCGTTCAGGAACTGGCCGGCGCGGACGTCGTAGAACTGCTTGGTCGCGCGCTTGTGGAGCACGCCGCGCTCGTTGAGGCGCTCGATGATCTCTGCGGTCGTCTGGTTGTGGATGGGAGCCGCGGGCGGAAGGGCGGATCCGCCGAACAGGTCGAGCTCGATCTCGAAGCCGTCGATCGCGGACTGCTGCAGGTTGTGGTTGGCCTGCACGTAGTCGGTGAGCGTACAATCGGTGCCGCAGGTCTCGCGCAGCTTGCGATGGCCCTCCATGATGGGGGAGCCGTAGCAGTCGGTGCCCGAGACGAAGATCACGTTCTGCTTGCCCAGACGGTCGCGCAGGAAGCGCGCGAAGAAATCGGCCGGGACGAACACGCCGCCGACGTGTCCAAAGTGCAGGTTCTTGTTTCCATACGGCATGCCTGCGGTGACGATGGTGCGGTGCGGCCATGAAGGGCGGCAATCTTTGCTGAGCTTGTGTGCCATGCGGGCTCCTCAGTGCGTGTTGATTCGACGTGCATACGGTGACCCATTATCGCACAAGGCCAAGGGCGTGCAGGTTGCGGCGGCAATCCGTAAAAAACGACAGAGAGCGGCCCGCCGCCCCGCTGCCCGCCCGTGGCCCGTCGCGGCTTGGGCCCGCGTTCGCGCTCGGGGGACGTCAGGGCGGGCGAGCGCATGAGAGCGCCGCGCCCCCGGTTTCCCGCGCGGGGGACGGCGCCCTGCACTCCGTGGTATCCTCAGGGCATGAAAAGGATTGCCTGCATACACACCTTTGAAGACAAGGCGTTTTTGGCGCGCATGATGCGCATGACGGCGGCGACGCTGGTCGTCGGCGCGATCGCGGGCGTCGCATGGTTCGTCTCGGGCGCGCCGGACATGCTGGGCCTGCCGGGCAGCGAGCTCGCCTCCGTTCTCAAGGGAGAGGACCCGCGCTTCCCGGCCCTGCCCCCGACGTTCTGGTGGTTTGCCGCCGGAGCCGTCGGATGCTTCGCCTCGCTTGCCGTCCACGAGCTCGTCCACGCCATCTTCTTCAAGGCGTTCGCCCCCGCCGGCACCAAGATCACGTTCGGGGCGAACTGGAAGGCGGGCATGCTCTATGCCTGCGCCGAGGATGTCGTCTACACGCGCGGGCAGTACCTGGCTATTGCGCTCGCGCCGACGTTTGCGGTGACGCTGCTGCTCTTGGCGCTCGGCGTCGTGAGCGGTTGGCCGGTGCTGGCCTACATCGTGGCCGTGCTGCATCTGTCCGGATGCACGGGCGACTGGGGCTACGTCGCCGCGATGCTCGCCGACGCGCGCATCACGCACTGCATCGACCGCGACTGGGGCGTTGAGTTTCTCGGCGACGGAGAGCCCGATCAGGCGCGTGGGGAGGACCTATGACACGGCTTTTGCTGCACGCCTGCTGCGCCCCGTGTTCGCTCGAGCCGGTTCGCTTGCTGGTAGAGGAAGGTTTCGAGCCCACGATCTGCTGGACGAATCCGAATATCCAGCCGGCAGACGAACACGATCGCCGCTTGGAGGAGCTGCGTCGTTGGACCGCCGCGAACGACATCCCGCTCATCGAGGCGCGCGAGGACTATGACGCGTGGGAACGCGGGGTGGCGCCCATCGGGGCACGCGATCGCGAGCGCCGATGCCGCGCCTGCTACGGCCTGCGGCTTGCCGAAGCGGTGCGCGTAGCCTGCGACGAGGGTTTCGACCATATCGCAACAACGCTCGCGGTGTCGCCTTACCAGCTGTTTGAGACCTGCAACGACGTCTTGACGCGTCTGGCGGGCGCGCACGGCCTCACGGCGGTCGTCCGCGATTTCCGCCCCTGGTACCCGGAGGCCACGCGTCGATCGCGCGAGCTCGGGATGTACCGGCAAAACTACTGCGGCTGCCGCTTCTCGGCGGCCGAGGCGGCGCTCGACCGCATTCGGCTGCGCGATGAGCGCAAAGCCGCGAAGCTCCATGCATGATGCCCGCGTGCTGGGGAGAGACGATGGGAAGCGCGCCGTTCATCAAGTCCGTTGCCGTCCGCTGGGAGCTTGTGCCGGGCGATGCGTACCTGCGAGGAATCCCCGCTCTCACCCGTCTGGGTTTCGAGCCGCTGGAGCTCTCCGGGAGCGTGACGTTTTTCGTCGGCGAGAACGGGTCGGGCAAGTCGACGCTGCTTGAGGCCATGGCGGTCGCCTACGGCCTCAACCCGGAGGGCGGCACGGCCAACTTCGCGTTCTCCACGCGGGATTCGCACTCATCGCTGCACGAGGGCATCGAGATGGGCCGCGGCCTGCTGCGCCCCTGGAGTACGTTCTTCCTGCGGGCGGAGAGCTTCTACAACGTGGCGACCGCCGCCGAATCGTATGCGGGGATGACCTACACGAATCCGGCGACCGGCGCACATGAGCTGCTGCACCAGATGTCGCATGGCGAGGCGTTTCTCGGCTTCATCCAGGATCGCGCAAAGGAAAACGGTCTGTACTTCCTCGACGAGCCGGAAGCTGCGTTGTCGCCCTCCCGTCAGCTCACGCTGCTCTACGAGATGCATCGGCTGGCATGCCACGGCAGTCAGTTCATCGTGGCGACCCACTCGCCGATTCTGCTCGGTCTGCCTGGCGCGCAGATCGTGTCGTTTGATGGAGAGCGTCTGCACGAGATCGCCTATGAGGAGACCGATAGCTATCAGGTGACCGAGATGTTCATCAACGGCCGCGAGCGCCTGCTGCACGAGCTGCTCAGCGTTTGATGGTGTTTTTGGGACCTGCCGCGAGGGCCGTGCTAGCATGTGTGGCGCAACGCGCTGCGGGAAGGCATAAGTCCAGTTGCCCTCCCGCGGCGCGTTTGTGCGGAGATGAGGGCTGGGCGCAATGGAGGCGAACCATGCCCAAAACAAAAGCCCAACGCATCGTGTTCTCCCTGCTTATGGCATTCGCGATGGTCTACGGGATGGAGCTGTACAACCAGGCGCTCATGGCCGGCGGGCTCAAGACGGAGCTGTTTTTCGCGCCGTTTGCCGACATCGTGCCGCTCATGGTCGCGGTGATCGTGCTCGAGACGCTTGTCGGCGGGCGCATCGCGCACCGTCTCACGTTCAGGCTTCTCGACCCCACGAAGGTGCCGGCACTGCTCGTCACCGTGTTCATGGGGGCGTTCACCTGCTGGAGCATGTGCCCGATGATGAGCCTGGTGGCGACGCTCGCGTTCAAGCAGCCGCCTGCGGGCGAGCTCGTGGCGACGTGGATTCAGACCGTGGCGATGAACTTTCCCATGGCGCTCCTGTGGCAGCTGTTCGTGGCGGGGCCCGCGGTGCGCGCCGTCATGCGCCTGCTGCGTCGGATCCCGGTGCTCTCCGACTAGGCGGGCGTCGGTCGGCTTTTTCATGGGTTGCTTGGGGACGGGTTCGTTTCAACCCATCCGGCGGCCCCCGCGGTCCCTGCGAGCCGGAACGGAAGCTTCCCGCCGCTCGTCGCCGCCCCACGCTATTTCATGAACGCGAAGGGGCCCCGTATCCGCGGGGTCTAACAGAGGTTCATGAATAAGCGGGGACGTCAAAAGGCGATTCCTGCGCAAACGCCGAAAAGACCCCCGTTCGTTCATGAATGACTCGGAGCTTCCTTAGGAGTTCATAAAGCGCGATCGCGCAAGCCGGGCGCGGGGTATACGGCACGACGAGGACCGATGAGTTCGTTGTCGAATTGAGGATTGATACTCCATGAAGAAAGCCAAGCGCGGCGTTCAGCCGCCTGCAGATCGCAAGAAGCCCGCAGCGTCCGAGGTGTCCCGCGGTGCAAAGGCCAAGGGTGCCGCGCAGATGGTTGCGGGCACGGTCCTTGCGGTTGCGGGCGTGCCCATGTGCATCCTGCCCGGCCCCGGCGTGGCGGCCATTGCGGGCGGGGCGGCGCTCATCAGCCGTGGACAGCGCACGTATTCTGGGCGCCAGGCGACCAAGATCGAAGAGCGTCTGGACCAAGCAGCGCATAAGGCGGGCGTTGCGGCAAAGCAGCAGGCGGCGAAGATCGCCCGCAAGGCGGGGAGGGCAGCGGTGCACGGTCTTGGTACGGCCCGGACGGGCGGCAGGTTCGTCGTCCGCACCGTGAGTCGCGCCTCGGCGAAGGCGGATCCGAATCCGCTATAGAGCGCGAGAGAACCTCCCGGGCTGCAGCCTTTCTTACGCGCGCAGGATCTTCTCCATGGCGCGCCCGCGGGCCAGCTCGTCCACAAGCTTATCGAGATAGCGGGCGTTCTGTTCGATCGGATCCTCGATGGCCGTCACGTCGACGCCGCAGATCTTGCCGGTGATGAGCGTGCGATGCGGGTTGAGCGCGGGCGCCTCGTTGAAAAAATCCGCGTAGGTCAGGTCGCGCTCAAGCTGGCGCGCAAGCCCTTCTGGGTCGTAGCCGGTGAGCCAGCAGGTGACGGCATCGACTTCTTCGCGCGTGCGTCCCTTGCGTTCTGCCTTCTGCACCAGCAGCGGATAGATCTTGGTAAACGACATCTGGGCGATGGGCGTGCGTGCCATGGGCGCTCCAATCCATATGAGACGCGGGCTGTGGCCCCATTATGACGCGTCCGGCACGACTCGGGCGCATCGCGGCCGCTTTCGGTAGCGTCCCGCGCCGTCCGCGGCGGATGCGGACCGTCTCGTCCTTGCTATAGATACATACCGTTGGTATGATACCCATGAAGACCGGAGCGGGGGAGGGCGGCATGGCGCGCAACAAGTATCCCGAGGAGACCGTCAAGCGGATTCTCGACGTGGCCGAGGAGCTGTTCATGACCAAGGGCTACGAGCAGACGACCATGGCCGATATCGTGAACCACCTCGGCGGGCTCACCAAGGGCGCGGTCTACCATCATTTTAAGAGCAAAGAGGATATCTTCGAGGCGGTGTTCGAGCGGGCGAATCGCCCGGTCGTCGAGCGGGCCGAGGCCATCATCTCCAATCAGTCGCTTTCGGGTATCGAGAAGATCCGCGCACTCGACGAGTCGTCGGCGGAGGGGCCGTCGGCCGACATGCTGCGAGCCATGCGGCCCTCCTCGGATCCCGTGCAAAACTCCCGTCTTCTGGCGCGGGAGTTCGCCGACGCCCTCGAGGTCGCGCACCGCTATATCGAGCCGGTGATACGCGAGGGTGTGGCGGACGGCACGGTGAGCTCCGAGTTCCCGCGCGAGACCGCCGAGGTCATGCTGCTGCTTGCCAACCTGTGGATGGTGCCGCTGTTCCATCCGCTCGCCGATGAGAGCGAGTTCGAGCGCCGCGTGAGCGTGCTCGTGCGCGTGATGCACGCGCTCGGCGTGGACCTGGTGGATTGGAAGTTTTTCGACCCGGCGCGCATGTGGGACGACTCGTGGGGAGCGTTGGCGCGCGATTTCATCGCCGACGATGGGGGAGAAGACGATCGGTCCTGACGCTGCCGGCAGGTGATGACGGGGGAAGCCGCTTCGAGCGGCTTTCTTTCGAATCAATATACATACCAACCGAATGTATGAAAGAGAGGACGACATGAACGGTACCAACAAAGGCGGCGCCGCACCTGGACGGGGAGGAGGACTCGCGTCCCCGCGCTTCGCAGCGGTCATGGCATCCCAGGCGCTCTCGCTTCTCGGCATGGAGATCCTGCAGTTCGTGCTGCCCCTGCACCTGCTGAACCTCACGGGGTCCGGCGCGCTGTACGGAGGCGTGGTCGCGGCGGGGTTCGTGCCCTACACGCTGCTCGCGCCCATCGGGGGCGTCATCGCGGACCGCACGCGAAAGCGCGGCGTCATGATCGCGGTGGACGCGGTCCTGGCGATGGCGATGGCGGCCTACCTGCTTGCGGCGGGGACGTCGGCGGTCATCGCCGCCACCGTGGCCGTGCTCATGCTGGCGTTCGCCGCCCAGGCGCTCTACCAGCCGTGCGTGCAGTCTGCGATTCCGCATCTGGTGGAGTCGCACGAGGTGGAGCGCGCCGTGGCGCTCGTGAACCAGGTGGGCATGCTCACGGGGATCGGCGGCCCCGTCGCCGGAGGGATCGCGTTTGGGTTTCTCGGTCTGGCGCCCATCGTCTTCATATCCGCCGCCTGCTTCGCCGCATCGGCCCTCGTGGTGGCGGCCCTCGTGCACGTCCCCTACGAGCCGCCCGCGCGCACGGCGGGCGCCGTCGCCACGGCGCGTGCGGACCTGAAGGAGGCGCTCGCCTTCCTCCGCTCGCGCCCGCTCATGTGGCGCACCATCATGGCGGCGACGCTCGTGAACCTGTTCGGCTCATCGTTTTTCAACGTGTGCTCGCCCTATATCGTGACCGAGACGCTCGGTCTGCCCAACCAGCTCATGGGCGTGCTGCAGGGAGCCCTTGCCGTGGGCGGTCTTGCGGGAGGGGCGATCGTGGCGGCGGCGCCGGGCACGCTCGGCATCCGCCGCGTCCCCGCGCTGCTTCTCGGGGTCGTGGCGGGTATTGCCGCCATCGCCTTCGCGCTCATGGTGCCGCTGCCGGCCCTCGGTACCTATACGGCGCTCGTCGTCCTGTACCTCCCCACGATGGCCGTGTGCATGTGCATGAGCATCGTCGCGACGAGCTATCTGCAGGTCGAGAGCCCCGGCACGCTGGTGGGCAAGGTCATGGCGCTCGCGATCATGCTGGCGAACTGCGCCACGCCGGTGGGCCAGCTCGCCTACGGCGTCGCGCTCGACATCGTGCCCGCTTGGGCGATCGCGCTCGTGGCGGCATCCATGACGGCCGCCGTGGCCTGGTGGCTCGCCTGCGCCGAGCGGTAGGGAGTCGTCCGTTTCGGCATCTCGCGCCTGAGATCCCGTGCTAGAGCTGCGGGCCCTGGCACGGGATCGGCCGATATCGCGAGCGCAGGATGTCTTGCGCGGCAGGCGTCGATACGCGTGGAGGGGCGGCATGCCTGCGCGCTTCCGTCGGGG
>NZ_NFJE01000039.1:0-596 GCF_002159695.1 Collinsella sp. An271 | reverse complement strand
AAGGTCCGGGGTCTGAGGGCGCGCGCGTGACGAGACCCGAAAAAGTTGCGTGCGCAGACCCGAAAGAAACGTGTGCTCTTTTCCGAAAGCAAGACTTGACGAAACACACTCAACACCGTCGCGCTCCGAATCCGCCACGGGGACCGCGACTTCACGGACATGCTGGAGGCGGTCGAGCGGGCGCCCGCGCTCCTCGAGGAGACCGAGGCCGCCGCCCGGGGCATGCGCTCCGACATGGCCGCGCTCACCGACCGCCCCGCCCTCTTCCTGTAGGGGGTGACGGATGGGAATCGTCAAAGCGATAAGCGGGCACACCGGGGCCCGCGGGGTCATGCGCTACCTCGAGAGGGACGGCAGGGCGCTCGCTCACGACTTCCTGAATATCGGAGCGCCCATAGAGGGCTGGGAGGGCGACCCCCGCGCTACGGCGCCTGCGACTGGGCCGCGGAGATGGACTCGGTGAGGGAGGCCGCCGGAAACGGGAGGGCGTTGTTAATGTCAATCTATCTTTCGCCACTTTCGCCAACGCAAATTCGCCGATCGCGCCAACGCACTTTCACCGATCGCGCCAACGTCAGGCGCCGCTTCCGGCGTCC
>NZ_NFJE01000038.1:0-742 GCF_002159695.1 Collinsella sp. An271 | reverse complement strand
ACACGGTGACGAGGCCGCCGCCGACCTGCTCCTTGCCGATCAGCGACACGTTGGCCGCCTTCACCATGGCGTCGGCCGCCTCCACGGCGCCGACGAGCCCCTTCGTCTCGATCATGCCGAGGGCCTGGGTCATGTTTGCCATTGCAGTCTCCTTCTTGGTGGTCTGCGGGACCTCGTCCCGCACGGTGGTCTGGGTATCGGGTGCCGCGGGGGTTTCTGCGGCGGGCGCGGCGTCCTTTTGGGGCGCTGCATCGGTGGTCGAGGCTTCCGGGACCTCAGGAGCCTCGGGCGCCTCGGCGGTCTCGGGCGCCTCGGCGGTCTCGGGCGCCTCGGGAGCCGGTTGCTGAACGGACTCGGACGCGGCCTCGACCGGCTCTGTCTGCTGGGGCGCCGGGGCCTCGACCTTGGGCTCCGGCTTGGACTCGGGAGCCGCCGCAACGGCCTCGTCAGCCGGCTTCACCGCAGCGGGCTCAGCCTTCTTCGCAGACGCGCGGGGCTTTCGGGTCGAGCGCTTGGCCGGGGCCTTCTTGGCCGTCGGACGGCCAGCCTGCTTGGGCGCGGACTCGGGCGAGGTGCCACCCGCTCCGGGCGTCCCCTTCTCCTGCTCCGCCATGGCGCTTACGCCTCGCTACCGGGCAGGATCGTCTCGACCGAGCCGTCGGGGCGCGGGATGACGTGGACCGAGAGCAGCTCGCCCACGCGCTGGGCCGCCGCGGCGCCGGCGTCGGTGGCGGCCTTCACG
>NZ_NFJE01000036.1:0-1181 GCF_002159695.1 Collinsella sp. An271 | reverse complement strand
AGGGACGCCGGAAGCGGCGCCTGACGTTGGCGCGATCGGTGAAAGTGCGTTGGCGCGATCGGCGAATTTGCGTTGGCGAAAGTGGCGAAAGATAGATTGACATTAACAATGACGTGTTTCTCGAGGATCTTCGCCCCGCGCGCCACCGCCGCGAAGCAGGTGTAGAGGTCGGGCGTGTGGTCGGAGTGCCCGATGACGGCCCCCGGGAAGGCCTCCGCCATCTTGTCCAGAACGCCGAGGTTCACGTCCTCGTAGACGGGCGGGTACTCGGATAGGCAGTTCATGAGGGCGAACTCGACGCCGCTCTCGACGAGCACGTCGTAGGTGCGCCGGATCTCCTCCATCGTGGCCATGCCCGTCGACACGATCATGGGCTTGCCCAGCTCCGCGATCGCCCTGATCGTCGGGATGTCGTCCATCTCGCCGGAGCCGATCTTGAACGCGTCCACGCCGAGCTCGTCGAGCTCGAGCGCCGCCTTCAGGCTGAAGGGCGTGCAGAGGTACTGGATGCCGATCTCCCTGCAGTACGCCATGAGCTCGGCGTGCTGGTCGAGCGTGAGCGCGTGGAGCTTCAGGAACTCGTAGAGCGGGATGTCGAAGTTGGACGTCATGGGGACGTCGGGTAGCATCTCCTCGTCGGGGAGGTGGTGCTGGAACTTGATGCAGTCCGCGCCCGCGAGCTTCGCCCTCAGGCACATCTCCTTGGCGGCATCGAGGTCGCCCATGTGGTTGTCGCACCCCTCCGCGATGACGTAGGCGGGGGCGCCGTCGCCGATCTTCCTTCCGTTGATGGTCATGGTCGCCATGGTCTCTCCAATCTTCCTTGTCTGTACGTGTCTTCGTGACCGCGCGGGGCCGCGCTCACGCGCCGACCGCGCGCATAAGGGCCTCTCGCATGGCGGGCGCGTAGAGCGACACCGCGTGGAGCGCCGCCTCCATCGGCGCGAAGTCCGACTCCAGGTACCAGTCCAGGGCCGACCCCACCTCCTCCACGAGCCAGGGGTTGCGGGACGAGGGGTCATCCGGGTCGTAGGCCCTGGGCCCCGGGGTCCCCAGCGTCAGGTTCGCGTCGTGAATCTCCCCCGTTTCCGTTGACACATCGAGTTCCGTTTGGGCATGATGCCGTAAACGGGGAAAGGGGGCATGGGATGGGACATCCGTCGCCCAAGTATTCGGCAGAG
>NZ_NFJE01000035.1:0-1197 GCF_002159695.1 Collinsella sp. An271 | reverse complement strand
GTGTGCGAGCGGGCTTACGGTCGATTCGTACATGAGCGGCATGAAGCGGTCGAGCTCCGGGGTCACGATGCGCGCCTTCACCATCTCGAGCAGGGCGGCGAGCTCCGTATCGTTTTTGGCGGGCGCGTACAGCGCGGCGGAGATGCGGCGCACCGCGTCGTCGGTCAGCGCGAGTTCGCGGACCGGGAAGATCTCGACGGACTGTTCGTCGCCGATGGTCTGGCCCGTCGAGCTCACCATGCGGCGGATGCGGTCGATCTCGTCGCCGAAAAACTCGATGCGCACCGGGGAGGTCGCCTGCGCGGGGAAGACGTCGACGGTGTCGCCGTGCACGCGGAACAGGCCCGGCGCATCTGCCGCATCCGAGCTGGTGTACCCCATGCCCACCAGGCGCGCCGGCACCTCGTCGTAGGGAATCTCCTCCCCCACCGTGAAGGTGGTCGACGCCCAGTACCGGCTCTCGCGCGGCGGCACGCAGCGCAGCAGCGCACGGGCGGAGGCGACCATGACGACCGGCTCCCCTTTCGCCACGCGGCCGAGCGCCGCGCAGCGGGCCGCCACGACCGCGTCGTCGGGCTGCGTGTCTTTCCACGGGTAGTCGGTCCGTTCGGGAAAACGCACCACGTGCTCCAGCCCCAGGTACGCGGCCAGCGATCGGGCCGCGCGGTCGGCCGCGTCCTCGCCCGACACGATATAGACCGTCGAACGCGGATTGCGCGCGAACTGCGCCGCGAGCATGAGCGTGCGACCGGATTGCGACACGGCGAGCGTGGCGTCCTGGCCTTCCGCGAGCGCCGCCTCGATGGTCTGCAGCGCCTCGGCCGTATAGAGCTGGGCGGCTATGCGATGGATGAGCATGTGTCGTCTCCCTATGGCAACCGGGTCGCTCCCGATCTGCCCCCTCATGCCAAAAGCCCGTCCGAGCGGGTCGAACGGGTGATGCGAAAACAGGTTGTCATGTGTATCGTATCGCAATTGGGCGAACGGCCGAGAAGTTCACAGGGAACACCTGAGGCGCCTCATGGGAACGTTGGTCGACTCGGTTCGCGCAGCGACGGCATGTTGCACCTTACGATCAGGGCGAGTGGGGGGTGTTCCTATAGCTTTGTCAAGCTTCGATCTGAATAAATCTCCCGGCCCGTCGGCGCATGCCGAATCGGCGCCGGGGCGTCCCGGCGCGGTCTCGCGGCCCGGTTG
>NZ_NFJE01000034.1:0-1309 GCF_002159695.1 Collinsella sp. An271 | reverse complement strand
TGAATCTACCCCGATTCCGTTTACACCCTTACGCCGCCATCGGGTGGCGGTCCTCCTCGGGCCAGTTGGCCCGCTCGAACTCCTCGGGGCTGAGGTACCCCAGCGCCGAGTGCGTCCTGACCCTGTTGTAGAAGCACTCGATGTACTCGAAGATCTCGAGCGCCGCCTGGTCGCGGCTCTCGAAGGTGCGCGCGTGCACGCACTCGGCCTTGATGACGCCCATGAGCGACTCCATGGCCGCGTTGTCCCAAGGCGACGATATCGATCCCATCGACGGCTCGATCCCGGCCTCCCGCATCGTCTTGCCGAGCAGCAGCGAGGCGTACTGCGAGCCGTGGTCGCTGTGATGGATGCAGCCCTCGGGAGGGCGCCTGCGGGCGATCGCCATCCTGAGCGCGTCGTCGGCCAGTTCCGCCGTCATGCGCGCCGACATCGACCAGCCGACGACCCTCCTCGACCACACGTCCATCAAGACGGCCAGGTAGAGCCAGCCCTGATGGGTCCTCACGTAGGTGATGTCCGCGAACCACACCTCGTTCGGCCCGCCCGCGGCGAAGTCGCGGCGCACCAGGTCGGGCGCGGCGCACGGCTGCGGCGCCGCCTGCTTTGCCTCGCCTTTGGGGCGCTTGGCGCAGCCGCGCGTCGTGCCGGCCCAGCCGTTGTCGCGCATGATGCGCGCCACGCGCTTGCGGGAGGTGCGCACGCCCGCCTTCTTGAGCTCCTGGAACACCTTCGGGGCGCCGTAGATGCCGCGGCTGGCGGTGTATATCTCGGAGATCGCCGCGGCCAGCTCGGCGTCGCGCAGGTCGTGCGCGCTCGGCGGCCGCTTTCTCCATGCGTGGTAGCCCTGCCTGGTGACATGGAGGGCCGCGCACATCTCGGATATGCTCCAGGCGCCCTCGTTGAGCAGGATGAAAGCGAACTTCGCCCTCTCCGCCTGCGAGCCTACAGCTGCCTGCTGGCGAAGAAGGCGCTCGCTTTTAAAAGTATCTCGTTCTCCCTCTTCAGCCGTTCGTTCTCGCGCCTCAGCCTGCGGAGGTCCTCCGCCATCTGGAAGGGGTTGTCCCCTGCCGGCGCCTGCGCGGCGTCGGCCCTCTTGACCCAGTCCGACAGGCTCCCCGGGTCGACGCCGAGCTCGCGGGCGACCTCCGCGTAGGTGGTCCCCCTCTCGTTGTAGAGCCGCACGGCCTGCTGCTTGAACTCTGCCGAATACTTGGGCGACGGATGTCCCATCCCATGCCCCCTTTCCCCGTTTACGGCATCATGCCCAAACGGAACTCGATGTGTCAACGGAAACGGGGGAGATTCA
>NZ_NFJE01000033.1:0-1415 GCF_002159695.1 Collinsella sp. An271 | reverse complement strand
CCCGCGGGATGTTCCCGCGGGGCCCTCCCCTTTTTTGCGCACGGGGGCACTGGTCCCCTCTCGGGTCCTTAGATCTCGTTGGCCCTCTACGGGTTCGGGCCGAGCTCCCTATAGCGGGAGGAAGGTGCCGGCGCCGCCGGTGTGGTGCCGGCCGCGGCACCCGCTCTTCCGCACTCTCGGCCCCTCTCGCCGCTTCCCTGAGCTTCCCGCAATCGTGCCGTGCGCTCACCTGGGTGCGAACTCGTCGGCTCCCGGCCTTCGTCTGATAGAGGGCCCCTCCATCGTCGTGCCGGCGATCCGATGCTGTCGCGATGAAGGTGCCGCCATCTTTCGGGAGAGATTCGCCGCCGGGCCCCAATGCGGCTACCGTCGCGCCCGATCCCGGGGCGAGCTGCGCGGCCGTATTCGCCGCGATATATCCAATCGGGGCGGCGGCGGGCGGTGCGGCCCCGCATTCCATCTGGTTTCGATGCATGGGTTCTTCTGTCTCGTGCATGTCCCGTCTGGGTGGCTTGCATGGGGTCATTCGCCTCTTCGCCATCGAGATAGCCGGGCACGGCTGCATCCCGGGCGATCGTGGGGTTGACCGTGCTCTTCGTTTTGTCCTAAAAAGAGTGCTCCCGCGATCATGCCGATGCTCTTCCCAACGTCACGGTGCGGGTCCGGGCGCTGTCTTGGTTCGAGATCGCGGTTTCGGTTACGTCTTCTACGGTGACCATGCTCCCGTCGCCGTCCATCCCGGCATCGGCTCTGGAGGCACTGGCCGGTTTCCGTGGGCATCTGGTTGCCATGGGCCGCGGACGCCGTCGGGGGCCCTCGCGCCGTGGGCGCGGCCGGTGCTGACGGGCTTTTACATCATCTTCAGGCGATGCGCATGACCGGCTCTTTATGATCCATGGGCTTATATTTTCCCGGGGCTGGATTGCCAGGGCGCATCCATTCTAGATAGTGAGTGAGAAGACTCCAATGGGCGGCGCACCCTTCATCAGATGGCATAAGCCGCTCTTCGGGCATCAGGATGACTCTGCCGCAACGTGCATGCGGGGCGGTGATGTGCGGGCGTTTTCTGGGGAAGCGGTCGGCGGTCCCCCGAGAGCGCGGTTTCGCATACATATGGGGCCTCAGCGTTTTCGTGGAAAGGCGGCCCCTCGGCTCCGATCGCGCGCGATGCGGGTCGCGGCTCGGACGGGGCCCCACCCCCCCCTTGCAGGGGATCTCTCGCAGCAGGGCGGCATCTGTGGCCCCGCAGGTTATCTGCTCCTGGCTTTGGGGATTCGAACCGTTCCGATGTGCCCCGGCATCCTGGAGCCGACCGCCCGGAGGCGCGCGCCCGCGTGGCGGCGCCCCGCGGGACATGGAGGAAATGTGGAGCGCCGGATTCCCGCCCCCGGGGCCGCCCGGTTCTGGCAATATAA
>NZ_NFJE01000032.1:0-2258 GCF_002159695.1 Collinsella sp. An271 | reverse complement strand
TGTTAATGTCAATCTATCTTTCGCCACTTTCGCCAACGCAAATTCGCCGATCGCGCCAACGCACTTTCACCGATCGCGCCAACGTCAGGCGCCGCTTCCGGCGTCCCTGTCCGGAGCCAGGTCCTTGGTGCGGTAGGACCTCCCGGTGATCTTCAGCACCGTGCAGTGGTGGCACAGGCGGTCGGCGATGGCGCTCGCCACCACCGGGTCGCCGAAGACCTTGGCCCACGCGCCTATCCCGACGTTCGTCGTCACTATGGTCGACCTCCTCTCGTAGCGCCTCGAGACCAGCTGGAACAGCAGGTCGGCCCCCTCCTTGTCGACCTCAAGGTAGCCGACCTCGTCAACGATCAGCAGCGAGAGGTGCGCGTAGAAGCGCATCCTGCGCTCGAGCGCCCCCTTGTCCGCCGCCCGCTTGAGGTCGCCGACGAGGCGCTGGCAGTCCACGAAGTACGTGAGCTTGCGCGCCCTCACCGCCTCGACGCCGAGCGCGACCGCTATGTGGGTCTTCCCGACGCCGGGGCTGCCGACGAGCACGACGTTCTCCCGGCGCTCCAGGAACCCGAGCGCGGCGAGCTCCTCGACGACGGGGCGGTCGATCGAGGGCTGGAAGGAGAAATCGAAGTCGGCGAGCGTCTTCACGAAGGGGAAGTTCGCCTTCTCGACCCGGCGGTCCAGGTCGCGCGCCCTCACGGCCGCCACCTGGGCGTCGGTCATCTCCATCAGCGCCTGCGAGAAGGTCTTGGACCCGCCGGCGACGAGGGCGGCGTACTCGGCGGCCGAGGAGGCCATCGCGTCCATGCCGAGCTCCTCCAGGTTGTTGCGGGCGCGCTCCGGCGCGCTCGCCTCGGCCAGCGGCGCGCTCACGCGGCACCGCCCCCTCCCAGGCCGCCGAGCAGCTCGAGGTTGCGGCGGGCGGCCTCCTCGATGTCGCCGTCGGCGCACCAGCGCTTGCCCGAGAGCGCCTCGGTGTAGTGGGCCGGGTCGTAGACCACGGGCCCTCCCGGGGCGCGCGTGTCGTGGACGGACGCGAGGTCGCCGCCGTCGTAGACCCTGAGCACGCCGTCGGCCGACAGCACGAGCCTCGCTCGCCTGCCTATCATGCGCCGGGGCACCGAGAACTCGCGGCCGGCGCACCTCACGAGCATCGTCGCGGGGACGGTCTGGTAGGAGACCTCGCCGAGCATCGACTCGAGCAGGGCCCGGTTGCCGAGCGGCCTCAGGGCGTCCTTCTCCCGCATGAACAGCAGCTCGGGCGGCACGCCCGTCGTCCCGTTGGGCTCCTCGTTGCTGCGCCGCTCGATGCGCGCGATCGCGGCGTCGACGCCCTCCCAGCCGTCGAAGTCCCCCTCGTAGGCCAGCAGCCTCGACAGGAAGCGGTTGGCGCTCTCGACCTTGCCCTTCGTCTCGGGGGTCCTCGGAGCGCACAGCACGATCTCGAAGCCCGCCTCCCGCGCGAAGCGCTCGACGCGGGGGTCGCGCCTGCGCCTGCCGTCGCCGCCCACCGCGGCTATCGCCGACATGTTGTCCGTGAGCCACTCGGCGGGGACCCCGCCCAGCCGCGCCGCCGTGTCGTACATGCACGCCAGCAGGTCGTCGCGCGTCCTCGTGGGCGACCTGCGGAAGAGGTGGCGGCGCGAGAACCCGAGCGTCGCCGAGAACACGTTGAAGCGGTACTCGGCGCCCGAGCGGTCGTGCATCACCACGTCCTCCTTCCAGTCGAACTGCAGCTGGCGCCCCGGCTCCGTCTCGAAGCGGGGGTGCGCCTCCGGCAGGCCCCTGCCGACGGCGACGCCGTTCCTGCGCAGGTAGTGCGTGAAGGCGTTGTAGCCGGGCACCGGCGGCTCGTCGCCGGCGTGCCTGTCGAGCAGCAGCTCGTGCAGGGCCTTCCTCGTCATCCCCGGCAGGGAGGCCTTCTCCTCGATCTCGGCGCGGTAGCGGTCGAAGCCGCTCGCGCGCCCCTCGCGGGCGTCGCCCGGCTGCGGGCCGCCCCCGTTCCAGTACCTCGCGACGGTGTGGCGGTCGACGCCGTACCTCCGCGCGATGTCGGTGAAGTTCGGCTTCGCGCCGCTCTCCTTCATCATGTTCATCTCCCCGATCAGGTTTCTCTCCATATCGCCCTCCCGTGTCTCTGCACGGTCGAGCGTAAGCCCGTTGGTCGAATCGGTGAAAGTACGTTGGTGCGATCGGCGGATATACGTTGGCGGAATCGGCGCCGCCCGTTGGCCTAAACGGCGAATCTTAGATTAGCGGTAACA
>NZ_NFJE01000031.1:0-2501 GCF_002159695.1 Collinsella sp. An271 | reverse complement strand
TGTGTTTCGTCAAGTCTTGCTTTCGGAAAAGAGCACACGTTTCTTTCGGGTCTGCGCACGCAACTTTTTCGGGTCTCGTCACGCGCGCGCCCTCAGACCCCGGACCTTCCCAGCATGAGCGACTCCTCGAGCCTGTGGCTCGGGCCGCCGAACTCGACGAGCCTCCCGTGGTGCACGACGCGGTCGACGATCGCGGCGGCGAGCTTGTCGTCCGCGAAGACCGTGCCCCACTTGGAGAACTCCACGTTGGTGGTGAACACGATGCTCCTCCTCTCGTATGAGTCCGATATGACCTGGTAGAGCAGGCGGGCCCCGTCGACATCGAAGGGGACGTAGCCGAACTCGTCCAGCACGACCAGCGACGCCCGCCCGATGTCCGCCATCAGCCTGTCCAGGGTCCCCTCGCGCTTCGCCTTGCCGAGCTGGAGGACGAGCGAGGCGGTCTGGTAGAACCTGACCGGGATGCCGCGCCGGGTCGCCTCGACGCCGAGCGCGGTGGCCATGTGGGTCTTGCCGCGGCCGGTCGGGCCGTGGAAGACGAGGTCCTCCGAGCGCCCGACGAAGTCGAGCGAGAGCATCTCCTCGCGGCCCCAGCCGTCGGGGAAGCGGACGTTGGACCAGTCGAAGCCCTCCACGGCCTTGGGCACCGGGAAGCGCGCCTGGCGCAGCAGGCGCTGGCGCTTGGAGCGCTCGCGCGACTCGAGCTCGCGGGCGAGCATCGAGGAGCACGCCGCGAGCTGGCCGGGGGTGGCCGTCTCGAGGAACCACGCTATCGTGGCCTTCGAGATGAACAGCGAGCGTGCGCGCGAGGAGAACTCCTCGCGCTCGGCGTCCGGGATCCTAGGCACTGGCGGCGCCTCCCTCCAGCAGCTCGAACGCGCGGTCGTAGTCCGCGAGGTCGACCGGCTCGTCGTACTCGACGCGGCCGCAGCCGGACGCCGAGACCGCCGCCGAGAGCTCGAGCGTGGCGGCGTCCACGCCGCCGGTGGCCCCGAGGGAGCGCAGCGCGCCCTCCACGGCCGCCGACCAGCCCCGCCTCGCCGCCGAGTCCCGCAGCGCCCGCAGGTCGGCCCGCAGGTCGGCCGGCCCCTCCGAGTCGAGGTAGGCGACGAGCTCGTCGGGCAGCGACCCCCTCACCACGCTGTCGCGCCACCCGCCGGGGCGGTTGCACAGCAGCTTGAGCTGCAGCAGGGGGTCCGCCGAGTCGGTCGGGGCGTCGCCCCACTCGCGCTCGTAGGCAGTCACGACCTCGCCGCCGTCGCCCACGACGGTGACGTCGAAGGCGCCCATCGCGACGGCGACCTCGCGCGACGCGTAGGCCGGTCCGGCCGAGTAGCGGTGCTCGCCGCCGGCCTTGAAGGTGCCCTGCCTGTCGCACTTGCGCGTGAGCCACGCGACGCAGGCGAAGGGCGCCGGCGGCAGCGGCGAGAGGGCCGCGCGGTCCTCCTCGAAGAGCTCGGACTCGCACGCCCCCTTGCGGTAGTGCGCCCTGCCCTCCGAGCGCCCCAGGCAGCGCCCGAGCAGCCGCGCGTTGAACCCGCGCACGTCGGAGAACGCCGGGACGGGCACGAAGAGGTTGCGCCGGACCGCCCCGACCTTGTTCTCCACCGAGCCCTTCTCGTTGCCGGAGTAGGGGTTGGTGAAGCTGTAGTCGAGCCCGTAGTGGGCGGCGAAGCGCCGGAAGAGCGCGGAGGTGACGACCCGGGCCCCGACCCTGCGCCCCACCTCGGTGGCGTTGTCGAAGACGGCGCGCAGCGGCACGCCCCCGGCGAACTCGAAGACGTCCCTGAGCCCCTGGCAGACGCACTCGGCGGTCTCGCCCCAGAACACCTGGGCGAGCCCGACGTTGGAGTGCGGGAACGTCACGACCAGGTAGTGGCCGCGCTGGACCACGCCGCGCACGCGGAAGTCCGCCTGCCCGAAGTCGACCTGGCACTCGCCGGGCGCCCAGTCGAGCAGCAGGTAGCCCTGCGCCTCGCGGGCGTCGCGCCCGGCGGCGAGCTCGCGGCGGCGCCTCTTCACGTACCTCTGCACGGTCGAGTACGACCCCTCGAAGCCCATCTCCTCGACGAGCCTGTCGTAGACGCGCCTCGCGGTGTGGCGCTGCTTGTGCCAGCAGCGCCTGTCCTCCGCGAGCCACGAGTCGATGGCCTCCGCGTACGGCTCGAGGATCGGCGACCTCGGGGACCGCCCGACCTCGGGCGGCCTCTCGGAGAGGTCCACCTCCCTCAGGTACTTCCTCACCGTCGGCTCGGAGACCCCGGTGTCCCGGGCGATCGAGGCGACGCTCGCCCCGCCCCTGCCCAGCCTTCTGATATCTTCGATCTTGTGCACGCCGATCATTTTCCTTCCCGGCCTCCCGTCATCGAAACCTAAGCAACGACAACGTAAGGCCGAACGGGGGTGGTCGGCGCGCGCATGCTCAAACCCGAAAGTTTTTCGTGCTCATTCCCGAAAGGTCCCCGCGCTCAAACCCGTAAACAAGACGCTATCAAATACAG
>NZ_NFJE01000030.1:0-2653 GCF_002159695.1 Collinsella sp. An271 | reverse complement strand
GGACGCGGTCACGACGGCTGCCACCTTCTTAGTGTGCTTCCTGTTGACGCAAGCTGTCATACGTCTTTCTCCTTCCGTAAGGAACAGATAATCGCCAGTTACGGAAGGGAGGGAGAGACCGGGGCTGCGCATCGAAGGCGCGGCCCGGCTTGGCAGAGCCCTTTACAGCTCTTTACAGCTCTTTACAGCCCTTTACAGCCGTCTGCCAGCTCGTGGCGCTGGAACGGATTTCTTGTCCCTGCCCCTCCTTGAGCGGGCATTCGGAGCGAGGTGCGCTCACTTGGCGCGGAACGAGCAAGACGAATCCGTCCCGGCGCTACGATTTCGGAGGCGGGGCATAGCGGCTCTGCCAAGCTCCGTCAAGCTCTGCCAGAGCGGGCCAGCGCCCTCCAAGCGCCAGCTCATCTTGCCCGAGCCGTCCACAGCACTCTCTTACGGCGGGTGCCGGGGGCCCGAGGCGCCGCCCTGCGGGCTGGCATCGCCGATGCCGTCCTCCGAGCATCGATCCGCACCGTCGGAAACTCCCGCCCGTCTCTCTACGGCAAGCGTTGACCCGTGACGAGGGTACAGCCATCATGACGGTGATTCATCGTGCATAAGGAGGAGCAAATGGAGGGCGCGAGGAAGACCGGACGCCTGGACCTGAGGATGGCCGAGGAGCAGCTCAGGCAGATCGACGCCGCGGCCGACGTCAACGGGATGGGCGCATCCCAGCGGTCTAGCAGCCGCCTCATGGAGTCCGCCCGCCGCGACATTGCCGAGCAGGGGCTCATCGAGCAGCTCCGCGAACCTGTCTGACCGGCTACGTATGGCGGCGGAAGGATGCGGAGGGCCGGCGCAAGCGGTACCCTTGATGGCGGCGCCCACGCCCGACAGTCGGTCAAGCGCGGCCCCGGCATGGCAAGTCCGAGGCTGCGGTGCGGGCGCGCGCGTCTGAACCGCTTGCCCGGCGCGTTGGGCTGGCCGGAGACCGCCTGGCGGGCAATCCTGATCCGGCGCGTCTCGACGGGGCCCTCCGCGTATTCGGAGGCGCCGCACCGATACCCCGGAGTGTAAACCGAGGTTATCCGCGCCCGGGCCCGTCCGAGCTGCCCCCGCTACCCCAACAGCCATCTCCAGGCGGGGACGACGTGGACCGCGCCCTCCGGGACGTCGATCTCCTCCTCCTCGTCCATGGTGACGATCCAGCCCTCGGCAGCGTCGAGGCGCCGCATGCCGGCGCGCAGACCCGCCACCTCGCGCTCGCGCGTGGCGCGCTCGGCCATCGACACGCTGACCTGCACCAGCCGGTACCCCCCGCCGAGCAGCGCGTCGCCGACGACGAAGTCGACCTCGTGCCGCCCGCCGTCGTCCACGACCAGTCGGGATATCGCCCCCTCCCGCATGCCGCCGGCGCCCCGGCGCAGCCGGTCGAAGACCGCCGTCTCGAGCCTCTGGCCCTCGTCTCGCACCGCCGAGGGCGAGAACGCCGTCAGCATGCCGGGGTCCACCGCGTAGACCTTCGACGCCGAGCGGGCGTTCTCCGACAGCGAGCGGCTGAACTCGCCGAGCTCGAACACCAGGTAGGACTCCTCGTAGTAGCCGAGCAGGCCCGAGAGCGTCGCGCGGGAGACGGCCAGGCCCGCCGACTTGAATGCGCCCGCGGCCCTGTTGAGCGACAGCTCGCGTCCCGAGAAGGCGAGGCAGCGCGCCAGGAAGCGCGCGGCGGCGGCGGGGTTTCGCACCCCGTGGCGCTCGATGACGTCGAGGGCGACGGTGCGGTTGGCGTACTCCTGCAGCAGCTGCACGGCGTCCGATGCCGGCAGGCCCTGCACCGCGATGAAACCACCGCGCGAGAGGTACCCGGGCAGGGCGTGGCGCAGCCCGGCGCGCGCGGCGGACCCGACGGCGCCATCCCCCGCCGCGCCCGCCGGCACCTCGACGCCGTGGTAGCGCGCGTACTCGGAGAGGCCCATGGGGAACAGCTCGCGCGAGATGGCCCTGCCGCGGAACTCGGAGGCGAGGTCTGCCGAGAGCATGCGCGAGGACGACCCCGTGACGTAGACGGTCGACCTCGTCCCGTCCACCACGCGGCGCAGGAAGGCCCCCCACTCGGGGACCTCCTGGATCTCGTCGAAGAACAGGAACGCGCCGTCGCGGCGGGCGGAGGGCCTCATGGCGTAGAACGTGTCGAGGACCTCGGCGAGCAGGCCGGGGCGGTAGGGCTTCAGGCGCTCGTCCTCGAAGTTGAAGTAGAGGATCGACTCGGGCGGCCAGCCCTCCGCCACGATGCGCCTCATCTCCTGGAACAGCCGGTAGGTTTTCCCGCACCTGCGGACGCCGGTGACGACCGTGGCGAGGTTGCCGCGCGCCGGCGGGCGCACCGGGCCCAGGTCAAGGTCTCGCTCGAACGCCTCGGGGATGCCGTCATCGATGAAGTCCTGGATCTTCTCCGCTATGACGCTGTTCATGCCGTCCGCCTTTCTTGCCGCGCTGCGTGCCAAGATAATGCTACATCTTGACACGCAGCGCGGCAAGGGAAATGGCGCCATGCTGATAGAGGGCCCCTTCCGTAACTGGCGATTATCTGTTCCTTACGGAAGGAGAAAGACGTATGACAGCTTGCGTCAACAGGAAGCACACTAAGAAGGTGGCAGCCGTCGTGACCGCGTCC
>NZ_NFJE01000003.1:0-299621 GCF_002159695.1 Collinsella sp. An271 | reverse complement strand
ACACGGTGACGAGGCCGCCGCCGACCTGCTCCTTGCCGATCAGCGACACGTTGGCCGCCTTCACCATGGCGTCGGCCGCCTCCACGGCGCCGACGAGCCCCTTCGTCTCAATCATGCCGAGGGCCTGGGTCATGTTTGCCATTGCAGTCTCCTTCTTGGTTCAGGCGCGCCCCTACCTCGGGGCACGGGTGCCTATTACTTGACGATCTCGGCGACAGATCCGTTCTTGAGGCCGAGTGCGTTGGCCTCCTCGGTGTCGATATGGAAATCGAGGGCGCTCGCGTCGTTGGCGCGGACGATCACGTTGTCCAAGCGCCCGCCGCGCTCCCCCGCGACGACGATGGATACGGTCTGCCCGTCGTGCAGGCCGCGCTCGGCCGCCTCGGAGCAGGACATATGGATGTGGCGGGCGGCCACCATGACGCCGTGGGTGAGCGCCACCGAGCCGGCCGGGCCGATCACGGTCACGCCCGGGGTGCCGGCGAGGTCGCCGGACAGGCGCACCGGGGCCTTCACGCCCAGCTTGAAGGTGTCGCCGGAGAGAATCTCGACCTGGGTCTCGGGACGAACGGGCCCGAGCACGCGCACGCGCTCGATGACGCCCTTGGGACCGGCCAGGGTCACCGTCTCCTTGGCGGCGAACTGGCCGGGCTGCGAGAGCTCCTTGGCGCACGTGAGCTCGTGGCCGGCGCCGAACAGGGCGTCCAGATCGGCCTGGGACAGATGGATGTGGCGGCCCGAGACGCCGACCGGCACGGTGAGCGGGGCGCATGTGCGCGCCGACGCGCCGCCAAGCGCGCTGCCGAACAGCTCGGCGAGCTGCCCTTCGGTCCAGACCCCCTTGTCGATGGCGTCGCCGATGACCCGCTCCATCTCCTCGGCAGAGAGCACGGGCTCGTGCTCGCGCGCATAGGTGAGCACCGGACAGGTGCCGCTGCCCGTCGCGGGCTCGGCGGCAGGTTCGGCGGCAGACGCGGCTGCGGGCTCCACCGGCGCGGGCGCCGCCGCAGGTGCGGGCGCCGGCGTCGCAACAGCCGCGGAGGCGTCGCCGCGCACCAGCTCGACGCCCAGCTCGCGGGCCTCATCTGCCGCCTGAGCGGTCACGATGGTGTTGTCGTCCACGACAAGGCGCTCCCCGCGCTTGGCCGCCGCCTGCACGTCGGCCGCGCTGATCAGTCGCTTCATCTGCTCCTCCTTTCTTATAGACTCACGTCTTCGTCGATAATTCCTACGATCGCCGCGTCAACCGGGGCGTTGACGTCGAACTTCTCCTTCATGAACAGGTAGGCGGCCGTCCCCTCGGCCACGAGCACGCGGTCGTCGACGCCGGCGCTCACGGTGTCCACGCAGACGATGCGCCGCCCGGCATCCGCGCCCTCGATGATCTCGACGCGCATGAGCTTCATGCCGTTGAGCTCCTCGTACTTGCGCGTCGCCCAGAGCGAGCCGACGAGCTTACACACCACCACGGGCCTCACCCCCTCCCCGTTCGATCCGCGCCAGGCATTCCATGACCTCCGCCGTGTCACCCGCCACCGCCAGGCAGACCATGTGCTGGGGGCAGGCGCCGCGGATGTCGCTCACGGTGACGCCGGCGGTCTTCTCGGCGATGTCGCTCGCCACGAGCATCTCGATGAGCTTGCCCTGCACGAGCCCGACCGCGGCCGGGCAGAAATCCTCTCCCCAGCGCACGCCGCTGCGGGCGCGGATGATCCGCATCACGCCGGGGGACGGGGCCTTGATCAGACGGATGTCCATCAGCGCCCACCCCGCTCGGCAGCCAGGCATCCGAG
Organism: Collinsella sp. An271; assembly: GCF_002159695.1. NCBI lineage: Bacteria > Bacillati > Actinomycetota > Coriobacteriia > Coriobacteriales > Coriobacteriaceae > Collinsella > Collinsella sp. An271. Next base: position 297,828 of record NZ_NFJE01000003.1, on the reverse strand, counting down.
CGCGATGCCCAAAGGCGTCACGAACATGGGGTGCGCCGGCTTGCGCGTGGCGATGCCCAGCTGCTTCTCGACGCGCTGCTCGATGCCAGTCAGCTCGGCGGTGCCGCCCACGAGGACCACCTCGTCCACGTCGTAGGGCGCGATGGCCCGCGCGACGATCGTGGCGACCTTGTCCACCGTGGGGCGCACGATGGGCAGCACCTCGGCATGGTGGGAGGGCTCGCGCTTGTAGGCCTCGGCCTCGGCGAACGCCATGCCCTTGGCACCGGCGAGCACCAGGGTGAGATGCGTTCCGCCCGTGGACTCGTCCACGCTCTCGAGCACTCGCCCGCCCTGGACGATCGACACGCCCGTGGTGCCGCCGCCGATATCCACCACCGCACCGTCCGAAAGGCCGATGAGGAGGTTGGCCGCGGTCGGTTCGTCCAGCATGGCCGAGACCTCGAAGCCGGCGGACTCGGCCACGTTGCGCACCACGCCGCCGTCCAGGTTCTCGGTGCCCGGCGGGATGGCCGCCGCGCAGCGGACGAGCTCGACGCCCAGCTGCCCCTCGAGCTCGGCCTTGAGCTCGCGGGCGATGTCGCAGGCGCCGATGTAGTCGACCACCATGCCGTCGCGCACGACGTCGGCGAAACGGTAGGCGCAGGCGACCGGCTCGCCGGCCGCATCCACGACGGCAAGCACGATGAACGCCGTGCCCACGTCGAGGCCGCAGTACAGCTCGGCGCCCTCGACCTGCCGGGGAGCATGCCCCTCGCTGGCGATCAGCTGCTCGAGCTTGCGGTCGCTCTCAGAAAAATCAACCACGGTACGCCTCCTTCTCGGCTCGTGCCGCGCAGGCGGCGATGGTCGCGCGCAGGCCCCCGGCGGCGCCCAGCCAGGCGCGAACCGCATTCCTGCCCTCCTGATCGAGATCCGCGCAGGCGGCATCCCAGAAACGCATGGCGCGCGCGAGCTCGGCATCGATCACGGCGGCCTCGAAGTACAGCGGGTGCACGGGGGCGAGAAGCGCGGGCTCCAAGGGGGCGCAGGGCCCTTTCGCCCCGGCGGCGCCGTCTGCGCGAGGAACCTCGGCGTCCGCGACCATAAGGCCGTGCAGCCAGGCATGCCCCAGCTCATCGCAGGCGCGCGCGAGCGCCGCGTCCACGCCGAGGGCGCGATGCGCCAGCAGGCGGAGCTTGGCGCCGAGCAGGCGCACGTCGTCGAGCAGCGCCCCGCGGGAGACCGGCGCGGCAGCGGCCGGCACAGCGGTATCGGCGTCTCCGGGCGCATCTTTCGCAGCGGCGTGCGGAGCGACCGCAGCACCGTCCCCGATCACGTCGATGCGGAAGTCGACGAGGAACTGCCGCGCGCTCGGCGTGAGCTTCGCGTCGGCTGGCAGCGCGTAGCGCGCAAACGGCTCCGCCGCGTAGGCGGCGCGCAAATCGTCCTCGGTCACATAGCGCATGGTTCCTCCTTTCGGTGTCCGCTCGCATCCATACGGGTCATCGCGTGCCCGTCGATCCAGGCGAGAAGCTCGCGAACCCCCTGCCCGGTCTCGGTCGAGACGGCCAGGGACTCGGAGCACCCCGCGTCGACGAGCCGCTCCATCCCCCGCGCGCGCTCCTCGGGCGTAAGGTGCGCGCACTTGGTGAGCACGCCCAGGCAGGGGATGGTGAACGCCCGGGCGTACCCGCTCGAGTAGAAACTCTCGAGCGTGTCGCCGTCTATCAAGAACAGCGCTGCTGCCGCCTGGTTCTGCGCCAACATGAGGATCGTGTTGTGCATCCAGTGGTTCTCGATGTAGCGCCCGGGCACCTCGAGGACGCGGCTGCGGTAGTACAGGTCCTCGCGGTGGCGATGGTCGGAGGGCTCCCCTTCGATGAGGTCGGCCACGGTCGATTTGCCCGCGCCGTCGAGCCCCACCACCATCACGCGCCGCTCCATCACGACTTGGTCACCCCCACCGTGCAGAAGCCCAGGTCGTCGTGGAGCATGCGCACCACTTCGCGGATGGACTCCTCGACGCTCTGGACGTCGCCCAGCACCACCACCGAGCCGGTGAACCGGTCGAGAAAGCCGATGGACACCGGCGCCGCCTTCGAGGCCACGTCGGCCGCGATGATGGCGGTCTCGGCCGGGGTGAGGGTGAGGATGCCGATCGAGTCGCCCGTCGGCACCCCGATGCGCTCGTGGATGTCCGGCCCCGGAGAGGCGATCACGTGCGCGATCGTCACCTGCTTGCCCGGCACCGACTCCTGGACGATGCGGGTGAGATGGTCGTTGGCTCCCATGTGTCCCCCCTAGTGCCTCACGAGGTTGACGGCGAAGTCCGCGCCCTTGATCCAGCCGGCCACGCGATCGAGGTCGGCATCGGAAAGCGACGGGTCGTCCTCGATCTCGTAGGCGAGGTCGAGTTGCGCGTACTTGCCAACACCCAGCTTGTGGTAGGGCAGAAGGTCGACGCCGTCGAAGTTCTTCTGGTAGCGGTAGGGGCTGAAGAACTCGATGACGGCCTTGATGTCGGCCTCGGAGTCGTTGACCCCGCGCAGCAGCGGCATGCGCACGCGCACGTTGTAGCCCTGCTCGAGCAGGGTGCGCACGTTCTCGAGGATCAGCTCGTTGTTCACGCCGGACCAATACTTGTGGCGCACCGGGTCCATGAGCTTGATGTCGTACAGGAACAGATCGACATAGGGCGCGATGCCCAGCAGCGTCTCGGTGGGGAGATAGCCGCAGGTCTCGACCGCCGTGTGGTAGCCGCGCTCGCGGCTGGCGGCCAGCAGGCTCTTGGCGCCCTGCGGCTGAGACAGCGCCTCGCCGCCCGACAGGGTGATGCCGCCGCCCGACATGCGGTAGAAGTCGGCATCCTCGTCGAAGAAGGCCACGAGCTCGTCGATGGAGCGGTCCTCGCCCATCACCTGCACCGCGCCGTAGAGGCACGCCTTCTCGCAGGCGCCGCAGCCGATGCACGACACGCCGCGGTCGACCACGTGCGCGCCGTCGACCATGCGGTGCACCCCCACCGGGCACGCCGCCGCGCAGGCGCCGCAGCTCACGCACGCATCGCGCTTGAGCATGATCTCGAACCCGCGATGCTGGCTCTCGGGATTGGAGCACCATTTGCAGCGCAGCGGGCAACCTTTGAAGAAGGCCATGGAGCGCACGCCCGGCCCGTCGTACATGTTGTACTTCTGCACGTTGAACGTGCGCACGCTGCGCGCCGGCGCTTCCTGCATACCGCCCACGGTCATCCTCCTCTCACACATTCCAAACCAGTCGCACATGGCAGATCCCGAAGGTCTGCCGCAATACCCAGGTCAACCCATCCGGCGGCCCGCCCCAAAGGGGCTGCCACCAGAAACCCGAATCAACCCGCCCGACGGCCTGCCCCGAAGGGGCTGCCGCCCGTCGCCCATCAACCCGGATCTACGGCCGGCCGAGGTGCCCGAGATTGCCGCGAAAGCCAAGGGCGCACGCCTAGCGTGCGGCCCCCGAAGGCTTGAGCGGCAAAGCGGGGTGCCTCGGTCCGGCCAGTCGGGTCCGCTAGAACTTAGTCAGCATGGTGCGGCTAATAATCTCGTCTTGAACGTCCTTGCACAGCTCGACGAAGAAGGCGCTGTAGCCGGCGACGCGGACAACGAGGTCGCGGTGCTCCTCGGGGTGGGCCTGGGCGTCGATCAGGGTCTGGTTGTCCAGGTAGTTGAACTGCATCTCGCCGTTGCCGAACATGCACGCGGTGCGCAGCAGGGTGACCAGGCCGTTCTCGCCCTCGGGGGTGTCGAGCAGGCCGGCCATGAGCTTGAAGTTGTGCACCATGCCGATGTTCATGCTGTCGTTGGCCATCTTGGAGACCGACTTGATGATGGCGGTCGGGCCCTTGTGGTCGGCGCCCTGGGTAGGGCTGATGCCGTCGGACAGCGGGGTCCACGCGCGGCGGCCGTTGGCGGAGGCGCCGGTCATCTGGCCGAACGGCGTGTTGTTCGAGATGGACAGCGTGCCGTGGGACAGGCGCGAGTAGAGCGTCTTGAACTGGCTGTGGATGTGCTCGGTGTAATAGACGATGTCCGCGCAGAGGTCGTCGGCGTAGTCGTCGTCGTTGCCGTACTTGGGCGCAGCCAGGCAGTCCTGGCGCATCTGCTCGTAGCCGACGAAATCGGCCTTGAGGCCCTCATTGAGCTCCTCCAGGGTGTACTTGTGCTCATCGAAGACGAGCTTCTTGATGGCAGCCATCGAATCGGCATAGGTCGCAAGGCCGCTCCACACCACGCCGGGGCCGAAGTTGTACATGGCGCCGCCGGCGGAGACGTCACGCCCGTGCTCCATGCAGCCCTCGAACATGATGGACATGAGCGGCTTGGGCGCCATCTCGCGGTGCACGCGCTGCGAGATGACGGTGGCCACGCTCGTCCACTTGGTGATGTAGTAGATGGTCTCCTTGACCGCGCGGTCGAACTCCTCGAAGGTCTTGTACTGCGAGACGGGGCCCATGTCGGGCGTCACCTGCTTGCCGTACCACAGCGGCACGCCGTGGTTGAGCACGAGCTCGATGGCGATCGGCCACTGGGTGTAGGACGTGGAGGTCCACTGGTACAGGCGGCCGGACTTCTGCGGCTCGACGCAGCCCATCATGCAGTAGTCGCGCGCGTCCTCGACCGAGACGCCCTTGGCGAGCATCATCTTGATGTGGGCATCGTCGAAGTGGCAGGCGGGGAAGCCCATGCCCGAGCGCACGACGTCGACGATCTTGCGCAGGTACTTCTCAGGGCTCTTGTTGTGGATGCGGCAGGCGACGGAGGGCTGGTAGACCTTCACGTGGCGCACGGCGTCCATGAGCAGGTAGGTGAGCTCGTTGGTGGCGTCTTTGCCCTCGCGGGTCACGCCGCCCAGGGTCATGTTGACGAAGGGCTGGTAGCCGGCGAAGAACTTGGAGGAGCCCTCGGAGGTGACCCACATCATCTCGCTCATCTTGATGAGCATGCAGCCCGCCAGGTCGAAGGCCTGGTACGGGGTGAGGCGACCGGCCTCGATGTCGGCCTTGAAGAAGGGGTACATGTACTGGTCGACGCGGCCGATGGACATGCCGGTCTGGTTCTCCTCGACCGGCAGCAGGCTCTCGATGACCCATACGGACTGGATGGCCTCCCAGAAGGTGCGCGGCTTGTGGGCGGGCACGTTCGCGAGGTTCTCGGCAATCTGCTCGAGCTCGGCGCGGCGGCAGGGATCGGTCTCGGCGGCGGCCTTCGTGCGGGCGTAGTCGGACAGACGGCGCGCGTAGATCATGACGCCCTCGGTGGTCTCGACGACCGCCTTGTAGAAGTAGATCTTGTCGAGGTCGTCGGGGTTCTCGTAGTCGAGGGCCGCCAGGTGCTCGCGGGCCTCGGCCTGGATGTCGGCCATGCCCTTCTTCATGAGGATGACGTCGTAGCCGGGGTTGGAGTCGCCGCCGCCGTTGATCTGATGGTACGAGCAGTCCGACACGAAGGACTCGCCGGAGAGCTCCCAGACGCCGGCTTCGCGGTACTGGTCCTCGCAGTGCTCGTCGAGCGACTTACCCTCCCAGAACGGGAAGAGCTCCTCGCGCATGTACTTCTTGTCCTCTTCCGAGATGAAGAAGGGGTCCTGCGGTCGGTCGCCGATGGTGTCGATCTCATCGCGCAGCCAGCGCCAGGCGATGTCGGGCGAGAAGGCGCCGGCGCGCGGGGCACCGCAGGGGTTGCCCACGATGAGCTCGTCGTCCTGGATGACGAGCGGGGCGGTCTCGCAGCAGTGGCGGAAGCACTTGGCGCGCAGCAGCACCCTGGGCATGCCGGGGTACTTCTTGGTGTACTCCGTGACGGCGCGGGCGCGGTAGGTGGTGATGGTGGGGACCTGCTTCAGGAAGTTCTCCTTCAGGCGCACCTGGCGCGGGGTGGGGCCGTCGGGGACCTCGGTGGTACTACCGGCGGCGCTGGGACCGCAGGACAGCGGACGGTCGAGCTGGTCGTAGACGCGCTCGAACATGCTGCGCACGGCGTCGCGCTGCTCGGGCGTCATCTCGCGCGTGGCATCGGAAAGCTCGCGGGCAAATTCCTTGATGTCCATATCACTCCTCATTTCCTAATGTGTTCACGGACTCCAGAAACCTGGAGAACCAATCCGACGAGTCATGCGGCTCGGGTGCCGCGGCACGGGCGCTCGCACCCGCGGATGGATGGGATTCACGGGCCGCGGCCGCCGGGATCGCGCACGTCCCCTGGCAGGCGCGGGCCTCCTCGAGCAGGCGGGCGTCCTCGGGCGTGAAGCCGATGCCCACCTGGCGGTGGCGGATGAAGTCGCGGTAGGTCACGCCCAGCTCGGAGGTGGTGGCGCGCTCCCAGCCCGTCATCGTGAGGGTGCGCGGCAGGTCGGCGTGCCAGCCGATGCCTCCCAAGCCGGTGCTCACGTTCACCAGCACGCGGCCCACGGGCTTTTTCACGATGAACTGCTCGATGACCTCGGGGTCTCGCGAGAAGATTGCCAGGGCGTTGCCCTGCCCGCCGGCCAGGATGAGCTCGATGCACTTCTCGCAGGCATCGCGCCAGTTCTCCTCGACGTACAGCGAGATCACGGGGCCGTACTTCACGCCCGACAGCACGCTGCGGGTCGACACGTAGGGGCGCTCCACCACGAGCACGCGGCAGTTCTCGGCCACCGCGATGTCCGCGCGCTGGGCGAGGTCGCGGGCCGTCTTGCCGATGAGCTCGGGGTACGGGCTGCCGTCGGGGGCGAACATGACCCGTGCCAGGCGCTCCCCCTCCTCATGGGAGAGGAACTGGCAACCGCGGGCGCGCAGGACCGCCGCGAAGGCGTCCGCCACAGCCGCCTCGACCACCACCGACTGCTCGGCGCCCGGCAGAAGACCGCAGGCGAACGACGCGCCGGAAACGATCTCGTCGGCGGCGTGGGCGAGGTCCGCCGTGGCCTCCACGAAGGCGGGGTTGTTGCCGATGGAGGCGCGGTAGACGTCGGTGCCGGCAGGAGGGGCGGTCAGCGTCGCGGCGCCGGAGCCCTCGCGGTTCTCGATCACCACGCGCGCCGCGCCCTGCGAGACGAGCCACGACTCGCCCTCCGGCGCATAGGTGCCCAGAAAGCCCACGGCGTCGAGCGGGTAATGGCAGGCGGCGGCGACCTCGGCCACCGCGTGCATGAGCTCGGCGCAGGCGGCATGGGCGCGCGGGCGCGCCGAGAACACGATGGCGCTGCGCGACTTCACGGCGCACAGCAGCTGGCTCATCAGCGTGGGCACCGAGAGCCAGTCGGGCAGCAGCGACACGGCGACGCCCTTCGACAGGGCGACTTCGGGCGCACGGGAGCCCGCGCAGATGCGTGAGGCAGGGGTCTCGGCACGCACTTCGGCGAGCATGTCGGAGAGGACCCAGCGCACGAGCGCCTCCTCGTCCTCCGCGCAACCGTAGTCGCTCTCGGCGACCGACGCCCGCGCGCACTCGGCCGCACGGGAGGGAAGCTTCTCCCCAAGCAAGCAGAGGAACCCGTCGATCAGCGGCTCAGGCAGGCCCTCCAGGACGCGCTGCGCCTCGACGGCGCGCTCGAGCAGGATGCGCGCCTCCTGCACCGACTGCAGATCGGTATCGATCAGGGCCATAGGAGATCACCCCTCGTACGGAAGCAGGTTCTCGACGCGGTAGCGTCGGGTGATCTTCTTGAGGCTCGGGTGCGGGCGGGGGATCACCACCGAGCTGTAGGGCTCGGCACCCAGCTCGCGGACGGCGGACGTGCCGGCGGCGACCGCGGCCTCCACGGCGGCGACGTCGCCCTCGACGAGGATCGAGATGTACCCCGACGCCGTGTTCTCGTAGCCCACGAGCTCGACGTCGCCCGCCTTGCACATGGCGTCGGCGGCCTCGAGGACGAAGACCAGCCCGAAGGTCTCGACAGCGCCCAGCGCGCCGGCAAAGGACTCAGTCATGACAGCCTCCCTAGTAATCGACGTCATGGACGGACACCACATCGCCCACGGCGGGCACGGGGCGCTTCATGACGTTGTGCGCCGTGAGCTTGCCGATGCTTGCAGCGGCCTCGGCGCCGGCGGCGACCGCCGCCTCGCAGGCGGCCACGTCGCCGGTCACGATGACGGTCACGAGCGTGGAGCCCACGTTCTCGTACGACACGAGCTCGGTGTCTCCCGCCTTGAGCATGGCGTCGGCGGCCAGAAGCGCGGGCACCATACCGATGGTCTCGATGAGGCCGATGGCCTGTTCTCCCTGGTATCGCATGGTGTCCCCCTATTTGATGTAGGAGTTGATCGACTGCTTCTGCTCTGGCGTGGCGCGGTAGTAGATGCGCACCTCGCCGGCATCGTCCAGATCGAAGCGCGCCTCCTCGATCAGGCCGTTCTTCTCGGCGGTCATGAGCGCCTCGATCATCTTGGGCTTCTTGAATGCGGAGTGCGTGCCGTACTCGTCGTTCAGGGCCGCCCTCACGTCGTCGACCGAAGCCTCGTCGACGGTCGTGAAATACTTGAGCATCGCGTAGTTCAGCGGTCGCTTCATGCTGCCTTCTCCTTCCTGAAGAAATCGAGCGGGTTGACGGCGATCACAGTGACGCCGATGACCATGACCACCGCGGCGATCCAGGCGATCGCGGGCAGCGCATAGCCGTCGAAGCCCATGAACAGGCCGACGATGATCCAGGTGCACAGCGGCACGAAGAAGGCATAGGTGCCGTTGCAGGCCATGCCGAGCGCGGTGCCGCACATGCTGTTGCCGCGATACCAGTTCATGTAGGAGAGGTAGGCGAACATGCCGCTCACGATGAAGAACACGAGCGACGGCAGGTTGGTGAAGGCACCGGCCACGCAGGAGTAGGTCTCGGCCAGGCTGTTGCCGCTGGCGACGGTGAGCAGGGGCAGGATGATGAGCAGGTTGCCAAGACCGGAGGTGCACTGGCGGATGGTGATGCCGACCTGCGAGTCGATCATCGAGGTTCCGTAACCGGCGACGCAGCCCTCGATGCCCCAGGCCAACGCGCACACGAGCGCCAGGCAGATGCCGGGAACCGCGTTGGCGCCCAGATCGCCGGTGAGGCTCGAGACGCCGATGAGGCCGGAGCCGAGCATGCAGATGAGGATGCCGGTGACGCCGCGTGCGCCGAGCTTCTGCTTGTAGAGGACGCGGGAGATGATGGAGCCGATGGCAGGGCAGAGCGCGGCGACCGGGGTCACGATCGTGCCGGCCATGGACAGCGCGATGATGTAGGCCGCGCTGCCGATGGGACCGCCCACCATGGCCGCAGCGACCATGATGAGACCGGGCTTGGTGCCCAGCGTGGCGATGAAATCGGGAAGCTTCCCCTGCTTGATGGTGGCGGCAAGCGCCCACAGAGCGCTGCAGCTGTCGTTGATCGCGCTGGCGAGCGTGGGCAGGATGAAGACGAGCATGAAGCCGCCGGCGGGCAGCGCCGTCGACCAGTCGACCCAGATGCCCTGGGTCTGCGCGGCCACCACGAAGGCGGAATACAGGCCGTACGCTATGCCCGAGAACAGGGCGATGGCGATGCCCTTCTTGAAGAAGCCCTGCTCCAGGCGCTTCTTCTTCTCGATCGCAAGAGATCGGTCCTGCGTGGCTGTCATTGAGTTTGTCATGGCACCACCCGTTCTGTAGGGGATTGCGGAAAGCGGACATGCTCGACTCTAGGGATTGACACAAGGAGAGGGTCCACGGGTTCGGCCGCCAGCAGCCGCAAACGGCTCGAATCCGTAGATGAACGGCGTGGCGCCCGACATGCCCCATCGGGGCGGATCATATGTTGTTATTCATGGTTTTCGCTGGTAGTTGAATGTGTTCCGAGGTCTTGACAGCACGTTCGGCATCCTGTCCGCCCCACCGCCCGCCCGATGGCAAACGGCGCGCGGCGACGATGCAATATTGCCTCGACACGCACAATTTGCCGGCTTGATCGGCACAATGTGGCCAGCTACCTGGTGATTTGCAAGTTTTACCCTATGTGAGGGTTCGGATGCGGACGGCCACGGCGCCAAGGCCGCCTCATAGGACGGCCCTCACCCGGATACGATGCACTGCCTTCGATTGCTTTTGCAAAACCAAAGAAATCGACTGTTCTTTGCTTTCTAAAAAGAAACTTGGCGCACAATAGAATCTGCACAAACGGCGGAGCTACCCTCCCCCGCCGCCCGCTCCCAGCAGCATCGCGCGAGATCGAAAGGGGTCCGCCATGGCCGATACCATCCCTCATTCGTTTGCCGAAGAACGGCGCGCCGCCATCATGTCGATGCTCGACCGCACGGCCTCGGTGCAGGTGGCGGAGCTGGCCCGGACGTTCGGGGTATCTGCGGTCACCATCCGCGCCGACCTCGATGCCCTCGAGGCGGATGGCAAGCTGCGCCGCACCCACGGCGGCGCGGTCTCGCTGCACAAGACGCTGACCGTCTCCATCCAGGACAAGCGCGTGAACGTCAACGTCGCGGCCAAGCAGGCGATCGCGCGCGCCGCCATCGAGCTGGTCGAGGACGGGGACGCCCTGCTCGTCGACTCGGGCACGACGGCGCTCGAGTTCGTCCGCATGCTCAGCCAGCGCTCCGGCATCACCGTCATCACCGCCGACGTGACCATCGCCGACTTCATCGACGAGAGCCTGCCCGCGGTCGACGCGATCCTGCTCGGCGGCGCGCTGCGCAAGGGCCATCGCTACACATACGGCCCTCTCACCATGCGGTCGCTGGAGATCCTCCATGCCGACAAGGCGATCATCTGCCCGACCGCCATCGTGAGTGGCTGCGGCCTCATGACGAACTATGCCCAGATGGCCGAGGTCAAAAGCGGCATGATGGAAGCCGCGCGGGAACGCATCGTGCTGGCGGATGCCAGCAAGCTCGACGGTCAAGGGCTGTTCCGGTTCGCCTCGATCGCCGACGTGGACACCGTCGTGGTGGACGCGGACGCCGACGGCATCCTTTCAAACGAAATCGCCTCGCTGCCCGAGGGCTCGTCGCACCCGACCCTTATCGTCGCATAGCGCTCATAACCCGTAAACACGAGACCTGGCCGCCCGCAGGCGCACTACGGAGATGAAGCGCGCCGTCAGCGGAGGTTCCTGGCCGGACGTTCGCTGAAAAATTGACGTTTTGAGCGAGTCAATCTGGAAGGCCCGGGAAAGCGCACCTGCCGCGCGCGTGCGACCTGCGGAAACGTCGGCGCTGAAGATGCCATTTCGGGCGGGTCCAGGTTCTAGTCACTCATAACGTCGATTTTTCAGCAAATGTTCAGCCCGGAACCTCCTCTGGCGAGTTCGTGCGCAACAGCGGGGCAATACACAAAGGCGCCTCCAACCGGAACAACCTAGTCGGAGGCACCTTCGCGTGAGAAGCTATGCGCGCTGATGGCTACAGCTCGGAGATCTCCACGCCCTGGTAGATCTCGTCCCACTTGTCCATGACCAGATGGCCGGTCTGCGGGTCCATGGCGTTCAGCGTGCCGCAGGTGTTGCCGCAGCGCAGGACCTCCTCGGCGTCCGAGCCCGCAGCGATGGCATGGGCGAACCCGGCAATCGTGGAGTCTCCCGAGCCGGTCGCGTTGACCGCCTCGATGCGCGGCGTGCGAGCGCGCAGCGTGCGCCCGTCATGGAACGCGACCGAGCCGGCGGCGCCCATGCTGACCACGACCCACGGGATGCCGGCAAAGCGGGCGTCCGCCGCCAGGGTCTGACGCAGATCCGACAGGTCGTCGGAGGTGAAGCTCGTGCCCAGCAGGCCGTTGATCTCGGTGAGGTTGGGCTTGACGAGCGTCGGCTTGACATCCGCCTCGAGCGCGGCGTCGAGCGCGGCACCCGACGTGTCCAGCAGCACCGGGACGCCCGCCCCGGCCGCGATGGCGACCAGGCGCGCGTAGGTGTCGGCGGGAACCCCCTTGGGCAGCGAGCCGGAAAGCGTCACGCACGACGCCTTGGAAACCAGATCGGCGTAGTTGCCCACGAACGCCTCGAGCTCCTCGGCGCTCACGGTCGGGCCGCTCTCCAGAAACTCGGTCTGGTTGCCGTCGTGCAGCAGCGCGATGCAGGTGCGGGACTCGCCCGCGATCGGCGTGAAGCGATGGGTGATGCCGTCGGCGTCCATCAGCTCGCCCAGATATGCGCCGGAATGGCCTCCGAGCAGGCCGGTCGCCACCACGTCATCCCCCAGCTGCACGAGCACGCGGCTCACGTTCAGGCCCTTGCCGCCCGCCGTCTTGGCCGGCGTCACGCGGTTGACGTCGTCGATGACCAGGTGGTCGACGGAATAGCGCGTATCGATCGAGGGGTTCATGGTAACGGTGAGGATCATGTTCGTTCCTTCCTCCGGACAGCCTGCGGCCCTAACTGAACGCCATTGTACCGTGCGCGCCATCCGCCTTGGCTCGCGCGCTCGCCAACGGTCGGATCCAACCGCAACCAAACGAAAGCGGCGGGCGGGCAAAACCGGGCAAACTCCGAGCGGGCGCGTTCGGCGTACAAATGCGCGTTGAAGGTCACGCATGCCCGCGGGAGTGGGAATAATCTGTCTATTGAAAGACACGCGCGGCCGTGCCGCGCGCAGGCAGAAAGGGCATCTCCATGGGTAGATCGGGTTCACCCGGCGGGGGGCGCTCGGGCGGAGGCTTCGGCTCCGGCGGCGGACGCCGCTCGGGCGGGTTTTCCGGAGGCCGCGGAGGATTCGGAAGAAGCGGCGGCAGAAGCGCCCGGCGTCCCGGGTCGTTCGGCGGATTCGGCGGCGCGCCCATGGGAGGCATGGGGGGACCGCCCCCGCGCTCCTCGGGCGGGGGCTTTCTGGGCGGCTTTCTCATGGGGAGCCTCATGAACAGGCGCCCCACCGTCGTCGTCACGGACGGCGGAGGCAAGGGCCCGGTGCGTGGAGGCGGAAGCGGAGGACGGAGCGGATGCGCGGGCGCGATCATCGCCCTCGTGGTGCTCGCCCTGCTCGGCGCGCTCGTCGCGGCCTTCATGCCCTCCTGCTCGTCCGACTACACCGAGCAAAACGCATCGACCGTCATCCGCGAGGAGCTGGCACCCGGCTCGGTCACCGAGACCGCCTACTACACTGACCAGGATGGCGACTGGATCCACGATCCGGCGGCCCTCGAGTCAGGCATGCGCGCGTTTTACGAGAAGACCGGCGTGCAGCCCTACGTGTACATCCTGCCCAACGGGACCACCACGTCGGTGTCGCAGCTCACCGATCTCGCCGAGGAACTCTACGACCAGCTCTTCAGCGACGAGGGACACTTCCTGCTCGTCTTCTGCGATGACGGGAACGGCTCGTACACCTGCGGCTACGCGATCGGGTCTTTGGCCGCCGACGTGATGGACAGCGAAGCGTGCAGCATCCTCGCCACGCAGATCGAGCGCGCCTACAACGACTACTCGCTGTCCGAGGAGGAGATATTCTCCGAGGCGTTCGCGAACACCGCCGACCTCATCATGGGGGCAGCTGAGCGCAAGCAGACATCCGACATGATGGGGACCGTGGGGCTGGCGGTCGTCGGCGTCGCCGTGGTCGGCGGCATCGCGGTCTTCATCGTCAAGAAGAAGAGGACGGCCGACCGCGAGCGTCGCGAGCAGGCGGAGAAGATCCTCAACACCCCGCTCGAGACGTTCGGCGACTCGGACATCGAGGACCTGGCGGATAAATACGAAGATGACGCCACAAGCTGATCGGCGCGTCGATAGGCCGCCTTGCCCGCAAGGCGGCGACATAGAAGAAGAGGCACCGGCCTCCCTGCAGAAAGGAATGCAATGGGAATCTTAGAGCGCTTCACCACGATCGTGAAAGCCAACATCAACGAGCTGCTCGACCACGCCGAGGATCCGGCGAAGATGATCGACCAGTACCTCGTCGACCTCACCGAGTCGCTCGCCGAGGTCAGGCAGGAGACCGCCGGTGTCATCGCCGAGGAGAAGCGCTGCCGCCGCATGGTCGACGACAACGCCGCCGAGATCGCGCGCATGGAGGATCTCGCGAAGAAGGCCCTCGCCGCGGGCAACGAAGGCGACGCACGCACGTTTTTGGGCAAAAAGCAGCAGCTCGCGACCGCTGGCGCCGAGCTGGAGAAGGCATACGACGCCGCGCACGCCAACGCCGACAAGATGCGCCAGATGCACGACAAGCTCGTGCGCGACATCGAGAACCTCAAGAGCCGCCGCGAGACCATCAAGGCCAAGGTCGCCGTCGCCAAGACGCAGGTGAAGGTCGCCGGCTTCACCTCCAGCTCCGACCGCGCCGAGAGCGCCATCGAGGCGTTCGACCGCATGGAGGCCAAGGCGGATCGCATGCTCGACACCGCCGACGCCATGGCGGAGCTGAACGAGGAGCCGGCAGATGAGGTTGCCGACCTCGAGAAGAAGTACGCCTCTGCGGTCAACGACGCCGCCGTCGACGACGACCTCGCGCGCCTCAAGGCGGAGATGGGCCTGTAGGAGCCCGCCCCGGCGCCGTCCGGCAAGGGCAATCGGCCGTCGTTTCCCTATAATGGGGGCAGCGAATTTACGCACCTCGAACAAGGAGGAACCATGATCAGCGCAACACCTTTTGGAACGACACCGGATGGCGCACAGGTCACCTGCTATGCCATCGACAACGGCAGCATCACCGTCCGTGTCATGGACTTCGGCGCCACCATCATCGGGATCGACGCCCCCGATGAGAACGGCGAGTGCGCCGACATCGTCTTGGGCTACGGAACGATCGACGGCTACACCGCGACCAACCCCTCCTGCTACGGCGCGACCATCGCCCCTTCCGCCAACCGTATCGGCGGCGCCGAGCTCACCATCGACGGCGAGACGTGGCACCTCGTGAAGAACGAAGGGGAGAACAACCTCCACACCGACCTCGATCACGGCCTGCACAAGCGCGTGTGGAACGCCGAGGTCATTGACGCCGAGAACACCGTCCGCTTCACCACCGCCCTCGCCCACGGCGAGCTCGGCCTTCCCGGCGAGCGCGCGTTCACGGCGGAGTACACGCTCACGCCCGCCGGCGTCCTGCGCCTGCGCTACGCGGCGACCTCCGATCGCCGCACGTTCGTGAACATGACCAACCATGCCTACTTCAACCTGGCCGGCCATGATTCCGGAAGCATCTTGGGACAGGTCGTCTCCGTCAACGCGTCGCAGGTGCTCGTCGTCGACGAGCACTCGGTTCCCACCGGGGAGCTGCGCGACGTCGAGGGCACCGCGTTCGATTTCCGCTCGCCCAAGCCGCTCGGCCGCGATATCGAGGCCGACGACGAGCAACTCCGCATCGCCCACGGCTTCGACCACTGCTTCTGCGTCGACGGGTTCCGCGCGACCGGCGCGCACCTGCGTCCCGCCCTCCACGCCGAAGACCCCGAGAGCGGCCGCGTGCTCGACATCTCCATCACGACCCCCGGCGCCCATCTGTACACGGGCAACTTCGTGGGCGACGAGCATGCCAAGGACGACGCGACCTACCGGGCCAACGACGGCTTTGCCTTTGAGCCCGAGTACTACCCGAACACGCCCAACATCCCGAGCTTCCCGCAGTGCTTCTGCGGACCCGAGCATCCGTACGAGAGCGTCATCGAGTACCGGTTCTCCACGCTCTAAAACATGCGGCCCCCTGCCGGGGGATGTGCACATGAAAAAGACGGCCGGGGGCGACCCCGACCGTCTTTTTCATGTGCACATCCCCCGGCAGGGGGCCGAGCAGAAGCTTTACGCCTTATACACCGACGCGCCGCCCAGATAGGTCTCAACGAGCGTCATATCGGGCTCGAGCACCACGAAGTCGGCCGCGCGGCCGGGACGGATCGAGCCGCACACGTCGTCGATCTCGTTGGCCTCGGCGGGCGCCTGGGTGGCCATGTAGACCGCCTGCTGCGGCGTGGCGATGCCCCAGTCGACCACGTTCTTGACCGCCTGGTTCATGCGCAGGATGGAACCGGCGAGCGAGCCGCCGTCCTTCAGGCGCGCCGTGCCGTCCTTCACGATCACCGGCAGCTCGCCCAGGAAGTAATCGCCGTCCGGCATGCCGCCGGCGCACATGCAGTCGGTGATGAGGCAGGTGTGCTCGCGGCCCTTGGCGTTCATGACGATGGCGGCAGCGAACGGATTCACATGATGGCCGTCGCAGATGAGCTCGGAGAACGACTTATCGCCCGAATACAGCGCGGCGCCGACCATGCCGGGCTCGCGATGATGCAGCGGGCTCATGCCGTTGTACGTGTGGACGAACACCGTCGCGCCGGCGTCCAGGCAGGCCAGGGCCTCCAGGATGCCCGCATCGGAGTGGCCGAGCGCCACGACGACGCCCATCTTGCGCGCCTCGCGAATGAAGTCCGGGCTCTCCGGGTACTCGGCGGCGATGGCGATCTTCTTCACGAGGCCGTGCGCGGCATCCTGCCACACGCGCAGCTTCTCGATCTGCGGGGCCGACAGGTAGGCCGGGTTCTGAGCACCCTTGTGCTTCTCGGTAAAGAACGGGCCCTCCAGGAAGATGCCCTGGATGCGCGCCATGGGCTCCTCGCCCGGTTCCTCGCTCGCCTCGTACACGCTTGCGCAGGCGTCGGCGAGCTGCTCGGTGGTGGCGGTCAGCGTCGTCGGCATCCACGAGGTCACGCCGTTGCGCAGGATGCCGCGGGAGATGGTGCGCACGCTGTCGGCCTTGCAGTCCATGACGTCATGATCGTCGAACCCGTGGATGTGCGTGTCGACGAAGCCGGGGGCGATCTGCTTGCCCGTGTAGTCGAGAATCTCGCAGTCGGGCTTCTCAGTCGTATAGGCGCCGAACACGCCGTCCTCGACCATCAGATAACCGCCGTGCGCAACACGCGTCGGGAAGAAGAACGTATCGGCGGTAATCGCATAGGTGCTCATGCTGAGCTCTCCTTTCACATTCTGCAGGTGCTGCAGCTGAAGGGTACGCCCCCTCGTGTAGTAAAATGCCCACCCCGCCGGACTCGACGAGGCGGGCTGGGCAAGCTGTCGCGTCGCGCTTACTTACGCGCCGTAGGGATGGATCGTGACGCCCTTCACCACGCGGTTGACGGTGCCGGTGGGGCTCGGCGTGTCGGGCGTGTTGCCCACGCGCACGGAGTTGAGCAGGCTCACGGTCTGGCCGACCATGATGAACGGCAGGGCCAGGTAGCCCTCGGGCAGCGCGTCGTAACCCTTGAACGTGAAGGAGGCGTGCTCGAAGGCGGTCGCGCCCTCCTGCTGGATGGCGATCGTCTTCATGGCGATGCCGTCGCCGTTGATCTCCTCAAGGATGTCGAGGTCGTACTGGCGGGTGTACTCGTCGTTGTTCACGAACACGAACACGAGCGTCTTGTCGTCGACGAAGGACTTGGGCCCGTGACGGTAGCCCATCGAGGTGTCCCACGAGGTGGCGACAAGACCGCGGGCGAGCTCGAGGATCTTGAGCTGAGCCTCCTGGGCGAGGCCGCCGAAGGAGCCGGAGCCCAGATAGGTCATGCGGTTGAAGTCGCAGTTCAGGAACTCGGCGATCTCGGCCTCGCGAGCAACGACCTCCTCGCCCATCTTGGCAGCGGTCTCGATCCATGCGGCCTTGGCGTCCTCGTCAGAGCAATCGAACAGCAGCATGGTGATGAGCGACATACACGAATAGCTGCCCGTCATGGCGAAGCCCTGGTCGTTCGCGCGCGGGATCAGGATCGTGTAGGCGTTCGGGTCGTCGGCGGACTCGACGGCGAGCTTGCCCTCGGGGGCGCAGGTGATGTTCAGGAACTTGATGTTCTTCACGACCTTGCGGGCGACCTCGACGGCGGCAAGGCTCTCGGGGCTGTTGCCGGAGCGGGCAAAGGAGACGAGCACGGTCGGATCGTCCGGACGCAGGAAGTCGAGCGGCGCGGAGACGATGTCGGTAGTTGCGACGGGCATGAAGTTGAAGGCGTCGGTGTCGCCGGCGTGACGCAGGTAGGGCGCCACCGTGTCGCCGACGTAATCGGACGTGCCGGCGCCTGCGAACACGACGCTCACGCGACCGAGCTTCTTGATATCGGCCAGGAACTCCTCGACACCCGCCTTGTTCTCCTTGTAGATGTTGTAGGCGTCGCGCCACAGATCAGGCTGCTGCTTGATCTCGGTCGTGGTGATGTGGGCGCCCATGGCCTTCAGCGCCTCGAGGTCCTTCTCGAACATTTCTACTCCTTTGCAAACAAGCTCGGCTTGGCGACGAAGCCGTCGACAAGCACTGACACCACGTATCAGGGGACCGCGCATCCTCTGTCGGCCGCAAGCCCCCCAGATGACAGGGCATCCCCTACCCGTCTCGACAGGTCGAACGTAACCGGTCTGTCGTGCACGAGTGCCCCTGCGAGGGCCGAGTGCGTGCTCGCTCAGCTCTCGCAGGTGCACTGAGGTGCTCGGATCATTCGTTCCGATAGTGGAAGATCTTGTATTTGAACTGGTCAGCACGGGCAACGGAGAGCGTGTACTCGATGATCTCGTTGCCCATGTTGTACGTGGTCCGCACCAGGTCGAGCACGGGCGCGCCCTCGCTGATGTCGAGCAGATGCGCGTCGGCGGGGCGGGCGATGCTCGCGAAAAACTCCTCCTCCGCCACGCGGATCTTCTCGTGGAAGTACTGCTCGATGACGTGATAAAGCGACTCATGCTCGAGCATGGGGCGCTTGAGCGACATGAACTTGCGCACCGGAAGATAAGTCCGCTCGACCATCATCGGAACGCCGTCGGCGCTGCGCAGGCGCTTGATCTTGAAGAGCTTGTCGCCGATGCGCACGCCCAGGCTGCTGGCAAGGTTCTTGTCCGACTCGATCTCGGAGAACTCGAGGATGGTCGTCGCGGGCTTACGGCCCAACTCGCGCATCTGCTCGGTGAAGCTGTAGGTCTGGGAGAGGTTTGTGGTCTGCACGGAACGGTCGGCCACAAAGGTCCCGCGCCCGTGCTGGCGCACGACGAGACCCAGGCGCTCGAGCTCCTGCAGCGCCAGGCGCACCGTTGTGCGCGACAGGCCGTAGTACTTGGAGAGCTCGCGCTCGGAGGGCAGCATGTCGCCGGGGCGGTACTCGTGCTCGATCTTCTCGGTCAGAATATCCACCAGCTGGTCATACAGCGGCTGTTTGCGAGCTGCGATCGCCATGCGCGTCACCCTCCTTACCGGTTATGCGAAAAGACGACCCGGACAGATCTCCTCGAATTCCGAGGGGAACTGTCCCAGCGGTCTCGCCGCATGCGAAAAAACAATACGGCCGCGTCCCTCAACGCGTGCGGGTCGCGGCCGTTCACATCGATCTCAATGTGAGCAGGGATGCGCACGTAGGCGCGCGCATCCCTGCTAAACCGTCCTTAACCCCAGAGGTTGATGAAGGGGAGGGCGCCGACGATGCCGATGATGAGCAGCAGAACGATGCCCTTGATCGGCGTGAAGTTCTTCTTGGCGAACAGGAAGTACAGCAGAAGAACGAGCGCGAGCGGGACGAGCTTGGGCAGCACGGAGTCGAGCGTGGAGGCCACGGAGTAGGAAACCGGAGTCTCGGTAACCTCGCCGTAGGTGACCTGGCTCATGCCGTTGCCCAGGTCGACGATGCCGGTCTCGACGGCGTTGCCGTCGGCGTCGGCAGCGGTCAGGGCGTTGCCGTCCATATCGCTGATGGCGAGCGTACCGGCCTCGGCGGTGTCGGTGTCGACAGCCAGGTCAGCGAAGTTCTCGGCATCCTCGTTGGAGACGACGATGGTGTGGGCAGCAAGGCCGCGGGTGGTGCCGTTGGGGATCGTGAGGTTGATCTGGGTGGCACCCATGGTGACGGTCAGGCAGCCGACGACGAAGACGCCGAGGATGGAGGCTGCACGGGTGAACGCCTGCATGTTGGCGGTCAGCGCATCGATGGCGCCGGTGCCCACACGGTAGGACCAGTTCATCAGGCCGAAGCGGCAAGCGAACTGAGCGATGTTGAAGATCACCAGGAAGATGATCGGAGCGGCGATGTTGCCGGCGATGGCCATGTTCGAGGTGATGCCGGCCGTGATGGGCACGAGCGTCAGCCAGAACAGGGCGTCGCCGATGCCGCCCAGAGGCGAGGCCGCGGAAATGCGGACGGCGCGGATGGTCTGGGTATCAACCTTGTTCTGCTCGAGGGACAGAACGATACCCATAACGAAGGTCACCAGGAAGGGGTGCGTGTTGATGAAGTCCAGGTTGTGGTACATCGACGCCGCGAGGTCCTTCTTGTTGGTGTGGACCTTCTCCAGACCGGGGATCATGGCGAACAGCCAGCCACCGGACTGCATGGTCTCGTAGTTGAACGAAGACTGAAGCCAGCAAGAGCGCAGGGCCATACGGTTCAGAGTCTTCTGGTCGACCTGCGGAGCAGGGGTCAGATCCTCATAGCGCTCGGGGACGACGAACTCATTAGATGCCATCAGAGAAGTCACCTCCGTCAAATGCGCCCTTCAGCTCGGTCTGCTGCTGGAAGTCCCAGAAGGCGATGCCGAAGCCGATGAGGGTAAGGATGAGCAGAGCGGGGCCGGCGATGGCCTCGATGTTGCTCGCGATCAGGGCAAGGCCGAAGCCCATGAAGAAGAAGCCCCACATATCGCGATTCATCATGATCTTGAGCAGGATGGCGAAGCCGACGAACTTCATCATGTTGCCCGCCTGGGACAGACCGGTGTTGAGCCATGCGGGGATGGCGTCGACGATCTGCTGGCCGACGGCGAGGCCGCCGATGAAGAACAGGGTCACGATGACAGCGAAGATCAGGCCGAGGATGATCTCGGAGATGATCGTCCACTTGGTGATCGCCTTGGTGTCGGCCTTCTCGGCAGCGCTGCGGAAGAACTCAAGCAGCGGAGCGCGCAGCGTGAAGAACAGGGTCACGCCGTACTGGCCGAGGAGCGCGAACGGAATCGCGGTGGCAACGGCCATATCCGGATCCATGTCGAGCGTGCAGGCGAAGATAGCAGCCATGATGCCGCCGATGACCGCGTTGGGCGGCTGGGCACCTCCGATCGGCATGTTACCGATGGTCATGAGCTGATACGTACCACCGACGATCAGGCCGGTGTTCACATCGCCAAGGATGGCACCGATGATAGCGCCGGTGACGATGGGCTGGTACAGCGACTCCAGGAAGTCGAACTGGTCGATAGCCGCGACGAAGGTGACCAAGAAGACCAAAATGATCTGAACAGCATTAACGTCCATCTATGCTCCTCCTTTCGAATGTGTTCAATGCGAACTGTTACGACTGTTTGCGCCGGGCACATGCCAACCGACGCGCTTGAGAGACGACGACTCTTAGCTGAAGAGCTTGCTGACGTCCTCAACCGGCGTGCTCGGAACACGCCTGATCTCCAGTTCCACCCCCAAATCCTGAAGCTCCTTGAAAGCGGCGACGTCGGCGTCGTCAACGGCGACCGTCGTTGCAACCTGCCGCTTTCCCTCCGACATGTGCATGTTGCCGATGTTGACCTTCTTTATAGGCACCCCGCCCTTGACGAGCTTCAGCACGTCCTGCGGAGTCTCGGCCACGATGAAGATCTTCTGCTTGGGCGACGCCTTCGCGATGATGTCGATGGTGTGCTGCAGCGAGAAGAAGCGGGTGGCGACGCCGGCCGGGGCCGCCATCTTCATGAGGTTCTGGCGCATGGTGTTGTTGGAGACCTCGTCGTTGGCAACGAGGATGAGGTTGGCGCCCAGGGTGGAGTTCCACTGGGTGGCGACCTGACCATGGATCAGACGATTGTCGATGCGGGTAAGAAGAATGTTGGGCTCTGCCATGTTGATACGCATCCTTTCGAATCTGCTCTGGAGTCCTGTACGTACGATGCTGTTTATTCAGGGAGCCAACGCGTAGAAGGTCCCGAAAAACCGAATCCCTGGAGGTTAGCGCTGGATTTCCTGGATGGCGTAGCGGGAGACATCCATCACGGCGCCGGAACGAACCTTAACCTCGACCTTGTCGCCGTTGATGCTCTTGATGGTTCCGTAGATACCGCCGGCGAACATGATCTCCTGGCCTGGGGCGAGCTCGTTGTGAAGCTCCTTGAAGTAGTTGCGCTTCTTCCTGACGCCCACCTGAGACCAGATCAGGTAGACGACCCCCATGATGGCGAAAAGTATCAGCAGCGCCACCGAGGAGGACAGAACGCTTCCCCAGAAGCCCTCCATTAAATACCGTCCTCGCCGTCAAACTCGTCGCCCTCGGGAACGGAGGCCTCGAGCTTCTTGTGGACGATGCCCATCTTGCCGATCTCGACCGCCTGGTCGGCGAGCTCGTCGAGCGTCGAGCCTGCACCGCGGGTGAGCAGAAGCTCGATCAGCATGGGCAGGTTGGCACCGGTGACCACCTCGACATCGGCGATGTCCTGGGAGATCATCATGGCCTGGTTGAACGGCGTGCCGCCCAGCAGGTCCACGAACACGAGGACGCCGTCGGTCTCGGCGCGCATGGCGCTGATGGCGGCGCGGAGGTCCTCGCCGTAGCTGGCGGCCTTGGACCCGTCAAACGGAACGATCTGGAACGCGGGCTGGTCGCCGGCGACCATGTCGATAGCGCTCGCAAGACCGTTGGAGAACTGAGCGTGCCCCGTAAGGATGAAACCGATCATGAAACCCACCTTTCCGCGGGATGCTTTTTCTCGCAGCCGCCTGCTTCTCTTCACGAAAACTGGTAGTAACCACGTGACGTGTGACTCCATTCTAGCAGGCGCACGATTGTTTGTTATGTGTTTTCCTGCAAGCGGTCCCAATCCGCCACTCACAGACGTTTTTCTACCGTCCACCCTACTTTTTGCGTCATTACCAGCACATTTTTTCTTCTGAATTCCCCTTGAGCGGATAGTCTTTCACCTGCTGGAACAGGCTATTTTATTTCGTAAAAGTAAAATTGCGTACTCCGCACTTCCTTCATATATGTGATGAACAACGAACTGGTATGAACTGGTTCGCTTTGTCTGCTTACACGTTTAACCATCCCCACTGGTCCACACCTCTTGCAAATCGGGGACGTACCTTTTTCTTGCACGCACGCGAGGGGAATACCGAGGGACCGTGCGCCCTTCCCTGCCGTTCATGAGCCTTTGCGCGAACCTCGAGATGCATCTCAAGGCCTTTATAACCCCTGCTAGGCTCCCTGCGGCCTTGATTCGCGGGCTTTAATGCGCCGGACACGAGCCCGAAAACGAATGGTAGCGAGTGCAAACCGGGGACGTACCTTCCGCGTGCATTAATGCACGCGGAAGGTACGTCCCCGGTTTGCACTCCCCCGATGGCGCGGCATGAAAAAGGGTCCCTGTGGGGACCCTTTTTGCAATCAATGGAGCCAACGAGCGGATTCGAACCGCTGACCCACGCATTACGAGTGCGTTGCTCTACCAGCTGAGCCACGTTGGCTTGTATTGGCCGGATTTCTGCATCCGACGATTGCTTATAGTACGGCCTGACGGGCGATAGCGCAAGGGGTCAGTTTCGCCTCCACAAAACTACGCATCCCAGCAATCGTCGGCAAGCACCTTGAAGCAAATCTTCTTGACCGGCTGCGCGCCGTCGTCACCGTATTGGAGCGTGGGCATATGCGGCTCGCCGACGACGAACACCGCGAACTTCCCATCCGCCAGATCGCCCTCGATAAAGGCGCCGGCGTCCACGAGCTCGAAGTCGTCCGCCTCGTTGAACGGCTCCACCTGCACGGTATCACCCAGCGCGACGCGATACGCCTCGCGCCCCGAAAGGTCGATCTGCACATCGTGGTAGCGACGATGCGTCTCGTAGTGCGCCTCGGAAGCGCACCGGGTGGTGGCCTCCATCACGTTGGCGTACACCTTGTCGCCCAGGATCTCATGGCTTCCGCACGCAAGCTGCGCCGGATCGTTTTCCTCAAGCCAGTCGATCAGTACATCGAGTCCGCGCATCATCCCCCGGTACCGGGGCAGATCGGTCAGTGCACCGCAAATCATTCGTGCCATTCTCTCATGGTTACGACCGCGCCGCTCCCGTGCAGCGCGGCACATGCCTCGTACACCATACCAGCCCGCAACGCCCGCAGCACCCGCACCTGTAAACGGCATCGGCCCGAAGCGGCGCATCGCGCCCGGCGCCCCGCCGCGCGAAGAGGCGGCGGGCTGCATCCGCCTACGCGTGCGAGCCTCCCAGATAGCGCAGGACGCCCAGGATGATCTTTTGGCAGACCTCGCCCCCGCGCTCGGCCTCCTCCAGCACCTCAGCATGCGTGTTAGACGCCAGCCCGGCCTTGTTGGTCACGAGCGTGAGCCCCAGCACCTGCATGCCCAGCGCATGCGCCATGATCGCCTCGCAAACCGTGGACATGCCCACGTAGTCGGCTCCGAGCACGCCCAGCGCGCGCACCTCGGCCGCCGTCTCGTAGGTCGGGCCCAGAAGCCCGGCGTACACGCCCTCGGCAAGCGGTGCGCCGGCATCCTGCGCGGCGGCGCGGGCGAACTCCGCCAGATAGCTCGAGTACCCGCCCGCCATGGAGATGAACGGCACCTCGATCTCGGCTTCCGCCACGCACGCGGCGCTCGCCAGCGGATTCACGCCGGTCAGGTTCATCTGGTCGCGGATGATGCCCGTCGTACCCGGCTCGATATCGCCCACCGCGCCCGAGGCGCAGGTGAGGATGATGTCCCGGCAACCCAGGCGGTGGGCATGGCGGATGAGGGAGGTCACCTCGAGGGCGGAGTACCCCTGGTACAAATGCACGCGGCCGGGATAGACCACCACCGGCACGCCGTCGATCGTCCCCACGAGCACCTCGAAGCGATGTCCCTCGACCGGAATCGCCTCGGCAGGGAACCCCTCGATGTCCTCATAGGGAATGCGGCGCACCGCGCGCACGCGATCGGCCACAGTGCCCAGGCCGCTTCCCAGCACGATGGCCGCCGGATGCTCAAAACTCGGCTCGCAGTACTTGACCAGCTCTTCATCGACCACGGTGAATCCCTCCCGCTTCAGCATCTGCGCCGCCACGCCGTCGCCCGGCACCACCCGTCCGGAAAACGTCCCGTCGTAGATGGCGCCCGACCCGCATGACGGACTCCGTGCCTTCAGGATAGCAAGCCGTGCACCCGAGGCCTTCGCGATATCGACCGAACGGGCCGCACCGTCCGTGTACGCGCGCGTCACGTCGACGCCGTCGGAGCGCACGACGCGGTCCCCTCGCACCTCGGCGGGCGTGCGCGGGCACTGCAGGCCGCCGAGCATCTCGGGGCAGATGGACGCCACCGCGCGCTCGCCGCCTTGAGCGCGCAGCCGCCGGGCCAGGCGCAGACACCCCAAATGAGGCTTGGAGCCCCCATCGTAGCGACAGGCGGCTCCAAGCAGGCAATCACTTATGACGATGCGCAGCGGCATGCGCGCATCCTTACTGGTACAGACCGTACAGGTCGATGTCGGCGTTCGCGAACAGGCCGTTGCGGAACTCCGACCACGTCGTGGTGGCCTCGGAGCTCGACTGCGCGTACAGCTGGTAGGCGGTGTAGTAGGCGGTCAGCGCCTGCTCGTAGCTCGCGGAGTCGGCCGTGAAATCGGTGCCCGACAGCGCACTGTAGTAGGGGCCGTCCTGCGAGGCCCAGGTGCCGGCAGCGCTGTCCCACTCGTCGCCGGCGAGCCCGATGATGTAGTCGGCGTATTCCTTGGAGCGCGTCGAGGTGTCGCCGTTCTCGGGCTCCGTGGGCGCCGTGGGCACCGTCGAGGTGCTCTCGGGGACGATCTGGTCGTACAGCTTCTGCAGGGTCGCCTGCTGACGCACGATCTCTTTGGCCTGGTCCTCGCTCACCTGGTACTGCTCGGCCATGGTAGCGAAGTCGGACATGCCGATGGTGTCCTGGGCGAACTGGATCATCTCGTCCTCGGAGACCGTGATGCCGCGCGCGTCGGCCTCGCCCAGAAGGATCTGGTTGCGCACGTAGGCGATCGCGGTGTCGGCGGTGGGCGTCGGGTAGGTGCCGTCGTCCTGTTTCACCGCATCCAGGCTGTACTGCGACTCGATGAGCTCGCGCGCCGTCACGTCGTGGTCCTCGCCGTTGTACGAATACCGGGCGACCGTGGTGTCGAGCTGGTCGTCGGTGAGCGTCGCCGTGTCGATGCCCTCGGCACCCGAGGCGAAGCCGCCCGAACCGATGAAGTAGCCGACCACCGCGGCGACGATCACGCAGATGACGGCGATGGCCGCGAACAGCGGCATCTTGCTCTTGCCGCCGCCCGTGCCGCCCGCACCGGTGCCGTCCTTCGTGTCGGAAGGCCCGCGCGGGACATCGGACGACGCCGCGGGCTCGGCGTCCTTCGCATCGTCGGCGTCCTTCTTGGCATGGCGGCCGAAATGGCTGCCAGCGCCCGCGGCGCCCACGGCGCTCTGCTCCTGGGCGTCATCGGCCTCGTCCTCGCCGTCGGCCTCGGCGGCGATGTCCTCGGCGCTTTTGCCGGCGACCAGATCGTACTCGGGCGTCGGCAGGTCATCGGGCGTATCGGAGCGCTCGATGATCTCGATGCCGTCGATGACGTCGTGCTCTTCCTTCTTCTGAACCAGACCCATGGGTAGGTACTCCTTCACTCAGGCGCGAGCCCGCATGCGCGAGCGCGCGCGTCGGCAGCCGCAGGTCCTTTGCGGCTACTCCTCGTCGTCGTCCATGTCGCTGTCCTTGGCGACAGCGCGGGCGCGCTTCTGCGGATGGTCGAGCTTGAAGCGCTTGACCAGCGCATTGTAGATCTCCCCGGAACGGGCCTTGAGGTAGGAGCCCTTCCCGTTCTCGGCATCGAACTGTAGGCGGCCGGCCAGCTCGCTCGCCACGCCGCCCTCGATCTTGCCCGACGCGAACGTGTGCAGGCAGCCGAGCATATCGCGATACTCGAGATCGCCGTGATAGCACTGAATCGCCTCGTCGAGGATCGGCCACACCTTCTTGGAGCGGCCGCGCTCCGTAGCGCCCCACGTGCACAGCATGCGGAACGCCGACAGGCGAAGCGTCGACGACAGGTCGTCGAACAGGGCGGCCTCGGCCCCGTCGTAGGCGGCGCCGATCTCCTTGGCGTGATCGGGCACGAGGATCGTCAGCGCGTCAAGGATCTCCCAGCGCGTCTGCGCCTCGGGGCGATACAGCGCGTCGATGAGGTCGGAGATGTAGGGTACGAGCAGGTCGGGTTCGCGTTCGGCGAGCAGATGAACCACGCGCGCGGCAAGCTGGCGCTTCAAGCGGCTGCGGCCGGCAAGGTCGTCGATCAGGGCCGCCAGCGCATCGCGGTTGTGCTCGACGCCGGCCAGACGCTGGGCCTCCTCGGCGGTCAACTCCTGGTTTAGCTCTTCTGCCATAAACTATTACCTCGCATCCTTTGCGTTCGTCCGTGTCTTGGACCGCTTGTCCTCGGTAACCGAGATCAGATCCGGAGCCGGCGCGCCTTCCTTCCGGCGGCGACGGCGCTCCTCGCCGCCTCCCCGCTCGGCGGTCTCACGGTGCGAGCGGTTGACGTTGAACATCTTATCAAGCGCGCGCCACGGACCCGTCGACTCCCCGAAGGCCATCTTGAGCCCCGCGATGCAGCCGGCAAGCAGGCCGATGATCGCGCCGTAGAGCAGCGGCAGCCCCGCGAAGATGAACGCGAGCAGCACGGTGACGATAATCGCCGCGGCGTTCATCTTCCAGTAGTCCGCCTTGGTGACCGCACGCTCGCCCACATTGCTGCCGATCAGAAACCCGATGTAGACGCCGAACAGCAACAGCAGCAGCGAGCAGATAAGAAATGCTATCTCCATGCGCTACTCCGCGTGGTCCTCATCGTGATGGTGCCCGCAGGCGCACTCGTGGCCATCGTCGTGATGGTGGCCGCCGCAGCACTCGTGGTCGTCGCCGCGGTGGTGATCATGGCCGCAGGTGCACTCGTGGTCGCCATGGCCGTGGTCGTGGCCGCAGCCGCACTCGTCGTCCTCTTCGTGGGCGGCGGTGTACTTGGACCAGTCGAGACCGGCGGCGACCGCCTCGGCCTCCTCCTGGTACAGCAGCGTGACGGCCTGTGTGCCCAGCTCGCCGCCGCCGATGGCCTCGAGCATGTCGTAGAGCGTGAAGGCGGTGTCGGCGCCGGGCAGCGCGATCTCCTTCTCCTCGGCGACCTGCAGCGCCAGGCCGATATCCTTGAGGAAGTGCTTGACCATGAAGCCGGGCTTCCAGTCGCCCACGAGCGACTTGGGCGCGAGCTGCTCCATGGCGCCGGACTTGCCCGTGCCGCCGAGAATCATCTCGCGCGTGAGGTCCAGATCGAGATCGGACTGCTGGGCGAACGACAGGGCGTCGGCCATGCCCACCATGGACGCGGCGAGCGACACCTGGTTGGCGAGCTTGGCCGCCTGGCCCTTGCCCGCGCCGCCGAAGCAGAAGATCTTGGCGGAGAAGGTCTCGAGCACCTCGCGAACCGGGGCGATGTCGGTCTCGGTGGCGCCGATGATCAGCGTGAGCGTGCCGGCGATCGCGCCCGCCTCGCCGCCGGTCACCGGGCAGTCGAAGGCGTGCTTGCCCATGGTCTCGGCGGCCTCGGAGATGTCGCGGGCGAGCTCGGGCGAGCTCGTGGTCAGGTCGATGAGGTAGGCGCCGGGCTTCGCGGACTGCAGCAGGCCGTCGCCCGCCAGGTAGATCTCCTCGACGTCGGTGGGGAAGCCGACCATGGTGAACACGACATCGGCGTCCTTCGCCGCCTCGGCGGGGCTTTCCGCCCAGTGCGCGCCGCGCGCGACGAGATCGTCGGTCTTGGATTTCGTGCGGTTGTAGACCGTGACGTCGTACCCGGCGTCCAGGATGTGGCCGGCGATGGGGGCGCCCATGATGCCGGTGCCGATAAACGCGATGCTGGGCTTCTTGTCTGCCATGTAACGAACTCCTATCTCAGGTGTGTATAGCCAAATCAAAACACGTATCTACCCACAACCCGCCCCCTCGCGCACGTCTCACGCGAGAAACACGGGCCTCGGTGGCATGCCGGCCAGGCCATCCCGCATCCGGCACGAGGTCGCAGCCGAGATGCGCTATGCGTCCGCGCCGCGCACCTTCTTGGCGATACGGTCGGTGAGCGAGATCTTCTCGGCGCGGTCGCGCCCCCAGAAAATCAAGGCGACCATGCCCGGGCCCACATGCGCGCCGATGGTGGGGCCGACCGCCCCGCGGATGATCGTGATGTCGGAGCAGCCCTCCTCCTTGCGCACCGCGGCCTCGACCCAGTCGGCGTCCTTTTCCGCATCGGCCGACACGATCGTGATGGGCAGCGAGGGGTCGAGCACGTAGTTTTCCTTGAACGACTTGATGAGCGACTTGAGCGCCTTCTTGCGGCCGCGGTTGACGCCGATCAGCGACAGCGAGCCGGACAGGTCGAAGGAGAGCTCGGGCTTGATGTCGAGCTTGGAGGACAGCTGGGCAGCCGCCGGCGGGATGCGGCCTCCCGCAGCCAGCGAATCCAGGCTGTCGAGCGTGAAGTAGCCGTGCACGTAGGTCTTGGCCTCGTCCGCCCACGAAGCGATCTGCTTGGCGGAAAGGCCGGCGGCGCGCTGGCGCACCGCCTCGAGCGCCAGCAGCTCGCCGCATGCGCAGGGCAGCGCGTTGTCCACCACGTAGAGCTCGAAGTCGGGGTACTGCTCGCGCACCTGATCGGCCGCGGACAGCGCCGAGTTGTAGCTGCTCGAGAGCGCCGAGGTGAAGCACAGGTAGACCGTCGGCGTGCCCTCTTTGGCGCACTCGGTGAAAAACTCGAGGTAGCGGCCGAGCGACACCGCCGACGTGGACGCCTTCACGCCCGAGCGCAGCTTGTCGTAGAACTCCTTGGGCGTGATCGAGGTCCAGATGTCGTCGGTGTACTCCTCCCCGTCCAGGATATAGGGGAAGCCCAGGATGTCGACATCGAGCGACGCCGCGATCTGCGGCGTCAGGTCGGCGCAGGTGTCGACGACGATCCGCGCGCGCTGCGCGTGACCGGAACCCGCTGAGGTGCTGTTCATAGAAACCCTTTCGCGTATCAAAAAAGCGGCCACCCCGCATGGGATGGCCGCCATCCGAAAACGTCATGCTTGAGAGCATTCTACTCGTCGGGGTCCTCGATCTTGGGCTTGATGATGCCGTATCCACCATTCTTACGGTGATAGACCACATTGATCAGACCCGTGGTGGCGTTTTCGAACACATAGAAGTCATGTCCGAGCAGATCGGTCTGGACGAGGGCCTGCTCCTCGGTCATCGGCGTGATGTCGATGATCTTCTCGCGGACGAGCTGGTCGTCCTCCTCCTCGGGAATCAGCAGGTCCGCCAGATCCTCGACGGGCTTGACGGGCGCGACGTCCGCCGCCGACGGGCCCTGCTGACGGTTGTCCACGACCTTGGTCTTGAACTTGCGCAGCTGACGGGTGACCTTGTCGGACGCGATGTCGATGGCCGAGTACATATCGGTGCCGTGCTCGGCGACGCGGATGACCGAGCCGCGGGCGCGAACCGTGACCTCGACGATGGCAGGGGTGGGATTTGAGGGGTTCTTCTCATAACGCAGGACGACGTCGACGGTCATGGGTTCTATGTCGAACACCTTGCACGCCTCGCCGACCTTCTCTTCTACGCGCGCACGCAGAGCATCGGTAACTGTGGTCTTCCGCCCAGAAACCTTGATATCCATACGTGGCTCCTTTTCTATCCGGGAACAGGACGTATCTGTGTTGTACCCACAAAATTTGGTAGAAAAACGGCAAATGAAACTCGCCCGTTGGCGAATTTGACGCCGCCGAACACCGATACGAGCGTCTCGCGGGACCGATATTAGGTTATGCGAAGCCGTCCGACCCTGATGCGCCGCCTTATGCGCCGAGCTCGTTGATGTCGACGCCGTCGAGCAGCATGATGCCGGTGTCCCCGCCGTCGCCGGTCGCATCGTCGGGACCGGTGGACTCGACCGTGATGCCCGTGAGCATGTGGTCGGAAAGCGACACGGGCAGCGTCCCGAACCAGGTGGCGTGGATGGCGTCGAGCGTGCCGTCGTCCGCCATGTCCTCAAGCGCGCCGTTCACCTCGTCGATCAGGGTGGAGCTGCCCTCGCTCGCCGCGATGCCCAGCACGTTCACCGCATCGAGCGTGCCCGCGAACGAGACGCCCTCGTAGGCACGCGCAAGGTAGCCGCCGCTCGTCGCGTCGCACGCCACGCAGTCGACCTCGCCGGAGCTCAACGCCTCGAAGCACTCGTTCACGTTCATATAGGTGCTCTGCTGGCCGACGACTCCCGCCTTGTTCAGGGAATCCTGGGCGGCGGAGGAGCCCTGCACGCCAACGGTCATGGACGCCAGGTCGTCGACGCTCAGCGTCTGGCCCTCGTCGGTTTTGGCGAACAGCGCCGAGGAGTCTTCCAGGCAGTCGCCGAACACGGCGATCGATTCGTCCTCGTCGGATGTCGAGGCGCCGAGATAGATGTCCGCTTGGCCCGATTCGAGTACCTGAGACGAGCTGGTGGCGTCCACAAAGGAGACCTTGAGGCCCAGGCGATGCGCAAGTGCGGCGGCCACGTCGGCATAGTAGCCGGTCACGGTGCCGTCGGCATCGGTGATTCCCTCGGGGGCGCTCGCCGTGTCGAACGCGACGGTCAGCACGCCCTCCTGCACCAGGTCGCCCGACCCGAGCGCAGGTGCGACCTCCTCGCGCACCACGTCCGCACGCGAGGGGATAAGCAACGAGCATCCGCACGAACCTATGGCGGCGGCCAACGCAAGCGCCGTCGCAACAGCTCGACCCGTTCGCCCCATCCCAGCGCAACCCATCTCGACCGTCACCATCCATCCGTATGAGCAGCGCGGGAGCCGAACACGCCTCCCGCGCGCTTGCTGCAGTTTGTTCCCCCAGCTGACCTGGTCTTTGACCCCACACCTGCGCACCGGGACGTTTGCTCAGTCCGCCGCAGCGGACATCACGACTAGCCCGCTCGCCCGCGGGGCGCGTTTCGCCCCTGGCATGTAGAACGGACGGTGCGGCTTACCTCTAGGACGCGCCATGATCGCGCCGCGCGCACGCGGTCGCTTACGTGGATCCCTTTGGCCGCGTCTGCCTTGGACTAGGAAGAGCGTTTCGGCAGGTCGCCGCGCTCATCCGCAACCACAGCCTGGTGGGAACGATGCGCAGTATACCAGCTTGCGACCGCTTCAACGCAAAATTGACGCACTGTTCATCATGGGAAACGCCGATCGGCTCGTGCCTTCCCCTAGGAGGGGGACGGAGGTGCCGATGACACAGAGCGGACCCCTTCGCCCTTCTCGGGAGTGCAAATCGGGGGACGTACCTTCCGCGTGCACTAGTGCACGCGGAAGGTACGTCCCCCGATTTGCACTCGGTATCCCCTACGAACCGCCCACGACGCGCGCGAGGGAGAGCGCATCGACATGGCGCGCGCCGGCGTCGATGAGCGCATCGGCTGCCGCGGCGACGGTGGCGCCCGTGGTGACGACGTCGTCGATCAGCAGCACGCGCATGCCCGCGACGTCGGCCACGACCTCGTAGGCGCCGAGCGCCTCCCGGCGCCGGCCCTCGCGCCCCAGCGCGCGCTGGTCGGACGCGCCGTGCTTTGCCAGCGCGTCGAGCAGCGGTTTGCCCGCGAGCTCGCACAGATGGCGCGCGGGCAGCTCCATGTGGTCGAAGCCGCGCCGCCGAAAGGCCGAGGCCGTCGCGGGCACGAACGAGACGGCGTCGGCATCCGAGAGGATGCCCCCGTAGCGTTCGGGCACCACCGCCTCGGCGTGCTCGGCGGTATCCAGCAGCATCTCGGCAAACAGCGGGGCCAGGCGCCGCTCCCCCGCATCCTTGTAGGCGCGGATCATCCGGGCAAGCGGTTCGGTGAACTCCGCCATGGCGAGCACGCGCTCGGGAGCCCGCACGATCGGTGGGGCCGCCCCCTCTTGCAGCGGGGCGCATTCGGTGCATACCAGGCTGCCGAAGGGAGCCCCGCAGCGGGTGCAGCTGAGCGATGGGTCGATGAGCCTCAGCTCGTGCAGGCACCGCTCGCAGACGAGCGCGCCCGGCCGCTCGCACCCCGCGCAGCGCGTGGGAGAGAGAATCTCGAGCGCGGCATCGCGCGCCTGCTCGAGCAGCGTCGCGAGAACCTGCCTGGACATGGGCCACCCCCTTACCGCCCTCGCCTGAAATGCTGAGACTATACCCCGCGCCGCGCCCCGCATGCGCGAGCGCGGCGCATTCTTTGCGCAGGGCGCGCCAGGTGCACGCGGTATCGGCGCCGCCCCTATGAAAAAACGGCACCCCGTCTGCCGGGGCGCCGTCATCTCATCGGGTTACTGCTGCGGGGAATCTCCCTCGCCGCCTGAACGCGGCTTGCGCGAACGCCTCCTGCGGCGGCGCTTCTGCGTTGCCGCTGCGTCTCCGGCCTCCGCCTGATCGCGACGCGCGGCGTCGGGGGCCTGCGTGCTCTTCGCCGCAGCTCCCCCGCCGTCTCCGGGACGACGGCGCGAGACCTTCACCTCGCCGGAGGCCACCTGCTCCGCCACCGAGGGCACGTCGGGCTTCGACTGCTGCTGGCGAGGGGCCTCGGGGCGTGCGCCCTCGGCCGCGGACTTATGGCGGCGACGGCGCGAACGACCGGGAGCCGCCTGATCTGACGGGGCGGCCTTGCCCTCGGTCGCGCGCTCCTGCTCCTGGGCGCGGGCGGCAGCGTTGCGGAACGCCTCGTTGCGGTCCTCGGCGCTTAAGTGGCGGCGGCGACGGCGCGAAGGCGCGGCGCCTGCGGGCTGCTGCGCGGAAGCCTCGCGCTGTGTGGGAGCCTCGGGAGCGGTGCCGTCGGCGGCTTGCGAGCGACGGCGACGACGGCGCTGGGAAGAGGAGGCGTCCGACGCGTCCGCTTCCGCCTTGCCCTTGCCGCGCCCGCGCGAGGACCTGCCGGAACCCTGGCCCGCAGCGGCAGCCTCGGCCTCGCGCTGCTTTTTGCGCCGCGGGGTCGGGCTCGAGGCCGCGATGCGGTCGGAGCTGTCCAGACCGTCGCCCACATCGACGCCCATCTCGCGGTCAAGCTCCATCAGGGCGAGCTTGATCTCGGGCGACTCGATCTTGTCGAGAATGTCGCGCGTCACGGTGTCGGGACGACAGGCGCACCCCTGCTCCTTGCTGCGCTTGACGCATTCGTCGGAGCACGTCATGTCGGCCAGGTTCACGCGGAACACCTTGCCGCTCTCGAGCCGCAAGACCAGCTGCTCCTTCGGCGTGTCGTACTCCTGGATGCGCGCGCGGCCGAGCGGGGTCTCGATGATCGCCTTTTTCTTGGGCGCGCGGCCCTTGAAGTCCTTGTAGGCCTCGAACTCGTAGCGCAAGCAGCACATCAGACGGCCGCACACGCCCGAGATCTTGGAGGAGTTGAGCGGCAGGTCCTGCTCTTTCGCCATGCGGATCGACACCGGCTCGAACTGGCCGCCGAAGCGCGTGCAGCACAGCTCCTGGCCGCAATGCGCATAGCCGCCCACCAGGCGCGTCTCGTCGCGCACGCCGATCTGGCGCATGTCGACCCGCATGCGGAACCGGCTCGACAGGTCCTTGACGAGCTGGCGGAAGTCGACGCGGTCCTCGGCGGCGAAGTAGAAGACGACCTTCTCGCCGCCGAAGAGGAACTCGACGCCCACGGGCTTCATATCGAGCTGGTTCTTCTCCACAAGCTCGCGAAAGTCGGCCATGGCGGCCTCGCCGCGACGCGCAAGCTCGTCGGCGCGGTCGCAATCGGCGTCGCTCGCGATGCCGAGCACGGGCTTGAGCGGGGCGGACAGGTCCTTCTCGGCGACCTCGCGCGGATCGGCGGTCACCATGCCGAACTCCGTGCCGCGCTCAGTCGAGCAGATGGCGTAATCGCCCTGCACGATATCGAGCCCGTGCGGGTCGAACCACAGATCGCGCGACGCGAAGGGGAACTTGACGGGAACAACTACAGGCATACAAGCGCCTTTCTGATATCGAAGAGCATGACCTCGACGGTCAGCTGGGGGGTAATGTTGCGAGCGATGCGCTTCTCGGCGCGGCCGACCGCCTCGAGCGCGGCGATAGCGCCGGCGGTCGTGGTGGACGCGGCGAGGCGCTCGACGATGTCGCGCACGTCGTCGTTGACGACGCCGTCCGGCGCGCCCTCGAGAAGCATCAGCACGTCGCGCAGCAGGGTGCGCACGCTTGCCAGCGCCTCCATGATACCCGAACGCTCGCGCGCGGAAAGCTCGCGCTTGTTCCTCTCCTCGAGCTGCTTCAAGGCTCCACGAGAGAGGTAGTCCGCATTTTGCTCCAGCACCGCCTGCTGCGTGGATTTGACGTCGGCGAGCGGCGCGTGGATGGCGACCATAAGGTCTTTGGCCGCAAGCAGGATGTCCGCCTCGTCGGCGCGCGGGAGCGCATCGACCGCCCGCAGCATCTGGCGGCGGGCCTCCTGGCGCTCGGCGCTCTTGAGAAACGCCGCGGCGCGCGCGGGGCTTCCCGCCACGGCCACCGCCATGCGGCAGCGCGGCTCGGGCAGGCCGGTCGCGCGCGCGACGGCATCCGTCGACTCATCGGTCGACAGCATGCGGAACGGCACACACTGGCAGCGCGACACGATCGTGGGCAGCATGACGTCGGTCGAGGTGCCGAGCAGGATGAACGTCGTGTTCTCCGGCGGCTCCTCAAGCGTCTTGAGCAGCGCGTTTGCCGAATTGGCGCGCAGCTGCTCGGCGCGGTCGACGATATAGACCTTGCGCGGGGCGCGGATGGGCGCGAGCGCCACGTCCTCGAGCAGGTCGCGGATCTGGGCGATCAGGTATCCCGTGGCGCTTTCCGGCTCATAGAGATGCACGTCCGGATGGGTCTTGCGCGCGACGCGGATGCAGCTGTCGCACGCGCCGCAGCCGCCCTGCTCGCACAGCAGCGCCTGCGCGAGCGCCCAGGCCGCGTCGAGCTTGCCGGATCCGGGCGCCCCCACGAACAGGTACGCGTGGCTCGCGCGGTCGGTCCGGACGGCGCGTTCCAGGAAATCCCGCACGCGCGGCTGCGTGTCGAGCTGCGCCAGCAGGCTGTTGTTCGCCGATGCGGACATCGCTACTCCGCGGGCGCCATCAGCGCCGACAGCGCCGAGCGCGCATCGTCGGCGGAGACGGCGAGGCCCACGCCGGCGAGCTCCGCCAGCACGCAGGCGAACACGGCATCGATGGGCTGGGTCGCGTCGACGAGGCGCACGCGCTCGGGATGCTCGCGCGAGATCGTGCGGAATCCGTCGGCGACCCGCTGCTGGTACTCCAGGCCCTTGGCCTCCATGCGGTCCGGGGCGTCGTCGCGCTGCTCGCGACGCGATGCCGCGGCGGCGGGGTCGATATCGAACACGAGCGTGAGGTCGGGCACGCAGTCACCGACCGCCAGCGCGTTCGCGACGTCGGCGTCTTCACGGGCGACCGTGCCCGCGAACGCCTGGTAGGCCGACGTGGAGTCGAAGAACCGGTCGCATACGACCACCTTGCCCTCGGCGAGCGCGGGGCGCACGATCTCGTGCACGAGCTGGGCGCGCGCCGCCTCGTAGAGCAACAGCTCGCAGGTATCGCACATCGCCTTGTTCTCGGGGTCGAGCAGAAGCGCGCGTATCTTCTCGGAGATGGCCACGCCGCCCGGCTCGCGCAGGCTCACGACCTCATGGCCGGCATGTTTGAGCGCCGCGGCGACCAGGCGCGCCTGCGTCGACTTACCGCAGCCGTCGATTCCTTCAAGCGTGATAAACGGCATTCGATCTCCCTTCAGTTGCACCCCGTCATCATACCCCAGGACCCCTGGGCGGCACTGATCAATTGCCTTCGAGGCGATCGGCCCCGTGGCGAGACGGATGCGGGTGAGGACGAGGAAGGCACAGTGGCGCTGCGGCGACGCAGTCTGAGCGCGTAGGCGCCCGCCACGGGGGCAACCGGCGCGGAATGAATTGATCAGCGCTTCCCAAACTACGCGTTCCGCAGCATGACCTGAATCGACGGTACGCCATAGGCACGCGGCCTCATCGAGAGTACGCTATAGGCACGGTTTCGAGTGCAAAACGTGCCTATAGCGTACCGTGAACAGGCCGGCGTGCCTATAGCGTACCGTCGATTGTCCGCTTACGACGTCTCGCGGAGCGGTATCCCTGCACAGGTCAACAAGCGGCGCATGTAATCCTCGTCAATCGCCTGGGCAAATGAAAAGCGGACGACGAGAGCCCTCGTGAGGTTGAGGTGCGATTCGCGCAAGCGCTCATCGGAAAAGTTCTCGATCGCCGCCTCGATATCCTTCGCGACATCGCCCGTCCCTTTGTATTTTCCCTTTCCATCCAATTCCGCCATAACCTCGGTTCCGTCGGACAGAAGCCAATAGTAGTCAACGCGCTTTACCTGAGTCGAATCCATGGGATCGACAACCTCGCGCTGCAGTTCGGGAACCACGAAGCCGAGTTCGATCATGACGGCGCGGGCGACGGACTCCCCGCCGTTCTCGCTTTTGCCGTCGACCCATTGCAGCACCTTGCGTGCCGTCGCAATCCCACGCTTCCTCTTACCGCAACTGTCGAAATACACCTTGAGCTCCGAAACCGTCGTCAGGTTCCAATGCACAGCGGAATCGACCACAGCAAGACCGTAGCGAAAGCTTGCGGAACAGGCACAGTCGAGCAGCGTCTGGAAGAGTGATGTCACCCGGATGCCCGCCACGACCATAGGCTCGACATCCCCCATCTGATGGCAGGTGATAAACCCGCCAGGCTTGTATTTACGTTCATGAGATCCGACGACGATGTGCACCGTGTCCAGGTACCGGTGAGAAACCTGAAGCCCATAGACAAGGGCAGCAGAAAAGGATGCGAAGATCCACGTAGGATGCTTTTGAGCCACGGCACGGATGAGATACATCGCTTGGGCGCGTTTCGAGAGGCTCTTGTACACGTCGCTTCGTGCGAAATAGCCTTTCGCCGGCTCAACCACCCGACCAGCATCTCGCCTGCGCTTCAATGCCATGACCTCAG
This sequence comes from Collinsella sp. An271, assembly GCF_002159695.1. Lineage (NCBI taxonomy): Bacteria > Bacillati > Actinomycetota > Coriobacteriia > Coriobacteriales > Coriobacteriaceae > Collinsella > Collinsella sp. An271. The sequence continues at coordinate 259,880 of NZ_NFJE01000003.1, read as the reverse complement.
TATGCGACGAAGCGAACGCGAGCCGATACGCGTGCTCCGCCTCATCCAGCAGACGGTCGGCGCACGCTTGCTTCCTCTCGCCCATCTGCAACACCCCCTTTGCGGAGAAACCGTATCAGCAAGATGCCTTACCGGTCTCAAACGGGGATTGACATGCTTCTTACCGCGCAGCTCAAACCCGTAGGCGTGCGCCCGCGCAGAGAAACGTAATCGGCGAATGGCCACCCATGCGCCCCAAACGGCAAGAAGTTGAGAGGCGCCGCGCCCGATGGTCGGCACATCGACGGTACGCCATAGGCACGCGGCTTCACCGAGAGTACGCCATAGGCACGTTTTCGAGTGGAAAACGTGCCTATGGCGTACCGTGAATCCAACCGTGAATCCGGCAGGCTACTTCTTGGAAGATGACTTCTTGGTCGAGGCCGACTTCTTGGCGGTCGTCTTCTTCGTGCTCGACGAGGCACCCTTGCGGCCGCGACCCGATGCGGCCTTCTTCTCCTTGCTCGGGCAATCCATGTTCACGCAGATGCGCCACGGGCCGCGCGCGGTCTGCACGACCACGATCGGGGCCCCGCAGTGCTCGCACACCTCGCCGGTCGCCTCGAGCTTGCCGCGCCCGGGAAGCGGATAGGACACGCCGCACTCCTCGTAGTTCGTGCAGCGGATGAAGCGCTTGCCGCTCTTCTCGGACTTGTGCGCGATCAGGTCGCCATGACGGCCGGCCGCGGCGCATACCGAGCACTCCCCCACCTTGAGGTCGGGCTCGTAGTTGGTCGGGCACTTAGGGTTCACGCACACCTCGTACGCCTTCTGCCTAAACGGCTGGCACTTGATGCGCGGGGCGCCGCACTCGGGGCACACGGCCGCCTCGCCCTCGAGCGGGCTCACGCGCACGCCGGAGGGAACCGGATAGGTCACGTCGCAGTCCGGCCAGCCCATGCAGCCGATGAAGCTGCCGCGGGTCTTGGCGCTCGTCTTCATGACGAGGTCCTTGCCGCACTTGGGGCACGTGCCGACCTTGGCGTCGGCCGTCACCGCATCGGAGATGGCGTCACCCAGATCGTCCTTGTGCTCGATCAGCGCATCGAGCATGCCGGCGAGCAGCGCACGCGAGTGGTAGACCACCTGGTCCTGCGTGTCGGCGCCCTCGGCGACATGCGTCATGTCCTCTTCGAGCTCGCTGGTCATGTCCGGCGTGGTGATGCGCGGCGCGAACTCGTGCAGCGCGTCGATGATCGCCATGCCGAGCTGACTCGGCTCGATGGGGCCGCTCGGCGTACCCTTGAAGTATTTCACCTGGTAGAGGCGCTCGATGATACTCGCGCGCGTGGACTTGGTGCCCAGGCCGCGCTTCTCCATCTCCTGGACGAGCTTGCCTTGGCTGTAGCGCGCCGGGGGCTCGGTCTGCTTGGCCTCGAGCTGCATGTCGCGCACGTCGACCGTATCGCCCTGCTCGAGCGCGGGCAGCTGCTCGTCCTTCTTGAGGCCGAAGGGGTATACGGCGCGGAAGCCGGCGACCTTGAGCACGTCGCCCGAAGCCTGGAACGGCTCACCGGCGACATCGATCTCGATCTTGGTCCCCTCGATGACCGCGGGGTCGGAGAGCGTGGCCAGAAAGCGGCGCGCGATGAGGTTGTAGAGCTTCCACTGGGCGGGCTCGAGCTTGGTGGGATCCGCCGCGGCCGTGGGGTAGATCGGCGGGTGGTCGGTCGTCTCGGTCTTGCCACGCGTCGCGGTGAGCTTCTCGCGCGAGAGCAGCTCGCGGCACGCGGGCGCGTACTGCGGAACGCCCGAGATGGCCTTCACGGTGGCGCGCAGGTCGAGCGAGCGCGGGTAGACCGTGTTGTCGACGCGAGGATACGAGATGAGGCCGTCCATGTAGAGCGACTCGGCGATGCGCATGGTGCGCGCCGGGCTGATGCCCTCCGCGGCGGCGGCCGCCTGCAGCGAGGTGGTGTTGAACGGGGTCGGCGGGCGCTGGGTGCGGCTCTTCTTCACCACGCTCGTGACCGTGCCGGTCGATGCGCCCTCGACATGGGCAAACGCCGTCGCGGCCGCCTGCTCGTCCGTGAAGCGCCCGGCGCTGTGCGCGATCTTGAACGCGTCCTCCTCGCCGGCGCCCTGCGGCGCCGCCTCGCCCGAGATGACCCAGTAGTCCTCGGGCTTGAACGCCAACCGCTCGCGCTCGCGCTCCACGACGAGCGCGAGCGTGGGCGTCTGGACACGGCCGGCGGAGCGCACGTTGCCAAAACCGCCGAACTTGGCCATGGTGAGGTAGCGGGTGAGCGCCGCGCCCCAGATGAGGTCGATGTACTGGCGCGACTCGCCCGCATCGGCCAGGTTCTGGTCGAGTTCCACGAGGTTGTTGAAGGCGTGGTCAATCTCGGCCTTGGTGAACGCGGAGTAGCGGGCGCGCGATACGGGCACGTCCGGGGCGACGTCGCGCACCATGGCGAGCGCGTCGGAACCGATGAGCTCGCCCTCGCGGTCGAAGTCCGTGCCGATCACGACGGAATCGGCCTTTTTGGCAAGGTTCTTGAGCGCGCGGATGATCTCCTTCTCCGCGGGAAGCTTCTCGATGGGCGCCCACACGAGATACGGCAGGCTCGGCACCTTCCAGCCCTTGATGTCGATGCCGTCTTTGAGGAAGGGCTTGCGCTTGGACTCGTACGGCGGGCGGGCGAGCCCGTCGGGCACGTCCGCGGGAAGCATCTCGCCGTCTTGGGAGACCGCATACCAGCCGAGCTTCTTGTCGAATTTGAGCTCCGTGGGGAAATCGGGGGCCAGGATGTGGCCGCGCAGACCGATGGTGACCCACTCCTCGCCGTCGACCGTAAAGCGGTAGACGGGCGTGTTGTAGACCTTGTCGGCCTTGGGCTTGCCGACGCTGCACAGCAGGCGCGCGATCTGCTGGGCGGCGTCGTTCTTCTCGGTGATGACGAGCTTCAAAGCGGCTCCTTACGTATATATGGTGCCCGCGGGGCACGGCCGCGGGCGTCAAGTCGTGTACCGCAACGTACCACAAGTGAGCCGCAAGCGCGAATAATTCACCCGCACGCAAAGTACTGCACGCGCGGGGACGCACCTTCCGCGTGCATTAGCGCAAACATGGGGACGTACCTTGCGCGTGCATTAGTGCACGCGCGGGGACACCCCTTGCCCGCGCGCGAACCCAAGACCCGCCATTGGGGACAGGCGCACATGGCAGATCCTTGATGCCGCCACGTCGAGATGGCAGGCCTTGGGCGATCAGCCGTGTGCTCCCGTCCCCGATAGCGGGTCAGGGGTGTCCCCTGCGTGCATTAGTGCACGCGCAAGGTACGTCCCCGGATTTGCATAAGTGCATGGAACAGGTACGTCCCCGTGCGTGCATTAGGCGATGTGGATTCGTCCGCTCACGCTACCGAGGTCGATGTCGCAGGCGCCGTCTCCGATGACATAGGAGCCGTCCTCATCGACGGTGTTGAGCTCAAAGGGCGTCGACAGTCCTCCCGAGACCGTGTCGGCCGCAAGCGTGAACCCTAGCCCGTCCGGCACATCGAGCTCGATGGCGCCGCTGACGGTGGATACCGAGATCTCGCTCGGCGCGCCCTCGGTCAACGTCAGGTACACCCCGCCGCTCATCGTAGAGACGTCCAACGCCTCATAAACCTCTCCGGAAACCTCTACGGGGCCGCTGACGCCGCCGATCGACGCGTCCTGCGCGCGGATGCCGTCGAGCGTGATGTTGGAGCTCACGCTTGCGACCGAGAGATCCTCGCTGACAACGCGCTCGACATCGATGGTCGAACTGACGCTCTCGATGTCGACGTTGCCGAACATGAGCGCATCGTCACAGGGCACCTCGACGACAAGCTCCATGTGCGGATACGTGCCGCCGCTATCGGGTAGGCCGTCATCGATCTTGAGCGTCTTGCCCTCCTGCGTGAAGGTGGCGTTGCGCGGATCCATCTCGTAGTCGCCGGCGGCAACGCGCTCGATGACGCGAATCTGGTCCCCATCCCCCGCAACGAGCCTGATCGAGCCGCACTTCCAATCGATATCGAGATCGTCCACCTCGGAGGCGGCAAACGATTCGGAGCGGTCGATGGGGGCCTCGAGCGAAACGGGCTTCGACCCGATCGAGAAGCCGCCGATCTGGATGACGGGGAACCAGCGCGTGAACAGCCCGGACCACCCCGAAGCGGCGATCATGAGGATGAGCGCGATCGCCGCGATGCCGACGCCGACCCTCACCTTGTCGCCCTGCGAAAGACGCGACATGGCTATCGCCTCCCCTCTTCATCGGAAGAGATGCCCTGCGGCGCCGCGGGCGCCGCGCCGTCGTCTCCCCTTTCGAGCGAATCGTCCATGATATTGGCGATCCAACGATAGATGGGGATGGTCAGAAACACGAGCCACGCGGTCGTCCACGCATGGATGCCAAAGCAGAACACGAAGAAGAGGACAGTCGCGACCACGCTGTACGGAAACGAGCGCCATGGGCCGCGGCGGCGCGGGGCATCGGATGCGGGGCCCGCCGGGCTTCCTGCGGCCGCAGCGGCGGACGTCCGCGCGCTCGCCGCCTGCTCGCTTGCCGCGGCGGCCGCCTTCGCGGCACGGGCCGCCGCCTCGCTCGCCTGGGTCGCCGCGGCGGTAGCCTGCGCCATGGCCTCCTGATGGGCCCGTTGCTCGCGCAGGGCCTCCTCCCGCTCCGCTTGGGCCCGCGCCGTCTTTTCGGCGCGCTCGGCGTTCTCGAAGGCGACATCGTCCTCGACATCCTTGTCCACGTTCAACAGGTCGTCGAGGCCCACGCCGTACAGGCGCGCGAGCGCGATCAGGTTCTCCGTATCCGGCGAGCTCTCCGCGCGCTCCCATTTGGAAACAGCCTGACGGGACAGGCCCAGCTCGTTGGCGAGCGCTTCTTGACTGTAGCCCTTGGCGCGCCGAAGCTCGGCCAAGCGCTGAGCGATCTGCACGTTCATGTGAACTCCCTTCGCCGACGACACGCGTCCGTCGACCTAGCGACCATACGAGATTCTACCGATATCGATACGCCTCCCCGGTCGACGATTCGATTCCGCCCATGCATGCAACAGTGCACGAAACAGGTACGTCCCCATGTTTGCACCCATGTTTGCACGCTTTGGGCGTCCGGCGCCTCCCTCGGTGGGATGGCAGCTGTACCGTACCGAGAACGCACGATAGCGCGCCAGCAAGTCTGGTGGGAATTTTGCCGCAACTATCGGTTGCGTATGCGCTGAGCAGGAGTTTTGCCTACGCTCGCGCCATCTCGATCTGATGCGCGAGCCACGTTGCCCACGCTTCCATGCCCTCGCCCTTGGTGGCGCTCACCGAGAACCGGGGTGCTGTGGGGTTCAGGTCGTCGAGCACGCGATGGTAGCCCTCGATATCGAAGTCGAACGCGGGCGCGACATCGATCTTGTTGAGCAGCAGCGCCCCGGCGTGCTGGAAGATGCCGGGATACTTGATGGGCTTGTCGTCCCCCTCGGGCACCGACAGGATCATGATCGAGAGGTTCTCGCCCAGGTCGAAGTCGACGGGGCACACGAGGTTGCCCACGTTCTCGATGAAGATGACGTCGATGGCATCGAGGCCCACGCCGGCATCGAGCGCATCGATCGCCTGGCCGATCATGTTGCCCTCGAGATGGCACAGGCCGCCGGTGTTGATCTGGATGGCCGGCATGCCCGCGGCCTTCATCTTGATGGCGTCCACATCGCTCGCGATATCGCCCTCGATGACAGCGCAGCGGTAGCCGAACCGGTCGCGCAGGATCTCGTTCGTGGCGAGAATCGTCGAGCTCTTACCCGAGCCCGGACTCGACAGCACGTTCACCACATAGGTGCCCGTGCGCGCGAACCGCTCGCGCAGCTCGGATGCGATCCGCTCGTTGCGCGACAGGATGGAGCTGCCGATAGCTACCGTCTTTTCCGCCATTCGTTCCTCCTCGGTTTGACAAGACGCCCCCATCTTGCCCTACGTCTCGTCCTCAATCTCCATGGAGACGATGTCCATCTCGCGCCCGGCCACCAGATGGGTCTCGCGGCTTCCGCATGCGGGGCAGCGCAGATGGAACCGGTCATGCTCGAACGTCTCGCCGCACGCGCTGCACACGCTGCGCGGGTGCACGTACTCGACCTCGACGGTCGCCTCCGCAGTCAGGGGATCGTCTTCGCGCAAGACGTCCCACGCGAAGTCGAACGATTCGGGGTTCACCTCCGCCATGTCGCCGATGCGCAGCAAAACAGAAACGACGCGCGAAGCACCCGCCTCGCGCGCCGTTCGCGTCACCACGTCAAGAACTCCCGAAACCAAGCCGAGTTCATGCATGGGCAGACCTACTCGTCGTCCTCGTCATCGGAGAACAGGCTGATGCGCCGTTCGGTCAGGCCCTTCTTGCCCTCGCGCGCCACGATGACGATGCGCGTCACGAACAGCGAGATCTCGTAGAGCGCGAGCATCGCCGCGTACATGAACAGCAGCGTGACCGGGCTCGCATCCGGCGTCACGGAGGCGGACACCACGAGCATGATCACGTAGATGTAGCGCCATGCGGAGCGGAACGTCGCGTACGGCACGATGTGGAACACGGCGAGGTAGAACACGATGAGCGGAAGCTCGAAGGCCACGCCGAAACCGATCATGAGGAGGATCTCGATGTTGATGTAGTCCTCGAGGTTGGGGGCAATGTTGGCGATGGACAGCGTCTCACCGATCAGCCATTCGAAGCCGGCCGGCACGATGACGAAGTAGCAGAAGATCGCGCCAATGAAGAACAGCAGCGTGGCCATAAGCACCGTGGGCACCACCCACTTGCGCTCGTTGGGCTTGAGCGCGGGCAGGAAGAACGCGAGGATCTGCCACACGATCATCGGCGTGCACATGACCGCGGCGGCCTTGATGGCCAGACCGAACTTGATGGCGAAGCCGCCGAGCGACGTGTAGATGGCGGGCTCGATGCCCTCGGGCAGCGCCGGCAGGATCGGCTCCTGCAGGATGTCGACGAGAACCGGCGTGGCGAAATACATGACCACGGTCGCCACGAGCACGGACACGATGACGATGGTCAGACGGCGCCGCAGCTCACCCAGATGGTCGAGCAGCGGCATGCGAGCGGGTCCGATGGGCATTACTGCTCGCCTCCCTCAACGGAATCGGTGGAATCCTCGGCCTGGGCGGCCTTCGACGCGCGGTGCTTGCGCGGACGGCGGGCGTACAGGTCCTCGGTGGTCTGCACGGCCGGCTCGGCCTCGGCCTCGGCCTCGGCGGACGCGGGCGCCTCGGCGGGCTCGTTCGCGTCTGCCTGTTCGGTCGCGGGGGCCTTTGCGGCGGCGGGGGCGTCGGACGCATCGGCCGCAGCCGGCTCGGCGCCCGCCTCGTTGGCGGCTGCCGCCTCGCGCTCGGCCTTCTCGGCCGCCAGGCGCGCGCGGCGCTCGGCGAAGGTCTCCTTGCGCTGGGGCGCCGCCTCGGCGCCCTCGGATGCGTCGAGATCGGCATCCTCGTCATCGACCGCCGCCCGCTCGGCCGCCTTGGCCTTGGGTGCGCTCGCGGCCGCGGCCATCGGGTCGACGACCTCGGTTTGGACGACGTTCGTCAGCTTCTCCTGCGTCTGACGGAACTGACGCAGCGCGCGGCCGATCGTATGGCCCATCTGAGGGAGTTTGTCGGGACCGAAAAGCAGGAAGGCAAACACCAAGATGATTACCAGTTCCGTTCCGCCGATACTAGGCACGGAAAACCTCCTGTTTGCTCATGCGGGCCCGCCGGGTACCGCACCCGACGGGCAGACGATTCATACAACTGCTGAAGTATACCGCGCGGATCGCCGGCACGAATCGCGTACGCGAAATGCGCACGGCGATATGCGCGAGGGCATCGAGGCTATGCCCCGACGATGCCGATCTCCTTGTCGACGCCCAGAAGCTGCGCCACGCGCATGACGTTGGGCTGGGCGTTGATGACCTCGAAGCCCTTCTCGTGCTCCGCCGCATGGTGAGCGGCGCCCACGAGCACGCCGATACCCGTGGAGTCGATGTAGGACACGTTGGTAAAATCGAGCGTGAGCTTCGCGGTGGGCTGCTCGAGCGCCAGGTCGATATGGTCGCGCAGGGCGCCCACGTTGGAGATGTCGACCTCGCCCGCAACGGACACGAGGTAGCGCTCTGGCGTCGGGGTCGTCGTGATTCCGAGTTCCATATTATTGTGCTCCTTACGTTCTCATCGGTTCAACGTGCACGCCGCCGCAGCCGCGCTCCGCTACGAGGCGCTGAGCGCGTCCAGGTGCTGCTGGGCATAGTCCTTCACGCCGTACGCGTCGCTCGAGTCGCTCTCGATCGCGCGCTCGTAGGCCGCTATCGCCTCGTCGGTGCGCCCCTCGGTCTCGTAGAACATGCCGAGGTTCGCCCATGCGGGGCCAAAGCTGCCATCTTCCGCGGTGAAGGATTCGAGCTCCGCGATGGCACGGTCGCGGTCGCCGGTGTAGAAGATCGAGATGGCCCGGTCCACTTCCACCGACTTCGAATCGGGATTCTGCTCGAGATAGTCGTCATAGCGCGCGATGGCCTGGTTGAACAGGTCGACGACGTGCGCGTCGTCCTCGTCGGTGGCCACCACGTCGCGCGCGGCGACGCCCCAGTCGAAATAGCCGTTGGCGAGCTGCAGCAGCGCCGAGGGGTTGCTCGGGTCGCTGTCGTACTGCGCCTGCAGCTGCTCGACGACCGAGGCGTAGTTCGCGTCGACATGGGTCATGTCGTGCTCGCCGGAGGTGACGGCCTGTCCTGCGGCCTGCGAGGAGCCGTCGGTTGCGCCGTCGGCTGCCTGGGAGGTGGAATCCGCGGTGCCGTTCGCGGCGCCCGGGGTCAGCGCACCCGAGAAGACCACGGCCGCGATCGCGACCACGATGACCGCCGCGACCGCCAAGACGATCGCCTGCGCGCGGCGCGTCTGTTGGGCATCAAAAGCCATACGTCGCCTTCCTGCTCGCTACCTACTGCGCCGACCCGGCAGACGACGCCCCGTCGCCCGTGGCGACAGACGCCGTGCCGTCCTCGTTAATGTCCAGCTGGGGATGGCCCTCGGGCAGAACCTCCGAGGAGTCGATCGCGTCGCTGCTCTGCTGGGTGGCGGCGCCCCCGGAGGACCCCAGGGCGTTCAAGGCCGTCGACGTGCCGATAAGATAGCCGATGACCATGCCGAGCAGAAGCGCGATGGCTGCGATGGCGACGACCATCCAAAACGGGGGCGCCGAGGTCTCCCGGGCGGCCTCGCGAGATGGGGCCGGGCCGCGCTGCGCGGGCAAGGCGGCAGGATCTTGGGGTGCGGCGCCCGCCGCCTCCATCAGCTCCTGCTCGTCATCGAAAAACTCGTCGGCCATATCTCAACTCCCGTCGGTTGTGCATGTGCGGCATGCATTCCGTCTATTGTAGCGGGTCCGCGGCACTTTTTGGGACGGGCCGCCCTTGGGCCCATCAAAGCTCTAGCGGGCAGTGCAAATCGGGGGACGTACCTGTTGCGTGCAAAAATGCACGCAACAGGTACGTCCCCCGATTTGCACGATACGCGCACGTGCGCCTTTGCCCCTGTCGGCGCCGCGCCGACAGGGGCAAAGGCGGCTCCGTCCCAAAAGTGCCGCGGAATCCGTTTGGCTACGCGCGGGCCTCGCGCGCAAGCTGGGCGGAAACGAGCTTCACCGCGAGCACCAGCACGTCGAGCGCCTCGGAGAGCTCCTCGACGCTCGGATAGGTCGGGGCGATGCGGATGTTCGTATCGTGCGGATCGTTGCCGCCGGGCCACGTGGCGCCCGCCGGCGTGAGCTTGACGCCCATCTCGGCGCACAGCGCGCCGACGCGCTTGGCAGAGCCCTCCGGGCCGTCAAACGACACGAAGTAGCCGCCGTGCGGATGCGACCACGTGCCGCAGCCGGTGCCGGCAAGGCCCTCCTCGAGCTTCTCCTCGACGCAGGCGAAGCGCGGGCGCAGGAACTCCGCATGCCTGCGCATGTGGGCGCGCACGGCGTCCAGGTCGGGCAGGAAGCGCGTGTGCATGAGCTGGTTGAGCTTGTTGGCGCTGATGAGGCCGACCTTCAGCGTGTTCGCGACCTCGACCACGTTGGCCGCCGACGAGCCGAAAAACGCGATGCCCGCACCCGGGAACGTGATCTTCGACGTGGACGCGACGCCCAGGATGCGGTCCTCGTTTCCCGCCTCGCGCGCCAAGTCGAAAACGTTCGCGAGCACATCCGGCGTATCGGTGAAGTCGTGCACCGCGTACGCGTTGTCCCACACGATGCGGAAGTCCGGCGCGGCCTTCATGGTCGTCAGACGGCGGACCGTCTCATCGGAGTAGGTGATGCCCGTCGGATTGGAGTACTTGGGCACGCAGAACATGCCCTTGATGGAGTCGTCGGCGGCGCACAGGCGCTCGACCTCGTCCATGTCGGGGCCGGTCTCGGTCATGCGGACCGGAACGTTCTCGATGCCGAGATCCTGCGTGATGCCGAAGTGGCGGTCGTAGCCGGGCGCGGGGCACAGCCACTTCACGCGGTCGAGCTTGCTCCACGGGGTGTACCCGGGCACGCCCTTCTCCCAATAGTGGATGAGCACCGACTGCATGATGTTCAGGCTCGAAGACCCCAGCACGATGGTCTGGTCCGCCGGCAGGCCCAAGAACTCGCCCGCAAGGCGACGCGCCGAGGGGATGCCCTCGAAGCAGCCGTAGTTGCTGCAGTCCACGCCCTCGTCGGTGAGATCGGCGCCGCTCGAGAGCAGATCGAGCATCGGGCGGGAGATATCGACCTGCGCCGGCGACGGCTTGCCGCGCGCCATGTCGAGCTTGAGCCCCTTGGCCTTGACCTCGTCAACCTGTCTGGTCAGATCCGCCAAAGCGGCATCAAGCGCGGCAGTATCCATCTGCTCATACATTGTCTGCATACCGGGACCCTCTTCCCTCGCGTGAATCGCTAGCCTGCATCCATGCAAAAACAGGACAGGCGATCGGTCGTACACGTGCGCCTTAGTATACGCACGCGATGTTTCCGATGTGTGTCGACCCTGTACATGCTGCCCCGATTTGCGACCGTGGTAGATTTATAGCGGACAACCCGTACCCAAGGAGGACACATGCGACTTGGATCGTTCCAGGCGGAAGAGTTCGGCGAGCTTCAGCGGCTCGTGGACGGCATGTTCACGGGAAGGCAGGTCATCGACCGGCTCGACCTCGTGGTTCAGGCCGAGATCTTGGACCTCGCGCCCGACCTTATGGAGATCGTGACGCTGCTGCCTCCGGGCACCTACGATCGGCAGCGCCTCTGCGACCAGCTGAACTCGGCGCTCGCGGCCCACGGCTGGGGCGGAACCTACGGCACGGTAGAGTAAGACGGGCGGCCCCGAAACCGAACGCTCACCTTGGAGGAGGTATCGCATGGACAAAGACCTGCGCACAGAGATCGATGAGGCCATCGAGGCCGCGGACCGCGCGCTCGAGCACCTGTACCGCGCGCGCGACCTGCTGCACTCGGCGCGCAACTGGGGCGCGTTCGACATCTTGGCGGGCGGCTTCATCTCATCGCTCATCAAGCGCGGCAAGATGTCCGACGCCCAAGACGAGCTCGACGCGGCCCGCAGCGCGCTCGCGACCTTCGCCTACGAGCTGCGCGATATCGACGGCTTGCAGGGCGTGAACATCCAGACGGGCAATCTAGTGCTGGCGGCCGACCTGTTTTTGGACAACCCCTTTGTGGACCTGTACGTCCAGGGAAAGATCGACGATGCCCGCTACCAGGTCAACCGCGCCATCGAGCAGGTCGAAAAGGTGCGCCGGCAGCTGGCGGGCTGACGCGGGGCGCGCCCATGCCGAGGCCGCGTCGCGCGCTATGATTTCGCGATCGTGGTCAATTCACCCATCGAACCGGGTTCGGTCCATGGCTGAGACAATATATTGCGATGCGTCCCTTCACTTCTTGCAAGACTGAGCGGCGCGTCGACCGAAGAACCCGGCGCTTCATGCCCATGGCGAACGGACAAACCCGCCCGGAGAGCTCCTCTGGGCGGGTTTGTCCGTTTATACGCAGCCGGCATTCCCGGTTCGATGGGTGAATTGACCACGATCGCGGATAGATACCGCGCCACGGCCCCTACGCGCGCTTGTGGCACACGAAATGCATGTAGATCAGGCCGATAAGCGCCGCAGAGATCGATCCCGCCAGGATCGCCGTCTTGGCGGCGAGCAGCTCCGCGGGGATCTCGGTGAACGCCAGGCCGGCGATCAGGATGGACATGGTGAAACCGATGCCGCCCAGGATGCCGACGCCGACGACATGCGGCCAGCGCACGCCGGTCGGGAGCTCGGCGAGCTTCGTCTTGACGAGCAGCGCGGTCATGCCCACGATGCCGATCGGCTTGCCCAGCAGCATGCCGAAGTACACGCCGAGCGCGACGGGGTCGAACAGAAGCGTCGCGGGATCGACGCCGACCAGCCTGACCTGTGCGTTCACGAACGCGAAAATCGGCAGGATGATGAAGTTCACCGGCGTGGAGATGGCGTGCTCCAGACGCTGCAGCGGCGGCGTCACGCGGTGCATCACGCGCTCGACGCCGTTGACCGCATGCGTGAAGTCGTGCTGGCCGAGGATGTGCGCCTCGTCGTCATAGCGGTCGTCGAGCTCGGGGAGCTTCGCGCGCACCCATTCCACCAGGCCGCCCGCATCGATGTCGGAGCGCGCCGGGATGGTGAACGCCAGGATCACGCCGGCGAGCGTCGCGTGGACGCCGGACTGGTACAGGCAGAACCACAGCACGAGACCGAGGGCCAGATACGGCGCCAGGCGGAAGTGCCTGCGGATGTTGAGGACGACCAGCAGCGCGGTCACCACCGCGGCGGCACCGAGCCACATCATGCTCGGGGCATGGCCGTAGAACAGGGCGATGGCCACGATGGCCAGCAGGTCGTCGGCGATGGCGAGCGTCGAGAAGAACACCTTGATCGCCGGGGGCACGCGGTTGCCCAGAAGCGAGAGCACGCCGAGCGCGAAGGCGATATCGGTCGCCATGGGGATGGCCCAGCCGTAGACCGCTCCCCCGCGGTTCACGAACGCGTAGATGCAGGCGGGCGCGATCACGCCGCCCACCGCAGCGAGCATCGGCAGCATGGCCTGGCGCGGGCGCCTGAGCTCTCCGACGGTCATCTCGTATTTGAGCTCGGTGCCGACGAGCAAAAAGAAGATCGCCATGAGGAAGTCGTTGACGAACAGCTCGAAGCTGAACGAGAACTCCCACCCGGCGATGCCGATCGACACCGGCAGGGCGAACCACTCGTGCAGCGCATAGTACGCATCGGTGTTCGCGCAGATCACCGCGGCGACGGCGGCGAGGATCATCACGCAGGCGGAGATGGTGCCGTTGGAGGTGATGCGGTCGAGCACGCTACGGCGCTCGATGCGCAGGCGCTGCTCATCGCTCATGAGCGGCACCCGTATGCTCGGAGCATCCAGGGCAAGCGCCTTGCGCTCGACCGCCTTGGCCGTCCGCTGGTTGTGCATGCGCTTACGCTTTGTCATGTCAGCTCCGATCCTTTCTGCACCAAGCGTCCTTCTCACAAAACCGCGGGCGCCGCATCCGACGTCCCGCGGTTCGTAATAAATTATTATTGACTCTCAAGCCCTCATGCGGCAGTTCTTTGGGAACGCGCGGCAAAAGCGGGCAAGCGGTCTGTAGGCTCCGGGGAAGCCCCGAATACAGCATCCCCTACCCGTGATAAAAACCCACCGATTCGATAGGCGATAACATGGAACATCCACGGGTCGTGCGCAGGTTCTGCACAGGGCGCTTCACAGCAAGGCCCGGCGCTCGCGGGCCCATCGCCACGCCCCCCTCCGCTTTGCTGACGGCGCGACCACAGCGCATTGACGGGCCGGCTTCGGCGAGGTATCCTTCACGTCAGAGTACGCAGCGCGTACGAAGGGGCGCACCACCTCGGGTGCGGTGTCCCTTCGTGCGCGCTTTTTTGTTGGCTCGACGCCCCACTCTTGCAGCGGAGGCGCGGTGGCCGCGGGTGCGTGCTCTTGGCTGGCGACGATTCCGTAACGAGAGGAGGTCCCATGGCACGGGTGAACGGCAAGGAGGATCCGTCGGTCGACGGCCTTACGCTGGTGCAGCTGCTCGACCGGATGGACTTTGAGGGCACGCGCGTGGCGTGCGAGCTCAACGGCGACATCGTGCCGCGCGCGCAGTTTGCCGAACGCACGCTGCGCGCCGACGATGCGCTGGAGATCGTACGGTTTGTGGGAGGCGGCTGATGGACGAGGGCAACGTGCGCGCCGGGGCGGCAGACCCCCTTGCGGCGCGTATCGGAACGGCGGCGCGCGAGCGCCTGCGCGCGGCCTGCGTGGGCATCGCCGGCGCCGGCGGGCTGGGGTCGAACATCGCGGTCATGCTGGCGCGCAGCGGCATCGGCGCCCTGCGCATCGTGGACTTCGACGCGGTCGATGCGAGCAACCTCAACCGCCAGCATTACTTCCGGCAGCACGTGGGCGTGCCCAAGGTCGAGGCGCTAGCCGATCAACTGCGCGCCATCGACCCGAAGATCGTCGTGGACGCCCGGTGCGAACGCGTGACGGCGGCCAACGCACGCGCGCTCTTTGCCGGCTGCCCCCTTGTATGCGAGGCGTTCGACGCCCCGGAGGCCAAGGCGCTCCTGGTCGAGGAGCTTCTCGCCCAGCCTGACGGCCCGGTGGTCATCGCCGGCAACGGCATGGCGGGCCTGGGGCCGGCGGCGGAAATCGTCACGCGCCGGATGGGCCGACGGCTTTACCTCTGCGGCGATGGAAGGTCGGACGTGGGCGCGGGCCAGGTGCTCTACGCGCCGCGCGTGGCGCTGTGCGCCGCCCAGCAGGCGCTTCTCGCCCTGCGCCTCATCATGGGAGAGGAAGCACCGGAGGGCTAGGGCGCGTTCCCTCGTCCCTATCGCACGTAACGCAACGACCCTCTGCGCCCCGTCCCAGCGATGGAACAGGCGCGGCAAGGGTCCCAGAAAAGAGAGGAGCATCATCAATGTCAGAGCATACGCAAACCGCCTGCCAGGCCCCGGAGGCGGATACCTGGCTGCTGGGCGGCAAGGAGTTCAGCTCGCGCTTCATCCTGGGTTCGGGCAAGTTCAGGCTGGACCT
This sequence comes from Collinsella sp. An271, assembly GCF_002159695.1. Lineage (NCBI taxonomy): Bacteria > Bacillati > Actinomycetota > Coriobacteriia > Coriobacteriales > Coriobacteriaceae > Collinsella > Collinsella sp. An271. The sequence goes on along the minus strand of NZ_NFJE01000003.1, from coordinate 244,717 downwards.
GGTCCGCGCGGCCGTCGAGGACGCCGGCGCCGAGATCGTGACCTTGGCCGTGCGGCGCGCCAACACCGGCCAGGAAGGCAACATCCTGGACGCCATCCCGGACGGCGTGACCCTGCTGCCCAACACGTCGGGCGCCCGCACCGCCGAGGAAGCCGTGCGCATCGCCCGCCTGGCGCGCGAGCTGGGTTGCGGCGACCTCGTCAAGGTGGAGGTCATCCGCGACACCAAATACCTGCTGCCGGATAACGTCGAGACCGTCCGCGCCACCGAGCTCCTTGCCAACGAGGGCTTCACCGTGCTGCCCTACATGTACCCCGACCTCAACGTGGCGCGCGATCTGGTCTCCGCCGGCGCCGCCGCGGTCATGCCGCTAGGCGCGCCCATCGGGTCCAACAAGGGCCTGGTCACACGGGATTTCATCCGCATCCTCATCGAGGAGGTCGATCTGCCGGTGATCGTGGACGCCGGGATCGGCCGGCCGTCGCAGGCGTGCGAAGCCATGGAGATGGGCGCCACGGCGGTCATGGCCAACACGGCAGTGGCCACCGCCGGAGACATCCGCCTTATGGCTCGCGCCTTCGGCCAAGCGGTGGAGGCCGGTCGCGCAGCGTACCGGGCCGGCCTGGGCCGCGTGTTGGACACAGGCGAGGCGTCGTCCCCGCTGACCGGTTTTCTTGAGGAAGAGGGGCGGTAGCCATGGCGGACAAGACCGAGCAGGGCGAGAAGGACGCATCGGGCACCGTTCCCGAAAACGCCGCCGCGGCCCTGGCCGCCGGCGACCTCACCACGGCCGACCTTCCGCGCGAAGCGGTGGGCACGCGCGCGTACCGCCTCGCACCGCTGTCCCAGGAGGCGCTCGACGCGGCCATTCACACGGATCGCGCCCTCGATCCGCTCACGTTCCTGCCGGACATGGACGTGCTGGGCGGCGGCATGTTCGACCGGGTGCTCGATGCCGCCGAGGCGTACGATCCGAGCGCCGTGACCGCCGCCGACGTACGCCGCGTGCTGGCCGAGGACACGGTGGGGCCGGAGGACTTCGGCGTGCTTCTCGCCCCCGCAGCAGAACCGTATCTGGAGCAGATGGCCGTACGCGCCCAGCGCGAGCGCGCGCGGTGGTTTGGCGCCAACGTGCAGTTCTTCACGCCCCTCTACATCGCCAACTACTGCGAGAACCGCTGCGTGTACTGCGGTTTCAACTGCGCAAGCGACATCCGCCGCGCGCAGCTGAACGAGACCGAGATCATAGCGGAGCTCGACGCCATCGCGGCCACGGGCCAGGAGGAGATCCTGCTGCTCACCGGCGAGGACCCGCAGCGCAGCAGCGTGGACTATATCGCACGCGCCTGCGAGCTCGCGGCGGAGCGCTTCCGCACGGTGGGCGTGGAGGTCTACCCCGCCAACGTGGCGGACTACGCGCGCCTGCGCGCCGCCGGCGTCGACTACGTCACCGTGTTCCAAGAGACCTACGATCCCGTGCGCTACGGCAAGCTCCACCTGCGCGGCCGCAAGCGCATCATGCCGTACCGCTTCGAGGCGCAGGAGCGCGCGCTGCGCGGCGGCATGCGCGGCGTGGCGTTTGCGCCGCTGCTGGGCCTAGCCGACTTCCGCCGCGATGCCCTGGCCTGCGGCCTGCACGCATGGGAGATCCAGCGCGCCTACCCCGCGGCAGAGATCAGCTTCTCGTGCCCGCGCATGCGCCCGGCCAAGGGCGGCGTCGCTCCGCATGCGCCGCACGTGAGCGAGCGCCAGCTCATGCAGGTCATCTGCGCGTACCGCATCTTCATGCCGTTTGCGGGACTCACGGTGTCCTCGCGCGAAAGCGCGCGGTTCCGTGACCACGCGGCCGTCATCACGGCCACCAAGGTATCGGCAGGCGTGTCGACGGGCGTGGGCGAGCACACCCACCAGGCCGACGAGGGCGACGATCAGTTTGAGATAGCGGACACCCGCGACCTCCCCACCATGTGCACCGCCATGCGACGGATGGGTCTGGAGCCGGTGATGAACGACCACGTGCTGGTGTAGCCGCCGCGCCCGCCCGCAGGCGATGCGCCGATCAACGAAAACTCAGAGAGGAGCGCCATGGTTGACGAGCATATCGTATCCGGTCGATCAATGGAGGTGAGGGCCGTCGGTGCCGCGGGGACGACCGGGGCGGCCAGTCCTGCCGCCATGCAGACGTCCGCCCCGGCTGCCGCCGGCGCTGGGGCGGCACCCGCTGGCGCACCGAGCCTTGCCGTGCTCTTCTCATCCGGACAATTCGCTCGCGTGGCGATAACGGATCGGCTCAACTGCACACGCCCGCTTCCCGATCAGGTGGAGCGGCTGGCCGGCAAGGTCGACGCACTGGTCCTGCGCGAGAAGGACCTGGCGCCAGACGCCTACGAGCGCTTGGCGCGCGACGTGCGCGCAGCCTGCGAGCGCGCGCACGTCGCCTTCATCGCCCACTCCTTTGTCGAGCCCGCCCGGCGCGCGGGCGCTCGGAGCCTGCACCTGCCGCTGCCCGTGCTGACGCGCACGGGCCGCCCGGCGGGCTTTGAGCTGGTGGGCACCAACGTTCACGAGTTGGACGAGGTCGTCGGCGCGGAGGCCCTAGGCGCAGACTACCTCATTGCCAGCCCTGTCTTCGCCCCGTCGTGCAAGCCGCTGCCCGGGCGCGGCCTGGATTTCCTCAACGCGGTTATCGCCCGGGCCCATGTTCCGGTGCTCGCCCTGGGCGGCGTCACCGACACCACCGAGCAACAGATCCGCCAGACCAAGGCCGCAGGAGCCTGCCGCATGTCGGGCTACATGCGCCTCTGACGAGGCTTATGCAGGAGGCCGCCTGCATGCGGAGCTATCGCCGCGGCATACGCGATCGGCACGCATCGTTATTCTCAATGTAAACAGGGTATGACCCGCCGATTGCCGTTCAAAGAGGGCGAAGCGACCCTTGGAAAGAGGACGGCAGGCGCGGGCGCTTCATCGGGGATCTCGAATTGATGCCGGCCCCGGGAATAAGGCTGGATTCGCCGCCGGCGGTCGCAGGGGCGCCCAGCTTGTCTTCCGGCACCGTTGCGCGCAACCGGAAGACAATGCCCGGCACCGCATCACGCGGCACCGGGCATTGAAGAGACAGCTTGCGATCAGGCTACTCGGCGGCGGCGAGGATCGGCGCGGCCACCTGCTTCTTGCGGGAGAGCACGCCGGGCATCCACACGCCCTCGGGCACATCGTCGATGCCGAGACCCTTCTGGGCGACATCGGTCTTGCCCTCGAAGAGCACCTGGGAGCCCTCCTCCATGATGTCGGTCAGGCACAGCACGATGCCGTCGGCGCCCTTGGAGGCCTGGTAGGCGCGCATGGCCTCGCGAATCTCGGGGATCATGCCGAGCGCGCGGGTCTTGTCGACGGTCTCGTACTGGCCGATGAGCAGCTTGTCGGCGCCGACCTCGAACTGCTTGATGTCGTTGCCGACCATCTGCTCGGCCGTGAAGGAGCCGGACGGACGGGTGAGGAAGACCTCCATGCCGAACTTGACCGGGTCGACGCCGAGCTGCTCGCCGAGGCGGGCGGCGACAGCGCGGTCGACATCGGTCGTGGTGGGGCTCTTGAGCATGAGGGTGTCGGTCATCATGGCCGAGAGCAGCAGCTTGGCCTGCGCGTCCGTCGGCTGCTGGCCGAAGACCTCGAACAGCCTCGCCACGATGCAGCAGCTGGAGCCCCAGGGCAGGGAGATGATGTGCAGCGGCGCCGCGGTGGTGAAGCCGCCGAAACGATGGTGGTCGACGACGCCGACAATCTGGGCGCCCTCGAGCCCGGCGACGGACTGGCCGGCCTCGTTGTGGTCGGTGAGCACGACCTGCTGGCCCTCCTCGACCGACTCGAGCAGCTCGGGCTCGGCGATGCCGTTGTCGGCGAGCAGCTTGGCGGACTCGGCGGGCAGCGGGCCCAGGCGACGGGCCTCGTAGGTGTCGCCGTTGTAGTTGACCTGGTTCAGCAGCTGGGTGAGGACGACGGCGCTCATGATGGCGTCGTTGTCGGGATTCTGGTGTCCGAAGACGAGAACCTTGCTCATGGATACCCTCCAAAACGGTTCACGGATATATCAAACGGTGTAATCGTAGCACGCAAGCGGTGCCGCACGGAGCATGCCGCGCACATCGCCGCACGTTTTTCGCGCGCACGCGCGGCGCGCGGGCCGCGCACGGAGGCCGTTGCGGGAACCTGATACCAACCGCGCGGTCCAAACCCCAAGCGTCGATGCGTAACGTACGGCGACGGTGGGGAAACCTCACCGCAAAACCGCAGATAAGAGGGAGTCACTATATTTTGAACATGAATTTGGTATCAATTCAAGAAGTACGAAGGAAAACGGCCATATCTGACAAGCCTGTGACCTGCGGTTCCTTTGCTTGGCCGACCACGGAGGCCCTGGGAGGGGCCTCCGACCAGCACCTACGCGGCCCTTATTGCCCGAAATTTGATACCAAATTCAAAACGAAGCGGCCGCCCACCCTGGTAAAACCTTTTACCGAGGTGCGGTTTCGCACGCGAGCGGATGCAGCGGCCTCCCTCGCCTCTTCCGTCCTCACGCGTGGGTGTTGGCGCGGCGCCACTCGCGCGGGCAGAGGCCGAACGTGCCCTTGAACGCCCGGGAGAAGTGCAGCTGGTTGGGATACCCCACCGCGCGGCCGACCTCGCCCACCGACAGCGCGGTGAGCTTGAGCAGCTGGGCGGCCTTCGTCATGCGGAAGTCGATCAGGTACTGCTGGGGCGACTTGTCCGTGGCGCTCTTGAAGATCTTGCCGAAGTAGCTGCGGTTGAGCCCGGTCTGGCGCGCGATGTCCTCCACGGTGATCCCGTTTTGGTAGTTCTGCTCGATATAGGACATTGCCTCGCGCACATAGAGGTCCTGCAGGCGGTTGGTCGTCGCGGCGCGCTGGTTCACGATGGAGCGCAAGAAGCTGTCGAGGAACAGGTAGGTGTGCCCGATCAGCTGGAACGCCGAGGCGTCCTGATGGTCGACCAGAAAACGCATCTCCTGCTCCATGGAGCTGCGCAGCTCCGCCTTGTCGGATCGGTAGATCGGGCTGGACTCGGACAGGCCGGCAAGCGAGAGCGATTCCTTGACGCGGATACCGTCGAACTCCACCCAGATGTACTCCCACGGGTCGTCCATGTCGGCGTAATAGGTGTTGGTCTGCCCGGGAAAGATGAGGAACCCTTCGCCCTGCCCCAGGTAATAGGTCGTCTGCCGACCCGACTCATCGGAGGCCACGAGTGTCCCGCACCCGGAGATGATGTAGTGGAACAGGTAGTGGCTGCGCCGAAACGGCCCAAAGGCATGTCCTGGTGTGCACACCTCGCGACCGTACTGATATGGCATCAGATCTATGTATTTACCTCGGGAAAACGTCGATGAGACAATCTCGTGGATTGGCATCTGTACCCCTCTCATAGCGTATGACATATATCTTGGTGCCGTGCAAAGCCTGCAAAATGTTATAGGGACAAATATCATTCTATGCGACTTTTTATACCAGTTTGGGAATATCTCTATGCACTTTTGCTATTTTCTATAGTTTTCGCAGGTAGATGCCTATTTTTTGAGCATGATGAAAACTACTTTACGAATGCCCAAAGCCGTTTCCGGTTCATTTTGCCCCGTTTGCCGAACGAGAACTATTTATCCTTCCCAAATAAGCATAGTTTTACCTGCGTTTTAGCGCATTCTGTTAGCTTGTATAGCCTAATAGCTTCTTAAGAACGAATTAAGGCAACTTAATATGAAACCTGCAGTAAGAATTGCCTGCTTGTGGAATCAGACACAGGAAGGCATACAGGAAGGGGTTTAAGCTATGGCAGAACTCTCTCTGGAACACGTGGGGAAGAAATACCCGAACGGTTACGAGGGCGTTAAGGACTTCAACCTGGAGATCGCCGACAAGGAGTTCATCATCTTCGTCGGTCCTTCGGGCTGCGGTAAGTCCACGACCCTGCGCATGATCGCGGGCCTCGAGAACATCACGTCCGGCACCCTCAAGATCGATGGCCGCGTGGTGAACGACGTCGAGCCCAAGGACCGCGACATCGCGATGGTCTTCCAGAACTACGCGCTGTATCCGCATATGACGGTCTACGACAACATGGCCTTCCCCATGAAGCTCCGCAAGGCCGATCCTCAGGAGATCGACAAGCAAGTGCGCGAGACCGCGCGCATCCTCGACCTCGACAAGCTGCTTGACCGCAAGCCAAGTGCGCTCTCCGGCGGTCAGCGCCAGCGCGTCGCCATGGGCCGCGCCATCTGCCGTAACCCCAAGGTCTACCTGATGGACGAGCCCCTGTCCAACCTCGACGCCAAGCTCCGCGTGCAGATGCGCGCCGAGATCTCCAAGCTGCATCAGCGCCTGGGCGCCACCATCATCTACGTGACCCACGACCAGACCGAGGCCATGACGCTCGGCACCCGCATCGTGGTCATGAAGGACGGCGTCATGCAGCAGGTGGACACCCCCACCAAGCTCTACAACGAGCCCTGCAACCTGTTCGTGGCCGGCTTCATCGGTTCCCCGCAGATGAACTTCATCGACGCCACGGTCGGCGAGGCCGCCGGCAAGGTCACCCTCACCTTCGGCTCCAACACCCTCACCCTCACCGACGCCAAGGGCAAGGTGCTCAAGGACAAGGGCTATATGGGCAAGGTCGTCACCATGGGCATCCGTCCCGAGGACGTCGTCGACTCCAACGAGCATCCCGCCGACCGCAAGCTCTCCGAGACCATCGACGCCACGGTGACCGTCTACGAGCTTCTGGGCTCCGAGGCCATGATCTACGCCAACGTGGACGGCGGCGCCATCTCCAGCCATGTGTCCTCCGGCAACCCCGCCCGCGTGGGCAGCCGCATCAAGGTGGCCTTCGACCTCGACAGGATCCACGTGTTCGACAAGCAGTCCGAGCTGGCCATCGTTCACTAAGCGGGAGGAGGGCATAGCATGCTGAACAAACCAATCACCCGCCGCTCTCTTCTGGGGCTCGGCGCGGCCGGGGCGGCAAGCCTCATGTTCGCCGGCTGCACCTCCGAGCGCGCCGACGGCAAGATCGAGGTGGAGATCGTCAGCTACAAGCAGGAGGCCGTGAGCATCTTCGAGCACCTCATGGAGGAGTTCAACGCCGCGCACGACGACATCTACCTCAACATCACGAGCCCGGCCGACGCCGTAACCGTCATGAAGACGCGCTTCGTGCGCGAGAACTACCCCGACGTCATCGGCATCGGCGGCGACGCGGACTACGCGAGCTTCGTGGACTCGAGCATCCTGGCCGACGTGTCGGACTGCCCCACCATGGATTCGGTGAGCCCCGCCTACTCGGACATCCTGAAAAGCGTCACCTACGTCCCCATGGACGGCATCTACGGCGTGCCCTACGTAGCGAACGCCGCGGGCATGCTCTACAACAAGGACCTGTTCGAGGAGCACGGCTGGACCATCCCCGAGACCTGGGACGAGCTGATCGCGCTGTTCGAGCAGATCCAGAGCGAGACGCCCGACATCTACCCCATCTACCTGGGCTACCTTGATACGTGGACCATCCTGTCGCCGTGGAATTCCATCACCATCAACATGGTGCCGTCCGACCTTGCGCGCCAGGTGAACGCCGGCAAGGCCAAGTTCGTCGACTACTACCGCGAGCCCGCCGAGCGCATGCTGCAGCTGCTCGACTACGCCGAGGACGGCCCGTTCGCCTACAGCTACAACGACGCCTGCACCGCCTTCGCGCGCGGCCAGAGCGCCATGTACCCCTGCGGCAGCTTCGCCGTCCCGCAGATCCTCTCGGTGAACCCGGACATGAACATCGGCATGTTCGCCATGCCGTCGGCCGACAACCCCGACGACCGTATCGTCGTCTCCGGCGTCGACCTGCAGTGGTGCGTGGCCGAGACCTGCGAGCACAAGGACGCCGTGTACGAGGTCATCGCCTTCCTGAACGAGCAGGAAAACGTCCAGACCTACATCGACGACCAGCGCGCCATCCCCTGCACCGAGGGCGACTTCACGCTCGACCCGCTGTTCGACGACATCCAGGAGTTCTTGGACGAGGGCCGCGTCCTGGACTACCTCGACCATTCCTACCAATCGGCCATGGCATGCGACGCGCAGTTGCAGACGATGCTGCTCAACGGCGACATCGACGCCTTCCTTACCAAGTGGGACGAGGACTGGCAGCGCTACAACCGCTCCGTCATCCGCAAGGTTCAAGACTACGAGAGCCAACAGTAAGGAGGAAGCGATATGGCAAGCACGGCAACCAAGATCGGGTCGAGTCGCAACAAGACCTTCATGGCGATCCTGATCCCCGTCCTGGTGATTTTCTGCGCGTTCAACACGCTCCCGCTCATCACGGGCTTCCTGTACAGCTTCACGGACTCGAAGGGCTACGGCGCCTTCAACATCGTGGGCCTGCAGAACTACATCGACATGTTCAGCGATACCCGCATCCTGAACTCCTACCTGTTCACGTTCAAGGTGGCCATCGTCGCCACGCTCGCCACGAACGTCATCTCGCTCATGCTGGCCATCGGCCTGTCGAGCAAGATCAAGTTCAAAAGCGCGCTGCGCGGCGTGTACTTCGTGCCCCGCATCCTGGGCGCCCTGGTCGTCGGCTACGTGTTCAGCTACTTCTTCACCTATATCGTCCCCGCCATCACCGGCGGCGAGTCCATCCTCGCCAGCACCGAATGGGCATGGGTCGCCATCGTGATCGTGGTGGTGTGGCAGGCCTGCGCGCAGACCACCATCATCTACATCACCGGCCTGTCCTCGGTACCCGAGGACGTCTACGAGGCCGGCTCGCTCGACGGCGCGACCGGTTGGGACAGGTTCCGCTACATCACGTTCCCGCTCATCATGCCGTCGGTCACCACCAACATGGTGCTCGTGATGAAGGACATGCTGATGGTCTTCGATCAGATCGTCTCGATGACCTCCGGCGGCCCGGCGCAGTCCACCGAGTCGATCTCCTACCTCATCTACAACAACGGTCTGTCCGGCGGCCAGTTCGGCTACCAGTGCGCCAACGCGGTGATCTTCTTCATCCTCATCGCCGTGGTCTCCATCCTGCAGACCAAGTTCTTGAACAGTAAGGAGGAGCAGCTCTAATGGCTAAAGCGAAAGTCAAGGAGCGGGTCAACTGGCCTGTGACCATCCTGCTCATCATCGGTCTGATCACCATCATCTTCCCCCTCTACATGGCGGTCGTCATCGCCTTCAAGGATCCCTCCGAGATGACGAACGACATCGCGGGCATCCTGTCGCTGCCGAGCCACTGGAGCCTCGACAACTTCATCGAGGCCATCCAGGTCACCGATTTCTTCAACTCGTTTTTGAACTCGCTGATCATCACCGTCGTGGCCGTGGTCGCCTCAATCCTCATCCACAGCCTCGCCGCGTACGCGATCGGCCGCAACATGGACCACAAGCGGATCTTCAAGGCCTCCTACTACTTCATCATCGCCGGCATGTACGTGCCCTTCGCGATCCTGATGATGCCGCTCGTCAAGCAGACCGCCGTCATGCACCTCGACAACATGGTCGGCGTCATGATCCTCTACGTCGTGTTCTACATGCCCATGAACATGATGCTCTACACCGGCTACCTGCGTAACATCCCCATCGCGCTGGAAGAGGCCGCGCGCATGGACGGCGCCTCCACCTGGAGCACCTACTGGAAGGTCATCTTCCCGCTCATGAAGCCCATGCACGCGACCGTCGCCGTCATCACCGGCCTGGCCGTGTGGAACGACGTCATGACCCCGCTCGTCATCATGGGCGGCCAGGGTGTCAACACGCTGCCGCTCGCGCAGATGAACTTCCAGACCGCGTTCTCCACGAACTACAACCTGGCGTTCGCCAGTTACCTGCTCGCCATGCTGCCGATGATCGTCTTCTACATCGTCGCGCAGAAGCAGATCATCGGTGGCGTCACGAACGGCGCGGTCAAGTAGCCTTTCTGCGACATGCACACGTAGGAAATGCGACATATGTCTTGCTCGTGTAGCTTATAGCCCCTGCTTCGTGGACCCCTCCTGAGGGGTCCACGTGCCGTAAAATACCCTGCGGTTCGGCGAGGTGCCGGCCGCTCCCATCCCTGCCCATATGTCATAAAGCGAGGTACGATGCCCATACGCATTGACGATGCAACGCGGACCTTCACGCTGCACACGCTACACACGACCTACCAGATGCGGGTCGACGAAGTCGGGTACCTCACGCACCTGTACTACGGTGCGCGCAGCGAGGGCCAGATGTCGTATCTGCCCACGTTCGCCGACCGCAGCGGCTGCTGCACGACGCCCCACGACGTCACGGGCCGCACCTATTCGCTCGACGTCCTGCCCCAGGAGTTCCCGTTCCAGGGCAACGGCGACCTGCGCAGCCCGCTGCTGGTCGTCCGCGACGCCCAGGGCACCTTCGGCTGCGACCTGCGCTACGCGCGCCACGAGGTGCGCTGCGACAAGTACGCGCTCGCCGGCCTGCCCGCCGCCTACTCCGATGCGGACGCAGACGACGCCCAGACGCTGTCCGTCACGCTTGCCGACGAGCGGCTGGGCCTCGAGGTCGAGCTGCTGTACGGCGTGCTGCCCGCCATCGACGTCATCTGCCGCGCCGCCGTCGTGAAGAACCGCGGCGAGGGCCGCGTCACCGTCGAAAAGCTGCAGAGCGCCTGCTTGGACTTCGTCCACGGCAACTTCGACGTCATCACCTTCAACGGCCAGCACTGCATGGAGCGCAAGCCCTGCCGTCAGCGCGTGTTGCCCGGCTCCTTTGCCGTTGGCAGCCGCCGCGGCCAGTCCTCGCACCAATACAACCCGTTCATGATCCTGTGCGACCACGACGCCACCGAGACGGCGGGCCGCGCCTGGTCCATGACGTTCGTGTACAGCGGCAACTTCAAGGCCGAGGTCGAGCAGACCCAGTACCAGCAAATCCGCATGCAGATGGGCCTTTCCGACGAGCTGTTCTCTTATCCGCTGGAGCCCGGCGACGAGCTCGTGGCGCCCGAGGTCATCATGACCTACTCGGGCGCGGGCCTGGAGCGCCTCTCCCACAACCTGCACCGCTGCATCCGCCGGCACATCTGCCGCGGTCCGTGGCGCGACGCCCCGCGCCCCGTGCTCGTGAACAGCTGGGAGGCTCACTACTTCAACTTCACCGGCGACGAGCTCGTGCGTCTTGCCGCCAAGGCCGCCGATCTGGGCATGGACATGCTCGTCATGGACGACGGCTGGTTCGGCGACCGCAACGACGACTTCCGCGCACTCGGCGACTGGTCGGTCAACGAGGAGAAGCTCGGCGGAACGCTCGCCCAGCTCATCGAGAAGATCAACGCGCTCGGCATCAAGTTCGGCATCTGGATGGAGCCGGAGATGGTCAACGAGGATTCCGACCTGTACCGCGCGCATCCCGACTGGGCGCTCGCCGTGCCGGGCAAAGCGCCCGCGCTCGGCCGCGACCAGCTCGTGCTCGACTTCTCGCGCGAAGACGTGCGCGAGAACATCTTCGCCCAAATCTGCTCGGTGCTTGACCAGGGCAACATCGAGTACCTCAAGTGGGATTTCAACCGCAGCATGGTCGACATCTACTCGCACGCCGCCACGGATCAGGGCCGCGTCGTCTACGACTACTACCTGGGCCTGTACGATGTGCTCGAGCGCCTGGTGCAGCGCTACCCCAACCTGCTGATCGAGGGCTGCGCCGCAGGCGGCGGCCGCTTCGACGCGGGCTGGCTCCACTACGCGCCGCAGTTCTGGACGAGCGACAACACCGATGGCCACGACCGCATGACCATCCAGTACGGCACGTCGTTCGGCTATCCGTGCTCCACCATGGGCGCACATGTGTCCGCCTGCCCCAACGAGGTCAACGGCCGCACCGTGTCGCTGTCCGCGCGCGGCCTGGTGGCCATGGCGGGCGGCGGCTTTGGATACGAGCTCGACCTGCTCGAGCTTCCCGAGCGCGCCTGCGAGATCATTCGCAACCAAATCGCCCAGTACCGCTCGATCGAGCAGCTCGTGCGCGAGGGCCTGTACTATCGCCTGACCGACCCCGCGACCGACGACATCTACGCCTGGGAGTTCGTCTCCGAGGACGGCGCCGAGGCCATCGTGAACGCCGTGGTCGCCCGCGCCGAGGGCTACGGCGAGGCGCGCTACGTGGTCCCGCGCGGGCTCACTCCGGACGCGCTGTACCGCGAGGTCAACATGGACCAGGTCTTTGCCGCCAACGCGCTGATGGACATGGGCCTGCCCCTTCCGGTGAGCTCCGCGCTCTACATGAGCCGCAGCTTCCGCTTCGTGCGTGTCGACGCGTAGACTTTTAATGAGAAGCCCCCGCCGTGTGCGGGGGCTTTTTTGTTGCATGGGTTGGAACGAACCCGTCCCCAGCGAACCCATAACAACGCAAGGTCCTCCGTGCCCGCAGGGGTTGGACACGGAGGACCTTGCTTACAGGACCGACGCTGTATACGGCACGTGTGTTACAGCGTGGCGAGGAAATGATCGAGGGCGGTACGGCCCGGCTCGTCCCATTTGAAGACGCCCGCATCCTCCAGGACGCCGGCGAACACGTCGCTCACGCCGTCGCGGATGATCTGGTCGGCCGTCTCGGGCGCGATGTCCGGATGCGCGCAGGCGAGCTCGAGCGCCCATGCAGCATGGGAGGCGCACAAAGGATCGGATTCGAGCGCGAGGGCGAGCGCGGCGCGGTCGTTCGCGCCCGCGTGCACCAGCAGATGCCCGCGCACGGCCCCGAGCTCCTCCACCAGGCGAGGCGGCAGGATGGCAAGACCCATGACCTCGATGAGCCCGATGTTCTCCTTCTTGATGTGATGCCTCTCGGCGTGGGGATGGAATACGCCGAGGGGATGCTCGGGCGTCGTGATGTTGCAGCGCAGGGCCAGGTAGAGCACGTAGTCGGAGCCGTCTTTGCAGGCGACGGGCGTGATGGTGTTATGGCGCACCTCGACGCCGTCCTCGACCGTCGAGGCGAGGATGCCCACCGACGGGTCGCTGTACGCGCGCCAGACGTCGAGCACGTGCGCCGCCGCATCGAGCAGGCGCTCGCGATCGGCGGCCCGCAAGCGCAGCACGCTCATGGGCCAGCGCACGACCTCGCATGCGATGTCGTCGAATCCCGGCATCTCGAACGCGCCTGCCGCCGGCGCCTTCATCATCGGGAAGACATGGCGACCGCCCTGGAAGTGGTCGTGCGACAGGATGGATCCGCCCACGATGGGAAGGTCCGCGTTGGAGCCGATGAAGTAGTGCCCGAACAGGTCCACGAAGTCGAGCAGGCGTCCCATGTTCTCGCGGTCCACGTGCATGAGGCGGTGCTCGGCGCTCATGGCGATACAGTGCTCGTCGAAGTACGCGTACGGGCTGTACTGCAGGCCCCAGTGCTCCCCGCCCAACGTGATGGGCAGGATGCGCAGGTTCTGGCGGGCGGGGTGCGCGCCGTGGGCCGCGCCGGCGCCGCGGCCGGGATAGCCCTCGTTTTCCATGCACAGCTGGCAGGCCGGGTAGACCTCACCGGTCACCGGGGCGGCGCCCGCGGCCGCGATGGCCTTGGGGTCCTTCTCCGGCTTGGAGAGGTTGATGGTGATCTCGAGCTCGCCCCACGGGGTCGACGACGTCCAGGCGATGTTCCGCGCGATGGCGGCGCGGCGCACGTAGCGGCTGTCGCAGCTCATCCGATAGAACCAGTCGGTGGCGGTGCGGGGGCCATAGGCCATATACAGGGTGGAAAACGTCCGCTCGACCTCGGAGGGGCGAGGCATCAGGATGTTCATGACGCGCGTGGCGAGGCGATCGGCGCCCGAGGGCGTGTCCTCCTCACAGCAGTTGGCGATGCCTGCTTCGGCGATGCGCGCGACCGTCCCCTCGAGATCGAACGCGTCGTCGCCGCTCGCCGCAACGACCGGCGCATCCTCGCCCAGCCGCGCGGTCGGAGAGGTCGCATAGGCGGCCTGCAGGAAAATCGCCGCGTTCGGGGCCGAGGGACCGGTCGCCCCGACGGCCTCGAGCACCGTGTTGTACGCCCAGACGGCATCGGCCGGCGACACCAGGCCGCAGCGGACGGCGTGCTGCACGAGCGCCTCGATATCGGACGCGAGCGCCCCCGCGTCGTACTCACGCTCTACAGCCATTGCGCATACGCCCCCTCGGATGCGATGCGGTAGGTGCGGCAGTTGCCCTCGCCCAGCCAGCCGTCCATACCGCGCACGAAGAAGTCGACCATGTCGAGCGGCACGAACGCCTGGATGGAGCCGCCGAACCCGCCACCGTGGATGCGGACGGCGCCGGCATCGCCCAGCAGGTGCTCGGCAAGCGCGAGCGCGACCATGGCGGGCTGATCGTTGCCGCCGCACGAGACGTTCTGCAGGTACATGCCCGAGCTCGCGCCCGAGCGGCGCGTCAGGTCGAGGAACGTGTCGATGTCGCCTGTGCGCAGCGCTTCGAAGCGCTCGACCACCAGGCGGTTCTCGATGTAGTAGTGCAGCGCGCGCAGCACCGGGCGGTCTCCCAGCTTGGCGCGCAGCTCGGACACGCGCTCGTCGAAGCGCTCCGCGGGAACCTCGCACAGGCGGGTGCAGCCGAACTCGGCGGCAACAGCCTGCATCTCGCCGGGAACGGCGGCGTAGTCTGCCGTGGACACGGAGTGGTCGGTGCCCATGTAGGCCAGGCACAGCGCGTAGCCCTTGTCGGCGAAGTCGAAATCGAGCTTTTCGGACACCGGGTTCGCCGGGTCGGCGAAGTCGATGTGGGCGATGCCCCCGAGCGCCTCGGACAGCTGGTCCATGAGGCCGCAGGGCTTGCCGAAATAGAAGTTCTCGGAACGCTGGGCCGATTGCGCCATGGCGGTCGGCGTCACCGGGGAGCCCGGCCACAGCGTCTCCATGACGCGGCCGACCGCGAGCTCGAGGGCCGCAGAGGACGAAAGCCCCGAGCCGCCGGGAATGTCACTCGTCATGACCAGGTCGAAGCCCTGGACCTCGCGCCCGGTCGCTGCGAGCTCGGCCGCCATGCCGCGCACCAGGCCCGCCGTGCTGACCTTCTCGTCCTCGCGCGGGGCAAGATCGGACAGGTCGAGCTCGAACGGCTCGTAGCCCGCGCTCGCCACGCGCGCCGTCATGGTGCCGTTCAGCGCGGCGACGCCCTCGATGGAGACGTCGAGCGCGCCTGCCACCACATGGCCTCCCTCGTGGTCGGTGTGGTTGCCCGCGATCTCGCTGCGCGCGGGCGCGTGGACGTGCGCCAGCGTGCGGCCCTCCCCGAACTGATCGGAGAAGCGATCGATGAGCTCAGATACGACGGTACTCATGGAACGGCCCCTTTCATCTGTCGGCGCGCGGTCCGTACAGGGGAATCCGCGCTGCTACCTTTCGTCCCTATCGACGGCATAGATCGATAGTGTTCATACCTGTAAGAGTTTGTTCATCTACACCGACTGTACCACAAGGGAGCCCCTGCGCGTCCGCGATGTCGGCCAACGCCGTCCCCACGATGCGGCACGGTGGTATATGGACTCAATTTCGCTTCGTTTACCTGCGAGGTTCGCGCTTCCATCGGAACGGGCGCAAAAAGAGGTCGCATGATGTATACATGCGCGCGCCGTCCGCCCGCTGTCGCTCGCGCTCACGGAGTCTTTGGCACCATTCGCAAAAATCTTGCGCGACTTTGTTCGTTTGTGTTCAAATGAATCAAAGGAGGCATCCATGCTCAAAGCGGAACGACAAGAACAGATCATCGCGCGCCTGGCGGGAGGCGGCACGGAATCCGTATCCGCCATCGCGCAGGCCCTCGACGTATCGGACATGACCGTCCGGCGCGATCTCGAGGAGCTCGCCGAGCGCGGCGTCATCGAGCGCGTCTACGGCGGCGCGCGCATGCCCGCCGCCGTCAGGGAATCGTTCTCCGCGGCGGGCATCCCGCTTCTGCGCGAGTACTCGCACACCGAGAAGCGGCGTCTGCGCAGCGAGGAGAAGCAGCGCATTGCCCAGCGGGCGATCGAGCTGATCGAGCCATCCGACACCGTCTTTCTCGGCGCGGGCACGACCGTAGAGCATATGGCGCGCTTTCTGCCCGATATCCGCCTGCGCGTCATCACGAACAGCCTTTCGGCCTTCAAGCTGCTCGAGCACCGCGAGCACTGCGAGCTGTACCTGGTGGGCGGCCTCTACCGGCAGCAGACCGGATGCTTCGTGGGCGCGATGGCCGAAGACGCCGTCTCCCCGCTCGGCATCGACAAGGCCTTCATCGGAACCAACGGGATATCGGGCGGATCGCTGTTCTGTGCCGACATGGACGAGGGCCGCATCCAGCGCCTCGTGCTGACGAAGGCGCGCGAGCGCTACGCCGTGAGCGATGCCAGCAAGCTGGGGCGCCGCGACTTCTACGCCTTCTTCGGGCTGTCCGACCTGACCGCGCTGATCTGCGACAACGTGCTCTCGGACGCCCAGCGAAGCGAGATCGAGGAGCAGGTCCACCTCATCTGCGCCTAGCTGAATTGCATCGGCTAGGCGATCGACATGACCGGGAAGGGGTCGCGCGCGCGGATCCTGTCATCGGGGAAGTCGAAGATATAGGAGCCGCACGCGTTGATAACCTGCGTGCCGCACGGATGCTCGAGCGCGCGCTCGACGCGGCCGTAGTTCAGATGCACGTGCCCGTGCAGCATGAAGGCGGGGCGCAGCTTGTCGACGTAGTAGCCAAACGACTCGAATCCCCGATGGGGCATGTCCTCCATATCGCCGAGACCGCGGATGGGCGCGTGCGTGACGAGGATGTCGACCCCGCCCGTCGCGCGCGCCATGAGGGCCAGGCGCCCGATCCGCCTGCGCATCTCAGCCTCGGTAAAGCCGAACACCCGCTCGTTGTACCTGAGCGAGCCGCCGACGCCCATGATGCGGATGCCATGGAAATCGCGCAGGTGCCCCTCGATCGAGATGCACCCCTGCGGCGGATGCTCGACATAGCCCATATCGTGGTTGCCCCATACGTACACGAGCGGAACGTTGGCGAGCGTCACCACGTGCTCGAGATAGCGCGCCGGCAGGTCGCCGCACGAGATGATGAGCTCGACGCCCTGCAGGCGCTCCTTGTCGAAATGGTCGGTCAGCCACGCCTCCTCGACATCGGAGATGGCGAGGATCTTCATCGCTTGGCCTCGCGCCGGGCGGCCAAGGT
The DNA here is from genome assembly GCF_002159695.1 of Collinsella sp. An271. Taxonomy (NCBI): domain Bacteria; kingdom Bacillati; phylum Actinomycetota; class Coriobacteriia; order Coriobacteriales; family Coriobacteriaceae; genus Collinsella; species Collinsella sp. An271. The sequence continues at coordinate 227,490 of NZ_NFJE01000003.1, read as the reverse complement.
GGGGTTGACCGGGATCACGCCGCCGGCGACCACCTCGTCGAGGCCGCGGTCCGACAGCTCGCGCACCTCGGGAAGGCGCCCGACGATGTTTTGGTTCAGCCATGCCATGCGCGCGATCTGCATGCTCGAAAGGCGCCCCGCGCCGGACGGCTGCACGAGCCCCGTCTGGCTTTTGAGCTCCCCGGCGAACGGATGAGTCTGGCCGCTCAGCATACTCTGCTTGAAGATCTCGACCAGGCTGCGCTGGCGGGCGGGCACGCAATCGCAGACGTGCACGTCCATGACGCCGGACGACAGGCCCCACCAGTAGTTCAGTGCGCGGTCGTGCAACTCGTCGCGCTCGCGCTGCCACGAGTCATCGCGGATGGACTGGACGATGCGCTCGTAGTAGCGCCCCCACTCCCAGACCGGTTCGCCGAGGTGCACCTCGGTGCCGTCGTGCTCGACCAGATACAGGCCCCACGACTCATCCGGGTTGCCCGGGTTGGGCACATCGCGCGCGCAGACGATGCGCACGTCGCTCTCGGCAAGCTCGCGGCGCCAATCGTAGTCTTTGGCCGAATACCACTTGAGATACACCGTCGCGTGCGGGTCGACCGTCTGCACGCCGATAGCGAAGGCGTTGATACCCGCCACCGTTCCATAGACCGGGGAATCCGCCACGTACCCCACGCGATGGTTGTCCGACAGGCTTGCCGCGAGCGCGCCCAGCAGGAACTTGACCTCGTAGGTCTTGGTGCTGAACGTGCGCACGGCGCCATACGACAGGCTGACCGAGCAGTTGAGCACCTTGAGCTGCGGATACATGACCGCCGCGCGCAGGGCCTGCGTGGCCTGCGTGGGCACGTTGGTCACGATGAGGTCGTCTTGCTCCGCCACCGCCCGCTCCACCGCGCGATCGAACGCCTCGTCGGACGCGCAGTCGGTGAACACCGTGGTCTCCACCGTGCCGCCCGACGCGCGCTCGAGCTCGATACGGCCGCGGTCGTGCGCGGCCGCCCATCCGGACGTCTGCGGGCTGCGCTCGTAGATGAACGCGATCCGCAGCGGTTTGGGGAAGAACCTGTTTTTGTAGAGCCCCTTCAAATCCGAGATGATGCCGCCCCGGGACGCAGGCTCCGTCGGCGCCTCGAGATAGGCGATGGCGTCCTGGTTGGTCGTGACGCGCAGCTCGCCCCAGATGCGGCCAAGCCTATCGGCGATCTCGACCGGCGAGCCGCAGACCGCGAGCTCGAACCCGTAGAGCTTGAGGTAGATCAGGTACGCGTCGCCCGAGGTGATACCGAGCGACTCGCCGTGCCGCTTGGAGAACGCCTCAGCGAAGCTGCCGAAGGAGGCGCGCAGGTCTGCCACGCGCTCATCGGGCCACGGGTGGTCGAGATCCTGCCCGGCGAAGATCGCCAGGCGCTCGTAGGAGCCCTCCTCCGAGAAGGTGATGCCATAGATGGGGCACACGCGGTAGAAGCGCAGGAACTCCTGGTAGATGCGGGACTCTTTGGAGTCCGACGGCATGGGCAGCATGCGCGTGACGCTCGCCGTGATCGTCGGCATCTCGAGGAAGCGCATCACCGATACACGCTTGTTGCCCTCCTGCACGTAGAACCGCTGCATGTACTCGTAGACGATGATGGGCTCGCGCAGACCCTCCTCGCGCTGGGAGTCGATCAGCGCGCTCCATTTGGCAGCAAACTCTGAATCCTCTTCGAGCAGAGGCATGAAGCCGCGGGAGAACGAGTTTTGGCGACCCTGGGTGCGCGTTCCCGCGATAAGCGACATATCGATCTCGACGACGCCGACGGGCACCTCGCCTTGGTACCCATGGTCCTTGATGATGTCGCTTAAGGCGGGCGGATAGGGGTACCTGCCCGCCGAGACATCCTGCTGGACCTGCCGCAGCCCCGCTTTGCGCGCCTTGCGGTAATCTTCGATCATGAAGCCCTCGCCCTCTCACCCGCCGTAGCCCTTATTTCGCATCCATTATCCAACGTCAGGCGCTGTCCTGCGGCTAGCTGAGAGAATCAGTCGAACCCTGTATGCATGACATGGCAAAATGAGTCTCTTCCGTGCCGCAGGGGCGTTTATTCATGAACGTAGAAGGGCCAATCCGGCGTTTCCCCAGGATTGGAAAGAATGACCCCTGTACTTATTCATGAACGAACGCTCCCCCCTGCGCTGGCCGGCGCAGAGGGGAGCGGCCTCAGGGGGTTGATTGGGGACGGGTTCGTTCCAACCCATGTCCGATGCCGAAAATGGGCTGAAACGAACCCGTCCCCAATCAACCCATCCCGTGGCGTCGTCAGCGCCGAGACAGCTTTGAGCACAGGACCCCGATCAGCGCCGCCGCAAGCGCCGGCGCGATCCAACCGAGCCCCATGCCGGCAAAGGGCAGCAGGTCGATCGGAAGCCATGTGCCGGCCGCAAACGCATCGCGCAGCGCGCCCGTCACGCTCACGACCGCGGTCACGCCCACCACCCACGGCCACACCAGCGGCACGCGGTCGCACAGCGTGTGCAGCATGCCCATGGCGACCAGCATGATGGCGATGGGATACAGCGCGCCGAGAAGCGGCACCGAGAACGCAAGGATGGCGTCGAGACCGAAGTTCGACACGATGCACGAGAACGCGGCGAACACGAGCGCGCAGACGCGATACGAGACCCGCGGCAGCTCCTCGGAGAAATACGTGCCGCAGCAGCTGATAAGACCGATGCAGACGTTCAGGCACGCAAGCAGGAAGATGGCGGCGACCACCACCGTTCCCACGGCACCGAAATGCAACGTCGCCGAGGCGGTGAGCACCGCCGCGCCGTTGGTGGCGTCGGGGATCTGCTGCGCCATGCCGGCGCCCACATAGGCGAGCCCGCAGTAGATGAGCGCCATGAGCGTGCCCGCGAACACGCCGGCACGGGAGATGGCGCCCATGAGCGAGCGGGGCTCGGTCACCCCCATCTCGCGGATGTTCGTGGCGATCACGATGCCGAACGTCAACGACGCGAGCAGGTCCATGGTCTGGTACCCCACCAGAAAGCCCTGCACAGGAGCGCCGGCGTCATACGGAGCGACCGGGGCCGGAGCCTGGGGCATCGGCGACACCAGCGCAGCGGTCGTCACCGCCACGATCAGCAAGATGAGCGCGGGCCCGGTCACGCGGCCGAGCAGACGGGTCAGGCGGCCGGGGTGCATGGCGAGCAGGTAGGCCGCCACGAAGAACAGCACCGAGAAGGCGAGCTGGGCAGCCTCAACGGGCACCTCTGCGGGCAGCAGGGGGCTCAGCATCTCGAACGCCGTCGAGGACGTGCGCGGGATGGCGAGGCACGGCCCGATCGCCAGATACACCGCCGCCACGAAGATGCGGGCGAAGACCGGATGGACGCGCCCGGCGAGCTCGCGCGCGGTGCCGGCCAGCGCCACCGCGACGATGCCCAGCACCGGCAGGCCGATCGCGGCGACAAGGAATCCGATCATGGCGGGAACGGCCTCGGCACCCGCCTGCAGGGCAAGCAGGGGCGGCAGGATAAGGTTTCCCGCCCCGAAGAACATTGAAAACAGCGTCACGCCGACCAGCACCGACTGACGCATCGACAGGTTTTGGTTCACGATTGCTTCTCCCCCATAGCCGCAGGCATTGTCTTGCGTGCAGTCTATGGTAGCGCGAGCAGAGAGCCGCGCCCCGGGACACGGGAGTAAAACGCCATCGCACAAGGTTTCCATCGGCACGGGTCCCGGGGCCGCCTCGATACCAGTGTGAAGGCTTTTTCGCCCGCGTTGTTGCGCAACATGGCGTTTTTCGCACAATCTGGAACCGGTGCGAGTATTTCAAGGGGGCATGACGCAGATGCGGGCACCCCGCACGGAGCGGATCGATCGTCGGCTCCCCTGGAAAACCCGACCCTCCACCCGCTGCTACCAGTCCGTTTCCGCATTTGCCGCGCTCTGTGCATTCGTGCTATGTTGACTGTATTTCGTTCGAATTCGAGGAGGTCAGGACATGGCGACAGACACTCCAAGCTCAGTCATGTACACCGACCTGCGCCAATTCGGTGGCATCGCGCACCGCGACACCGCGACCGTCCTGTTCGACGGGTCGGTCTCCATCGGCGGAAAAACCCTTTCGGCACGCATCGACGACCGCACGTTCCTGTCGCGCGAGATCGTCCACGCCAAGCCCGGTTCCCTGCATCCCGAGCTCTTCTCCGACTTTCCCGTCGCCGCCAAGAAGATCACCTCGCGCCTGATCGCGGCGCGCGGCGGAGGGCAGGCGGGCTGCTCCGAGGTCATCGCCCACTACCGCGGCGCCGCCGCGACCTGCATGTGCGACGCGCTGACCTCCAACGACATCGATGCCATCCCGTACGGCAACGTCGTGCGCAAGATCATGTCCCTTCATCTTGAGCTCGAAAGCGACCGAGCCCTGCTGCTCGTCATGCTCTTCGTCATCGTCGGGTGCCTGGCGGACCCGCGCGCGGCAATCGACGCCATCGACGCCTTCGCGGCAAGCGAGCTTGCCACCTCGCTCGACACCCTGGTCGGGGACGAGGCCCCACGACCGCAGGCCGCCTCGGCCGCCCATGAGACTCGCCTGGGCCTGGTCCGCCTGGTCAACGGCGCCTTTCGTCCGCCCATCCACGAGCTGTCGTGCGACCCGGCGGGCACCATCATCGGTTGCCTGCCCAACGGGCCGCACTCCATCGCCGACGTCGACGCCGACGTCTCGCGGCAGCACGTGCGCATCTGGCGCGAAGACGGCCGCTGGCTCGTTACCGACCTGAACTCGACCAACGGCACCCGCGTGATCTCCGGTGCCGACAAGTCCGTGCACATCATCGCCAACGCCCAGGCCGAATCGCGCGAGCCCTCCGCAAGCGAGCCGTTCGAGCTGCGCAACAGCGACATCCTCTGCCTGGGCTCCACCACGCGCTTCCTGGTCATGAAGCTCAGCGTCGGCTGATCTTAACGGACCCCCTGTTGTTGCGCAACAGGAGCACGGTCGCATCGCCGTACAATCGATGCGAGACCCTGCACGTCATCTTCTCGGTTAGGCAGCACATCATGGCACCTCATCCCCTACAGCCCCATCAGCTCATCGAGTTCTCCTCGTTCGACACCGCGTTCGCCGTGGCGCCCGACGAGGAGGAGGCTACGCGCAGGCGCTATATGACGCTGCTTGTCGACAGCCAGTATGCGCCTCGCAAGGGCGCGTCGAGCACCGTGTACCGCGTGAACAACACTGAGTGCTCCCCGTTCGCCCTCAAGGTGCTCAAAGCCGACGACCTCGAAGGCGAGGAGCGCGAGCGCCTGCTGCCGGTCCGCGTCCGCAAGTTCGCCGAGGAGTACCGCGCGCAGACCGTCGTGTCGCATCTCAGCGGATTTCCCAAGCTGTACGGCTACGGCGTCATCGAAGACGTGCCCGCGATCTTGATGGAGTGGGTCGAGGGCTTCACGCTGAACGAGGCCACGCCGCAGTTCCCCGCCGACATCTACGGGCGCATCAAGGGCCGCACGGTCGCCGGGATCGGCATGTCCGTCCTGAACGTGCTCATCTCCGCCAAGGCGCTCGACGAGCGCTTTGTCCATCGCGACCTGTCCCCGCGCAACATCATGCTGCGCACGAGCCAGGTGCCCCTGGAGGAGCAGACCGCGAGCAACGCCTTCGATATCTGCCTGGTCGACCTGGGCAGCGCCACCATCGTCACCGGCGACACCTCGCTCACCTTGGTCGAGAACATCTGGCGCAACGGCACGCCCGACTACGCTCCGCCCGAGATGCTGGCGCGCGACGTGCCGGCGCTCGCCGCGCTGCGCTCGTCGGCCTCCATCGACACGTACGCCCTCTGCAGCATCCTGTACGAGCTCTACGCGCAGACCACCCCGTACGGCCGCGGCATGCTGCTCGCCGCCTCCCCCTATCGCGTCAAGGTCGACAACGATCCCATGCCGCTCGTGCCGCGCAGTCCCCGCGACGAGGAGCTGTGCGCGGCCATCATGGCGGGCCTCGCGCGCGAGCAGGACCAGCGCATCTCCGCCGAAGACCTTCTGTCCCGGCTGAGCGCGTGGGCGGGTGCCCCGGCCTCAGAGGACTCCGAGCACCACGCGCCCGCTGCGAACGCGCCCGCCGCATCGGGCAACCCTCTCGAAGCGGGCTCCCACCTCACCATGAACGGCGCGGGCATCGAGGCCTCGCTCGGCCAGCAGGATACGGCGCCCGTCGACGATCGGCTCGCCTCAGACGGCGCCGGCACGTCGGATGCGCCTGCAGCGAGCACCCGCGGCATCTCCCGCCGCAGTTTCGTGATCGGCGCGCTCAGCGGCATCGGCATCACCGCGCTCTCGGGCGCCGCCGTCATCACGCGCGGGTTCGGCCTCCTTGAGCCCAAATCGCTCGACACCTACACCTGGGCCGAGCTGTCCGACATCTCGAAGCAGATCGCCCAGGCAGAAACGCCCTCCGACGCCATCGAGGTGGCACGAAGCTATGGACTGGTCGACCAGGACGGCAGACTCATCTCCACGCAGCGCAAATCGGTCGAATGCGACGGCATGCCCCATGAGGTGCAGATCGTGGGCATCAACCACGATGAGCTGGCCGACGGCTCGGGTTACGCGGGCCTCACGTTCATGTTCTGCGAGATCTTGAGCACGAGGCCCATGAACGACACCGCATACGACGATGGGGGCTGGGAGGCCTCCGACATGCGCGCATACCTCAACACGGGCGTCATGGACAAGCTTCCCGCCGAGCTGCGTGAGCGCATCGTCCCGGTGCGCAAGTACACCAACAACGTCGGCGGCACCGAGGACCCCTCCTGCGTGACGGCAACCGAGGAGTCCCTATGGCTGTTCAGCTACTGCGAGCTCGCAGGCGAGCGGGCCCGTCTCTCTTTCAACGAAGGGTATCGCTTCCTCGCCGACATCCTGAACTCCGAGGGCTCGCAGTACGAATACTTCGAGCAGCAAAACGTCATGCCGCAGTCCAATGCGGACTGCCTGATTCGCCAGCTCGAAGACGAGGCGGACTACTGGTGGCTGCGCAGCGCGAGCCCGGACGTGTCGCTCGCCGACGGTATCGTGACCTTCAACCGCGTGGGCCCGAACGGAGATCCGTTCCATTTCGCCGCCGCCTGCACCGACACCGCGGGCATCCTGCCGGGCTTCTGCATCTAGCGTGCCGATGGGTCGTTTGGGGACGGGTTCGTTCCAACCCATCGGCGGCGGCGTAAGCCGCCGATGGGTTGGAACGAACCCGTCCCCAAACGACCCATCGGCACGCACAAAAAAGCGCCCGCCGAATACGGCGGGCGCCTTGGTCCGATTTACAGCTCGCGGCCCGGATAGTGGCAGTTCACGAAGTGACCCGGTTTGACCTCGATGGTCGGCGGGACCTCGGCGGAGCACTTTTCCGTCGCATGTGGGCAGCGCGTGTGGAACGGGCAGCCGCTCGGGATGTTGGTGGGACTCGGCAGGTCGCCCTCGATGAGCACGTGCTTTTTCTCGATCGTGGGGTCGGGAATGGGCACTGCGGACAGAAGGGCCTGCGTGTAGGGGTGCTGCGGGTTGCTGTAGAGCTCCTCGTTGGGCGCAACCTCCATCATGGTACCCAGATACATGACGCCGATGCGGTCCGAGATCATCTCCACGACGGCGAGGTCGTGGGAGATGAACAGGTAGGTCAGGTTGTACTGCTCCTGCACGTCGCGCAGCAGGTTCAAAACCTGCGCCTGAATGGACACGTCGAGGGCGGAAACCGGCTCGTCGGCCATGATGAGCTTGGGGTTGACCGAGAGCGCGCGGGCGATGCCGATACGCTGACGCTGACCGCCAGAGAACTCATGCGGATAGCGCTCGCCGTGCGTGGGCGGCAGGCCGACGACCTCGAGCAGCTCGTGGACGCGCTTCAGGCGCTCGCCGGGGCTCATCTTAGTGTGCACGAGCAGCGGCTCGGCGATGATGTCCTGAACCCTCATGCGCGGGTTCAGCGAGCCATACGGGTCCTGGAACACCATCTGCATCTTGGAGCGCAGCGGACGCATCTCCTTGGCAGAGATCTTCGCGATGTCCTGCCCGTCGAAGATGATCTCGCCGGAGTCGGGGGTGATCAGGCGGTTGATGAGGCGGCTCGTGGTGGACTTGCCGCAGCCGGACTCGCCGACCAGCGAAAACGTCTCGCCCGGCATGATGTCAAAGCTGACGTTGTTGACCGCGTGGACCCACTTGTTCGCTTTGCCGAAGAAGTTCTTGCCCACGGGGAAGCGCTTGCTCAGGTTCTTGACCGACAGCAAGGGTTCGGTTGCTTGTGCCATCGCTTACGCCTCCTTTCGTGCATTGGTGTGGAACGGGCAAGCTGCGTAGTGGTTCTCAGCGACCTTGACGAGCTTGGGCAGCGCCTCGGAGCACGAAGCCTGCGCGTACTTGCAGCGCGGGGCAAAGCGGCAGCCCGAGGGCATGGCAGCCAGATCGGGCACGGAGCCGGGAATAGACGGCAGACGGTGCACACGGCGGCCGAGCTTGGGCACGGACTCGATAAGGCCCTGCGTGTAGGGATGCTGCGGGTTGGAGAACAGCTCCTTGACCGGGGCCTCCTCCACGATGTTGCCGGCGTACATGACGATGACGCGGCTGCAGGTCTCGGCGACGACACCCAGGTCATGGGTGATCATCAGGATACCCGTGTTGCGCTTGTTGCGGATGTCCTCCATGAGCGCCAAGATCTGCGCCTGAATGGTCACGTCGAGAGCGGTGGTGGGCTCGTCGGCGATGAGCAGCTTGGGCTCGCAGGACATAGCCATAGCGATCATGACGCGCTGGCACATGCCGCCCGACAGCTCGTGCGGATAGTTGCGCAGCGTCATCTCGGGCTCGGGAATACCCACGAGCTTCAGCGCGGAAACGCAGCGCTTATGCAGCTCGTCTTTGGAAAGCTCCTTGTTGTGCAGGGAGATCGCCTCGATGAGCTGGTTCTCGATGCGCATGATGGGGTCGAGCGCGCTCATGGGCTCCTGGAAGATCATCGAGATCTCGTTGCCGCGAATGCTCTGCATCTCGGCCTCGGAAAGCTCGAGGATGTGCTTGCCGCCGAAGACGATGTCACCGGAGATACGCGTCGACAGCTTGTTGTGCAGACGCATGACCGACATCGAGGTGACGGACTTGCCGCAGCCCGACTCGCCTACCAGACCGACGATCTCGCCGGCGTTGACCGAAAACGACACGCCGTTGACGGCGGTGATCCAGTCTTTCTTGCCGCGCTTGAATTCTGTTCTGAGGTCCTTGACCTCAAGCAAGGGTTCAGCCATGAGGACCTCCGACTAGTTGAGCTTGGGATCGAGCGTGTCGCGCAGGCCGTCGCCGAACAGGTTGAAGGCCAACACGGTCAGGAAGATCACCAAACCGGGGAACAGGACGAGGTGCGGGGCAATCGCCAGATAGTTGCGGCCCTGGGACAGAATAGCGCCCCACTCCGCCTGCGTGACGTTCGCGCCGAAGCCGAGGAACGACAGCGAGGAGGCCGAAAGGATGGCGCCACCCACGTTCATGGTGAAGTTGACGATGAGCGCCTGCATGGTGCCCGGGAAGATGTGCACGAACATCGTGCGCGCCGGCGAGCAGCCGATGGACTGGGCGACCTCGACGTAGAGCTCGCCGCGGACCTCGAGCACCGCGCCGCGGATGATGCGCGCAAAGGACGGCACCGTGAAGACGGCCAGGCCGATCATGATGTTCGTGATGCCCGGGCCGATGATGGCCACGATGGCGATGGCGAGCAGGATCGAGGGGAACGCGAACATGACGTCGCAGATGCGCATGATGATCGAGTCGACGATGCCGCCGAAGAAGCCCGCGATCAGGCCGAGGACGACGCCGCCCGCCGTACCGAGAATCGAAGCGGTGAGCGCCGTGCCGAGCGACAGCTGCGTGCCCGCAAGGATACGGCTGAAGACGTCGCGGCCAAACTCGTCGGTGCCCCAGATGTGCGTGGCCGACGGGCCGGCCAGAATCGCGCCGTAGTCGTACGCGTTGGGATCATAGGGAACGATCGACGGGCCGATGACAGCCATGATCAAAATGAACACGATGAACAGGAAGCCGAGCACCGCGGTCTTACGGCGCAGGAACTTCTTAATGAACTGCACGGTAGGATTTTGCGCCTTGGGCAGCTCCTCAGCAGACAGGGTCTGAGCGGTGGTTGCGTTGGTATCAGCCATGGTATCGCCTCCTATTCGTATCTCACGCGCGGGTTGATGACGGCGTACAAGATGTCGGCAAGCAAGTTGATCACCATGTACTCGAACGAGAAGAACAAGATGAGCGCCTGCACGACCTCGTAGTCACGGAAGCCGATGGAGTCAACCAGCAGACGGCCCATGCCCGGGATCGAGAACACGCTCTCGACCACGACGGAACCGGCGATCAGGGCGCCGATCTGCAGCGCGGTCACGGTGATGATGTCGATCGAGGAGTTCTTGAAGGCGTGCACCATGATGACGCGCGGCTCGGGCAGGCCCTTGGCGCGCGCGGTGCGGATGTAGTCCTTGCCGAGGTTCTCGATCATGGACGAACGGGTCACACGCGCGAGGATCGCCATGATGCCCGCGCCCATGGCGATCGAGGGCAGCACGTAGCCGCGCCAGTCCTCGAGGCCGCCCGTGGGGAAGATGCCCAGGTTGACCGAGAAGATCTGCATGAGCTGCAGGCCGAGCCAGAAGTTCGGCAGCGAGATGCCGGCGATGGCGATGAGCATGCCGAGCAGGTCGAGCGCACGGCCGCGGTTGATGGCCGCGATGACACCGATGATGATGCCGATGATGACCGACCAGGTGATCGAGCAGATCGTCAGGTAGATGGTGATGGGCAGACGCGGGGCGAGCAGCTCGGCCACGGACGTGTTGTTCGTGAACGAATGGCCCAGGTCGCCCTGGAAGATGCCGGTGATCCACTGGAGATACTGCGGAACGAGCGGCTGGTCGAGGCCGAGCTCGCGACGGATGTTCTCGATCTCGCCGATCGTCGCCGTGGGGCCGCCGATCTGACGCGCAGGGTCGCCAGGAATGAGGCGGACGAACATGAAGATGATGATGGAAATGACGATCAAGAGCGGAATCATGCTCAGGACGCGTTTAACAGCGTATTTCCCCATGTAGTTCCCTCCCTTTGTGTCGTATCGGGGAGACACGGGGACTGCCAGCCCCTGAAATCAGAGGCTGGCAGCCACCCAACACCCTCGATGTGAAACTCAGGACGTAATCAACACTAGACGTTCAGGGTCGCGTGAATGACGTCGATACCCTGGGCGACGTACTTGATGCCGTTGAGGTACGCCTTGTAGGACAGGAGGGTGTTGTCGCTGGCGAGGAACAGCCACGGGCACTCCTCCCAAGCGATGTCCTGGCACTTGCCGTAGTGCTCGTTCTGCTCCTCCTCGGTCGGGGCGGCGTTGCCGGCCTCGAGCTCGGAGTCGAACTCGTCGTTCTTCCAGAAGGCGGTGTTGTAGCCGGTCGGCGGGACCATGGCGCTGGAGAGCAGCGAGCGCAGGAAGCCGTCGGGGTCGGACTGGGACCAGTTGACGTACCACATCTGCAGCGTGGTGGTGTCCTCGGGCTCGGCGGCGAGCTCGGCGTTGGTAGCGGCCTCGTTGGGCTGGACGTTCACGGTGATGCCGGCCTGCTGCAGCTGCTGCATGACGAAGGTCATGCCCTTGGTCTCCTGGGTGGAGTTGTCGCCGATGATGTTAACTTCGAAGCCGTCGGCGTAGCCGGCCTCCTCGAGCAGGCTCTTGGCCTTGTCGAGATCGTACTCATAGGGCGTCTGGGCCTTGTAGCCGGGCACCATCTCGGGCAGAACCGAGGTGGCGGGGGTAGCGGCGCCGGAGTACATGACCTGGACATACTCGTCCTGGTTCAGCGCGTAGTTCAGGGCCTGACGGACGCGAACGTCGGACAGCGGCTCGTAGTTGGTGTTGAGGGTGACATAGCGCATGGTCGTCGACGGGATCGAGATCATGTTGATGTCGCCGGCGGAGCGCACCGTGGCAACCTGGTCGGTCGGCATCGGGTAGATAGCCGTGGCCTCACCGGTCTGCAGGGCGGCGATACGGGAGCCGGCCTCGGGCACGACGCGGAAGTCGATGCGGTCGATGGACGGAGCCTCGCCCCAGTAATCCTCGTTGCGGATGATGGAGACGTGATCGCCCTGCGCATACTCCTCGAGGATGTAGGGACCGGAACCTGCGGACTGCTTGGAGTAATCCCAGCTGGAGTCGGCAAGCGCAGTCGGGGAGATGAGGTAGAACTGCGTCATGGAGTTCATGAACGGAGCATAGGGCTCGGGCAGGTGGAACTGAACGGTGAGCTCATCCACGGCGGTGCAGGAATCGACGCGGGTGTTCTCGGTGTTCTCGTCGATGGTCTCGATGAACGTACGACGACGACGCCAGTTGTTCTCGGGGTCGATCGCTGCCTCGTAGTTGGCGACGACGGCCTCGGCGTTCAGCGGGGCGCCGTCGGTGAAGGTGATGCCCTCGTTCAGATGGAACGTGTAGGTGCACGCGTCGTCGGAGACCTCGTAGCTCGCGGCGGCGCGGGGAGCGTACTCATAGTTCTCATCCAGGTCATAGAGCGAGTCGTAGATGTAGTAGACGACGTTGCCCGAGTTGCCGTCGGACCAGTCCATGGGGTGCATCTCCTGGAACTCGCCCTCGAAGGCCAGGATGCACTCGTTCTTGGGAGCCTTGCCGTCGGTCTTGGTGGCGCGAACGACGAAGCCCTCCTCGTCGGCCTCGATCGTCTCGACGTTGGATCCGCCGTCGCCGGAAGCCGAGCCGGTGTCAGTGCCGGTCGAGGTGTCGCCACCGCCGCCGCAGCCGGCGAGGCCGAGGCCCGCGACGGTCGCGGCACCGGCAGCCACGGCACCCACGAACCCGCGACGAGTCACACCGGAGTCCGACCACGTCATGTTCTTGTTCTCTTTGTCCATTACAGACTCCTTTCGCACCGAGAACACTCCACGCATTGGCGCATTTGATGTAGTGCAGCCAAAATCCTCCTCGCGGCACAGACAGCAAATGAACAATCGCTATACTGTGCCCGCCCCAACACTATAACGCTTTAACGCGTTAGAGCGGAGGCAAGCTGTAAACGGCCATACCGTTCAGGGACCGGAAACAGACCGTTCACCGCCAGGAAATACCATTATTGCTTATTTCGGACAAAACGGACACATTTTGTGAGGGATGGAGGAAATGTTGGCCTACCAGTTCGACCGGGAGCGCTACAACCGACGCATGAAGTGGTACCTGCACGACCGCTTCGGCATGTTCATCCACTTCGGAATCTACAGCATCCCCGCACGGGGCGAATGGCTGCGCAGCACCGAGGAGATGCCCGAGGAGCTCTACCTGCCCTATTTCGAGGAGTTCAACCCGTATGCGCTCGACGCCCGCGCCTGGGCCCGCGCCGCCAAACGGGCAGGCATGCGCTATGCCGTGCTCACCTCCAAGCACCATGACGGCTTCTGCCTGTTCGACACCAAGACCACCGACTTCAAGTCCACGAACACCCCCTACGGTCGCGACATCGTGGCCGACTTCCTGGACGCGTTTCGCGCCGAGGGCATCCGCGTGGGCCTGTATTACTCGGTGATCGACTGGCACCATCCCGACTTCCCGCAATACGGCGACCGTCAGGCCCCGCTGCGCAACGATCCCGTAGCCGGCTCCAACGAGCACCGCGTGTTCGACCGCTACCTCGACTACATGCACGAGCAGGTGCGCGAGATCTGCACCAACTACGGCAAGCTCGACCTTTTGTGGTTCGACTTCTCCTATGACGACATGCGCGGCGAGAAGTGGCGCGCCACCGAGCTCATGAACATGGTGCGCGAGCTGCAGCCCGACGTCATCACGAACAACCGCCTCGAGGTCTCCGGCGAGGGATTCGGCTCGCTGGCCCAGTGCGACCCCACACCGTATCACGGCGACTTCGTGACGCCCGAGCGCATCATCCCGCCCAACGGCCTGTTCGACGTCGAGGGCAATCCGCTCGCCTGGGAAGCCTGCATCACGATGAACGACAACTGGGGCTACTTCTCCCACGACACCAACTTCAAGCCCGCGCCGATGCTCATCCACAAGCTCGTCGAGTGCGTCTCCAAGGGCGGCAACCTGATCTTGAATGTAGGCCCGGACGCGACCGGCCGCATCCCCGACCAGTCGCTTGCCATCCTCGATGAGATCGGTCGCTGGATGGAGCGCAACTCCGCGAGCATCTACGGCTGCGGCCCCGCCGCCGACGGTCCGCTCGAGGTCGAGCGCCCCGAGTACGGCCGCATCACCCGCAACGGCGACACCTACTACTTCCACCTGTACGAGAACGCGCTCGGCCCCATGCCGCTGCTCGGCGTGCCCAAGGAGCGCATCGCCTCGATACGCCTTCTGCGCGACGGCACCGAGGTCCAGCTCTCGAACAGCTGGACGCACAGCGACTACCCCAACATCGCCTTCGCGGATCTGGGCCCCTCGCCCGTACTCCCCGATCCCGTGGACACCGTGCTCGCCGTCAAGATCAAGGAGGCCTAAAAGATGGCCGTGCTTTCCGATTCGTTTGCCGCCCATGCGGACGAGCGCTTCGACGCCCGCCGCGAGGTGCTCTCCCCCATCGCACAGGCCATCGAGGCGGGCCTCGCCGCCATCGACGATGCGGACGTCCGCACGCTCATCAAGAGCTACTACGGCACCATGCCGCTGACCGACGTGTTCGACGCCGAGTTCGAGCTGTTCGCCTCGTTTGCCCGCCAGGCCTGCGAGCTGCGCCGCACCAGCCCGTGGTGCGCCGACATCCCCGAGGACATCTTCGTCCAGTACGTCGCGAGCCCGCGCGTCAACAACGAGCCGCTCACCGACGCCTGGCCCACCTTCCGCGCCGCGCTCGCCGACCGCTTGCGCGGGCTGGACGCCTACCACGCCATCGTGGAGACCAACTACTGGTGCTGCGAGACGGCCACCTACCAGTCCTCCGACGGACGCACGCTGGGACCCCTCGGCGTGCTCGCCTCGGGTGACGGTCGCTGCGGCGAGGAGTCGACCTACCTCGTGACCGCCCTGCGCGCCAACGGCATCCCCGCGCGCCAGCTCTACACGCCCTGGTGGGCGCACTGCGACGACAACCACGCCTGGGTCGAGGCGTACGCCGACGGTTCGTGGCACTACCTGGGCGCCTGTGAGCCGGAAGAGGAGCTCGACCGCGGCTGGTTCACCGCGGCGTCCGGTCGCGCCATGCTCGTCCACACGCGCCTGTTCGACGACTTCGGCTGCGACTTCGAGCGCGACGCGCACCTGCTCGCCCGCGAGGGCAGCCAAGTGATCGTGAACCTCACCGAGTCCTACGCCCCCTGCGTGCTGCTGTCGGTGCGCGTCCTTAACGCCGCCGGCGCCCCCGTCGAGGGCGCCTCGGTGCGCCTTCGCCTGGTGAACGAAGCCGCATGGCACGACATCGCCCACCTCACCAGCGATGAGGCGGGCATGGCCCGTATCGTGGTCGGCGAGGGCACCGTGCGCGTGGTCGCCACCACGGGCGACGGCATGGCCGAGACCATCATCGACACCGCGGACTGCCATGACCTTGAGCTCACGCTGGGCGAGACCGTGCACGGCGACACCGATTGGGTCGACTTCGACGTGCACGCGCCGGCAGATCATCCCGCGCCCTCCCACCCGCTCACGCCCGAGCAGGTCGAGCGCGGCCGTGCCCGCAAGCGCGAGGCCGACCGCATGCGTACCGAACGCGTCGCCCGCAACGTGGAGCGCGCCCGCGAAATCGCCCGCGCCTGCGGGCACGACGCGGACGGTTGCCTGCCCTACTTCGAGCAGGCCTTCGCCAACGCGCCCGAGGTCGAGCGCTTCCTGACCGTCGACGACGGGGCCGACCGCGCCGCCCTGCTCGCCACGCTCACGTCCAAGGACTTCCGCGACCTGTCGGCCGACATCCTGGAGGACCACATCCAGGGCGGTCGTGCGGTCCGCGAGGATGCCCTCGCCTACCTCGCGCGCGAAGGCGTCGACGACCAGGCAAAGGCGCAGGAGCTCTACGAGCGCTACGTCCTGTGCCCGCGCGCCCACTTCGAGCACCTCTCCGCATACCGCGCCTTCATCCGCAGCCGCTTCGACGCTGAGACGGTCGCAGGCTTCATCGCCGACCCGCTGCGCGTGTGGGACTACATCTGCGAGCACACCGCGTTCACCTCCCGCGAGCACACCAAGCGCTACGTGGGCACCCCGCGCGGCGCGCTCGTGTCCGGCCAGGCGAGCGCCGTCACCCGCCGCTCGCTGTTCGTGGCCATCTGCCGCAGCTTCGGCATCGCCGCCCGCATCAACCCCGTCGATGCGGGCATCGAGTACTTCGCCCACGGCTCGTTCGTGCCCGTCGAGCACGCCGAGGAGGGCTTCGAGGTCCTGTTCGCCAGCGACGCCGACCCGGCGCCCGGCTACTTCCAGACGTGGAGCATCGCCCGCTACCTGCACTTCACCGCGGTGAGCGGCAAGGCGGCCCAGGGCTTCAAGGTGCTCGACCTGTGGGGCAAGGCACCGTTCGAGGACGGTGTCTGCCGCGTGAAGATGCCGCTCGGCGAGTATCGCCTCACCACTGCGGTTCGCCTTCCCAACGGCGACGTGCACGCCGCCGAGCGCGCGTTCGAGGTGACCTCCGACTACGACGGCACCCCCATCGAGCTCAAGCTGCGCGAGCCGGACGTCTCCGAGATGCTGCAGAGCATCAAGCTCGACGCCTTCGCGCTCGCCGATGCCGAAGGCGCCGCGGTCGATTGCGGCCGTATCGCCGCGGCAGGCGATACGGCTGCCAAGCCCGTTATCGTGGCGTTCCTCGAGCCGGGCATGGAGCCCACCGAGCACCTGCTCAACGAGATGCGCGAGCAGGCCGGACGCCTGGACGCCGTGGGCGTGCCCATCGTGCTCGCCGTGCGCGATGCCGAGGAGCTCGCCGACCCCACGCTCGCCCGCACGCTGCCCGTGCTTCCCCGCACGACGGTCGCCTACGACGACTTCTCCGAGCTGCCGGAGCGCCTGGCGCGCCGCATGTTCACCAATCCCGAGAAGCTGCCGCTGATCATCCTCGCCGTCGCCGACGACGCCGGCAACCTGACGGGTCGCTACGCCGCGGCGGGCTACAACGTGGGCACCGTCGATCTGGTGCTCAAGCTCATCTCGCTCATCGACTAGGTGGCGGAGCCCAGGGGCGAACGCCGCAGACGAAGGGGGCGCGGTTCACGATGCGAACCGCGCCCCCTTTTTGCCGACGCACTTATATAGATGCGCCCTTGGGAAGCGCTGGTCGTTCCGCCATTCGGCATCCTCGCGCCTATCTGAAGGGGGAGCACGGTCGACGGACCCACGCACATAAAGGCCCGCCGCTCATTCATGAATGAGCGGCGGGCCGTTTTGACGTTTCCGCAGGATTCAATTGTTTAACACCCCTGTTCATTCATGAATGAACAGGCCGGTGTCAGGCCAGATTCCTCTCTTACGCCTCCATCAGTCCGGCGTAGGCGGCACCGATCAGGCCGGCATCGTTGCCGAGCGACGCGACCTCGATCGGAGTGTCGGCGCACACCGACAGGGTGTAGTGCTTGAAACGCTCCACGAGCTTGCCCAGGAACAGGTCGCCCGCGGCGGACAGGCCGCCGCCGAGCACGATGGCCTCGGGATCGACCGTGCATGCGAGGTTGGCGAGCGCCAGGCCGAGATACTCGACCATGGTGTCGACCGCCGCCGCAGCCGCCTCGTCGCCCGCCTGATAGGCTTCGAACACGCTCTTGGAGTCGGAGGGACCGGCGAGCTCGACGGGCTGGGTCCCGCGCTTCTCGCATTCCATCTTGTAGGTGTTCACGACGCCGGTCGCAGACGCATACTGCTCGAGGCAGCCATGGCGTCCGCAGCCGCACACGCGCTCTTCAGCCGGGTTCACGCAGGTGTGGCCGACCTCGCCGCCCGCACCGTTGGCGCCACCGATGACCTTGCCGTCGACGACGACGCCGGCGCCGATGCCCGTGCCGAGCGTCACAAGCGCCATGCTGCGATGGCCGAACGCCGAACCGCGCCACATCTCGCCGAGCGCCGCCGCATTGGCGTCGTTCACGAACGCGACGGCGGCACCGCCGAACGCATCCTTGAGCGCCGCGCCGAGCCCCTGGAGGTCGATCGAGGCGTTGGCGATCAGCTTGACGTTGCCGTCATCGGGAACCGGGGCCGGAACCGCAAGGCCGATACCCTTGAGGACGACGTCGCCATCCTGGGCGTCAAGCAGGCTCTTGATGCCGTCGATGACCGCCGCATAGCCGGCCTCGTCCACCAGCGGCGGCGTGGGCACGCTCAGCTTGGACAGAATCTTGCCCTCGCGGTTGACCAGGCCCTCCTTGACGGTCGTGCCTCCCACGTCGATACCAACAAATAGCTCCTCGGCCATCCTTGGCCCCCTTTCTCGGATATACCACGTGCAGCACATGATACCGCGCATCCCAGCCGTTTTGTCCCATATCCCGGCAGACGGCAGACAGGTGAATTTTTAGGGACAGTCCCTAAAAATTCATCACGGTACGCTCGATATCTCCTCGAGAATGTCGATGAGCTCGTCGCTTTGAAAGTACTCTCCGCGACGTCGTGAGCCCATCGGGCGCAGCATGCCGTATTCGCACGCCCGCCCGACCAACGTCGACGCCTTACCGGAAGTACCATCCGTTCACTTCCGTTACCTCAAATTAACGGAAGTGAATCGCGTTTCGCTTCCGTTAGCGGCAGCGCATCGGAAGTAGGTTCCCTGCGCCCGCCCCATATGACCTGAGAAAGAAACCCCGCTACACGAGCCGGTTGCGCTCGGCGGCAAGGTCGCGGGCGAAGCGACGGCAGCTCCGTGCCGCAAGCGCGGACATGGCCGCCGTCCACACGACGGCAAGCCCTGCAAGCACCGACACGGGAGCTATCGCGTCCATGCCGCTCGCGGTGCACAGGATCTCGGCCACGGGGCCCAACGGCCAAAACCATGTGATCGCGCGGACGGTGCCGGACATGAACGCGAGGATGGGCGCCAGCGCAACCACCGTGAGCGGCACGGCGAGCAGGCTCGAAGACATCTGCTCCCGCGCGGAAAGGCCGGCGACAAGCCCCGCGAACAGAAGCGGCTGGACCCCGACGGCAGAAAGCCCGAGCAGCAGTGCCGCCCTCGCGGGCGCAAGACCCAGCAGCAGGCATGAGACGGCCTGCGTGGCAAGCGTCACGAGCACCGCCGAAAGCCATTTGGAGACGGCGATCTCGCCCGCCGTCACACCCGCCTCGACAAGGGTGACGTAGGCGCCGCGCTCGCGCTCCTCGGCCATGACGTAGAGCTCGATCACGCATCCGGCGAACGCGGGGGCGATGCAGAGCACAGCGACCTGGGCGAACGCGTCGGCCTCGCCCGGCATGAGCCTGGATGAGGTCGCCACCACGCTGCCGATGAACGCCGTGAACAGCGCGCCCGCGCCGCACGACATGAGCGTCGTCGGGTTGCGGACGGCGTCAAGCAGGTCGCGCGCCACCAGCGCGCGTATGTTTCCAAAAGCCCCGTTTGCCATGTGAGACATGATACCCGATATACTTGACGTCGTTTTCCATCCTGAGAAGCCGAGGAGGAGCCCGTGGCGGATACCGCATCCTACGATACCGTCGAAGATCTGCTCGCCGCCCGTGAGGGCGAGAGCGTCCACCTCGAATGCTGCCGCGAGACCGTGGACCGGGCCGTTCGCTTCGTCCACGAACGCTATGGCCGCCGGCGCTGCGCGTTCTACGTCACCACCGACCGTGGATTCGACCGCGAGACGGTGCGCTCGTACCTCAAGCTCTTCTCGCGCCTCGCGGGAGGCTCCGTGACTCCCCAAGACGCCATGGCGCATTTCGGGCTCGCCTCGGCGGCGCGATCTCAGGTGAAGACCTTGACCGCCGAGCAGCGCGCGCTGCTCAACTTTGCCCGCATGAGCCTTTTTGAGCCCGAGGTCGTCTTCTGCGAGCGACCGCTTGCGGACGTGACGCCCGCCACGCGCGGGCTCGTGACCGCATGGATGGGCCAGGTCGCCGAGGCCGGAGGCGCGCTCATCACCGCCGGCGAGCCCCTGCGCGAGGCGCTCCTCATGCCCGGCACCGCCTTCTTCGAAGAGGACGGGCGCCTCCACGAGGCCAAGACCGCGGTCGGCGACGATGAGACGCAAGACGTAGAGTTCGCCGGCGACGAGGTCCGCGTCTTCAAGGTCCCGGCGAAATCCGATGGGGCGACCCTGCTGTTCGATCCGCGCGAAGTCGATTTCGTGGAGAGCGTGAACCGCGCCAACTTCGCCTCCGTGCGCGGCGAGCTCTACCCGGTGAGCATGACGCTCGACGAGCTGGAGGCGGAGCTCGAGCGATTCGGCTTCTTCCGGTGCCATCGCTCCTACATCGTGAACGTCCAGAAGGTGGCGAAAGTCGAGCGCTTCACGCGCAACAGCTTCAACCTCACGCTCGCCGACGCGCATCAGACGCAGATCCCGCTCGCCAAGGGACGCGCCGAGGCCATGCGCGAACGCTACGGCTGGCGCTAGGGAAACGCTGATTGGTAATTACTTGTGTGGCGGTCGGCTCCATGGCAGGTGCGTAGATGTTCGGCGGCAGGGGCGACCCCAGCCGCGCCCCTCCCTGACGATCGGGCTCCTGGGGCACACGAGGAGGCCGTCGTATCCGCCCGCGCGCGAAACCGCACCCTGATAAAAGGTTTTACCAGGGTGCGCGGACACCTAGTTTTGAATTTGGTATCAAATCTTGGGCAAAAAGGGCCTCGGAAGGGCGGATCGGAAGCCTCTCCCGGGGCCTCCGGGATCAGCCAATCAAAGAACCCGCAGGTCACAGGCTTGTCAGATATGGCCGCTTCCAATCATTACTTCCCGGTTTGATACCATATTCATTTTCAGAATATAACAACCCCCTCTTTCCTGCAGTTTTGCGGTGCGGTTTCCCCACTGCGCGCATACGGGACCCCGGGATCCGCCCGTATCGGCCGGCAAACCGGGGTCTCCTCGGCTGCTCCTCTCGTACCCGCCTATGCTCCTCTCGTCGTTTCCGCAGCTCCTGACGGTCGGAACCCCTTGTCCGCCCCACCGGCGCGGGCGAGTATGGCCTCAGCAGCCAGCAACCGAAAGGAGCGCCATGAAAGAGCAAAAGATCTACGACCGCGTCCGCTCACTCGGCCACGAGCCCATCGAAGGGACCGCGATCATCGTCACCCGTACGCCCGAGAGCATCCTGCAGGGCGTCGTCGAGTTCGCCATGCAGACCGACCGCTTCGAGCTCATGGTCTGCGCCGAGGACGCCGTCCTCCTCTTCAAGCTCAACAACCTCACCAACGACATCCGCACATCTGCGAGCTACCGCTGCATCTCTCGCGAGGACATCCTCTCCGCCAACACAGAGCTCGCCGACGCCGGCATGACGCGGCGCATCCGCATCACCACCGACGAGGGCGACGTGCTCCTCAACGCCCAGCACGAATCCACGAGCGGTCTTCGCACAAGCGGCCTGTGGGGCAGCTGGCACGCGGCGAACCTGCCGCGTGCGTGCGACGAGATCTGCCGCATGGGCTCTGGCGCCAAGGAGGAGATGTAGCATGGATCCCGCGCTCATGGGTGCGATCATCATCGCGTGCTGCTTTGCCGCCGGCGTGTTCGAGACGGGCAGGCGAAAGAAGAACCGTAAGGACGAGGGCGAGCATGCGCCCGATATGCGGAAGGAGAAAACACGCGATGAACGGGACGCATAGCGCCGTGCTCTCCATGGAGGGCGTCTGCCTCTCATTTGGAGCCAAGCGCGTCCTCGACGGACTCACCTTCGACGTTGCCCGCGGCGAGTGCTTCGGCTTCCTCGGCCCGTCGGGCGCCGGCAAGACCACCACGATCAAGCTCCTCACCCGCCAGCTCGCCGCCGACACCGGGCGCATCACCCTGTTCGGCCGTCCCATCGAGAACGCGAGCGGCGCCGACTACAATCGCATCGGCATCCTGTCGGACACGAGCGCCCTCTACGAGCGGCTCACCATCGAGGAGAACCTGCGACTCTACGCTCAGGTCCGCGGGCGCGGCGGATACGGCATACCCGCCCTGCTCGAACGCGTGGGCCTCGACCGCGACCGCAAGACGCTCATCAAGAACTGCTCGAAGGGAATGCGGCAGCGAGCCGCCCTCCTGGCGACGCTCGTCCACAGCCCGGAGCTCGTCTTTCTGGACGAGCCGACAAGCGGGCTCGATCCTGCAGCGCGCGCCGAGGTGCACAAGATGCTCGCCGAGCTGCGTCGCGCCGGAACCACGGTGTTTCTCACCACGCACGACATGGCTGAGGCCGAGTCCTGCTGCGACCGGCTGGCGATCCTGAACGAGGGCCGCATCGTGACGATGGGGACCCCGCAATCGCTTACCATGGAGCATGCGCGCAACCGCCTGGTCGTGACGACGCGCACGCACGGCGTCGTCGAGCTCACCAAGGACGCCGCCAGCGCCGACACCGTGCGCGACCTCCTCGCCGCCGGCGAGGCCCTATCGCTGCATTCCGACGAACCGAACCTCGAAGAGGTCTTCCTCGAGCTCACCGGAAAGGAGTTCTAGCATGAACGCGACGTTGCGCCGAGTGGGCGCGCTGGTCGACAAGGACCTCATGGACCTCATCAAGAACCCCACGATGCTCGTGGTGCTGCTCATGCCCATCGGGTTCATGCTGCTGTTCCGCTTCGTCATAGGGGACACCGCCGCCGACGCGGGGCTCACCGGGGCTGACCTCGCAAGCGTTGGCGGCGAGATCGACAAGTTCCTCCTCGGCTCGGGCCTGTGCATGAGTATCGGCATGGTCGCCTCGATGGTGCTGATCTACGGCATCGCGGAGGAGAAGGAGAAGCACACCCTGCGCACGCTTATGCTCGCCAATGTGGGCGCAGGCGAGGTCGCGGCGTCCAAGGGCGGCGTGGCGCTCCTCGCCGTCGTGGCCGTGAGCGCGGCGTGCTTTTTCCTCGCGGGCGGCGAGCCCGGGCTGCTGCCCGTCTACCTTGCGCTCACCGCGCTGGGGGCCGTCCCCGTGGTGCTCATCTCGCTCGTGCTCGGCCTCGCCTCGCGCGACCAGATGACGGCGGGATTCTACAGCGTGCCGGTGCTGCTGCTGGCGCTCGTGCCCACGTTCGGCATGACGAGCGAAACCATCAAGACCGCCGCATCGTTCACGCCGCTCGGCGGGGTCTACGACCTGCTCGGACTCGCCTACGGCGGGCATCTGCTCAGCACAGACGCGCTCATGCCCCTCGCCGTGACGCTCGCATGGGCGATCGCGGGCGCAGCGGTCTTCGCCGCGCTCTACCGCAGGCTCGCACGGGACAACTAACACATCAGGACTGAGCTGAGCAAGTCGATGGCGGGCCACACTCGATCCTGCCGCCCGCCATCGACCACTTTTTCATGAACGAAGATGGGTTGAATCGACATTTCCGCAGGATTCGCACTCCCGACCCGACACTTTTTCATGAAACAGGACCGCCGGAACGATGCCGACGGCCCTGGCTTGCAGCCATCCGCGAAAAAGGGTCGCCTACCCTGTGCGCCTTCTTGCTATCACCCAGAACACGAGCAACACGACTGCGCCGCCTGCGATGACAAGCCAGTCGCGGGGAAAGTCGAGGCCGCCCGTCACAACTCCGAGGGCGGCAGCACTCATGACCCAAAGCGCCGGCAGGATGGCCGCCGTCCATACCGGACGCGTAAAGCGCCCCAAGACGAAAGACGCCGTAAGCGCGACAGCAACGCCGAGAATGACCACCAGCTTGCGGAACGCCTGCGCATCAAGCAGGACGTCTCCCACCACAAGCACCCCAATACCGACAGCAAGACCCGCGAACACCTGAAGCACGAGCCGCATCCCAAAAGCGGCACCGCTCTCACGTGCCGCCTCGACCGGATCACCCGTCGCGGCGCCAAGGAGCTCGGCGGCGCTTCTCGCGTCCTCGCTGCCATTCTTTCGGCGCGCAACAAGCATCACGACCGAAAACACCAAGACGAGCACGGCGAGCAGCAGGCGCAGCACGGGTTCCAGATAGTCGCGCCCCGCCACCGCCGTCACGACGAGCGCCGTGATCACGACGACCTCAACCGCCGCCAGCGCCACCGCGAAGACCTTCGTCCTCTGCTCGCTTTTCTTCACCATCTCGCGCATCTCGTCCACGTCCCCTCTCACCAGCTCGTCGATCGTGGTGTCGAAGAGGTTCGCGAGGAGCAGCATGCTCTGGACGTCCGGCAGGGTCTTGCCCGTTTCCCAGTGGCTGATCGTGACGCGGCTCACGTACAGTTTGCGCGCAAGCTCGTCTTGCGAGAGCCCGAGCCGTGAACGACGCTCTCGAATCTGGTTGCCGATGTCCATCTGCTTCCCCGTCCCTCGCGGCCTATCCGACAACCACAACGTAGCCGACAAGATTGCAAGACGCAGTAAAAAGTGGTTTACAAGCACTCTGACCAGCTGTTTTACTAAGCCAGCCGATCAGAAGGACCGATTGGCGCATCCCCACCCCACATGGCGTGAAGCAAACATGGCACCGCCAAAAACGTGCCGGGTTAACGTGGGGAGCTGAACCCACACGCGAGCTCGCGCTCGATCGCCTCGCGCAGCGTGTCGTCGTCCACGTCGAGATCGACCTCGAGGCCGCGCACCGAACCCGCCGCGTCGAAGTGCAGCACCGTCGGCACCCAGGTCACGCCGTAGCGCGTCCTGAACGCAGACAGCCCCTCGTCCGTCTTGCTGTCCGTGCTATCGAGGTAGAAGACGTCGATCGCGCGCTTCGCGAACACGGGCGCCATCACCGGGATGAGCCTGCGGCACCAGCGGCAGGTCACCCGGCCGACGTACAGGTAGAAATCCCGGCGCTCGGCGATCATGGCCTCGATCGCCGGCACGTCGACGGCATGAAACCCCCGCACGGCCTCGCGATAGATTTCCGACTCCCGCTCGACGCGCTCCTCGTCCGATGCGGGCGCAGGCACGCTGCAGGTTCCGTCGATCGAGCAGACCGCCGCAATCGGCTGTACGTTCTCATGCTCTGCCACAGCTGACCTCCTGACTAGCTCAGTTTGACGATCGGGGCGAAGCCCTTCATGAGCTTCTTGGTCTTGCCGCTCTTGTCGAACTGCACCTCGATCATATCCCCCTCGGCCGAGATCACGGTTCCCGTGCCGAACGTCTTATGGCTCACGGTATCACCGGGCGCAAACGTCTCCGCCGCGCGCGCGACATCGGGACGGCGCTGCTCGACCGCGGGCGACGCGGACGCCTTCGCACGCGTCGTGCGCGCGACGCCGCTGCCGAACGTGGCGGGCTTGAGGCCTGCGTCCGGGCTGATGCCCGTGTGGCGCGACACGCCCGATCCGCCCGTGGAGCGCGTGCGGGAGCCGAAGACGCGCCCGCCGTACATATCCGAGCCCATGCCCGAGCCGAACGTGCCGCGGCGGTCGCCGCGCTTCTCCCAGCCGGTGCCCTCGAAACCGGACGACCCGATGCCGGAGAACTCGATGTGCTCCTCGGGGATCTCGTTGACGAAACGCGAGCGCGGGTTGGCCTGCGTCGAGCCGTACGTGCGGCGCGTCGCCGCATAGGTCAAGAACAGGCGCTTGCGCGCGCGGGTGATGGCGACGTATGCCAGGCGGCGCTCCTCCTCGAGCTTGCCCGGGTCGTCGGCCGCCGCGAAGCCCGCCACGTGCGGGAAGATGCCCTCCTCCATGCCGGCGACGAACACCGCGGGGAACTCCAGACCCTTCGCCGAGTGCACCGTCATCATCGTGATGGCGCTCGCCTGCCCCGACAGCGCATCCAGGTCGCTGCGCAGCGCGAGCCACTCGAGCAGCGCGGGCAGGGCCGCGCAGGCGAGCGGGCCATAGGTGCGCTCGATCTCGTCGGCGACCAGAGCGGCCGACAACGGCTCGACGGGGGCCGCGGCCATGCTGTTGCCGGCGATCATCGTCGCCAGCGCCTCCTGGGCGCTCGTCAGCGGCGCCGCGAGCGCGTCGAGCGGGTTGGGCCGGTCGGACGCATCGCGCTCGTCGCGAGCGGCGGGGGCAGCAGTTGCCACGGGCACGGCGGAAGCCTCGCCAGATGCGACCGCCCCAGCCGGCAGGTCAGAGATGCCGGCGGCGCGCAGCTCCTCCAGGCTCTCGAGCGTGCCCTCGATATCCTCGTGCGTCTCCTCGAACTCCGCGGCGACGCCCAAGAATTCCTGGATGTTCTCCGCCCGGCTCTCGGCTTCCATGGTCCCCTCGGCGCGGAAGGCCTGCACCAGGCCGGCACGGTCGACGATCGCCTCGACGACGTCCTTGAGCTCGCCGCTCATGCGACGGCCCTCGCGCACGATGCCCACAAACGACGCGAGCCCGTTGCGGACCTTCGCGGAGAACATCCCCGTCTCCGCCGTCGCCAGCTCGCACGCCTGGAAGAACGAGCAGCGGTTCTGCTGGGCCAGCTGGTCGATCTTGGCGATGGACGTCGACCCGATGCCGCGGCGCGGCGTGTTGATCACGCGTTTGACGCTCATCTCGTCGGCGGGATTCACGATCATCTTGAGATACGCCATGACGTCGCGGATCTCGGCGCGGTCGAAGAAGCGCGTGCCGCCCACGATGCGGTAGGGCACGCCGGCGCGCAGGAACATGTCTTCGAGGATGCGGGACTGGGCGTTCGTGCGGTAGAACACCGCGATGTCGTCGTAGCTCGTCCCCGCATCGTGCAGCTTGTCGATCTCCGCGGCGATCCAGCGGCCCTCGTCGCGCTCGTCGCTCGCCTGGTACGCCTGAATCTTCTCTCCGTCGCCCGCGTCGGTGAACAGGCGCTTGTCCTTGCGCTGCGAGTTGTGGCGCACCACGGCGTTCGCCGCGGCGAGGATATGGCCGGTCGAGCGGTAGTTCTGCTCGAGCTTGACCACCTTGGCGTCGGGGAAGTCCTTCTCGAAATCGAGGATGTTCGAGATGTCGGCGCCGCGCCAGGAATAGATCGACTGGTCGTCGTCGCCCACGACCATGAGGTTGTGGTACTTGGCGGCGAGCAGGTTCGCGATCTCGTACTGCACGTGGTTGGTGTCCTGGTACTCGTCCACGCTGATGTAGCGGAAGCGGTCCTGGTACTTCTCGAGCACCTCGGGACGCGTGCGCAGCAGCTCCAGCGCGCGCACGAGCAGATCGTCGAAGTCCATGGCGTTCGCGGCGCGCAGGCGGCGCTCGAGCTCCGCGTAGACGCGAGCGGCCTTCTCGGTCCTGGGGTCGTCGGCGCGGCTCGCCATCTCATCCGGACCGATCATGGCGTTTTTGGCCGTGGAGATCTTGGAACGGATCATGTTGATGGGGTACTGCTTCTGGTCGATCTCCATCGCGGCCATGATGTCGCGCACCAAGCGGCGCGAGTCATCGTCGTCGTAGATGGTGAACTGGCCGGTGTAGCCGAGCAGGTCCGCGTCCTCGCGCAGCATGCGCACGCACATGGCGTGGAACGTGCACACCCACATGCCGCGCGTGCCGTCCGGAAGCAGGGCCTGCAGGCGCTCGCGCATCTCGGCCGCGGCCTTGTTGGTGAAGGTGATGGCGAGAATCTGCCACGGGCGAACACCCAGGTCGGCGATCATGTGCGCGATGCGGAACGTCAGCACGCGCGTCTTGCCCGAGCCCGCGCCCGCAAGGACGAGCAAGGGGCCCTCGGTCGTGAGAACCGCTTCTTTCTGCGCGGGATTCAAGCCGTCGATGTCGACGACGGGACGAGCCGGCGCAGACGGCGCGGGCGCATCGTAGACATCGAGCGGGACCTGCTCGTATGCGGGCTCCTCGGCCGCACGGGCGGCCTGCATGTTTCTCTCCCACGGTAGTTGTTGCGGCAACGGCATGCACGTACTCCAGACGATCGGCGGCCCGCTGCGGCGGGCCT
The DNA here is from genome assembly GCF_002159695.1 of Collinsella sp. An271. NCBI lineage: Bacteria > Bacillati > Actinomycetota > Coriobacteriia > Coriobacteriales > Coriobacteriaceae > Collinsella > Collinsella sp. An271. Next base: position 199,510 of record NZ_NFJE01000003.1, on the reverse strand, counting down.
GAGTTTGAGCCAAACCAGTATACCCGCACGCGTGGACAGCCCTCTTGCTCGGCCGGCACTTTTTGGGGAACAAGAACGAATGACGGACGGAGGAATCTATGAAGGTCGAAAAAGCCCTGAGCAACCTGACCATCACGAGCGGCAAGGGCTTCAAGCTCGAACGCGTGCCCTGCTCGTTCAAGGTCGACAAGCAAGAGCGCCCCGCCTGCGAGCAGCTGCTCGCCGAGAACAAGGCCCGCATCGAGGAGCTGCAGGGGGCGCTGTACGCCGATGCGCGCGAGGGCGTCATCATCATCCTGCAGGCCATGGATGCCGCCGGCAAGGATTCGATGATCCGCCACGTCCTGGGAGGCATCAACCCCATCGGCATCGACGTCCGCAACTTCAAGCAGCCGTCGAACCTCGCCCTCACCCACGGCTTTCTCTGGCGCTCCTTCTCCGCCCTCCCTGCTCGCGGCAAGATCGCCGTGTTCAACCGCTCGTATTACGAGGAGTGCCTCGTGGTGCGCGTGCGCGGCATCTGGCGCACGTACCGCATGCCCGCGCGCTGCCTCGATATGGACGAGGACCAATATTTCTCGGAGCGGTTCGAGGACATCCGCTGCTTCGAGCGCTACCTGACGCGCATGGGCCACCGCGTCGTCAAGCTGTTCCTCAACGTCAGCGCCGCCAAGCAGCGCGAGCGGTTCCTCGAGCGCATCGACGACATGTCCAAGAACTGGAAGTTCTCGGAAAGCGACCTGTCCGAGCGCCTGCTGTGGAGCGACTACCAGCGCGCGTACGAGGAGATGATCGCCGGCACCGCCACCAAGCGGGCACCCTGGTACGTCATCCCTGCGGACCAGAAGTGGGTCGCCCGCGCGTTGGTGTCCCAGATCATCCTCGACACACTCGAAGACATCGATCCGCACTACCCCGCGCTCACCAAAGAGCAACGAGGGCGCCTCGCCGCATGTCGAGACGCCCTCGTGACCGGTCCCGCCGCCGACGTGGACCGGTAGGGATAGCACCGAAAAACAATGACAAACTCGTATTCATGCCTTCCCGGCCGCGACTGGGGCCGCCGTGCGCCCCGTGAGGAGCGCCGACCGACCGCTACAGACCCAAGGCGGGAGCGATCGCGAAGAAGTACGCGAGCACCAGCACGCCGAGCACGATGCGATACACGCCGAAGCCCTTGAAGTCGTGACGGCGCACGAAGCCCATGAGCCAGCGGATGGCGATGAGCGACACCACGAACGCGGTGAGGCAGCCCACACCCATGATGGCCAGCTCGTTCGTACCGAACGTGCCGCCGTCCACCACGAGGTACTTCACGAGCTTGAGCGCGCTCGCGCCGAACATGACGGGCACGGCGAGGAAGAAGGTGAACTTGGACGCGACGGTGCGCGTGCAGCCGAGCAGCAAGCCGCCGATGATGGTCGAACCGGAGCGCGACGTGCCGGGGATCAGCGACAGCACCTGGAAGCACCCGATGCCGAGCGCCGTCTTCCACGACAGGTCCTCAAGCGTGGTGATGGATCCGAAGTCCGTATCGCCCTCGTCCTCGGCAGGCGCCGCCGGGGTGGAAAAATGCGCGCCCGCGGGCCTGCCGACCACGAGCTCGCCGCTCTCGATCATGCGGCGGCGCTTAGCCGCGCGCCAGTTCTCGATCACGATGAACGCGATGCCGTAGACGATGAGGGCCGCTGCGACCACGGTCGAGTTGTAGAGATGCGCCTCCATGAAGTCGTCGAGCGGGATGCCGATTGCCGCGGCGGGGATGCAGCCGAGCACGATCTTGCCCCACAGCCTCCAGGTATCCTTGCGGCCCTGCTTGCCCTTCGAGGGCGAAAACGGATTGAGGTCGTGGAAGAACAGCACGCAGACGGCGAGGATCGCGCCCAGCTGGATGACCACCTGGAACATGTTCCAGAACTCTTCGGTGACGTTGAGCTTCACGAACTCGTCGACGAGGATCAAATGGCCCGTGGAGGAGATGGGCAGCCATTCGGTGATGCCCTCCACGACGCCGAGAAAAGCTGATTTCACAAGCTCGATGATATCCACAAGCACGCCTTTCACACGCTGAACAGGTCTTTCCGCCGCCGGAGCGGGGCGTTGACCTCTCATTATCGCCCGCCGTCCGTACCTGCGCAAAAAAAGCTGCGCGTTCACAGAATTATTTACCAACATGGAGAAGGTGCGGGTATAACGAGAGCAAGGCACGAAGGCCGAGTGGCGCGCCGTGCGCGCCATACGTTTAAGGAGGTACTCATGAACGAGGGCTATTCCAAGGTATTCGTTTCGCTCGACGGCACCGAGCAGCAGGATTTCGTGCTGGCGCGCGCCATCAAGGTCGCAGCCAACAACGGCGCGAAACTCTACATCGGCCATGTCATCGACTCGACCGCGCTCGAATCGGCCGGATCGTACCCGGTCGATCTGGTGAACGGACTCGAGGAGGCCTTCCGCAACTCCATCGCCGAACAGGTCCAGGAAGCCGAGGAGAACCCCGATATCGCCGGCGTGGAGATCATCATCAAGGCAGGACGCATCCGCGAGACGCTAAAGGACGAGATGCTCGATGTGATTCAGCCCGACTTGGTGATGTGCGGCGCCCGCGGCCTCTCGTCGATCAAGTACGCCCTGCTCGGCTCCATCTCGACCTTCCTGCTCCGCAGCACGGAATGCGACATCCTGGTCGTGAAGTAGCTTTCGAGCAACAACAACGCGCAGAAACGGCACCTTCGGGTGCCGTTTCCATGATGGTGCCTATTGGGACGGGGTCATGCGCCCCACCCTGCTAATGCTCGAAATAGTGCATCTTGTTGGCCGGGAAGACGAGCGTGATCGCAAAGCCCTCCCCTTCCGTCGAATCCGCCCGCACGGAGATGCCCATCTTGTCGCACAGGCGGGAGACCAGGTACAGCCCGATGCCGGTCGAGCGCTTGCCGCCCCTGCCGTTCTCGCCGGTAAAGCCGCGGTCGAACACGCGCGGCAGGTCGGCCTCCGGCACGCCGCAGCCGTTGTCGCGCACGGTGAGCTCGATGCGCTCGTCCGCCTGCCCGCTTTGCAGCACGCGCCCGGAGAACTCGATGACGGCGCCCTCGGGACGCGCGTATTTCACGCTGTTTTGGATCAGCTGCCCTAGGATGAACTCCATCCACTTCTCGTCGGTGAAGACCTCGATATCGAGGTCCTTGCGCATCGGCGCCACGCGCGCTGCGATCATCGCCCGGGCGTTCGCCTTGATCGCGGCGGTCACGAGGGCCTTTAAGGAGTAGCTGCGGATGAGGTAGTCGCGGTCGAGCGTCTCGGAGCGCGCAAAGAACAGCGCCTGCTCGATATAGCCCTCCACGCGGTCGAGCTCCTCCTCGAGGGCGTCGGCCTTGCGCAGCACCGCTTCGGCGTCGTCGTCGGCGGGCACCGCGTCGACAAGGTTCTCGAGCGTGAGGTGGGCGGCGGCCAAGGGCGACTTCGCCTCGTGCACCCAGGTCTCAACGTACTCGCGATAGTCGGTCGTCTGGCGCCGGTACTCCGCCACGTCGTCGTTGGCCGCCTTTGAGATCGCGCGCAGCGCATCGTAGACGATCTCGCCCTCGATGAAATCCGGACGATGGATCATCTCGGTGATCCAAAGCGGGTGCTCGACATCGGCGGCGCCCGCACTCAGATCGCGGTAGAACGAACGGCGCTGCAGATACGACGTGACGCTCTCCAAGATGCCCGCGAACACGATCAGGGCCGCCACGAGCAGGGCGATCGCCAGGCCGGTCCCCGCCACCACCAGCATGAAGCAGCAAAGCATCGCCGTCGCCGCCACGATGAACACGTTGAGGTAGGACGACTTGAGATACGACCAGTACGACATGCGGCCCCCTACACCGAGTAGCCGCGTCCGCGATGCGTGGCGAGGTACCCCGTGACGCCGATCTTCTCGAGCGTGTTGCGCAGGCGGTTGATATTGACCGTGAGCGTGTTGTCGTCCACGAAGGCGTCGGAATCCCACAGGTCGCGCATGATGGCCTCGCGCGACACGATCGTGCCGGCGTGCTTGATGAGCAGCGACAGGATGCGCATCTCGTTTTTAGTGAGCTCCACCTGCTTTCCGTTCGCGCTGGCGACGGAGCGCGCCAGGTCGAGCTCGACGCCGTTGTGGGAGATGACGTTGCGCTCGGGTGCCGCGGACACGCGCCGCAGCAAGGCCTGGATGCGGGCGACGAGGACGCGCGAGCTGTAGGGCTTGGACACGAAGTCGTCGGCGCCCATCGTCATGCTCATGACCTCGTCGATCTCGGTCACGCGCGAGGTCAGGACGATGATGGGGACCTCGGAACGCTCGCGCAGCTCGCGGCAGACAAACTGCCCGTCGGTGCCCGGCAGGGTCAAATCGAGCAGCACGAGGTCGGGAGCCGCGGCGACGATGTCGTCCACGACATGGTCGAACGTCTCGCACGCCGCCGTCCGGTACCCGTTGCGCGCGAGCACCTGCGCCAGCTCGTGCCGAATCGGCTCGTCATCCTCGACGATATAGATCAACGCCATGCGGCCCCTCCTGTCGTGTTGTCGCCTGCCTCCATTATGCCGCGCGCGACGCTTTTTGGGACGAGGCCGACCGCCGGGGAATGAATTGGCCAGCGCGTCCCTAAGCGAAGAGCTTGGCCACGCCGTCTGTCAGGAGCTTGACGAAGGCGGCGTCGGCGTCCGAGGTGGACGCATCGCTTGCGGGCACCACTCCGTGCTCGTCGGAGACGAGCAGGACGGTACCGGCCGGCAGAGACCCCTCGGCATGCACGACGTTATGCCCGCAGGTTTCCGCCAGCTGCTCGACGAGCGTCATGGCGCCGCAGAGGGGCTCATCGGGCGCCGCGTCGACGATGAGCGAGCCGTCCGCCACCGCGCAGAGCACCTCGGGCGCCACGCCGGTCTCATCGCGCTCGGCGCGCGCGAGGGACGCCCGCGATGCCAGCGCGGCAGCGGACGTATCCTCCAGCGGCTCGTAGGCGCCGACCGTCATCGCGGCGTTGCCGTTCACGTCGACGACCATCATGAGCACGCCGCACGGATCGTCGTACTCGCCTTCCGCCAGCGACCATTCCACGTGCTGTTTGGCCCATGAGAGCATGTTGCGGGCGAGCGGCGCGCCGTTGACAGTGCGCCGCGACAGCGCGCGGATATGGCGGTTGAGCAGCGGCACGCGGCGATGGGCCATGCGCCAGCGGCACACAAGCGCCGGCTGATCGAGCGAGAACGTCTGCTCGCGCTCCTGCTGCTCGCAGAACTCCTCGTATTCCCGCTGCTCTTGCGGTGTGGAGAATATCTCGCTATCGAACTCGCTCATCGAACTCTCTTTCTCGTAGAGAACACAAAAACGGGGTGCGACCGCAGCCGCACCCCGTTAGGACAGCTCGCGCCGGCCGCAGTTAGTGGCGGAAGTGGCGGGCGCCGGTGAACACCATCGCGATCCCGTGCTCGTTGCACGCCTCGATGGACTCATCATCGCGCTTGGAGCCGCCGGGCTGGATGATGCAGGTCACGCCATGGGCCGCGAGCACGTCGACGTTGTCGCGGAACGGGAAGAAGGCGTCGGACGCGCAGGCGAAGCCGCCCTTCTCCCAGCCCATGCGCTCGCACGCGTCCTCGGCGCGCTCGCAGGCGAGCAGCGCGGAGTCCACGCGGTTCGGCTGGCCGGGGCCCATGCCGATACCGGCGTTGTTCTTGGAGATGAGGATGGCGTTGGACTTCACGCCCTTGCAGACGCGCCACGCGAACATGAGCTCGGCCATCTCGGCGTCGGTCGGCTTGCGATCGGTCGGGCAGGTGAAGGTCGCCGGGTCTTCGGCCACGGTGTCCACGCACTGCACGAGCACGCCGCCGTCGACGGAGCGAAGCTCGAGGGCGGCATGGCCCGCGGCGCCACCGGTCGCGAGCACGCGCAGGTTCGGACGCTTGGCCATGCGCTCAAGCGCCTCGGGCGTGTAGCTCGGGGCGATGATGACCTCGACGAACTGCTTGTTCTCGTCGGCGAAGTGCTCGACGAGCTCGAAGGGGACCTCGCGGTTGCACGCGATGATGCCGCCGAAGGCGCTCTTGGGGTCGCAGGCGAAGGCCATATCGTAGGCGGTCGTGATGTCGTCTGCCGTGGCGGAGCCGCACGGATTCTGATGCTTCAGGATCACGCAGGCGGGACCGTCGAACTCGCGCACGAGGTTCCAGGCGGCGTCGGCGTCCAGGTAGTTGTTGTACGACAGCGGCTTGCCCTGGATCTGCTCGGCCCCCACCAGCGGGTTCGCCGAGGAGCCCTTCTGCGCGAAGCCGTCGGCAAAGCGGTAGATCGCGGCGGTCTGCTGCGGGTTCTCGCCATAGCGCAGGTCGTCGACCTTCTCCAGGCGCAGGTCGAAGGACGCGGGCGGCTCCGCCTGCTCGGACGCTTGGGGTGCCTGGGCGGCGAGCCACGTGGAGATCGCGGTGTCGTAGGCGGCCGTGGTCTGGTAGACCTTCAGCTGCAGGCGACGGCGGGTCTCGAGCGTCGTGGCGCCATCGTGGGCGGCCATCTCGGTCAGGATGCCGGCGTAGTCGGACGGGTCGGACACAACGGTCACCGAGTCGGCGTTCTTCGCGGCGGAGCGCAGCATCGAAGGACCGCCGATGTCGATGTGCTCGATGGCGTCGGCGAAGGTGACGTCGGGGTTGGCCACGGTCTTCTCGAACTCGTACAGGTTCACGACGACCATGTCGATCATACCGATGCCGTGCTCAGCGGCCTCCGCCATGTGCTTGGGGTCGTCGCGGCGGGCCAGAAGGCCGCCGTGCACCTTGGGATGCAGGGTCTTCACGCGGCCGTCCATCATCTCGGGGAACCCGGTGTACTCCTCGATAGGGATGACGGTGACGCCGCCCTCTTCCAGTGCGCGAGCCGTGCCGCCCGTCGAGATGATCTCCACCCCGTAGACGGTCTGCAGCTCGCGAGCGAACTCGACGACCCACGTCTTGTCGGTCACCGAGATCAAGGCGCGCTTGATCTTCACGTCTGTTGCCATGCAACCCCTCCTTCTTGTTGGCGCCCGCGGCGGTCGTACCTTCAACGGGCGAACTACCTTTCTAATGTAGCGCAACGCCTGCAGGCCGACCGGAACGCGCGGGACATTTTGGAGAAAATGCCAAGATGCCGTGGCGCTCATGAGGAAAAGCGCCCCAGAACGGAGGTGAACACGAAGACGTCATATCTCGGAGGGCATCTGGTGATAGAACCGACATGTAACGATACGCATCGACCGCACGGGAGCCGGCATGGTGTCAAAGGTCTCGTACCGCCCTTTCGATGAAACCGATTTCGACGAGCTCGCAGCCATCATGCAGCTCCATTGGCATGCGAGAAGCGCCAACGACGCCTACAACTACCTCGAGGCGTGCGACGATCTGGCCTACTGCCTCTCCACCTCGACGTTTTCCCAGGTCGCACGTATCGACGATACGCCATGCGGCATCGTGCTGGCACGCGCCGGCACCGTCGACGGCAGCTGGGAGAGGCGCTGGCTCAACGCCTCGGGCGATTTCATGGAACAGATGTGCGCGATCGACCCGGACGCCCAGCGGCGCTATCGCGACTTCATCGAGGCGTCCGTGCGCGTCAACGAGGACATGATCGGCCGCGCGGGCATCAACACCGATAGCGAGATCACGCTGCTCGCCGTGGCTTCGACGGCGCAGCATCTGGGCATCGGCTCCGTGCTGCTCGATGCCGCCTCCTCCTACGTGGCATCATGCGGGTTCACGGAGACGTACCTGTGCACCGACACGGACTGCACCTGGAAGTTCTACGAGCAGCGCGGGCTCAAGCGCATCGCGACGCACCGCGCGACACGCGAGGAGCGCCACCTGCTCCCGCGCGAGATGTACCTCTATAGCCTGGACCTCTCGAGCTGAGCAGCGACGCGCCGGGCGTCCCATAGCGGATAGGGGCGCCCGGCGCAAAAGCAGGCGATCGGCGCTTTCCTAAAACGTGCCGCCTCCGCCACCGCCGACACCGCCGCCTCCGCCGACGGAGAAGCCGCCTCCCGTGCCCGCCCCCGAGCTGTCGAGGCTCGTCGCGACCTCTGCCATGGATGCCGTCTGGACCTCGTTCATCTCGTGCGTCGGCGCATGCAGGCGGCCGTGGGGATAGCACCACCAGTAGATCGGGTAATAGTAGCCGCCGTATGCGTCCTCGCGCAGGTCGCGCGGAACGGCATCGGCGAGCTGGCGCAGCACCTCGTCGGACACGCCCAGGGCGACCGCCATGACCAGCAACTTGTTCCACAGCACCAGATCGCCCGGAACCGCCTCGTTCAGGCGCGTGAAGTCCTCGAGCCACCGCTTGAGGGCCTCGCAGCGCTCGCGCAGCTCAACGCCCTCCTGCGAATACACGCGATACGTCATGGCGACGACGACGGCCACCACGAGCAGGGCCATCGAGATGATGAAGGCCGGAAGGTTCGCGAGGTCGGTCGCGAAGAAGAAGACGAGCGACGCGATGAACAGCGCGGCGGCGATGCCCACGGCGACCGCCTTGAACGAACCGCCGTCGGTGCGAACGAGCATCCTCGTCTCCAGGGCCGCCCGGATCTCCGCCTTCATGTTCTCGACGCGATCGTTGTAGCCCTCAGCGTCATCGGCCGCGGCATCTTTCATCTGGTCGAAGCGCATCTCCGTGACCCCGTCCGCAGCATCGCCGAAATACAGGTCGAGCGCCGCGCGGTCGATGGGAGCGGTCGCGGCATCGCGATCGACCAGGTGCAGCCGGTACTCGTCGCGCTGCTTCGTGCCGAACAGCCCGTCCTCCTCGATCGTCTGCACGTCGAGGGAGATGACGCGGTCGTCGGTCAGCTTCATGAGCGTCGCCACGAACGCGCGGTTCGGCACGTCCCCGTCGTCCATGAACGTCGCGATGACCGCGGGGTGATCGGCAGACGGCACATCGCGGAAATAGGTCTCCTGGAACACCGGCTTGGGGCTGCGCCCGCGCGTGTACTTGAGGTAGCCGATAATCGCGAGAAACAGCGCGGGCAGGCCGACCTGTGCGACGTTTCCCGCAGCGAGAACGGTGCGCGCCTGCTCGCGGCGCGCGTTCGCCTCCTCGGCCCATGCCTGTTCCTCGTCGAGGATCTTGTCGAGGCGGATCTCGGCAGAAGCCTGCAGGGTCGGCACCCACGATAATGGGAATGCGGCGCGAACCTCGGCGAACTCTCCCTCATGAACGCGCGGCACCGCGCAGCGAACGGCATGCGCGGCCTCGTCGATGGCGACCGTGCCGTCGAGCGGGCCGTGCGCCCACGCGTGCAGGCTCGATCCGTCCGATACCGAAGATGCCGAGGCGCCGGCGAAATCAACGGTCAGCTCGACGTCGCAGGAGTCCTCCTCCCAATCCGGGCCGACGAACTGCCAGTACAGCTCCGCGGTGTCGACCCAGGCCATCACGGCGCCCGTCATACGATAGGAGACCGTGACCTGCGCGGTGTCGCCGTCTTCCTGGGGCGTGAAGACCTTGAGCTCCAGCCCGTCCTCGGACGTCGACACGGTATACACGCCGCTCTCGCCTGCCTCGGCGCTCTGCGCGGGAGCAAACGGGATCGTGGCGCCGTCTTCGGCAACGGAGACGTCGGAGATCTGGACGGAAGATTTAACGCCCTGCTCGTTTTGGGAGGTGGGGATCGTCCAATACACGCCGTTGATGTCATCGTCGAACTCGAACGTGCGCGTCTCGGTCACCGCAAGCGTGCCGTCGGGCTGGACCGTCGCGTGGATGCCGACGGCGGGCATCTCGAAGGAATCGGCATAGGCCGCAGCGGGGACCAACATGCACAGGACGCACGCCACCGCCGCGAGCACATGACGGGCGCGCAGGCCAACGTGGCCGGAAACGATGCTCATAAGCAGGCCTTTCAAGTAAGGAACGCTCTCGTTTGAGCATATTGTACCTAGAGTGCGCAGCGCCGCGAAGGGCGTTCATGTCCGTGTGAGAGGGTATACTTTGTTCGACGGCGCGAACATGACGATTTGCGCCCCGACTGCGACGTTGATAAGGAGACGATGCACATGGCAATCAATGAGAAGGTCGCCGAGGTTCTCGAGGACCAGATCAACAAGGAGCTCTATTCCTCCTACCTGTACCTCACCTTTGCCGATTACTACGAGGATCGCGGCCTCAAGGGCTTTGCCAACTGGTACGAGATCCAGGCCAAGGAAGAGATGGATCACGCCATGGCGCTGCGTCGTTACCTGCTCGACAACGACTTCAAGCCCACGATGAAGGCCATCGCCCAGCCCGACAAGACCTTCGACAACGACCTCGCCCCGCTCGAGGCCGGTCTTGAGCACGAGGAGTACGTGACGAGCCTCATCCACCACTGCTACGAGGTCGCCCACGAGGCCCACGACATCCGCGCCATGCAGATGCTCGACTGGTTCGTGAAGGAGCAGGGCGAGGAAGAGGCCAACGCCCGCGACATGATCACGAACATGAAACTGTTCGGCTGCGACCCCAAGGGTCTGTACGACCTCGACCGCGAGTACCAGACCCGCGTCTACACCCAGATGACCGCGCTGCCGCTGTAAACCACGGCAATCTGGCGGTTCTCGGACCGAATGCCCCTGCAACGGATGCCGCTGCAGGGGCTTTTTCGGCTCTGCGCGGCCTGGGGCGACCGGGGCGCGGCTCAACCCCGCACCCACGCCACCGCGCAGCGAGCGCGATGTGAACCCGGCACCGCCCGGTGGGGAAACCTCACCGCAAAAGCGCAGGAAAACGGGGGTTATTATATTTTCAGAATGAATTTGGTATCAACTCAGCAAGTATGGATGGGAAACGGCCATATCTGACAAGCCTTTGACCTGCGGTTTCTTCGTTCGGCCGGTTCCAGAGGCCCCGGGAAGGGCCTCGGATTCGCCCTGAAGCGGCCCTTTTAGCCCGTGAGTTGATACCAAATTCAAAATGAGACATCCGCGTACGTTGGTAAAAGGTTTTAGCAAGGTGCGGTTTTGCACCCGGGCGGATACAACGTCCTCCCCGCGCGTTCCGGACCGCCCTCACGGCAGATTCGCAGCGACAGAATCGTCCGACACCTCATTGATCCCGCTCATTCATGAATGAAAGGAGGCATTATAAGCGTTTGCCCAGGATTCCATTGTTTGACACCTCAACTATTTCATGAATGAACGGATCGGTGTTGTCGTTGCGCGAAAATGTCACCCCTCCGCCTCGCCGCCTCGTCCCATCCCCCAAGCAGTCCCGAAGCCTCAAGACAGAACGGACTCCGAAACAAAGCGTTCAAACCAGGAAGGCAAGCAGAGTTAATAAGCCGCTGCAGCTCAGCGGTCTTCCTGCACGGCTGTTACAATGCTCGCAGAAAAGAATTCACGGGTAAGGAGCAGCATGTTTTGCCAGCATTGCGGAGCACGTGTTCCAGACGACGCCAAATTCTGCACCAAGTGCGGCACGCCGCTTCGAAGCGCCGCACCGCAACCGGTCCCACAGCCGGTCGTCATCGCCTCTGAAAAAGTGCCGGTCAACCCCGTCAACTCCTACTCCGACCAGACGCACGCGACACCGAAATCAAAGGCGCCCATGGCCGCTCTGGTGACGATAGCCGCCGCCGTGTTCATCATCGGCATCGCGGGACTGGTGACAGGGGGCTTCGGTCTGTTCGATAGCACCCAGGTAACGACGGTGGAGGAGCAGCCCGCCGACACCGCATCCGAGGCGGAAACCCCCGTCGAGCCCGAGGCACCCGTGACCCCCAGCTCCATCACGATCGACCTGAACCGCACGTCCGACTACCAGGAACTCAACGTCTTCATCACGAGTTTCTGCGAGCTCGCCTCGGGATTCAACGTACAGGATCACTTCAACCGCGACGAGGAGCTCAGCGTGCCGCAGCAACAGGATTTGATTCTGTTCATGCAGCGCCACATGTCCTACAACGCCAATCCGTATCTCGAGGACGTGGACGCGAGCGACCCCATGGCGGAGCTCGGGTACACCAAACGCGTCGACATCAACTACTTCAACAGCCTCATGAGCCGCTACGTGGGCCTCACCTTTACCGACCAGCAGCTCACCACCGGCGGCAGCGAGGTGCGCGACGGCTGGTACTACTACATTGACAACGAGGGGACGAGCTACCCCATCCAAAACGTAGCGGTCGTAACATCGGTGACCGACCAGGGGAACAACCGCTACGAGGTCGCCTTCGATGTGTACAAGCCGACAACGTCGCGCATCCCGGCAGAGATCTCTCAAGACACGCTGGGCCTGCCGCTGACTGACATGCTGGACGCGCTCGGCGCCAGCTCAGACGTTGTCTACAGCGGCACCGCCATCGTCGACGCACGCTACGATGACGACGGCAACCTGGCGTTCACGCTCTACCAGATGGGAGCGTAACGTCTGGCCCCGCCGTTGAGAACGGTTGCAGATGACAGATGCCCGGGGCGGAAATCATTTCCGCCCCGGGCATCGATGATTAGGTGACAGTTGTCTTTACGCGGTCGCAAGCACTCCTGCGTCCACAGCGTTCTTCATCATCGCGGCCATCTCGGCGCGGGTGATGTCGCGCGCACCCTGGAGACTGCGGGTGCCGTCGGGGTTCTCGACGCCGTTGACGACGCCGGCCTCGACGGCCCAGGCGACAGCGCTCCTGGCCCAGCCCGAGACCAAGTCGGCGTCGGAGAACCCGTCGAGCACCGAGGCGTCGACGCCCTCCAGGTCGGCGCCCATGGCCTTGGCGACCACGGAGCAGAACTGCTCGCGGGTGAGCGCGTCGCCCACGCCGAAGGCGCCCGCGCCCTCGTAGCCGGTCATGATGCCGTTCTCCACGGCCCAGTTCACGGCGTCGGTGTACCAGTCCTCCGACACGTCGGAGAGGCCGGAGCCGGGGGCGCCGGGCTCGCCGCCCAGGTAGTTGTAGAGGACGGCCGCCGCCTGCTCGCGGGTGAGGACGTCGTCGGGGCCGAAGGTGCCGTCGTCGTAGCCGTGGAAGACGCCGGCCCCGATCGCCCAGTCGACGGAGTCGTGGTACCACTCGTCCTGGTCGATGTCGGGGAACGCGTGCGTGCCGCACAGCTCGCCGCCGTCGCAGCCGAAGACGACCTCGACCTTCGCGCCGCCCTCGGGCATCTCGAACGTGACGTTGCCGTCCTCGTCGGTCGTCGTCTCGACGCGGTTGCCCTCGGAGTCGGTCACGACGACGTTGCGGACCTCCTGGCCGAGCTCGGGCTCGCACACCACGGTCGCCGTCTCGCCGGCGGGGACCAGCTCGACCTCGACCGAGCCGCCCCCCCTTCGTAGAGGCGTCAAACAATCAATACTGCAGCCCAGTCCGCCGTCAGTCCTCCTCGGCGCGCAATGCCGAGCGCAGCCTCGAGAGGGTCACCGGGGTCATGCCCAAAAACGTTGCGATGTGACGTCCGGGAACGATGTCGACCACACCGGGGAACTCCTTCAGGAACCACAGGTAGCGGTCCTTGGCCTTGCATTGGCTGACCACGCGCTTGATCGCCCAGTGATAATCCCACGAGCGCAGCAGCAGGAGATTGTAGAGCCTGTTAAGGCCGAGACTCGTTTCAAGCAGATCGATGATGCACTTCATGTCGATCATGAGGACGTCGATGGCGCTCACCGCTTCGAGAAACACGGGCGAGGGGGTCTGGAGACCCGCCGCGGGGGTAAGCACCTCGCCGGGGCGCCACGCGATGCAGTCCGTGGCGTCCTTGCCCGCAGCATCGATGTAGTACCCACGCGCCACGCCAGATATCAGAAGCGTCACCGCCGTCGGAACCTCGCCGACCGAAACGAGCTGATCGCCCTTCCCAAAATGTTGAATGCGCGAAGCAGCGGCGAGGGCAGTGACATCCTCGTCACTCAAAAGGCCGGATCCAATCGCCCGAATAGCCTTCTCTATGCTCTCCCGACCAGTTGTCGACTCGCTCACGCTCTTACCTCCCAACCCGATGTGGGTATCATTGTGCCGTATCGCACTTCCCGACGCATTAGCAGACGACAATACGACCCAGCGAAAGTACACGCAATGGAACTTGTACCATCTAACAACACGTTAATGTATCACACGCCTGTCGGACGCTTCGCCCCCTCCCCTTCGGGCCGCATGCATCTGGGTAATATCTTCTCGACGCTGGTAGCCTGGCTTTCCGTGCGTTCCCAAAACGGTCGTATGGTCCTGCGCATCGAAGACCTCGATCCTCGATGCTGCGACCCCAAACGCGCGCAGCAGATTATAGACGACCTCCGATGGCTCGGGCTCGATTGGGACGAAGGCCCCATCTACCAGCATGATCGCCTCGACCTGTACCGGGAAGCGACCGCCGAGCTTCACACGGACGGCCTCACCTACCCCTGCTTCTGCACGCGCGCGGAGCTCCATGCCGCCAGCGCACCGCACGCAAGCGACGGCACGCCCGTGTATGCAGGTACGTGCCGCAACCTGACCGCACAGCAGATCGAAGAGCGGCAGCGGGTCCGCCCGGCGGCGCTGCGCCTGCGTGTACCCGATGCGGACGACCCCGCGGGAACCATCTCGTTTGTCGATCGCGTCTACGGCACCCAAACGGAAACGCTCGCCCATGACTGCGGCGACTTTCTCATCCAGCGCAGCGATGGCGTGTACGCCTACCAGCTGGTCGTCGTGGTAGACGATGCGGAGATAGGCGTTACCGAGGTCGTGCGCGGCCGCGATCTGCTCTCGTCCGTGCCGCGCCAGATGTACCTGCAACGGCTGCTCGGCTTCGCGCAGCCTGCCTACGCCCATGTGCCCATGCTGATCGCCCCCGACGGGCGCAGGCTCTCCAAGCGCGAGCACGACTGCGATATGGGCGAGCTCAAGCGCGCATTCGATACGCCGGAGCGCCTGCTGGGGCGGCTCGCCGGCGCAGCGGGCATCGCCCCTGACTCAGCCCCGCGCTCGGCCGAGCAGCTTATCGATATCTTCTCATGGGACGCCATCGCCGCCCATCATGCCGACATCGTCATCGACGGCTCGCTCTTCGAGTAATCGCAGAAGCGCGCCGGGGCTTGG
Source organism: Collinsella sp. An271 (assembly GCF_002159695.1). Classification (NCBI taxonomy): domain Bacteria; kingdom Bacillati; phylum Actinomycetota; class Coriobacteriia; order Coriobacteriales; family Coriobacteriaceae; genus Collinsella; species Collinsella sp. An271. The sequence goes on along the minus strand of NZ_NFJE01000003.1, from coordinate 184,460 downwards.
ACAGTCGGGAAGGCGGGCATGTTGTGCAGGCTCGACGCGTGTGCAAATTCTTCTTGCATAGGTACGCATCTGTGCGCTAATATTAGCGTCACTGTTCCGGAGAGCTGACCGAGAGGCCGAAGGTGCTCGCCTGCTAAGCGAGTATTCCCCACAAGGGAATCTGGGGTTCGAATCCCCAGCTCTCCGCCAGTCGAAGCTACAAGCCCGTTACCCTTGCGGTGGCGGGCTTTTTGCTGTCGAGGGCGCTGGGGATTCGAACCCGGGAGGGCCCCATGGTGAGCAAAGCGCGAAAGCGCCTTTGCCAGCATGGGTCGCAAGGAGGCCCGCAGGGCCTCCGCAGCGGAGGGCCGCAGCGAAGCGGTGGCCCGGATCCCCAGCTCTTCCAGCCAGAGCCGCGGGCTCGCCGCCGCGAGGACGACGGACGTTTTCGCCTAAACGCGCACAGAAGCCTTCATCCCCGACGTGTCCCCAAAGAGGCTCGGCAATTCATGAAAAACCTAACCCGGCTTCGACATTTCCCCAGGAAAGAACTGATTGCCATCCTACTTTTTCATGAATCTGCAAGGCCAACGGAAGTGCGGCAGGAATCCTGGAGCGCCGAAGCAAGCATCCAGCGCGTGACGCTACTCAAAGAGCAACGACCTGCTGATCACACCGAGCTCATCTTTGCCGTACATCCGCCACATCGCGTAGACGCAACGCGCGGCGAGGTACAGGAAGCCGGCATCCATCAGCTGGACCGCCGCATCCGCCACCTGGCTGTACAGTTCGTCGGTCGGCGGAATCGGCACGCCCGCCGCCTTGGCGATCGTCACCGCCTCCGCGAACCCGAGGGGCTCAGCCAGCCCCATCCGGTTCATGAGCTCGCGCGCCTCCTCTTGCGCCACCGCGGCAATCTGCTCCCCCGCAGGCACCAGTCGATAGCACGCGAGCGCCGTCAGCTTGTCGCCCTCGTTCCAATAGGCAAAGGCCAGCCGATAGAACAGATACGCTATGGCATCGCGGTCGTACGCAGCCCGCAGCCCGTGCTTAGCGACATCGATGACCTCATCGAACATCTTCTGGCGCGCCAGCGCGCTGATGAGCGTGAAATGCGCCTGCATCGACGTCGTCGCCATGTCCAGCAGCCGCCGGGCCTCGAGAATCGCCTGCTCGACCGCCCCGCAATTGAGGTACATCGAACAGAGCTCGTACTGCGCGAAGAAGAGCGCGTCGGGTGCACGCAGCACGCGAACCGATGGATCGTCGATGAACAGGGGCAAAAGGATGCGCCCCAGATGGTTCTCGCAGAACTGCGTTCGAACCGGCCGGTCCTCTTCCAGCTCCGCGACGGCGCACGCCGTCTGCATCTCATCGATAAAGGCTCCGAGCTTTGCCTCCGCCTGCGCCGGATCGAGAGGGCCCTCCCCTTGGAGCTGCGCGAAGCGCATGACGAACTCATCGTCCTTGTCCTCAACGACCTCGAGCTCTCGCGCGAAATCCGCGTGCAGAAGACCGCGAAGCGCCTCGGGCAGTTCGCGCGCATCATCACGGGGCGCGGCGATCCGCTCCGGCGCGGCGATGCGGCGAAAGCGCTCAGAGGTCTCCGAGGCGCGAAGCGCGCACGCAGCACCTCCCGTCGCCAGCGGAACGCCCACCAGCTCGAGAGCCTTGGGCAGCAGATCGACCATAAAGGCGGTCCTATTGAATGCATACGACCTATAGGTCTGCCCAATAGGATCGTGCTCCTCCACCAAGCAGTTCGAGATCGTGGGGCTCGCCGCAAAGGCCGCAGCGGCAAGCACCATCACGATGCGGCATCCATACTCAGCGGCCGCACGCTCCCTCGCCCCATCATCGACATCGGTCCACGAGGAGGACTCCTCGTCGTACAGCGAGCTCGGCATCGACGTCGCGGAGATCTTGGTGAACTGCAGGGCGATGCGGTGAGACTCCTCGCAGTAGTCAAAGCGGTACTCCAGGCGAACCAGCAGGTTGAGCCCCTCGCAGAGCTCCGCCACATGCATCCTGACGTCCCATTCGCCGCCAGGCTGGCACGCGACCGTGCCGGGCGCATTCCAGGAGCAGCGCGGCGCGTGGTCGCCCTCCCGGATCAGCCGCCCGACATGGGAGGTCACCTCTTCGAACCCCATGCGGTCGAGCAGCGAGCACGCTTCCTCGGAAGGCGACGTGCTGGCAGGTGACAGCCCCACGCCGATTCTCTTGAGCACCGCCAGCACGCGGTTGAGCCGAGACTCGACCCCGTAGAGGAACACCACGTCTTCGGGTGACATCGCCTCGTGGTTGAGGTTGATGTAGAACCCGTCCATGTTCTCGATATGGGCGAGGCTCACCTCGCCCACCGTCACCAGCGTGCGCAGACGAGCCAGGTCGATTTCCGAGAACAGGCTGTGGGAGAACTTCTCGATTCCCGAGGGATGCTCGTTGCGCTCGATACGGAACAGGAGCGCTGAGATCGCGTCGGTGAGAAGCGCCTCGCGAAAGCCCTTGAAGATCTCGACCGGCGCCGCCAGCTGCTCAGTTCGCGGAACCGTTGCCTCACCCGCATCATCCGTTGCAGACACGTGGACCGCCGGTGCATGGAAGACGCAATGGCGCAAAAACATCGTTGCCATGAACTCGCGATAGACCAGGCTGTGCTCGGTATTCCACGTCGCCTCTTCCGCAACCTCGCGCATGGTGCCCGCCGTGGACCCCCGAAACGCGCTCGTATGGACCAGACGCCCGTTGTCGGACTTGACGTAGACGTCGCCGACACGGTTTCCCCGCTCGCGCACCAATATAAGGCACGCGTCTTCGTCGGCGGGGACATCGTCGGAGGGCGCAAGCGCCCGGTACACGCGCCCGTCGCCGCTCACCAGGCCCATGATCTTGGCGCGGGAGCGCTCGATGAATTGAACGATGTAGCACACAAAGCCCTGAGGGATAGGGCATGCATCCCACACGATGCCGAACACCGTGCCCGACGGCTGCTCGGGAAGCACGGGAAGGCGCTTGCGACGCGCCAAGAACGAAAGCCTGATCGTTGTCCCCGTCTCCATAGCCACAGCCTCTTCCACGCTTCTCGCACACGCCCGTTTAACGCCTTGTATCCCATTGTGAGCGCATTTTTACACGCTGCATCGACCTTTTCGGCGACAGGCGAGGCATGAGGGCCCCGCAAGCGCAAGATGTCCCGTCTGGCGAAAGATCTCGATGGGAGTCACGCGACTCTTTATACCCGCAGCTCCGAACTCGGGTTTCGCAAGGCATACATAACAAAAAAGGTGCTCCGAAGAGCACCTTTCAATCTCAACTGGTGCGGCGTACAGGATTCGAACCTGTGACGTTCTGATTCGTAGTCAGACCCTCTATCCAGCTGAGGTAACGCCGCAACGCGAGGTATATAATGCTCTCAGAGGGCCCATGAGTCAAGCGCGAATCCCACTTTTCTGAAAATATTTTTTGCCATGCTCAACTACCTGCGAAAACAAGATACATCTCGTCTGTGGCGTTCTTCACAATTGCATCAAACTCTAGGGAAGCACCGATCAATCGCTTCCGCGCACCGCGATCCCGAGACGCACGAAAGCGCGAATCCGGCACCTCCCTATCGGACGATCCTCGACTCGCTTACGGTATAGGGCACTCCGCGCTCCTTCAAGCACTCCCGCAGCCGCATCGCCCCGTCGTAGCCGGCAAACCGAATCTGAAGCGCAGCGGGAAGCTGCTCCGCGGCGTCAAGCTCCAGCAGCGCTGCGAGCGCCCGAACCCCTTCGGCATCGATGCTCATCTCCACATCATGGGGCGTCTCCTCAAAGCACCACCGCGTAAGCGGTCCGGCACTCGTCTGCCGCACGCGCAGCGACCCCGCATGATCGATGATGCCCTCGATATGCAGCCGCTCCTCATCCGGACCGCTTTCATAGAGCAGAACCCTCGTCTCGTGCCGTTCGTCCATCGCTCCTCCTCTATCGAACATGTGTACGCTCTTACTGTACCATAGAATAAGAACATGTGTTCGTGTTTTTGAAAGATTGCAATCTTTCTCAGCGCAGAGGTGCTAGGATGCTTTGGGCACCCGTACCCTGGACGATTGGAAGCTTTCATGGCATTTCCCGTGTTAGATATGCACTGCGACACCGCCGACCGCATCGCCTGGCCCTCACTCGACCCGCTGTTTTACCAGCGTGCGGGCCATGCGCAGTTCAATCCCGATGACCCTGCCGCCGCCGAGGACACCGCGCTCGACGATAACGGCTGCCACCTCTCACTCAACAAGATGGGGGATATCCCGTGGGCGCAGTGCTTCGCCTGCTTTATCTACGACGAGTTCTCCCCCGAGGAGTCGATCGCGTTCTACCGTCACGTCATGGGCCATCTCGACGATGAGATCCGTGCGCACGCCGACCGCATCGCGCAGGCGCGCACCGCGGCGGACATCCGCCCGCGCCTGGAATCGGGCGGGCACGTGGCCGTGCGCACCATCGAGAACGCGCGCCTGTTCGCCGCCGATCCGGACCTCGTCGGCGCGCTTGCAGACGAGGGCGTGCTCATGGCCTCTTTGAGCTGGAATGCGCGCGGTCCGCTTGCAAGCGGCAACGACGCGCCCGAGGCGGGCGTCACCGAGCTGGGAGCCGAGATCATCCGCCATATGGAAGACGCACGCATGGTTCTCGACGTGTCGCACCTCAACGACACCTGCTTTGCAGACGTGCTGCGCCTGACGACGCGCCCCTTCGTCGCCAGCCATTCGAACAGCCGCGCCGTCTGCGGGCATCCGCGCAACCTCACCGACGCCCAGTTCGCCGAGATCCGCGACCGCGGCGGCGTGGTGGGCCTCAACTACTGCCCCGACTTCCTGCGCGACGACGCCTCGTCCGTCGAGCCCACGTTCGACGACCTGTGCCGTCACGTTGAGCACTGGCTCGACCTGGGCGGAGAGAACTCGGTCGCCCTCGGCAGCGACTTCGACGGGACGGACCTGCCGTCCTGCATCTCGTCTGCCGCCAAGACGCCCGAGCTTCAAGCGGTCTTTGCCGAGCGCTTCGGCGAGGAGATCACGCGCAAGCTGTGCTACGAGAACGCCCTGTCGTTCTTCGAGCGCTGGGGACGGTAACAAAAGCCCGATAACCCCGCGGCGCCCCCGCCATCGGGAGCGCTGCAGCCCTCTTCCACAAAAAACGGCGACGAACCCCATCGGTTCGTCGCCGTTTTGCTTGCGTATGGTACTCGCCTCACCTACGCGCGCGGCTCGATGCGCTCGCGGCCTCCCATGTAGGGGCGCAGGACCTCAGGAATCGTGATGGATCCGTCGGGGTTCTGGTAGTTCTCCATGATGGCGGCCATGGTGCGGCCCGTGGGCAGACCGGAACCGTTCAGCGTGTGCACGAAGCGCGTGCCCTTGAAGTGCTCGGGATCGCGGTACTTGATGTTGGCGCGGCGAGCCTGGAAGTCACCGCAGTTCGAGCAGGAGGAGATCTCCTTGTAGCTGTTGTAGCTCGGCAGCCACACCTCGATGTCGTAGGTCTGGCGCGCAGAGAAGCCCAGGTCACCGGTGCACAGGCTAATCACGCGATAGGGCAGCTCGAGCAACTGCAGGATGTGCTCGGCCTCGGCGACCATGGACTCAAGCTCGTCGTCCGACGTCTCGGGCGTGGCGAACTTGACCATCTCGACCTTGGTGAACTGGTGCTGGCGGATGATGCCGCGCGTATCGCGGCCGGCGGAACCGGCCTCCTCGCGGAAGCACGGGGTGCCCGCGGTATACCACAGCGGCAGGTCGGCGGCGTCGAGCACCTCGCCGGCGTGCAGGTTGGTGAGCACGACCTCGGCGGTGGGGATCAGGAACTGGTCGTCGCCCACATGGTAGGCGTCGTCCTCGAACTTGGGCAGCTGGCCCGTGCCGTACATGATCTCGCGGTTGACGACCACCGGCGGGATGAACTCGCGGAAGCCGGCAGCCAGGTGCGTGTTCAAGAAGAAGCTCTCGAGAGCGCGGTCGAGCGTGGCGCCGTCGCCGGCCAGCACCGTGAAGCGACCGCCGGAAAGCTTGGCGCCGCGCTCAAAGTCGAGGATGCCGAGATCCGTGCCCAGATCCCAGTGCGGCTTGGCCTCGAAGCCCTCGGCAGCGAAGTCGCGCGGCGTGCCCCAACGACGGCGCTCGGGGTTCTCGGTCTCGTCCTTGCCCACCGGGGTCGCCTCATACGGCAGGTTGGGCAGGTGCGCCATGAAATCGGTGAGCTGCGCCTCGAGCTCGGAGCGGCGGGCGGCAAGGCCCTCGATCTTCTCGTTGACCTCGCGCACGGCCTCCTTGGCCGCCTCGGCCTCGTCGCGCTTGCCCTCGCGCATGAGCACGCCGATCTTCTTGGACTCAGCGTTGCGCGTGGCCTGCAGCTCCTCCACCTCGGTGATCACCGAGCGGCGCTCGTCGTCGAGCTCGAAAAACTTCTCACGGTCCCACGAGGTCTGGCGATGCGCCATGGCGGTATCGATCGCGTCAGGGTTCTCGCGGACATATTTGATGTCAAGCATGATGCCTCCAGTTGGAACGCGCCCGCCCGAATACTGCACCGATGTGCAATTCAGGTTGGCGTCATGACTGTGCACAGGCAAGTATATACTTGTGTGAGTTTTTTCCGAAGTAAGAAGGCGAGAAGGCATCAGATGGACGCGTTTTTTTCCTTTTTGTTCGGCACGCGCGAAGGCGTAGCCGTGCTGTTCGTGGCAGGTATCCTCATTTTCGGCATCGTGGCCTTCGTGCTCGAGAAGCGCACGCATAAGCTCTATGTCGACCGCGGGCCCAAAGAAGACGGCGACGACGACTTCTGGGGATAGGAAACCGCCCGAACGAAAACGATGGGTAACGAGGCAGCGCCCCCGCGCCGGCAGCACCGGCACGAGGGCGCTGCCTCGTCGTTTTCAACCCGCTACCGGCCTACAGCCCGGGGTACAGCGCATGCGCGGCGAGCAGCTCGTCCACGCGGGCGCGGACGGCGCGCACGACCTCGTCGTCTTGCGCATGGAACACCGTGCGCGCAATCAGAGCGCCGATCTCGTGGAACTCCGCCTCGGTGAAACCGCGCGTCGTGGCTGCCGCGGACCCCACGCGGATACCGCTGGTCACGAACGGAGAGCGCGGCTCCCCGGGAATCGCGTTCTTGTTGACCGTCAGCCCCGCCCGTTCCAGCACGCGCTCCGCGTCTTTTCCCGTCACGTCCGCCGGCGTCAGGTCCACCAGGCACAGATGGTTGTCAGTGCCGCCGGACACCAGGCGCAGCCCGCCCTCGGTGAGCCCCTCTCCCATGGCGGCGCAGTTGGCGACCACGCGGTCGATGTAGTCGGCGAACTCCGGGCGCAGCGCCTCCCCGAACGCCACGGCCTTGCCCGCGACCACGTGCATGAGCGGTCCGCCCTGGGTGCCGGGGAACACCGCCTTGTCGATGGCGCGCGCAAGCTCCTCGTCGTTCGTGAGGATGAACCCTCCGCGCGGCCCGCGCAGCGTCTTGTGGCTCGTCGAGGTCACGACATCCGCGTACGGCACCGGCGACGGATGCGCGCCGGTCGCGACGAGGCCGGCGATGTGCGCCATGTCGATCATGAGGCGAGCGCCGACGCTCTTCGCGATCGCGGCCATGCGCTCGAAGTCGATCGTGCGCGGATAGGCGCTCGCCCCGCCGACGATCAGCGCAGGGCGCTCGGCATGCGCTAGGCGCTCGAGCTCGTCGTAATCGATCGTCTCCGTCTCGAGGTTGAGCCCGTAGGGGACAAACCGATACAGGCTGCCCGAGAAGTTGACCGGGCTTCCATGGGTGAGGTGGCCGCCCTGATCGAGGCTCATGCCGAGCACGGTGTCGCCCGGCTTGATGAGCGCCGTGTACGCCGCTATGTTGGCGTTCGCGCCCGAATGCGGCTGGACGTTGGCGAAGCGGCAGCCGAACAGCTCGCATGCCCGTGAGCGCGCGAGGTCCTCCACGCGATCGACCTGCTCGCAGCCGCCGTAATACCGGCGCCCCGGATAACCCTCCGCGTACTTGTTGGTCAGCACGCTGCCCACCGCTTCCATGACGGCAGGGCTGCAGAAGTTCTCCGATGCGATGAGCTCGATGGAGGTGCGCTGCCGTCCGAGCTCGGCGTCCATCAGGGCCGCGAGTTCGGGATCGGTTGCCTTCAGATGCTCGAGTGCCATGCGTACCTCCTTGTGCCATCGCGTCAGGAGACGCGGGATGCAGAGCAATGTTTTCACCCTACGCCGAGGGGCGTCCATGCGCCAGAGCCAATCGATGGGCGCACCCGAACACTCCGTGCGCGGGACGGCGTTCTCGAAAACCTCTGTTAGACCACCGTGGATACGGGGCGCTTCCGTTCCGGCTCGCAGGGGCCGCAGGTGCCGCCGGATGGGTTAAAACGAACCCGTCCCCAAGCAGCTCACCGCGATGGGTTGGAACGAACCCGTCCCCAAGCAATCCACCCGCCATTCGCACTGACCAAGCGCTTACCATGCTCGCGCGCGCAGCCGGTATATACTTGCATCAGCATCGAACCCGACGGGAAAGCGAGGCGTCCATGAGCCGTCATGATTCCCATATCGACCCGTTCAACGCCGGCGAGCCCGAACTCCCGTGGGAGGCACCCGATGAGGTGCCCGCAGACCAGCTCGACACGGGTCCGCAGAGCGTGGACGGATATCAGAGCCCCGTTAAGCAGCCCGATGCCTACGATGCGCCCGATAAATCCGAATCATCCGCAAAAACCCGAACCAGACCTGCCAAGAGGCGTCCACAGAAGCCGTGGACCAACCAGAGCCCGCGTCCCGAGGAGCCCCGATCCCCTCGCAAGAAGCGCGGATGCGGATGCGGCACCGTCATCCTCATCTTCCTCATCATCGACCTCGTCTTTTTCGGCATCGGCTCCATCCCCATGTGCACCAGCGGGGCCCTGTCGGAGCTGATGGGCGATGATGCGCCGGTGGCATGGGATTCCGAGTTCCTGTCCACCGATGCCGCAGATCCCGATGACCCCACCGATGACGAAGTCGCCGTCGAAGAGCAGGCACGCGCCCTGCTCGAGACCATCGCCGCCCCGGACAGCCGCGCCCGCACGCTCATCATGGAGGACTTCGCCCAGATGTTCCAGCAAACCCTGGGCTACACTCCCTATGACTTCGGCATCGATCCCGGCAGCTATGCCGACTGGGCTCTCACCGACTTCAGCTATACGATCACGGACGTCTACGCTTTCGATGACAGCGGCGATGAAGCGGACGGCTCGGTGTTCTTTGACGCCACGACGCGCGACGCACGCGGCTTTACCGACGAGTTCTATATGCGCGTATTCGACTACCTGCAAGAACAGGGCCTGACCGACAGCACGGTTGTCATGCCCAACGACCAGCAGCGCGCCGAGGTCCAACGGTTATTCAACGAAACGCTCGCCAGCCACGAGCAGGGGCGCACCGAGACAGAGGTCGCCATGCTCGAGTTCACGCGCGAAGGCGATACATGGTAGGTGACCGACGAGAGCTACACGGATACCGCAAGATACCTGTTCTACCTGTATTCGTAACGCTTAACGACGCGCTGCGCGAGGAAATCCGCATATCAGGAACGTGTAAGGGTTGCGCCATCTCCGGGCTGCAGGCCTGGATTCCATATACCGTGAAAGCATCAGATCCGTCGCGATGAAGCCGCCCGTCGATGCTATGGCGCAGCTCGTCATCGACCCAACGACGACGGCATCCTTGAGCATCGAGCGGGCACTCGTGCCAAAAAGGAGGATTGTATGCGCGCGCTTGTTGTGTACTGCTCTCAAACAGGTTCGGCACAGACCTACGCCGATTGGCTCGCCGAGGACCTTGGCTGCCCGTGCGTGCAGCTCGACCGGCTTGACCGTGACGGAGCCGATGCCGACCTGATCGTGCTGTGCACCTGGTTCCACGCCGCCTCGATGAAGGGCTCCAAGCAGTTCAAGGCGTATATGGCCGCCCATCCCGAAAAGCGCTACGGCGTGGTGGGCGTGGGTGCCACGCCCATGCCGTGCGACGAATGGCCCGAAAGCGAGATCGAGGAGGCGTTCCGCCGCTCCTTCCCCGCCGCGGAATATCCCGATCTCCCTTGGTGCTACTGCCAGGGGAATTTTCACTTTGAAAAGCTCGGCGCACTCGACAAGATCGCCATGCGCATCTACTTCCGCATGCTCGAAAGCCAGATCAAGCAGGGCGAGACGCGGCAGGTCACCGCGCTGCAGAGCATGCGCGAGGGTTTCGACGGGTGCGATCGGCGCTATCTGAAGCCGTTCGTCGAACGCCTGAAGAAGCTCTAACCGATGCAAATGGGGGACGTACCTTCCGCGTGCAAAAGTGCAAGCGGAAGGTACGTCCCCCATTTGCATAAGTGCAAGCCGAAGGTACGTCCCCCCATTTGCATCCGTAGGGATGAGGGCGAGCGTCACCTGCGCGAGGCGGCCCGCGACTCCTCGCCGGCGACGCGGGCGATGTGCATGGCGAGATAGCCCACCTCGAGCTCGCTCACCGGCGTGCCCATGAGCCGCTCCATCTCGGCGCACACGGCCTCTGCGGCCCGATAGCTGCTGGGCGCGCTCAGCTTGATGGTCTCGTTCACGTCGATGCTCAGCCGCTCCCCGCGGATGATGCGCGTGACCATGTACTTCACATGCGTCATGAGGCGGTTGTAGTCGTAAGACGACACGTCGATGGCGCTGCCGGTGAGCCGTTCCACCGCGCCGATGCACGCGCGCGTGAGCTGTGCGACCTGTATAGCCTGCTCCACATGGCCGTCATCGAGCGACGAGTGCACGTGCAGGGCGATAAGCCCCACCTCGTCGTCACCCAGCTCCACGCCCATCCGGTCTGCCAGCTCTGCCACGCCTCGCCGCGCCACCTCGAACTCGCGCGGGAACAGCGCGCGGATATCCTCGGTGAGCGGGTTGCTGAGCCCTCCGCCCTCGCGCACGCGCGCCACGGCGAAGGCAAGGTGGTCGGCAAGCGGCAGCAGCATCTTGGGATCCGCCTTGCCGAAGGTGTCGCGCACGTCCTCGTAGATCCCCTCGGCCACGTCGAGCACGACCGGGTCTATCCGAGCGAGCAGGTCGTGCGCGTCACCGCGACCGCCGGCAGCCTGCGACAGCAGGTAGCGCTGCGGCTCCACAGCCCCTCCGAAATCCTCCACGCGCTCGCCCGGCTTGCGCCCGAAGCCGACGCCGCGTCCGACCACCAGGTACTCGCGCGCATCGTCCATGTTGAACGCGAGCAATGCGTTGTGGTTGAGCGGTTTGGTGATGCGGTACATACGGCCGTCTCCTTAGGCGAAGCGCTGGTCAATTCGTTGTCGCGCGCGATGCGCCGACCCCGCCGTCATCCTCAGGCGGCGGCATCCCGGCCGCGCAGCGCACCGGGATGCCGAAGAGCCACGCCCCCTGTTACGCCTCGTAGATATCGACGGCGAGCAGGTCGTCTCCCTGGTTCACGTGACCGAACGCAAGCTGACGGACCTTGTGGCGATCGTCCATGTCGGTGATGAGCACCGGCGTGGAGATGCTGGGGGCGTTCTCGCGGATGTAGTCGAGATCGAACGTCAACAGTGTATCACCGCGCTTGACCTCATCGCCCTGCGCCACGTGCGCCGTGAACGGCTTGCCGCCGAGCTTGACGGTGTCGATGCCCACATGGCACAGCACGCCCGTGCCGTCCGGGAGCTCCAAGCCGACGGCGTGCTTGGTCTCGAACACGAAGGCGACCTTGGCGTCGCAGGGGGCCACGAGCTCGCCGACCGCGGGCACCACGCAGGCGCCGTCGCCCATCATCTTCTCGGCGAACACCGCGTCGGGGCAGGCGGTGAGCGCCAGGGCCTCGCCGGTCAGCGGGCTGCCCAGGGTGATGGTGGCAACCGGCTCGCGCGGGGTCTCGGGCTCGGCGGGGGCATCCTGCTCAGCGGCGGCCGAGGCGTCGGATGCGGAGCTTGCGGGATGTGCGGCCAGGTAGGCCTCGAGGTTCGTCTTGATGACGTTCACCTGCGGGCCGTACACGACCTGCACGCCCTCGCCGCGACGGATGACGCCGGCGGCGCCGGTGCCCTTGAGCACGCCTTCCTGGACCTTGGATCCGTCGTGCACCGTCACGCGCAGGCGCGTGGCGCAGCAGTCGACGTCGCGGATGTTGGCGACACCGCCCAGGCCCGCGGCGATCTGCGCGGAGCGCTCATCATCGGACGAGGCGGCAGGGGCGCCATCGGCGGCGTTACCCTCCTTGCGGGCGTTGTAGTCGGCCTTGGTGTAGAGCTTGGTCTCGGCGTCGCCCTCCTCGCGACCGGGGGTCTTGAAGTCGAACTTCTTGATGAGGAAGGTGAACAGCAGGTAGTACACGGCAAAGAACGCGATGCCCAGCGGGATGATGAGCAGCCAGCTCGTCTTGTCGTTGCCCTGCAGGATACCGAACATGAACAGGTCGAGGAAGCCGCCGGAGAAGGTGAGGCCGACGGTGATGTTGAGCAGGTAGCACAGCATGTAGGCGAGGCCCGCGAACACCGTGGAGATGCCGAAGAGCACGGGCGCCACGAACAGGAACGAGAACTCGAGCGGCTCGGTGATACCGGTGAGCATGGAGGTCAGGGCAGCGGAAAGCAGCAGGCCGCCGACGGCCTTCTTGCGCTCGGGCTTGGCCGCCTGGTACATGGCCAGGGCGGCACCGGGGAAGGCGAAGATGTACAGGACGAACTCGCCGGTGAAGCACCAGGTGCCCGCGGTGGAGAAGTGGGTGACGGTGGGGTCGGCGAGCTGGGCGAAGAAGATGTTCTGGGCGCCGTAGACCATCTGGCCGGCGACCTCCATGGAGCCGCCCACGGCCGTCTGCCAGAACGGCAGGTAGAACACGTGATGCAGGCCGAAGGGAATGAGCAGGCGCTTGATCATGCCGAACAGGAACACGCCCACCGGGCCGGCGCTCGCCACCGCGTAGCCGAGCGCGTTGATGCCCTCCTGCACGGGCTGCCAGACGAAGAACATCGCGATGCCCACGAACGTGAACACCACCGTGGAGATGATGGGCACGAAGCGCGAGCCGCCGAAGAACGACAGCGCCTGGGGCAGCTGGATCTTATAGAACTTGTTGTGCAGCGCAGAGGTGCCGAGGCCCACGATGATGCCGCCGAAGGCGCCCATCTGCAGCGAGGTGATGCCGAGCACGCTCGCGGTGGCGCCGTCGATGAACTGCTCGACCCCGCCGGTGAGGTCGATCATGGCCGAGATGGCCGAATGCATGACGAGGAACGCCACGGCGGCCGAGAGCGCAGCGACCTCCTTCTCGGCGCGGGCCATGCCGATGGCCACGCCCACGGCGAAGATGAGCGGCAGGTTGTCGAAGATGACGCCGCCGCAGGCCGACAGCACCGTGAAGACATCCCATGCGATGGTGCCCGGGCCCATGATGCCCAGCAGGTTGTAGGTCGCAAGCGTCGTCTCGTTGGTGAACGAGCTGCCGAGGCCCATAAGCAGGCCGGCAACGGGTAGGACCGCGATGGGGAGCATGAACGAGCGCCCCACGCGCTGAAGGATTCCGAAGATCTTGTCCTTCATGTGCGCCTCCTTGAGGTCGTGCGCCCTTGCGGGCGCGGGCTTTTCCGGGCGGGCGCCCGGAAGGTTCGTCGCCGGCTCAGGGAGTGCGCGGATGCTGCGGCGTGTCGCGGGCCCGATGCCCGGCTGGTTCTCGGCATGAAAAAAGCACCGACCTGCGACATATCCGCAACGACGCCATGCGCCGCCCATGAGCCGAAGGTTAGTGCCTGCTTGCCAGTTACACGCCTCGTTATGCGATTCGATGCCATTGTGCCGTGCGGACGCGGGCTGCCAAGACCGCCGCCGGCGAGCGGTCGGTTTTTACGGACGAACGGCATGAGCTTTATGAGGGACCTGACGGCGATCTCAGTTTTTGCAAAGTCTGCTTGTCTTTTTTTGCAAAGTAGACTATGCTTTTCTTGCAAAGCAAACTTGACATTTGAAAGAGGTCGCCATGGATATGAACACCGTCGCCGCACTCGCAGCCATCTTCCTGTGCACATGCGGGGCGCTCGCCCGAATCCGAGACGGGCGCCGTCGTGCCTCCGGCACCCGACGCTAGCATGCGAACGCGCATCAAGGAGCTGCGCCGCGCAGCCAAGCTCAGCCAGGCGGAACTCGCCGACGCGGTCGGGACTACGCGCCAGACGATCACATCCATCGAGGTCGGAAAGTACACCGCCTCGCTTCCCCTGGCGTACAAGATCGCCCGGCATTTCGGCCTTTCCATCGAAGAGGTCTTCGATTTCTCCGAGATCGATGAGGAACTGTAAGGAGCAGCACCCATGAATCCGTTCGAAACGCTTCGCCGAAGTCTATCGTTGTTCGATGAACCGGAAGGGGTACCCATGAAACGCACTCTCGAGACCGTGCGCGCCGATGTCCGCCGCCGTCTGCGCCGCGAGACCGCCTCCGCAGCCGTCATCTGCGGCTCCCTGATCGCCCTCGGCGTGCTCAGCGCCAGCGACAGCCTCCCCGCCCTGCACGGCGACATGCGCATCTCGGGGTTCCTCGCCGGCTTTCTGACGGGCCTGTTCGCCGTGGCCGGCGTCATCACTATCCGCCGGATCGTCGACATGCGCCGCGCGCTGCGCGACGACGCCGCGCTGCGCCGGCTCCATGCCAAGGAGCACGATGAGCTGCAAGCGCACATGGAGCGGGAGATCGCCCGGACGTTCATCCAGATCATGCCCGCCCTGGCCGTGGTCGCCATCTTCGCCGGTGCGCTCGTGGGCCTCGAGGCCATGGCCGCCGTCGCCGCGACGCTCGTGTTCCTCTCGCTCGCCCTGCTCGCGGTGAAGCTGTACGTCAAAGCGGGCTACCGCCACGAGGTCGCCGAGGACGCCTAGCGTGCCGTCGTCGGCTTTGCCATCGAGGTGCCAGGGCGGTGCGCGGCCTACACGCCATTTTCAACAAAGCGCACCGTCGAATTATCCCAGTGCCCACGGTAGACCCTGCTCTCGACCCTATCGAGGTTGAGCTGGTACATCCTGAACACGACGGGGATGTCTTTCGGCTGCCATTGCTCCTCATAGGAATATCGGTACCTCATCCCCACGTTGCGCATGACCCCGCCGCTTCTGGGATTGTTCCTATCATGCGTCGCCGTCACAAACGGCATGCCGTCTCGTTTCACCCGCTCGATGACGGCCCGCGCGGCCTCCGTCGCAATTCCCCGATGCCAGAACTCCTTGCGGAGCCCGTAGCCAAGGTCATGGTGCTCCTCCATGGAAACGTTTATGTAACCGATGGGGCACCCGTCTTCCTTCAGGCATATCGCATAGGCATACGCTTGCGGCAGCGCATACAAGGGGACGTATCGCCCCTCATAGAATGCCTTCGTTTCCTCGAGGCTCTCAACGGGGTACCACGGCAAGAACCGGTTGGCCTCCTTATCCCGAAGGATCAGGAACAATGCGTCGAGATCCCGTTCCGTAAATGCGCGCAATACCAGACGCCTGGTCTCCAAGGCGGGCGTATTCATCCACATCTCCCTTAGCCGACACATGCACGCTCATGCTCTTTATCCCATCATAGCGCCGGACCGTTTCGCGCTCTCAGCTTTGGCGAGCCTCTCGCCATGCCCGTCCCCGCCGCAAAGGGCAGCTTGGGGCGCATGGGGACGCGCTCAAAGTCCTCAACAAAACACCAGCTCAGAACCCCTGACAAGAACTCTTGTCAGGGGTTCTGCCGTCAGCCGGGCGCCTGTCGGGAACCTTTGATGGTAAAGTGGGACGCGCCGTGCCACCCTGCGAGGTGAAGGACTGGCACGCGAGGACCCGAAAGGAGGGACATGATGGACACGATGCAGATCGGGGCGCAGATCAAGCGACACCGCGGCGAGCTCGGCCTGTCGCAAGACGGCCTTGCCGCCAAGGTCTACGTCTCGCGCCAGACGATCTCGTCATGGGAGACGGGCAAGACCTATCCCGATGTGCAAAGCCTCCTCATGCTCTCCGAGCTCTTCGGCGTGACCGTCGACGACCTCGTGAAGGGAGACCTGGAAACCATGAACAAGGCCATCGACTCCGACATCATCTTGATGAAGCGCTTGAGCATCGCCATCCTCGGCTTCTTGCTGCTGATGCTCGCATGCCTCATTTGGCTGAGCGTGCAGATGATCGCGTGGGACTGGACCTTTGCGCAGACGATGCCCACCGCCCTGCTCGCGCTTTCCATGTGGGGCATCGCCATGTTCTTCGCCGTCTGGACGGAGCGGATCAAGAAGGACCGAGACCTCATCACCTATCGGGAGATCGAGGACTTCCTGGCGGGCCGCACGGTCGACCGCAGCACAGAGCGCGGCCGGCGCGAGCGCATGATCCCGGGCTGGATGAAGATCGTCCGCACCGTGGGCCTCACGCTGCTCGCAGCCGCTATCGGAGCGTTCTTTGGATACGGCGGCGCGGCGCTTGTGGACCATCTGATGGGATAGGGCGCCGCGACGGATCTTTCGCCTTCTGGCAGGCTGGAGCTCGAACCCATCCGCCTCACGCCTGCGCCACGCTGCGCGCAACCACCGGTTGACACCTCTTGAGGGCCGAGCCGGCCGAAACTCCCTGCAGCCCGGTACAATCGGGATGACCCCGGCCAAGGGAGGCACCTATGAAGGCAGACACGCGCAACGATCGCACGCCGTCCATCGCCTGCGGGCTGGCCGAGCGCCTGGGCGCACGCAGGCGCGAGCGCGGACTCACCCAGGGCCAGGTCGCCGTCCGCCTCGGGATAAGCAGGCAAGCGGTCTCCAAGTGGGAGCACGGGCAGTCCGCCCCGGACCTGGACAACCTTGCCCGCCTAGCCGACCTGTTCGGCTGCACCGTCGATGAGCTGCTGGGAGGCGCCGTTTCCGGCGATGGGCCCGGCGACCGCCACCCGGCGCACCAGCAGGCCCCCGCCATGCAGACGCCCGCCGAGTCCGAGCGCATCGCATCCGACCGCCGCTTCATCGCGGGCGCCACCTTGGGGCGCGGAGCGCTCATAGGGCTCGGGCTCGCCCTCATGCAGCTCGCCCACGACCCCTCGCCGCGGCAGGACGCGGGGCCGCTCGCATGCGCCTACCTCGTCTTCATCCTGCTCTGCGCCATCGGGCTGTCCGTCTGCAACCTTCGCTACACGAAGCGCGGCGGCCCGAAGCGAATCATCCTGTTCGACCTCGCCGCCATCCTGATGGTCTCCATCGTGCCGCATGCGCTCGGGGGAGCTCCGGCGGTACTCGCCGCCTGCGGCATCATCGCTCTGGCGCTCACGGTCTGTGCGTCCAGCATATACCGCTGGTGGCTGCTCTATCAGCGCGTATGGAACCCCGTCGAGGATCTCCGCGATCCCTGGGGGCGATCTGCGCACTAGGGAAACGCTGATCGAAGGGCTTCGAGCCCCACGGAGCACCGCGGACGGGCGAGACGGTACGCTATAGGCACGCCGCCCCGTCGAAAGTACGCTATGGGCACGTTTTTCGCCCGAAAGCGTGCCCATAGCGTACCGTGGATGGGTCGACGTGCCATATGCGTACCGTCGATCCGGACGGGCCCCGGGATGCGCGGCACGGAGCGATCGGGGACAGGGCGCTTCGACCGGCGTTTGCCCCATGCGGTTTGCGGCGGGATAATCGTATCGACCGCACCCGCTATCCAAAGGAGCCCCGTGCACGTTCGCGTCGAACCATACTCCCCCGCTTGGGCAGCGCAGTTCAAGGCCGAGGCGGCACGCGTCGCCCGTGCGCTGGGCGACGCCCTCCTCGAGGTCCATCACATCGGCAGCACCTCGGTGCCGGGGCTTGCCGCCAAACCCGTCATCGACATGATGCCCGTCGTGCGCGACCTCGCCTCGGCTGACGCGCGGCGCGAAAGCCTGGAGGCCCTCGGCTACGAGTGGTGCGGGGAGCTCGGCATCCCCGGCAGGCGCTACCTGCGCAGGTCATCCCCCTCCGACTCAGACCTCCGCCTGTTCCAACTGCACGTCTTCTCGCAGGACAGCGTCGACGACATCCGACGCCATCTGGCGGTGCGCGACTACCTGCGCACCCATGCGGACGCCGCCCGCGCGTACGGCGCGCTCAAGGGACGGCTCGCACGGCGCTTCCCCGAGGACATCGACGCCTACGGCGACGGGAAGGACGACTTCGTGCAGCATCTGCAGCATGACGCCGTCGCCTGGATGGCCGGGCGCGTCCAGTCGCTTCCCGTCATCGCCCTGCGCGATCGGCCGGATCTGATCGAGTGCGCCGCCGAGTGGTTCTCGTCGATATGGGGCGTCGCGACAGAGGATTACCGCACAAGCATGCGCGCATGCGTGCAGGGACGGACCGCGATTCCCCAGTGGTACATCGTGTGCGACAACAGGCGGATCGCGGCGGGCGCGGGCGTGATCGACAACGACTTCCACGAACGCCGCGACCTCGCCCCCAATGTCTGCGCGGTCTATGTGCAGCCCGAATATCGCCGTCTGGGCGTGGCGAGGCGGCTGCTCGATGCCGTCTGCCATGACATGGCGCGCCGAGGCGTGCCGCACCTGTACCTGCTCACCGACCACGATAGCTTCTACGAGCGCCTGGGCTGGCAGTTCGTAGGCATGGTGCGCGACGATGACGGAGAGCTCGGGCGCATGTACGCGCGCCGGATGCCCGACGGGTGCGCGGAATAGCCGCTTTTGCGAACCGAGAGACGACGTAAGAAGGAGGAGCCATGGAGCGCCGTGACGACGAGCTGGAACGCTTCTTTGCGCGCGACCCGCTCATGCTGCCGATCTACCGCGTCCTCGAGGACCGCATTTTGGAAGAGATCGGCGCCGACGTGCT
The DNA here is from genome assembly GCF_002159695.1 of Collinsella sp. An271. Classification (NCBI taxonomy): domain Bacteria; kingdom Bacillati; phylum Actinomycetota; class Coriobacteriia; order Coriobacteriales; family Coriobacteriaceae; genus Collinsella; species Collinsella sp. An271. The sequence continues at coordinate 165,622 of NZ_NFJE01000003.1, read as the reverse complement.
CATACGCGTGCAGGAGACGCAGATCACCTTCTCGGACCGTCGCGTCTTCGGCTGCGCGTCGCTTCCCATCCGGCGCAAGCGCGACTGGCCCCGTCACTGCCTCATGGTGACCTTCGGGCTCGCGCACCGCGTGGACGCGCCGCGCATCGCGGTGGCGACGGAGCCCTACCCCAACCGGTGGACGCACCATGTGCTCGTCGAGCGCCCGGACGAGATCGACGACGAGCTCATGGCCTGGATGCGGGAGGCGCACGCCTTCGCGCTGAGCAAGGGAGGCGCCGGCAGACCATCCGCGTGATCAGCGCCGAGAGACCGCGCCCACCCCAAACCCCACCACGACCTTTCCTGGAGGGAACATGCCGACATTCACAGAGGACACCGTGATCAAAACCGGAGCGGCGACCAGCGACGAGCTACTGTGCGAGGCCGCCGGGCTGCGCTGGCTCGCCGAGGCCGAGGCGGATGGCGGCATTCGGTGCGCCCGCGTCCTCTCGGCATCGCGCCGTCAGCTGGTGGAGGAGCGCATCCGCACCGGCGCGCCCTCGCGCGCGGCCGCCCGGAGCATCGGCGCCGCGCTCGCCCGCACGCATGCCGTCGGCGCCCCGTGGTGGGGCTGCCCGCCTGCGGGATGCCCCGAGGGCGCTGCGGGCATCGGCCGCGCGGCGACGCCCTACGTCCCGCGCGATGAGGCGCCGTCCTCATGGGGCGCGTTTTTCGCAACCTATCGCATCCGCTACTACGTACGGATGCTCCGTGACGACGGGTCCTTCGGCCCGCGCGAGACGGACCTCCTCGAACGCGTGGCGTCCCGCGTGGAGCGCGGAGATTTCGACGCCGAGCAGCCCGCGCTCGTGCGGGAGTCGGGCGCGGTCTGCGCGCGGCTGCACGGGGACCTGTGGGCGGGCAACGTCTTGTACCTGGCCGATCAGACCGAGCCGAGCGGCGGCGCGCTGATCGACCCCATGGCATACGGGGGACACGCCGAGACCGACCTGGCGATGCTCCAGCTGTTCGGCTATCCGTACCTCGACGACGTGATCGCCGGCTACGACGAGGCCTCGCCGTTGGCCGACGGCTGGCAAGAGCGCGTGGGCGTGCACCAGCTGGCACCCCTGCTGCTGCACTGCGTGCTCTTCGGAGGCGGCTATATCGGCGAGACCATCGCCGTCGCCCGCCGCTACGCGTGAAGGCGTAACATCCTCTGCCTTGCTGCCACGCCGGTTTGCTATACTCGGAGCGTCGGCTGAGCGAAACATGGGGTTTCGCAGCGCGTGTGGCGGCGCCATCGGCTCGACGGAAAGAAGGCTGAACATTGCGGATTCGCTAGACACACTCATCTGAACGCACGCGTATCGTCGCTCATCCAAGGAGTATGTCTATGCAGCTTTCGCTCACCGGCGTCACCTTCGCCTACCCTTCCGCCCAAGAACCCATTCTCAACAACGTCACCGTCGCGTTCCCTGTCGGCTGGACCGGCCTTCTCGGCGACAACGGGTGCGGCAAATCCACCCTCGCGCGCATCGCCTGCGGGCAGCTGCAGCCCGATGCGGGATCGGTCACGCGCGGACTGGTCAGCATCATGTGCGCGCAGGAGGTCGACGAGATGCCCGACGGGCTGTACGACTTCGCGGCGGACTACGGTCGCGACGCGCGCGAGCTGCGCCGCATCTTCCGCATCGAGGACGACATGCCTTGGCGCATCGACGAGCTCTCCTTCGGCGAGCGCAAGAAGCTCCAGATCGCTGTCGCCTTGTGGCAGCGCCCCGACGTGCTCGTCGCCGACGAGCCCACCAACCATCTGGACGCAGACGCTCGCTCCCAGCTCGCCGACGCGCTTCGGCGCTTCCGCGGCATCGGAATCCTTGTTTCGCACGACCGCGACCTGCTGGACGACCTGGTGGACCGCTGCGTATCGTTCGAGGCGGGCGGCTCTCTCGTCGTGCGGCCGGGCGGATACACGGCGGCACACGGCCAAGCCGAGCTGGAGCGGACCTCCGCCCTGCACGAACGCGCCGCCGCCAAGGAGCACCTGGCGAGGCTCACCGCCGAGCAGGAGCGTCGGGCACACGAGGCCGCACGCGCCGACGCGCGCCGCAGCAAGCGCCGAATCGACCCCAAGGACAAGTCCGCGAAGGCAAAGATCGACCTCGCCATCTACACCGGCCAAGACGGGGCGGCGGGAAAATCCGCGGTGCAGATGAACGCGCAGGTCGACGCCGCCCGCAAGCGGGTCGCGGCCGCATATGTGCACAAACGCTACGACGGCGACCTGTGGGTGGACGCGCAGCCGAGCCGCCGCAAGACGGTGCTGCACATCCCGGCATCGCGCATTCCCTGCGGGCCGGCCGAGCTCTCGATCCCCGAGCTGTTCGTGGGGAACACCGACCACGTGGGCATCGTCGGGCCGAACGGCGCCGGCAAGTCAACCCTGCTTGCGCATCTGCGCCGCCTGCTGGCCGACGACCTGCCCGTGCTCGATATCCCGCAGGAAGTCGAGCCCGACGAACGGGAGCGTCTGGTCGCACGCATCGCCGCGCTCTCTCCCGCCGAGCGCGGGCAGGTGCTCTCGACCGTCGCGCAGCTCAACTCAGATCCCGATCGCATCCTGGAAGGCGGCCGCACGAGCCCCGGGGAGCTGCGCAAGCTCATGCTCGCCGAGGGGCTGCTACGCCGCCCGGTCCTCATCATCATGGACGAGCCCACCAACCATCTGGACCTGCATTCCACCGAGGCGCTGGAGCGGGCGCTTGCCGGATATCCGGGAGCGCTGCTGCTGGTGAGCCATGACCGAACTTTCTTGCGAGCCTGCACCTCGAGCGTCTGGGACGTCCGCGACGGACGGGTCTCGCCCCATGCATAACGTGCCCGGGCGCCGATCCGCCCGGGCATCCGTCTCTCACGCGCGCATGGGTTGAAACGAGACCGCCCCCAGATGCACCAGGGGCGCCCGCCACGGGGGCGCCGGCGCGAAATGAATTGATCAGTGTTCCCCTAGAGGGAGCGCAGCCAGCGCACCTCGAACGGGGCGAGCTCGAGCGATCCGTCCAGCTCAACCGGCGCGGCACCGCGATCGAGCAGGTCGGCAAACGGCCCGCGCAGCTCGTCGGCCTGCAAGGTAAAGGACTCGTCCACAGCGTTCACCGCCACCAGCACGCGCTCGGCCGGATGCTCGCCATCCATATCCGCCGCGCGCTCGAACAGCAGCTGCTTGTTGGTGATGACCACGTTGCGGTAGGACCCGTAATTGAGGGCACGGCTGTCGGCACGCGCGGCTATGAGCCCCTTCAGGTACTCCGTCAGCTCGTTCGGCTCGGGCTCGACGAACTCAGGACGCAGGTCGTAGTCGTCGTGCGCGCCCTTCACGCCGGTCTGCCCCCATTCGCTGCCGTAGTACAGGCACGGGATGCCCGGCATGCCGAACAGCACGCCATAGGCGGGGCGGATGGCGCGCGGCTCGGTCAGGATGCTCGCCAGGCGCGTGACGTCGTGGTTGTCGGCGAACGAGAGCAGGTGCAGCCCGCGATAGATGCACCACGGGTCGCCGCCGAACTGGCGATGCAGCGAGTGGGCGATCTCGAACATGTTCTGGGAGTTGAAGCTCGAGTACAGCCCCTTGTAGCACTCGTAGTTCGTGCACGAATGCAGCATCCCGTCGTTGACGATCTGGCTGTAGTCGCCGTGGAGCGTCTCGCCGATGAGGACGAAGTCGCGCCCCGGCTCGCTCGCCGCGGTGATGTCGTTTGCGACCTGGCGCAACCGGCGGATGAAATCATGGTCGAGCGAATAGGCGACATCCAGGCGCAGGCCGTCGATATCGAACTCGTAGCGCCAGGCGCGCACGATGTCGAGCAGGTACTCGACGACCACCGGATTGCGCAGGTTGAGCTTCACCAGGTCGAAGCACCCTTCCCAGCCCTCGTACCAAAAGCCGTCGCCGAACGCCGAATCGCCCTCGAAATTGATGAAAAACCAGTCGCGGTAGGGTGAGTCCCAGCGCTTCTCGCGCACATCCTGGAACGCCCAGAACTCGCGTCCGACATGGTTGAACACCGCATCGAGCACCACGCGGATACCGTGGTCGTGGAGCTCGCGGACAACCTCGACAAAATCATCGTTGGTGCCCAGGCGGCAATCGATCTTGGTGAAGTCGCGCGTGTCGTAGCCGTGCGCGCTCGACTCGAACACGGGGTTGAGCAACACGGCGCCGACGCCCAGCTCCTCCAGGTAGTCCGCCCATTCCGCCACGCGCTTGATGCGATGCTCCTGGATGCCGTCGTTATGGAGTGGCGCACCGCAGAACCCGATGGGATAGATCTGATAGAACGTGCTCTCGAATGCCCACATGACAGCTCCTCCTTTGCCGCCTGATGCCCACAAGCAAGTAGTATACCCGTCGCGGCGCAGGCGAACCGTCCGCGGCGAATGCGGAGGCGGCCGTAGCGGATGCGGCAGCGGTCGCGGCGAGAATCAGCCCATCAAAGAACCGTTGAAATGGATGATGCCTCCCAGCATCACGACAAGGCCGATACCGCACAGCACAAGTGCCGCCACCAGCAGGATCTTGACGATTCGAGGCATCGGTCGACGTGTGCAGAACATGGCCAGCCCGATGGAGGACGCCAAGCCGGCACCGAACACGATGGTACCGGCGCCGACCCATGCGGCAAGCGCCGGGAGATCATCGGGATCGACGTTGACGAGATGGTACCCGTGCAGCATCGACGGGTCGCCGGATGCGATCATGAGCACACCCGGCACCACGGTCGCGGCGCACACGACGACCGCGGCTAGAGCGCCGAGGCCGATCATGAAGGCGCGCGATGTCCCCTGCGTGCTACCTCCCATCGTGACCAAGGAGCCGTTGAAGTGCACGATGGCACCCAACGAGATCCCGATGCCGGCGATGAGCAGCGCGATCCCTATGACGCTCATCCAGTCGGGCATGTCGGCGGGCGGCATCAGCAGGGCGCACCCGACGCCCGCGACAAGCAGCCCCGCGCCCGACCAGCGCGCCAGCGGAACCATCTTGGAAGGCGGCACCGACGCGTAATGGTAGCCGTGCAAGATGCGCGGATTGCCGGAAACCAGCATGTAGACGCCCGTTGCGCCCACGATAAGACCGCAGAGCATGCAGGTGATGAAGCCGCCCATCTGTTCGTCCATGACGAGCCTCCTCAAGGTCGCACATCCCATCGATCCGAAAGGATTGAGCAATCATAGCGCTCGGCGGCAACAGTGCAAGGTGCCCACTCGCACGTCGGCAAGCGGAGCCTTCAGAAGGATGAGCGGATGCAAATCGGGGGACGTACCTTCCGCTTGCATACTTAGGGTGCCTATGCATAGCAGGGGCATACTTTTTGCATACATTTATATGTATCGCATATCTAAGGCGTACCAGCCGCACCAAAAGTGCAAATCGGGGACGTACCTTCCGCTTGCATACTTAGGATGCTCATGAATATCGGGGTCGTATAGTTTGTATATATTTTTATACATATCGCATATCGGAAGCGTACCCGCCGCACTAAAAGAATGCACGCGGAAGGTACGTCCCCCGATTTGCACCGATCAGCGGTCCTTCAGGATTGCGCGGATGGGCGCCGCCGTCTTGGGCAGCCAGAACTGGACCAGGGGGCCGGTGAGCAGCACGGCGACGATCGTCCCCGCGCCCACCGTGCCGCCGAGCGCAAAGCCGGCGGCCACGAAGAACAGGTCGCAGGCGACGCGGACCCAACGAAACTCGATATTCGGAAGCTTGTCGGACAAGATGATCGCCACCAGGTCGTTCGGACCGGTTCCGGCGTTGCTGTTGATGACGATCGACATGCCGAGCGACAGCACCACGCACCCGACGAGCATGCTTGCGACGCGCAGCGCCATAGGAGACATCTCGTTGATGGCACCCTGGAGCAGCCAGGTGAACGCGTCGATGATGGGGCCGCCGCAAAACGCGCAGACCACCGTTCCGGGTTTGACGTAACCTTTCGTGGTGAGCAGCATGACCGCCATCAAGATGCACAAGACGATCACGTGGACCGTACCGACCGTCAGCCCGAACACGCGCGAGAGGCCCTGGATGAACACGGTGAACGTATCGGTCCCGAGCGACGACTGCAAAAACAGCGTGACGCCAAGATGCGCCACCGTGAGCCCGATAAGCAAGATAACCAGGGCCTTTGCCCAATCCTGTGCGCTCCTGGCAGACGTATCCGATGCGAACTGCGCCATATGGCCCCACTTTCCGACGAGAACCGATCGGCCGCATTATCTCACGTCGGCCCCGAAACCCGCACGACGAACGGAGCGGCTAGCTGAGCAGGCGCCGGTAGATGGCGAGATCCTCGTCGAGAAAGACGTCGAACACGACGCGAAGATCGGCAGCAGGGTTCGCATCGAGCCACGCGCGAACGGCTTCGACCGCGATCTGCGCGGCCTCGGCTTGAGGAAAGCCGAACACGCCGGCTCTGATGCAGCAAAACGCGACGCTTGTGAGGCCCTCCGCCGCCGCGGCGTCCAGGCACGCCGCATAGCACCGCGCGAGTTCGCGCCGATGCCGCGCGGTGGGCGCCCCCCGCGCGATCGGCCCGACGGTATGGATGATGCGGCGGCAGGGCAGGTTGTTCGCACCCGTAACCTTCGCCTGCGCGGTGGGCTCGGGGTGGCCCTGCGCCGCCATGATGCGCGCGCACTCAAGACGCAGCTGCACGCCGGCAAAGGTGTGGATGGCGTTGTCGATGCACGAATGGAGCGGCTGCCAGCATCCCGTCATGGCGGAGTTGGCGGCGTTCACGATCGCGTCCGCGGCGATCGTGGTGATGTCTCCGCGCCACAGCCCCATGCGCGTATCGGCCGGGCAAGGTGCCACGTCCTCCACGCGCGTGATTCCCGCCTCGACGATCAGCCCTTGCAGCAGCTCATCTTGCACCGCCAGGAACTCAGGCGCCGCAGGAGCCGGCTCGCGCGTGTTGACCAGGGCCCGAAACGCGCTCCAGAGCTCTTCGAACGAAGACCCGGGGCCATCATCCCCGCGGGAAGCATCCAGCCGCCCGTCTCCCCGCATTCGCGCACCAACCACTCCACGGCCCTGCGCGCCAACGCGTAGCGACGCCTATCGTCCATCATCGCTCCTCACCTCTTGCTCGGGAAACGCCGAGCGATACATGTTCTTACCCGGTGTTCGCATCTGCCACAGGACGGGCGCGCTTAGCAAATGCGGGCACCGAATCCACCCATCGTCCCACGAGTTTAGCCCTCTACACCTCACATGAGATGTAATGTCAACTGCTACACCATAGCGGGCGACTTCTCCACACTTCCTCCATGGTGTACTATAAACACGTACACCTCATGTCATGACACCGCTATTCACACGGAAGAAAGGGAAGCCCCATGCAGATCTCGACGCGCTTCACCATGACCGTGCACATCCTGCTCGCCATCGGCGAGTTCTCCCCCGCCACGCGCACCACGTCGACGTTCCTTTCAAAGAGCGTCAACGCCAACCCGGTCGTCATCCGGCGCGCGTTGGGCCAGCTCAAAGACGCCGGCATCATCACCGTGGAGATGGGGCCGGGCGGCGCCGCGTTCGCGCGCCCCGCAGAGCAGATCACGCTGCTCGACGTGTACCGCGCCGTGGAAAGCACCGAGGACCATCTGTTCAACTTCCACGAGAATCCGAACGCCGAGTGCCCGGTCGGCCGCAACATCCATGCCGTGCTCGACAGCGAGCTCGATGACGCCCAGAAGGCGCTCGAGGACCGTCTGGCGCAGACGTCCATCGCGGATCTGCTCGCCCGCATCGACACCCTGGTCGCCGAGCAGCAGTAAACGCAGGCAACGGGAGCAGCCGATCCGCCGCTCGCCGTCCACTTCCCAGATTGAACAAAGGGGCCGATGACACAAAGCGGGCGAAATAGCACGCTAAGAGATTTATTCAACCCCCTTTAGCGTGCCAAACGGCCCGTTTTGTGGGTTGGTTGGGGACGGGTTCGTTTCAACCCGTCCAGAGGTCTGTTCAAAAGCGGGGCGGCCCGGAAACGATATGCATCGTTTCCGGGCCGCCCCGAACGGGTACGAACCACGATGTCAGCCAACATCGCAAGGAGGTATCTATGAACACGCTCGATGCCCTCACCACGCGCCGAAGCGTCCGCAGCTATCGAAGCGATCCCGTGCCTAAAGACGCACTCGACCGCATCATCGAGGCGGGCACCTACGCCCCCACCGGCATGGGCAGGCAGTCCCCCATCATCATCGCCATCACCGACCAGAAGGTGCGCAACGAGCTCTCCGCCCTCAACGCGAAGATCATGGGCTCAGACGGCGACCCGTTTTACGGAGCGCCCGCCGTGCTCGTCGTGCTCGCCCGCAAGGACGTGCCCACGCATGTGTACGACGGCAGCCTGGTTATGGGAAACCTCATGAACGCCGCGCACGAGCTGGGAATCGCGAGCTGCTGGATCCACCGCGCCAAGGAGGAGTTCGAGCTGCCCGAGGGCCGCGCGCTGCTCCAGGGCCTCGGCATCGACGCGGACGCCTACGAGGGCATCGGCCACTGCATCCTAGGCTATGCCGACGGCGCCGAGCCGGAGCTGAAGCCGCGCAAGGAGGATTACGTGTACCGCATCGCATGACACCGCTTGAGGAACCACCGATCGATTCATTTCGCGGCAGGCGCCCCGTGACGAAGCGCCTGCCGCGAAAGCAAGTAATCGGCGGCTCCCTAAAGCTCGGAGAGGCGCTTGACGTAGCGTTCGTGCGCCTCGTCCCAATCGGAGAATGCCTCGTCTCCGCGATGGTCGCTGACCCCATAGCGGCCCGCGAGTATCGAGCCTATGGCGTGGGTGACCTTCTGGGCGCCTCGCAGGTTGAGGTGGTCGCCGGCATCATAGGTGTCCTGCTGCCAGTCGATCTCCACCTTGTCGGACCCGGAGTTGAGGTCGATGTAGTCCACGTCCAGCTCGTCGGCGACCTGGGCGATGCGGTTGTGCCGCGCCATATTCCAGTTCTTGGTGCTCGGCGTGCTCACGAGCACCAGGCGCGCGCCGGCATTCTTGCACATCTGGGAGATCTGCTCGAGGTACGCGCGGTTGAGGTCCGCCATCGGGGCCAGTTCGTCAGTCGGCTCCATATAGCCCTGCGTGTCTGCCGGCTTCGCCTCGAGCGCGCGGCGCAGGCGGAACCCCTTGAGCTCATCGGCCCAGGTGTAGCGGACCGGGCTCAGGAAGTCCTCTGCGGTGAGGATCTTCCAGCGATCGTGGTACTCGAAGACGGGAAACACGTCTTTGAGCAGGCGCCGTGCCGCATCGGCCATGGAGAACCGCGCGAAGGTGCAGTTGGTCTCCAGCACCACGACGCGCGGCGCCTGCCGCTTCAGCGCACGGGCGAGCAGGGTGCGCGTGTAGCACAGCCGCTGCGCCGCGGTGGCGCTCACGTACGACGTGATGCCCCGATCGCCCCACAGCTGCAGCGGGGAAAACGAGCTGAACGCCTCGGAATCACCGAGGAACAGCACGTCGACGCTGCCCTCGCGCTCGCCCATCACGCCGTTGGCGCGCGCGTCGATCTGCCCGAACTCCCGCTGGTTGTTCTTGGGCATCACCACATGCGACAGCACGGCCAGCACCATCAGAAACACCGCCACCGCCGCCACGGTGCGCAAGGCGTACCGCAGGGGCAGGGGCAGCCCCTTGTTTCTCTGAATCATGTCATCTCCCATCCAGCGGGCGGCGGGAACGGAAGCATCGCGTCCGGCACCCGCCGCCCCCTATCAGAACTGTGCGTACATGGGGTCGACCGGCTGGTAGTTCTCGCCGTACGCCCCGAACACGATGGCGACCAGAAACAGCGTCATGACCACGGCTGCGCGCCCCGCATAAGGCGCCGGGCACAGCCGGGCGAGAGGATGGACGCCGCTCTCCCGCGCGCGCCCCACCGCAGCCAGAACCAGGATCGCCACGGCAACCAGGGCAAAGTCCGCAACGTCCATGCCCAAGCCGAGGACGGTGCCGTCTGCAGCCGATGCGAACGTGAACCTGCCCACGAGGCGGCCGAGCATGGCCAGCGCGTCGCCGGCGCTCGAGGCTCGGAAGATGAGCTCGCCCACCACGATCACCGCGAGCGTGCGCACGCGCTGCCACGCGCGCCAGGCGGCGCCTGAGCGCGACACGCCCATGCGGCCGCAGATCGCGTCCCCCGCCAGGGCCGCGAACCCTCCAAGCCAGATCAGCACGAAGTAGTAGAGTCCGAACAACAGGTACTGGCTGCCCGCGCCGTGCCATATCCCGTTGCCGAGCCACACGCAGCCGAGGGCGATGCCGCTCGCGGCAAGCGGCCCCACGCGGTTGCCGAGCACGCGGCGGGCGGCGCCGGTCACGCGCTTGACGGGAGCGCTCAACGACACCGGGTAGAACACGTAGTCGCGAAACCATGCGCCCAAAGAGATGTGCCAGCGCTGCCAGAACTCCGCCGCCGTGCGCGACGCGAAGGGCTGACGGAAGTTCTCAGGCATCGTCACGCCGAAGATGCGCCCCGCGCCGACAGCGAAATCCATCGTGCCCGAGAAATCGCAGTACAGCTGCAGGGTGTAGAGGGCGGCCGCCAGGGCGATGACGCCCCCGTCGTAGGCGGCATGGTCGGAAAACACCGTCTTGACCAGCACGTTCACGCGATCGGCCACGACCATCTTCTTGACCAGGCCCCACATGATGCGCACCGACCCGCTCCACAGGCCGTCGGCCGTGATGGGCCTGCCCGCCGAAAGGCTCGCGCCCACCTGGCCGTACCGGGAGATCGGCCCCTCCATGACCTGCGGGAAAAACGACAGGAACAAGGCGAGCCTCAACGGGTTGCGCTCAGCCTGCACCCCGCCTCGGTACACATCGACCACGTACGAGACCGCCTGCAGCGAGTAGAACGAGATGCCCATGGGCACGCCGATACCCGAGATGTCCAGCACTCCGCCTGCGGGCACGAAATGGGGCAGGTAGCGCAGCACCGCCAACAGGCCGATGTTGACCGCCACGCCCACCGTCACGGCGCCGCGACGATAGCGGCGATAGCGACGCTTCACCGCGCGTCGGGCATCCGCGTCCGCAGCCTCCGCGCGCGCTGCCGCCTGCTGCCGATCCAACGAGGAAAGCGCCAGGCCCACCAGCCAGATGGATACGGCGGAGAGCAGCACGAACGCGATGAGCACCCCGCTGACGCTCGCGTAGAACACGCAGCTCGCGGCCAGCAGCACATAGGGGCGCACGCGCGGGGGCACCGGCTGGTAGAGCAGCACGGTGAGAGGCAGGATGACCCCGAGCATCGCCACCGAGAAATACGATTCCATAGCGATCGTCCCCGAAGCCGACAGGTCCTACAGATCGGCCGCGCGCAGGCGGCTGACCATATCCCAGATCCCGGAGAGGGTGTTGAAGTTCGCGGGAACGATCTCCACTGCCGGGATGATGATGTCGAAGGCGTCCTCCAGCTCCGAGACGAGCGCGAGGATCGTGAGCGAATCGAGCACGCGCGCATCCACCAGATCGGTGCGGGTGCGGTAGTCCTCGCCGGGCTTGAGGTCTTCGAGAATGTCGAGAATGGCGTCCATGGGTAGTCCTTTCCAATCGATTGATGCGAAACGGCGCGAACGCACGCCGAGGATGACCGAGGAGCGGGTCGCGCCCCAGCCGCGGGGGACGGGTGCAGGCGGCAGGCTGCCACATTGGATTCGGAAGGATGGCGGGCACGGCGGCCTGCCGTCTGCGCCCGTTCCCCGCAGCCGCCCTTGAGCCGGTTACGGCGTCGGGGAGTTGAGCGGATCGGTGGGAAGCGCGTCGCGCACCAGGCGGGCCTCGCCCGATCGGTCCACGACCAGCACGCGCGGCAGGTCACGGCTCAAGAACAAGGAGATGCCCTCGGTGGCGCAGTAGGCCCCCGCCGTGCCGAACGCCAGCACGTCTCCGGTCCGCAGGCCCGCAAGCGGCATCTGCTTGGCGATCAGGTCGTTCGCCGTGCAGAGCGACCCGCAGATGTTCCAGGCCTCGGATGCCAGGTCCGAACCTCCCGCGGGTGCCTCGTCCGCAGGCGCGCCGCCGACTTGCGACAACAGCCGGCACGGGGGCTGGCGCATGGCCATCGACTGCCCGTAGTAGGCCAGATGGTGCATGCCGCCGTCCACGATCGCGTAGCGCGCGCCCGCGTTCTCCTTGGCGTCCTCGACGCGCGTCAGATAGGTGCCGCAGCTTGCGACCATGCTTCGGCCCACCTCAAGCGTGACGTGACCGCGCCACGCCATGCCCTCGAGCAGGCCGGCGAGCTCGGCGAGAAACGCGGTCTCGTCGAACGCGTCGCCCGCGAAGTACGCGACCGGCAGGCCGGGTCCGTACTCGAGCTCCGGCGCCTCCCATCCGAGCTCGTCTGCCATCTCGGACAGCAGCCGGTCGACGCGGGAAAGCTCGCGGCCGATGCGCTTCAGCGAGGTCTTCTGCGTTCCGGAGAAGAACTGCACGCCGCGCAGATCCGCATGCGGGTCGTCGAGCGCCCGACGGGCAAGCTGCTTGAGCTCGCCTGCGTTAACGCCGAACTGGTTGCCGCTCGTCAGGCGGAGCAGCAGCGGAACGCAAGCCCTGTGGGCGCGCGCCCGATCCAGCACCAGGTCCATCTGGGCACGCGACTCCACCGTCACCGCGGCGGGCATCTCGGGCCACCGGAGCGCCGCGTCCACCGTCTGCGCATCCTTGTGCACGCCGGACACCACGACGGCACCGGCAGGCACTTGCATGCGCTCGCAGATGCGCAGCTCGCCCGGCGAGCAGGCCTCGATACGGTCCACGAGCGAGACGAGCTCGGGCAGCACGAAGGTGTTCGCCTTCATGGCGAAGCACAGGCCCACGCCCTCCGGGAGCATCTCGCGCAGGTACGCGATGCGATCGGCGAGAACGCGCGCGTCGAACACATAGGACGGCGTGCCGAAGTCCCGCGCAAGCCGAAGCAGGCCCGCGTCGTCCATTCCGAGGCCCGCAGGAACCGTTACGTTCATGGGAAGTCCTTTCGTTTTCCGTTCGTGTCCGGATAAGGCCGCGCCCGCGACCGCTTCGATCCGGGCGCGCTTTGGCCGCCTGCTCTCCCGCATGGGAGGAGACGTATGACTGTTGCGATATCGAAGAAGGGAAAGCAGCCGGCCGAAGCACGCCCGGCAAGGTGCTCAGTTCGGAGACACCGCCCGTCGGTCCGCATGCAGGCGGAGGAGCTCGGCGCGGTCCACCTTGCCGTTCTTGGTGAGCGGCATGGTCTCCACCGGCACCACCGCTGCCGGCACGAACGGTCCGGGCAGCACCCGAGCCGCGGCGTGGCGCAGGGCGCGCACGTCGAGGTCCGCCCCTTCCACGAAGGCGCAGATCCGCTGTCGGCGAGCGTCGTACGCGCATCGGCAGCGCAGCACGCCCGGCTGCCGCTCGAACGCGGCGTCGATTTCCTCGAGCTCGATGCGATGCCCCAGATGCTTGATCTGGTTGTCCGCCCGCCCGCAGAAGAAGAGTTCCCCGCCGTCCCCCAGACGCACCAGGTCGCCGGTGCGGTACAGGGTCTCGCGCACGAGCGGCTGCAGTGGATTGCGCACGAAGGCCCGCGCGGTGCGCTCGTCGTCGCCCGCGTACCCCGAGGCGAGCGCCGAGCCGCCCACGTACAGCTCGCCCACCTCACCGGACCCGCGGACCTCATGCCCCGCGCCGTCCAGCACCAAAACGCGCCGGTTGGAAAACGGTTCCCCCAAAGGCAGGCCGTCCCCATACGCCCGTTCGCGATCGACCTCGTGGAACAGGCAGTTGCACGTGACCTCGGTGGGGCCGTACAGGTTCACGAAGCGCGCTTGGGGCAGGCGCTCCATCCAGAGCCGCAGGTGGTGCGGGGGCATGACCTCGCCGCTGAACATGACGAAGCGCACCCGCGGCAGATCCGCCCGCTCCAAGCCGCGCAGGGCGGACAGCAGGCACAGCGCGGCCACCGCCCACACCATGACGGTCACGCGATGGGCTCGCAGCGCGTCCATCAGCTCCGAGGGCGCCGAGAACAGGCGACGCGGCAGGATGACCAGCCGCGCGCCGGCGGCCAAAGACCCGTAGATGTCCTTGACCGAGACATCGAAGTCGAACGGCGCCTGGTTGCCCAAGATGTCGTCTGGACGCAGCCCGAACGTCTCGACGAACGTGCCCACGAAGTCGACGATGGCGCGATGGCTCACGACGACCCCTTTCGGCGTCCCCGTCGAGCCCGACGTGAACAGCACGTACGCCGCGTCGCTGTCCACGATGCCGCGCGCGACGCGCGCGAGCCCAGCAACGTCTACGGGGCACTCGACCAGCTCCTCGGCAGCCAGCACGTCCGCCTCGGGAAAGCGCTCGCGCGCGGCCTCCCGGTCGGAGGCGGCGGCGATGACGGCCCTGGCACCCGACGCCTTCAGCACCGCGCGGGAACGCTCGACGGGTGCCGCCATGTCCACGGGCACGTAGCAGCCCCCGGCCGCAAGGACCCCGAACATGGCCGCGAGCATCAGCGAGCCCTTCTCCATGAACAGCACGACGGGCGCACCCGCATACCCGCCCGCGATCAGCCCGGACCCTGCACGGCGCGCACGGGAAAACAGCTGTCCGTAGGTATACGACGAGCGCTCGTCCACAACCGCCACCCTACCCGGATGACGGGCCGCCCCGCGCTCGAGAAACACGAGTGCGGTATGGCGGTACGCAGAGGCCCCTGCCTCGACGGCGGCGGGAGCGCTCTTCACAAGCACCTCGTACATCATGTCGACCTCCTCTCGATTCCCGGTGTCTGCCGGGTCGCTCGATTTCGACTATCAAGCTTACGGAGGCCTCCTTCAGGACCCCTGAAGGGAACCTAAAGGTTCGCTAAGAGTGAGGCTGTTGGATGGAGCCGATTTGTCCAGATTTGTGTGCATACGAGAATTTGCATAATACTTTTATTAATATGCAGAAAGATTGGTAGTTTGCGCATTACGCGGCAAGGCGGCTTGATCGGGGCCGAGTTTGTCATTGTTTTTGGGTCCCGTTTTCCCACCGTCGCGATGGCTTCGACATTTCCGCAGGATTCAACTGGGGAAATGCCGAGAGGTGCGGCGCATGTGGAGAATCGGCACCGAAAAACAATGACAAACTCGGTATGCAGGTTTTTTCATCTGGTCGCTGTGCGAATTGGGGACGTACCTTCTGCGTGCATGCAAATTGGGGACGTACCTTCCGCATGCACTTCCGAACAGCCGGGAGCGCGACCCGCCCCGCCTCCCGGCTGCGACGAGCACCGGGGGCTCGCCCAGGACGCGCAGCGCCACAAGGCGCTCGGCAACTCCATAACAGCGCTGGTCATCGCGTGGAGAGGCCGGCGCATCGAGTGAGCTCTGCCCAGTCTGGCGGAGCCGCGACTGCATATCGGGGACGTACCTTCCGCATGCGCTTGTGCACGCCGAAGGTACGTCCCCAGCGTGCAAAAGTGCATGCGGAAGGTACGTCCCCGATTTGCACACGGGCGGGTGCGGGGCGTGTTTTCCTAGCGGTCCGCCTCTTCTGCGCAGGGCAGTTCCAGCACGAAGCGGGTCGACCACGGAGCGTCAACGGCAGTGTCGAGGTAGGCCATGCCGCCCATGACTTCGGCGGCGCGGCGCACGATCGAAAGCCCCAGGCCCGTCCCGCACCCTGCGGCGCGGGCCTCATCCGAGGTCGCGAACGGCTCGAAGATCCGCTCGGCTATCGCAGGGTCAACGCCCTTTCCCGTATCGGACACCGAGACCGTCACAAGCCCTGACCCCTCGTCACGCGAGCACGCCACGCGGATTCGGACGCCGGGCTCATTGTGAACGCAGGCGTTGTCTATCAGATTCAGCACCGAACGGCGCAGCAGCTGCACATCGACCAGGGCGCGCGCCGGACCTTCCGCGCACACCTCGAGCGTGCACCCGGTGCTCTCGACCTGCCCGCGCGCCTCGTCGGCGGCACGGCGCACCTCGCACGCCACGTCGATCTCCAGCAGATGAGGCTCGTACGCGGGATGTTCCATCTTGGAGAAGCTGAACAGCAGGTCGATGAGCTCGCCTGCAGCCTGCGCCCGATCCCGCATGGAGCGCAGGTAGCCGGGCGCCTTGTCGGGGGGAACCACGCCGTCGGCAAGCGCCTGGGCGTACCCGCCGATGACCGTGAGCGGCGTCTTGAGGTCATGGGAGACGTCGGCAATGAGCTGCTGTCGTTCCAGTCGCGCCGTGCGCAGACGGTCCATGAGGTCGGTAAAGTTGTCATAGGTGGCCATGAGCTCGCGAGGGACCTGCTCGGCGGGGGTGACCTCGCCTCCGTTCCTGTACGTCTCGATCGCCCGGTCCAGCGGACGCGCCGCACGCCGCATCAGGCGCGCGAGCCCCCAGGCAGCCACGACCGTGGCGATCAACCCGGCAGGAATCGCCAGCAAGGCGATACGTCCCGCATCGTCCACCACGCGCTGATAGGAGGCATCGTTCACCAGCGGAGCGGCCAGCACCAGCGTGCGCAGGTCGCCGTCAGCTGTCTGGTAATCGAGCCGCTCGACGGACATCCGCGCGTCGTACATGCCCTTGATGAAGTTGAATTCGCGACGGCTGAGCGAGGTCCTGCCCGAGAACAGGTCGCCGTCCAGAACGTTCAGGTCGGCATCGAGCAGCGCCTGAGCGTCGATGCGCTTGTAGGCGGCGTCCACGAGCACGTCGGCGCCTCCGTCCGCATCGCCGGCCTCTACGAGCACATCGTACTCGGTGGCCGAGCACATCATGATGCGATAGCACGGCTCTCCGTCGACCTGCTCGGAAAACACCTCGTAGAACAGGCCCTCCCGATAATCGTTGATGAGCGGCAGGTAGCTCGCCCTGATCTTTTTGGCAGCGACGTCGTCGGAGGCGTACAGCCGCGCCCCGTCGCCGTCGAACACCGCGATGCGGCACGAGGAGAGCTCGGGATCCCGCAGCGCGCCGAACCGGTCGTGCTCGAGATCCCCCTCGTGCGCAAGAACCGTCTCCATGGACGGAAAGGCGGTCGCCAGCAAGAACTCGCCGGCCGCCCCCACCGCGAAGGCGATAGCACCCAGCACGAACGCGTAGGCCGCGAGCACGGCCAGGCAGCGAGCGGTCAGGCTGCGCGTCGCGACGCGCAGCGCGTCGGCAAGCGATCTGCTCCTCATCCCGCGTCGCCCGGATCCACCCCGGACGCGCCCGCTTTCCTTACGCATCGAGCCGGTACCCCAAGCCGCGCACGGTCCTGATATAGCGGGGGCGCAGCGGGTCGTCTTCCAGCTTGGCGCGGATGTTCGAGATATGCACCATGACGCTGCCGGCTCCGCCCACCGCAGGCTCCCCGTTCACGCAGGCGTACAGCTGGTCCTTGGAGAACACGCGGCCCGGCGAGGCCATGAAGGCGGCCATGATCTTCAGCTCCGCCGCGGTAAGCGGGACGGCGCGGCCCAGGCGGCTGAGCACCAGTCGCTCCGTGTCGAACGAAAGGTCGCCGCAGGTCAAAACCGAAGAAGAGGGAGACGGGGATCCCTGCTCGCCCATCTCGGCACCCGTGCCCGAAGCTGCCTGCGGGGCGTCGCCGCCCTCGGCGTCGCTCCCCCGCATCGATGCGCGGCGCAGCACCGCGCGAACGTAGGCGGTCACCTCCAACGGGTCGAACGGCTTCGAGATGTAGCCGTCCGCCCCGGCGTCTAGCCCTACGATCTTGTCGGCGGGCATCGTGCGGGCGGACACGATGATGATCGGCACGTCGCTGAACGCGCGCGCCGCGCGTATGAAGTCGAAGCCGTTCATGCACGGCATCATGATGTCCACGAGCGCCACATCCACTGGATGCTCGCGCACCGTCGCGAGCGCCTGCTCCCCGTCCGCAGCCGTAAGCACCTGGAACCCAGCCGCCGCAAGATAGAGGCTCAACAGCTCGACGATGTCCGCGTCGTCCTCGGCTATCAGCACGGTCTGCGCCATGATGCACCTCCGATCTCGGTCATTTGCTGACCATCCTAGCGGGTCGGAGGGCATGCCATGGGCAATTCACAGGTGTCTACAATCTGTCGACGCCCTGGTACAGGGGTGCGCCCCCATGCTCCGGAAACGAGGTAGACAACAGGGCGCCCTGGAAAACGTCGATTGATTGCTTTCGCGACGCCGGCATGGGGCCGGCCGCCGCGGAAGAATCGACCAGCGTTTCCCTAGCAGCCGAACAGCTCGGCGGCCCTGGCCATCTTGTCGGCGATCTTCACGCCGAACGGGCAGCGGCTCTCGCACGCACGGCAGGCGACGCAGTCCGCGGCCGTCGCGTCGAGCGCGCGGTAGTGCTCGCGCAGAGAGTCGGGCACCTCGTCGTACATGGTGGCGAGGTCGTAGAACTTGTTGACCGTCGCGATATCGATGCCGCGCGGGCAGGGCGCGCAGTGGCCGCAATACGTGCACTGGCCCACGTAGGCGTGGCGCGGGGCGCCCGCCAGCACGGATGTGTAGTCGCGCTCGGCATCGGATGCCGTCTCGTAGGCGACCGCCCCGTCCACGTGCTCGGGCGTGGTGAAGCCGACCATCACGCTCGCGACCGCCGGGCGCGTCAGCGCGTAATGCAGGCACTGGACGGGCGTGAGCGCCACGCCGAACGGCGAGGTCTTGGCGTCGAACAGGCGACCGCCCATATAGCCCTTCATGACGGTGATGCCCGTGCCCGTCTGGTCGCACAGCCCGTAGAGCTCGGCGCGCTCCGGCGTCATGCCGTCGGTCGCGCTCTGCTCGCCCGCCTCGCCAAACAGGTCGTCGAGGTTCTCGGTCGCGGGCATCATGTCGAACGCCGGGTTCACCGAAAACAGGATCATCTCGATCTCGGGATTCTCGGCAGCACGCTTCGCCACCTGCGGATTGTGCGTCGACAGGCCGATATGCCGGATGGTGCCCACCTCGTGCAGGTCGCGCACGTAGTCCATGAACGGGCCGGCGATGATCTCGTCGTACTCGTCGACCTTGTCCACATAGTGGATCATGCCGAGATCCATATAGTCGGTATGGAAGCGCGCGAGCAGGTCCTCGAACGCAGGCCTCACCTGGTCGAGGTCGCGCGTGCGGACGTACTGTTCGCCCTGCCACGTCGAGCCCAGATGCCCCTGGATGACCCACTGGTCGCGAATCCCCAGCTTGTGCAGGGCGTCACCAAGATTGGAGCGACGCGTGGGGTCGGGCATCCATACGTCCAAGATGTTGATGCCGGCCGCATGGGCGCGCGCGACGACCTCGAGCGCCTCCTCCGGGGTGCCGTCCATCCATTCGCCGCCAAATCCGATCTCGCTGACCTTGAGTCCGGTACGGCCCAGTTCACGATACTGCATGCGTCCTCCCCTGACGTGATGTCTGATGGCGACAGCGTAGCAGGTTGCGCGGACACAGAAGAGGAAGGCATCCGGACGGAAGGCGCCATCTGCATCAAAAGGCTCCGTTCGACCGCTCATATTAATTTGATATCTATCAAACTGTTGGGGTATACTCCGCACCGAAGGAGGGATGCCCTATGGCAGGAGACGGATTCAAGGCGCTCTCCGACCCGACCCGCAGAAAGATCCTCGAGCTGCTCGGCGACGGCGACCTCGCGGCCGGGGAGATCGGCGCTCACTTCGACATGAGCAAGGCGACACTCTCCCATCACCTCGACGTGCTGAGGGAAGCGGGGCTCGTCAGCTCGGAGCGCCACGGCAGGCATATCGTCTACAGCCTGGAGACCACCGTGCTCCAGGACATCATCGCCTGGTTCTACAATATTACCGATAAGGAGCAATAACCATGAAGCGTAGTCTTTCGAAAGGCGAGCTCGCATTCTGGATCGTGCTCGCACTCGCCGTGCTTGTGAACTTCGCCACCTACATCGCACTGCTGCCGGCCATGCCCGATCAGCTGCCCAGCCATTGGGGTGTCGACGGCGTCGATGATTGGAACAGCAAGGAAGCCTCCCTCGCGATGGCTGCTTTACCGGCCATCATGCTCGCCGTGCTGTTCATCGTGCCGCGCATCGACCCCAAGGGACGCAACTTCGAGCGCTTTTCCGGTATCTACCGCACCTTTGTGACCGTGCTCACGCTGTTCATGATAGCCATCAGCTGGGCAGGCCCCCTCACCGTCTGGGGATACCTCTCCACCGACGGTGCCGTCCTGAACACGCTGCTCTTCGGCTTCTTCGGGCTGCTGTTCATCGGACTGGGCAACTACCTGCCCCGCGTCAAACCCAACTACACCTTCGGCATCCGCACACCCTGGACGCTTGCGAGCGAGGAGGTCTGGCGCCGGACGCACCGCGCCTCGGGGCCCGTGTTCGTCGTCGCCGGCATCGCGACGTTTATCGCCGCGCTCTTTGCATCGATCGCACCTGCCATCGCCATCGGCGTGATGCTCGTCACCGTCCTCGGCGCCACCGCGTTCGCCGGCGTGTACTCCTACCTCGCGTGGCGCAAGCTGTCCGCTTAACCCCCAGAGGCTCTCGTTCATTCATGAATGAACGAGGCCCCTTTCAGCATTTCCGCAGGAAAGATATGATTAACCCCCGACTTCGTTCATGAATGAAGGCAGGGGTCAATCGTTGCATCAAAGCCCGCATAGGCGCCCGGCGGCGCGGTGCGCGAAAACTCAGCCGAAGAACAACGCGAGCAAAAAGGGGACGCACGTCGAGCAGATGATGCCGTTGACCAGCGAGAACACCACGGTCCGCTCGTCGGTGTAGCGGATCATCATGGGAAGGGTCGTGTCCTCGCTCGTGGCAGCGCCCGCGGCGATGCAGGCGTAGTAGTTGAGATGGCGCGCGATCCACGGGATGCAGAAAAACGAGATGAGCTCGCGCATCAGGCTGCTGAGAAACGCGATCGCCCCGAGCTGGGCGCCGGCCATCCCCTCGATCGTGACGCCCGCCAGGCTGTACCAGCCCAGACCGCTCGCCACGCCCATGCCCTCGCGCAGGCCGTAGCCGAGCGCCACCGCGGCGAGCGCTCCTCCGGCTATCGAACCCACGACCACGCCGAACGGAATCACCAGCGTCTTGACATGATGCTCGCGGATGCTCGAGATCAGCCCACGACGAAGGCCCACGCTGATGCCCACCGAGAACATCAAGAGCCACAGCACGAGCGTGCTGTGATCCGACAGGAGCGCGAACGGCGCAAAGGAGGGCGCGGCCAGGCCGCTCAAGATGCCGAGCGCGAGCGCGATGAAAGCCATGATGGCGAAGCCCTCCTCGTGCACCACGGCACGGATGCGGCGCGCGATGCCGCCCGTCGCACCAGGATGGGCGCCAGCGGATGGATCGGGCCTCCCGTCTCCCATGAGCCAATTCGTGAGCAGGTAGACGAGGATCACCGAGCAGACGGTCGGCAGCAGGCAGAACACGAGGCTCTGCGCACCGAAGACGCCGAGGTTCGAGAGGAAGTCGTCTTGCGCCCCAAGCGAGATGCCCATCGCGAAGATCAGCAGCGCCGTGCAGCAGGTCTGGAACAGCTCGTTGACGCGCTTGACCGACGCGGGAACGAGCAGCCTTCCCACGACCGCGCCCGCGCACATGATGACCAGAATGTCCACCGTCGCCTCCCCCTGTCGACACAACCGCCCCATTGTAGCCGCACCGATGCGCGCCGTGGGTCGTTTTCATGTGGAACGCTTTGCCGATTCGGTCCCCTCCGGCAGCCGAATGCGGTGCGCATGCTGGTATATCGCACGGCAGAGCGGGTATTTCCCGAGCGACATCCAACCCATGGGCGCCCGCATCGAGCGGTGCCTCAACATGAAAGGACCAGATATGCTGCTTTCTGGAAAGACCGCGTTCATCACCGGAGGCTCGCGCGGCATCGGCCTCGCCATCGTCAAGCGCTTCCTCAAGGAGGGCGCGAACGTCGCCCTGTGCGGCAGCCGCCAGGAGACCGCCGACAAGGCCGTTGAGGCCATCGTCGCCGAGAACGCGGACGCCCGCGTCATCGGCCTGTCCCCCGACCTGACCGACGAGGCGGCCGTCGAACAGGCCATGCGCGAGACCAAGGAGCATTTCGGCGGGCTCGACATCGTCGTGAACAACGCCGGCATCTCCCAATCGACCGCGCTGGGCGACTACGCGCCCGAGGACTTCGACCGCGTCGTCGACGTCAACATCAAAAGCGTGCTCAACGGCTGCCAGGCCGCATCGCGCCTGCTGGAGGCCGGCGGCGTCATCCTCAACACGAGCTCCATGGTGAGCAAGAACGGCCAGCCGTCCGGCGTGGGCTACCCCATGTCCAAGTTCGCCGTCAACGGCATCACCGTCTCGCTCGCGCGCGAGCTCGGCCCGCGCGGCATTCGCGTGAACGCCGTCGCTCCCGGCGTGACCGCCACCGACATGGTCGCCGCCCTGCCCGAGGAGATGATCAAGCCCATCGCCGACGCCATTCCGCTGAAGCGCGTCGGCCAGCCCGAGGACGTCGCCAACGCGTTCGTCTACCTGGCGAGCGATCTGGCCTCCTACGTAACCGGCGACGTGCTGCACGTCGACGGCGGCATGACGGTCTAGGGAATCGGGCTGCACAGCGAGCGGCGGGGCGACTCCGTCCCGCCGCTCGTCATGTCGATTGTGTTTCCTGCGCAGATGCGAGCCGGTCTGGCAAATCCCATGGGTACAACTCCTGATGGCGCACCGCGCCTCATGCACCCGTCCAGAAAGGACTACCGTCATGGCTCATCTTGATCTCGACAACATCCACGTCCTGACCCATAGCTGCATCCGCATCCAGAGCGCCGCGGGAACCGTCATCTATTTCGACCCGTATCAGCTGACCGAGGCCCCGCACGACGCCGATTTCGTCCTGGTGACGCACGCGCACTACGACCACTTCTCACCGGAGGATATAGAACGCGTGGCGAAAGACACCACCGAGCTCGTGGTGCCCGCGTCCATGGCCGGCGAGACGGCGCAGGCGAAGGCGGCACGCGTGCACACGATGCAGGCGGGCGAGCACATCGAGCTGGCCGACATGGTCGTGAACGCCGTGCCCGCCTACAACGTCGAGCCCGAGCGCCTCGGGTTCCATCCGCGCGAGAACGCGTGGATCGGCTATATCGTGACGATCGACGGAACGCGCGTCTACGTGGCGGGAGACACCGACCAGAACCCCGATACCCTGCAGGTCAGCTGCGATATCGCCCTCATCCCCATCGGCGGCACCTACACCATGGACCCGCATCAGGCCGCGGCCTTCATCAACCGGATCATGCCGCGCATCGTCATCCCGACGCACTACGGTAGCATCGTGGGCACCATGGACGACGCCCAGGCCTTTGCCGACGAGGTCGATCGACGCGTGGAGGTCGTCCTCAAGCTCGAGCGCTAGGCACGACCCGCCCGGTACGCCCCGACGCCCCTCGACAATCCGAAGCAGGGGCCGATGGCACAAACAGGCGCCCGCCCGGCATGCAGACTCCGTCTGATGTGCCGGGCGGGCGCTTTTCGCATCAGCTGCAGCCGGTGGTCGTGCCGCAATCCATGCAGACCTTGCACGTGCCGTTTTGCACCATGCGCGAGCTGCCGCAGTTCGGGCAGGTGCTGCCGTCGTACAGGCGCTCGCCATGGATCGCCGTGTCGTGCACCGCCTCGTTCACGAAGGCCGCGGTATAGCGGTCCTTGCTATCGAACGTCCCCGTCTCCTCGAGCAGCTCATCCTGCTTGGCGGCCGTCAGGCGCGTCAGCTCCTCGTCGCTTACCGCCGGCTCGTCGTCGAACAGCGGATCCGGCGCAGCGGGCGCTGCCGCCGCGGGCGCGGGGACGGCGCCTGCCACCTGCGACCAACCCTCCGGCTTGACCTGGACGCGCGTGTAGTCCCCCAGCTCGATGTCGATGACCTTGGAGATCAGATCCGAGATGGAGTTGACGTACTTGATGTACGGATGGCTCTGGACGAATCCGTACGGCTCGTACATCTGCCCGCGCAGCATCTTGGAGATCCGCTCCGCGGGAATGCCGTACTGCAGCATGACCGAGATCGTCTTGGACAGCGAGTTGAGTAGGCCCATGATCGTGGTGCCCTCGCGGTCGGTCGTCACGAACAGCTCCGAGATGTCACCGTCCTCGTTGCGGTTCACCGTCGTGTAGATCTTGACGCCGTCGATCTGCGCCAGATGCGTGTGGCCGCTGCGGATGCCCATGATGCGCCGACGCTCGGCGGGCTTGTGCTCGCTCGCGAGCTTGGCCTGCGCGTCGCGCGCATAGTCGAGCAGCGCGGCGTAGCTGAGGTCGCCCAGGTCCTTGACGGCGCCGTCGTCGGTCAGCTTGGTGTTGAGCGGCTGTGCGTTCTTGGACCCGTCGCGATACAGCGTGATGCCCTTGCAGCCCGTCTTCCATGCGAGCATCACCACGTCCTTGAAATCCTGGACGGTGGCTGAGTTCGGCAGGTTGACGGTCTTGGAGATCGCCCCCGAGATCAGCGGCGTCATCGCGGCGACCATGAGCACGTGCCCGCGCGGGTCGATATAGCGCTCGCCCGTTCCGCACGTGTTCGCGGTATCGAAGACGGGCAGGTGCTCGTCGCGCAGATGCGGCGCACCCTCGATCTTGCCGTCGACGACCATGCCGTTCTCGTCGGTCGCCTGCACGTAGTCGAGGATGTCGGCGATCTCGTCCTCCGCGTAGCCCAGCCTGCGCAGCGCGTCGCCGATCACCGGGTTCGCGATGGTCATGAAACCGCCGCCCGACAGCTTCTTGTAAATCATGTGGCTGAAGAACGGCTCGATGGAGGTCGCGGCGCAATCCATGGCGAACGAGATGGTGCCCGTGGGCGCCATGACGGTCATCTGCGCGTTGCGGTACCCGTGCTCCTCGCCCAGCTCCTCGGCGGCACGCCAGGACGCCACGAGCGCATCGGCGAGCGGGCGCTCCCCCACCTGCTCGAGCAGGGAGAGGTCGACCGCGGGCGGTTGCACCGTCAGCTGCTCGAACGCGTCGTCGCGCGCACCGGCCACGCGGGCGTGGTTGCGGATGACGCGCATCATGTAGCGGCGGTTGAGCTCGAAGCAGTCGAACGGACCGATCTTTGCCGCCATGAGCGCGGAGGCGGCATAGCTGCGCCCCGTGAGCGTGCCGACGATCGCCGCCGCGAGCGCACGGGCCTCCGGCGAGTCGTAGGGCACGCCCTTGGCCATGAGCAGGCTCGCGAGATTGGAGATGCCCAGGCCCGTCGCGCGGAACCGATACGTCCTGCGCGCGATGTCGCGCGTGGGGAACTGGCCCCATGCGATGGACGCCTCGAGCGCGAGCTGGGCGATGTCGATCGCGTGCTCGTAGCCCTCGATATCGAACGCATCGGTTGCCGGGTCATAGAACCGGTAGATGTTGATGGAACCGAGGTTGCAGCTCGAATCGTCCAAAAACGCGTACTCGCCGCACGGATTCGTGGAATTCAGGCGGTTGTAGGGCGCCCCCACCTGGCCGTCCTCGCCCGCCGGGCAGGTGTGCCACTCGTTGAACGTATCCGAGAACTGCGGCGCGGGATCGGCGCACCGCCAGGAGCTCTCGTTGAACACGTCCCAGATATGGGCGACCGAGACGTCGCTGTCCTTGGAGGGGTCCACGCGCCCGCGCAGACGATAGGTCGCGTCCGGATCGGCATCCAGGTTGTCGACCTTCTTCATGAACTCGTTGTCGATGCGCAGGGAGTTGTTGGAGTTCTGGCCCGAAACGGTCGAGTACGCCTCGCCGTTGAGGTCCCCGTCGTAGCCCATCTTCATGAGGGCGAGCGCCTTGTCCTCCTCGACCGCCTTCCACGTGATGAACTTCTCGATATCGGGATGGTTGATGTCCAGGCTCACCATCTTGGCGGCGCGGCGCGTGGTGCCGCCGCTTTTGATGGCGTCGGCGTTGCGATCGAGGCCGCGCAAGAAGCTCATGACGCCGCTCGAGACGCCGCCGCCCGACAGCTTCTCGCCCTCCGCACGCAGCGCAGAGAAGTTGGAGCCCGTTCCGGAGCCGCCCTTGAACAGCTTGGTCTCGGTCACGAACTCGTCGGAGATGGAGTGGTCCCCCAGCAGCTTGTCTTCAACGGACACGATGAAGCAGGCCGACGCCTGCGTGCGCGTGTACTGATCGGCCGACTCCACGACCTCTCCGGTGGCCGGGTCGACGTAGAACATGCCCTGCGGCTCGCCGTGGATGCCGTAGGCGCGCTCCAGGCCGGTGTTGAACCATTGCGGCGAATTCGGCGCGAAGCGCTGATCGAGGATCATGTAGACGAGCTCGTCGTACAGGATGCGCGCCTGCTCGCCCTCCTCCACCAGGCCCTCGTCGACGAGCGCCGCGACCCAGAAGTCGACCATGCGATGCGCGACCTGCCGCATCGAGGTCTCGTGTCCCGTGTCCGGGACGCCAGCGCGCCGGAAGTACTTGGACGCTATGATGTCGACCGCATTTTGCGAATAGCGCGCCGGAAACTCCAGGTCGTGCATGTCGCACAAGACCTTGCCGGTCTTGTAGTCGGTGAGATGGACATCGCGCCTCTCCCAATCGAACAGGTCGTAGACGGTCTTGCCCGCATATGCGGCATCGTCGAGCGCCGCGGTGAAGCGGCGGGTGATAAGCTCATCGATAGTCTTGGCCATGAGCAACCTCGCTTTCTCTCGGCAGCCTGAGTATCTCCCCTCGCGTGGACAGAAAACCTCATATTCGAAAGCGAGGAGAACTCAGCGGCCAGCGATATCGATTCTATCAAGGTGAACTTGAATGTTTCTCAATATCTTGTTTTCTTCTGTGAACGGTATCACTACATGTTGTGTTTCCAAATGATAAACCTGCAGAACAGCCCGAAGCTTCCCAGCTCGAGGAGACCCCGTATCTTGAGCAGACGCGCACCCGGTCGGGACGGACCTCTCGGTGAACAACACATTCCCTCAACGAATGCTCAAGGGACGCTTGGCAGGCGTGCTATGCGGCAACCTTCTGAGCACGCAGGCGGATGCGCACGTAATCGACGATCCACCGTCCGTCCTGCCACAGAGAGGGACGGACCGCCTCAACCGCCTCGTCGACGATGCGTTGGGCGAGCTCGTCATCGACACCCTCGAACGGCTTCTTGAGGAACATGCGAATCCAATTGGCCATGCCGTCGGCGCCCTCTTGAGGCGTGGGGCGGTCGAACAGCGCGGCAAAGGTCACGCGCAGGCCCGCCGCCTCCATCCGCGGCGCGTACTCGCCGATCGTCGGGAAATAATGCGGATGCCGATACGCCAGTCCATGGCGCGCGAACGCGTCGGAAAGCGCCGCATGAACCTGCGCCGCGCAGCCATATCCGCCGAACTCGCAGGCCAGCTGCCCGCCCTCCACCAGGTTGGCGGCTATGTTAGCGAGCAGCTCATCTTGGCGCTCGCCCTCGATCCAATGGAAGACCGCGTTGGAAAACACCACGTCAGCCGGCCGATCGAGCGCAAACGTCAGGGCGTCCGCCTGCTCAAAGCGCAACCCCGGATGGTCCCGACGCGCCGACTCGATCATGTCGGGCGAGGCGTCGATGCCCGTGACCTCGAAGCCGCGCCGCGCGAGCTCGGCAGTCAGCGCGCCCGTACCGCACCCCAGATCGACCACCCGAGCCCCCGGCTTCGCGTCGATAAGGTCAAGCACAGCCGACCCGTATTCGTGCACGAACGAAAAACCCTGCTCATAGTCGTTGGCATCCCATGTGATGTTCATGGCATGTCCTCCCTTCAGCATGGACGCACGCGCATCGAGGAGATACGGTTAGCCCCCTCGGAGCACGTTCACGGCATTCCATCCGATGAGATACCGCATTTGAAAACAACACGTCAATAGGCTGACCCCGAGATAGACCGGCTCCCTGTCGCTGAATGAAACGAGACGCAAGGTGGTATACTGGATATGCCAGCGAAGCCCGCAGGTGCTAAACGTGGCGCGGGCGGCGCGGGTTATTGATTCGAGAGCCCGGTTGCCGCCGGGCTCTTCTCATCTCCCTTCGTCATCCGTTATCGCGCTGTCTCTCCTTCCACCGGTCGTACAACTCGAAGAGCGTCTTCACGGTGCTCACGATGGTCGCGAGGGCTTTCAGGAGATTGAGGATCATATCCATAGGCGTCGCCTCCCTATCGGTGGCGTCGCCCGCGCGCGGACTTCGCTGGCGATAATGAATATACCCAATACACTAAGTAGATGTACTCTTTATTATCTTCCTTATTGTGGCAACAAGAAACCGCCCGTCTCTCTGGGCTCAACGATCCTGCTGCGCGGTCGGCATATTAAACGGCTGCGCCGCCCCATTCGGAAAGAACGACTCGGTCGCTGATAGCATCGCGGGCAACACTCCGGTACACGTTGCTCAGATTTTTTAGCAAGTCCCTGCCAGACCACCGTGGATACGATGGCCCCTGCGACCACGGCGGGGCGGCAGCCGGGACATACCGTCGCCCCTAAACCACCCCACACTTTTTCATGAACGCGGAGGGGCCGATCCGACATTCCCGCAGGAAGGGAGACAGCGACCTCGTACTTTTTCATGAACAACCCCGCCCGGGCCGCCGTGCCCACGGAGGTCTAACAGGGGGTTTCAGCGAGAGCTCGCCCTGGGGCCTCCACTCGAGGCCGCGGACACCAAGCCGTTGCGCGACGCTACGTCCCGCCTTCCATCTCGCCCGGTCATCGCGCTAGCTCCTCTGCGATATAGCGCCCGGTTATGCTTCCCGAGCATGCCGCGACCTCTTCCGGCGTGCCGGCGCACACGATGCGCCCGCCGCCCTCTCCACCGCCCGGACCCATGTCGACGATATAGTCCGCGTTGGCGATCATATCCAGATCGTGCTCGATCACGACCACCGTGGCGCCGTTGTCGATCAGCCGTTGAAGCACGCCGAGCAGCACCTCGACATCGAGGGGGTGCAGGCCAATGGTGGGCTCGTCGAACACGAACAGGGCGTCGTTCTGCTTGCGCGTGAGCTCGCTGGCGAGCTTCAGGCGCTGGGCCTCGCCGCCCGAGAGCGCAGGCGTCGCCTCGCCAAGCGTGAGGTACCCAAGACCCAGATCGTGCAGGATTCGCAGCTTGGATTTGACCGTGCGCAGCGTGGTCTCCGCAAGAACCTCGGACGCCTGGTCGACCGTGTAGGACAAAAGCTCCGGCAGCGAGATGTCGCCCGCGAGCTTGATGTCGTACGCCTCGCGCCCATAACGCGCGCCGCCGCAGTCGGGACAGGGGATGTCCACGTCGGGCAGGAACTGCACGTCGAGCGAGATCTGGCCCGTGCCGTCGCACGTGGGACAGCGCAGCGACCCCGTGTTGTACGAGAACGCGCCCGCCTTGAGGCCGCGCTCGCGCGCATCCGCGGTCTTGGCGTACGCACGGCGCAGGTCGTCCAGGACACCGGAGTAGGTCCCCACGGTCGAGCGCACGTTGGCGCCGATGGGCGTCGCGTCGATAAGGTTCGCCCGCGCGATGCCGTCCGCCTCGACGCCGCGCACGTGCGCCGGGAGCGCCTCGCCCGCGATGGCGGCGCGCAGGGCCGGAATGAGGCTCTCCAGCACCAGCGTGGTCTTGCCGGAGCCGGAAACCCCCGTCACGGCGGTCAGCCGCCCGCGCGGGATGTCCACCGAGAGCGGTTTGACCGTATGAATCGCATCCGTGTCGAGGTGGATGCGACCGTCCGCGAACAGGTCCGGCCCCTCCGCGCGCTCGCGCACGCTCACCCGCCGCGCACCGGACAGATACGGCCCGATACGCGTCGCCGGCGATGCGACGATGTCGTCGACGGCCCCCTGGGCGATCACCCGACCGCCCGCGGCACCCGACCCCGGGCCAATCTCGACGATATGGTCCGCATGGCGCAAGACGCGCACGTCATGGTCGACGAGCACGACCGAGTTGCCGTCGGCGAGCAGGTCGTCCACCACACCGAGCAGGCCCTCCACATTCGAGGGGTGCAGGCCGATCGACGGCTCATCGAGCACGTAGAGCACCCCGCAGGTGCGATTGCGCACGGCACGCGCCAGCTGCACGCGCTGGCGCTCGCCCGTCGAGAGCGTCGAGCTTGCGCGGTCGAGCGACAGGTAGCCCAACCCGAGCTGCTGCAGGCGGCACATGGGCTCGACCATCTCGTCGCAGATCGTCTGGGCCATAGGACGCATGGATTCCGGCATGAGCGCGGGCACGCCCGGCACCCACGTCGCGAGCTCATCGAGCGTCAGCGCCGTGGCGTCGGCAAGCGTCATGCCGTCGATCACCGGGCCGCGCGCCCGCTCGGACAGGCGCGTTCCGTGGCAGTCGGGGCAGACCTCCTCCTTGAGAAACCTCGCCACGCGCGCGAGGCCCTTCTCGTCCTTCGCCTTTGCCAGTGCGTTTTCGACCGTGTACACCGCGTTGAAGTACGTGAAGTCGAGCTCCGCGAAGTTGTCGCCTTTCTTGGCCTTGTACAGGATGTGCTTCTTTTCCGCCGGCCCGTGGAACACGATATCGCGCTCCTCGGGCGTGAGCTGGGAGAACGGCACGTCGGTGCGGACGCCCATCTCGCGCGCCACCTGCTTCATGAGGTCCCACATGAGGGTGTTCCACGGGGCGACCGCGCCCTCGTCGATGCTCAGCGACTCGTCGGGCACCAAAGACGACTCGTCCACGCGGCGCACCACACCGGTTCCGCCGCAGGTGGGGCATGCCCCGCCGCTGTTGAACGCGAGGTCCTCCGCACCGGGCCCAAAGAACTCCCGCCCGCACGAAGGGCAGGTGATGGGCAGCATGAGCGCCACGTTCATGGAGGGTTCCGCGTGCGCGCCGCAGTGCGGGCACGCATGGCTACCGAGCCGCGAGAACATGAGCCTCAGGTAGTTGAGCAGCTCGGTGGACGTGCCGAACGTGGAGTGCACGCCGGGGATGCCAGGCCGCTGGCGCAAGGCGAGCGCCGCGGGAACGTGAAGCACCTCGTCCACGGTGGCGCGCCCCGTCTGGGAGATGCGCCGGCGCGTATAGGTGGACAGCGCATCCAGATAGCGGCGGCTGCCCTCCGCGTACAGCGTGCCGAGCGCGAGCGAGCTTTTGCCCGATCCCGACACGCCCGCAATCCCCACGAGCTGTCCGAGCGGGATGTCCACGTCGATGTTCTTGAGGTTATGCACGCGCGCCCCGCGCACCTGGATATGCGTTGGCTGCAGATAGTGGTCGCTGCGCTTCATCCGCCCCCCCCCTTCGTCTTCCCCAGTATAGAACCACGCGTGCGCAAGCGGTCATCGCGACGGGCCGAGCGGCGCGGGCGGCTGTGCGTTCCGAGACGCCCGCCCTGCTGTGAAATCCTTCTCAGCCCCTGCGGTACAATGCAAGCGCACGACGGAAGGAACGAGCATGGATATCAATCAGATCGCCCAGATGGCAGGCGTCTCGCGCGCCACGGTCTCGCGCTACTTCAACGACGGCTATGTCTCCCAGGAGAAGCGCGCGGCCATCAAGCGTGTCATCGACAAGACCGGCTACGTTCCCTCCCGCCAGGCGAAGGTGCTGCGTACGGGCAAGACCGATATCGTGGGCGTCATCATCCCCAAGATCAACTCCGCGTCCGTCTCCCGCATGGTTTCCGGCATCACGCCGGTGCTCAACGATGCCGGCTACCAGGTGCTTTTGGCGAACACCGACAACGATGCGGCACGCGAGGTCGAGTTCATGCGCCTGTTCTCCGAGCGCCGGCAGGTCGACGGCGTCATCCTGGTCGCCACCATCTTCACGCCCGCCCACCTGGCGGCCCTGAAGGAGCTGAACACGCCGCTCGTCGTGCTCGACCAGAGCCTTTCGGGCTATTCGTGCGTGTACCAGGACGACTACGAGGCGGTGCGCGAACTGACCGGCCAGGTCCTCGCCACCGCAAAGGCACCGGCATACATCGGCGTGCTCGAGGAGGACGTTTCCGCAGGCGAGATGCGCCATCGTGGCTTTTTGGACGCCTGCCGCGAGTGCGGCGTCGAGGTGCCCGAGGATGCCCAGGAGCTCGCCGAGTTCACCGTGGACTCCGGTTATTCCTGCGCCGAGGCCATCATGCAGGCCCGCCCCCATACCGACGCGATCGTGTGCGCGACCGACTCCATCGCATTCGGCGCCCTGACCTACCTGCACGAGCACGGTCTGCGCGTCCCCGAGGATG
The DNA here is from genome assembly GCF_002159695.1 of Collinsella sp. An271. NCBI lineage: Bacteria > Bacillati > Actinomycetota > Coriobacteriia > Coriobacteriales > Coriobacteriaceae > Collinsella > Collinsella sp. An271. The sequence continues at coordinate 133,479 of NZ_NFJE01000003.1, read as the reverse complement.
TCCAGGTGACCGGCGTGGGCGACAGCGAGCTCGCGCAGGTCGTCACCCCGCGGCTCACCACGGTGCACCACCATTACAAGACCTCCGGACAGGAGGCCGCGAAGATGCTGCTCGGCACCATGTCGGGCGACGACACCGTCGCGCGCACGATCAAGATGGCCTACGAGATCGTCAGGCGCGCGTCCACGCGCTGACGGCATGCGCCGGATACCGTTCACCGACGCATAGCGACCGTTCATAACTGGAATCGATTTCACATAGGCAAATCCAGTAGCAATGAAGTATTACTGAAATTGTGAGAACGATTACATATGAGAGCGTTCCCATATTCAGTCAGCGAAAGGGGTTTCCATGGCACTCGATTACACCAAGGCCGCCCAAGAAATCTTGGACGCCATCGGTGGCCCGGGCAACGTCGTCTCCGCAGCGCACTGCGCGACGCGCCTGCGTCTCGTCATTGCCGACGACTCGAAGATCAACCAGCAGGCCGTCGACAACGCGGAAGGCGCCAAGGGCAATTTCCAGGCTTCCGGCCAGCTGCAGGTCATCTACGGCACGGGCACCGTCAACAAGGTCTACGACGAGTTCATCAAGCTCGGCAACATCACCGCCGCCACCAAGGCGGAGGCAAAGGCCGCTGCGGCCGAACAGCAGAAAAACCCGTTCATGCGCGCCATCAAGCTGCTGGGCGACGTCTTCGTCCCCATCATCCCGGCCATCGTCGCCTCCGGCCTGCTGCTCGGCATCCTGAGCGCCCTGTCCTTCATGGACTCCAACGGCTTCATCACGCTCGACACCAACAACGCCTGGTATCAGATCCTGAACCTCGTGTCGAACACCGCGTTCACGTTCCTGCAGATCCTGATCGGCTTCTCCGCCGCCAAGGCGTTCGGCGCCAACCCCTACCTGGGTGCGGTCATGGGCATGCTGCTCATCAACCCCGGCCTGCAGAACGCCAACACCGTCGCCACCGACGGCGTGCTGCAGACCTACACGGTCATCCCCGGGCTCTACAGCATCGACTGGACCGGCTACCAGGGGCACGTCATCCCCATCGTCATCGCGGCCGGCATCCTCGCGTTCATCGAGAAGCGCCTGCACAAGGTCGTGCCCGAGGCCTTCGATCTGTTCGTGACCCCGCTCGTCTCCGTCGCCGCCACGGCCTACATCGTCATGCTCGCCGTCGGCCCCGTCTTCGTGTGGGCGGAAAACGCCATCCTCGGAGCCATCCAGCTGCTGCTCACCCTGCCGCTCGGCCTCGGCTCGCTCATCATGGGCGCCCTCTACGCGCCGACCGTCGTCACCGGCATCCATCAGATGTACACCACCATCGACCTCGGCCAGATCGCAAGCTACGGCGTGACCTACTGGCTGCCGCTCGCCAGCGCCGCCAACATCGGCCAGGCCGGAGCCGCGCTCGCCGTCGCCCTCAAGACCCGCAGCGTCAAGACGCGCTCGCTTGCGCTCCCCTCTTCGCTGTCCGCCTTCATGGGCATCACCGAGCCCGCGATCTTCGGCGTGAACCTGCGCTTCTTCAAGCCCTTTGTGGCCGGCTGCATCGGTGGCGGCCTGGGCGCCATGTTCGCCTCCATCTCGGGCCTCGCGGCCAACGGCACCGGCGTGACCGGCATCTTCGGCATCCTGCTGTGCCTCAACCAGCCGGTCCAGTACATCATCATGTTCGCCATCGCGGCACTCGTCAGCTTCGGCCTCTCCTTCATGCTCTACAAGGATCCCGAGCCGGAGACCGCCGGAGGCGCCACGGTCCAGGCGGCCGTCACCGCGCCCGCTCGCGACGAGGCGGAGGCCGCAGCCCTCTCGTCTGCCGCCGCGAACGCCGCCGTCGCCGCCATCGACCAGACGCAGGCCGCCTCGGCCCAGACCGCAACGCTCGTGGCGCCCATGTCCGGCCAGGCCATCGCCATGTCCGAGGTCTCCGACCCCGTGTTCGCCAGCGAGGCCATGGGCGGCGGCATCGCCATCGTCCCGTCCGAGGGCAAGCTGTACGCCCCCGCATCCGGCACCATCATCGTGCTCGCCGAGACCGGGCATGCGGTGGGCATGAACACCGACGCCGGCACCGAGGTCCTCATGCACATCGGCATCGACACCGTCACGCTCGAGGGCAAGCCCTTCACCGCCCATGTGAAGGTGGGCGACCACGTCGAGGCGGGCCAGCTGCTGATGGATATCGATCTCGACTACATCAAGGCGCAGGGCCTCGACACGGTCACGCCCGTGATCATCACCAACACGGCCAGCTATGAGAGCGTCGCGCCCGTTGCGCATGACACGGTTGCCGTGGGCGACCCGATCATCACCGTCAAGTAAAACCCCTCCCTGCGGGCGCCGGATACCCCATGCGGCCATCCGGCGCCCGAGTCTGAAAGGATTCACATGGCACGCACGCGCTGGAGGATGGGATTTCACCTCATGCCGCCCGTCGGCTGGCTCAACGATCCCAACGGACTGTGCCAATTCCGCGGCACCTACCACGTCTTCCATCAGTACAGCCCCGATTGGCCGGCGCCGAACGCGCCGCGCGGCTGGGGCCACTTCACCAGTGAAGACCTCGTGCACTGGCGCCATCACGGCATGGCCATCGCACCGGACACGCCGGAGGAGGCCACCGGATCGTACTCCGGCTGCGCCGTGCTGATGCCCGGCGCAGCCTCAGACGGCGGCGACCGGCTGCGGCTGTACTACACGGGCAACGTCAAGGAGCCGGGAGATTTCGACTACATCCGCACCGGCAGGCGCGCCACCCAGATCCTCATCGAAAGCGACGACGCGATGAGCTTGGGATCGAAGCGCGTCATCCTGCGCAACGAGGACTACCCCTCCGATTGCACCTGCCACGTGCGCGACCCGAAGGTCTGGCGAGACGATGACCGCTGGTGGATGATCCTCGGCGCACGCGACACCTCCGATCGCGGCATCATCCTGCTCATGAGCTCCGAGGACGGCGTCGCCTGGACGGTGGCGGACGAGCTTCGCTCTTCCGAGCCGTTCGGCTACATGTGGGAATGCCCCGACCGCATCGTCCTCGACGGCCGCACCTACCTCTCCTTCTGCCCGCAGGGCATGGAGGGGCTTCCCTGGGCAAACGGGGTGCGCGACCAGTCCGGATATGTGCCGCTGCCCGAAGGCTCCGACCTCAACACCCCCGGGATATCCATCGATACCGGCGCGTTTCGCCGCTGGGACGCCGGGTTCGACTTCTACGCCCCGCAGACCTTCGTCGATGAATCCGGGCGCACCGTGCTCATCGGGTGGATGGGCATGCCCGAGGCCCCGTTCGAAAGCGCGCCCGACGGCCTGCCGTGGTGCCACTGCCTCACCGTCCCGCGCGTGCTCACGCGTCTGGACGACGGCGCCATCGCGCAGACGCCCGTCCCGGAGCTTGAGCGCCTGCGCGAGGCCGAGGAGCTCCTCATCGCCCCGGGGACCATGGTGTTTTCCGGACAGCGCGCAGACATCGAGCTGACCGGGATCGAGGGACCGCTGCGCCTCACCCTCGACGGCGGGCTTGAGATCGCCTTCGACGGGCACGAGCTGTCCTGCACGTTCACGGAGGGGGCCTGCGCTCTCGGAGCCGGCCGCACGCGCAGGGCGCTTCCGCTCGACCGCATGGGCGACCTGCGCGTTCTCGTCGACGGCTCCGCTGTCGAGATCTTTGCCGAGGGCGGCCGCGCCGTGATGTCGACGCGCTGGTTCCCCGTTGCAGATGCGCTGAGCGTGACGATCGAGGGCACCTGCGCCTCGGCGCGCGCTTGGCGCATGGGCGACGGCATGACGGGCTCCGTCGACGCATAGCGCGCCCGACGCCGACGCGTCGACATGCATGCGGCGTCGGGCGAATCGCACAAAAAGGCGCCCGCGGGGCATCTCCAAAAGATGTCCCGCGGGCGCCCATTGCGTTCGCGCGGCGATCGGGAGGCTAATCGTCCCCACCGCCGAAGATCTCCATGATGTCGCCGAATGCCGCCATGGGACTGCTCTTCTTCTTTTTCTTGTACTCGCGGTACTCGCGCTCGCGGCGGTCATCGTAGCGTTTGTCATCGTAACGGCGGTCGTCGTAGCGGCGGTCGTCTCGACGATCCTCCTCGTAGGCCGCGTACTCGCGCTGCGCGCTGCGCGCCCGCTCGACGATCTTGTCGAGCTCGCCGCGATCGAGCCAGATGCCGCGACACTCAGGGCAGTAGTCGATTTCAACGCCGTTCTTCTCGGACATCAGCAACGTCACGTCCTTGCATACTGGGCATTTCATGGGTACAACCGTCCTTTCCGGAGTCGAAGGTTGGTCCACTTGTACCCCGTGCGTCGGTTTTTGAAAACGAGACGCCGCGAATGAGCCGATGCTTCCCCGAGTTCCGGCCCCGCTCATTCATGAATGAGCGGAGGCCATTTCGACGTTTGCCCAGGATTCGTTTGATTGACCCCCTTCCTCATTCATGAATGAAGGGGTCGATGGGAGTGCGGCAGGAATCTTGGAGTTCCCAAAACGACACGGCCCCGCATGCGGGAATGCGGGGCCGTGAGGAAGGGGAAAGCGATGTTTATCGTGCTGTCGAGCGATGCCTTCAGCGGTCGATGCGCTTCATGGACACCGCCTCGACCAGCAGCGTGATGCCGGCGATGATCAGGTATGCGGCGAGCACGTATCCGAGCACGAGGCTCGAGTACAGCGGCATGGCGATGAACATGACGCCCAAGATGACGTTGATGACGCCGGTCACCGTGCCCGCCGTGGAGTTGGGCAGGCCGAAGTACTTCATCTGGCGCGCAAAGGAGATGCGCTCGAAGCCCGTCAGGATGAAGAGGAACGCGAGCAGGAACACCAGCGTGCTAGCGGTCAGGTAGACGGGCAGCAGCAGGAACATGATGCCGAGCAGCGCGTTCAGGATGCCGGAGACGATCAGCGCCGAGCTGCGGAAGAACTCGGGCGTGCCGAAGTAGGAGATCACCTGGACGCCGCCGTGGACGAACAGGGCCACGCCGGCGAGCACCTGGATGAACGAGTACAGGCTGTACGGGGCCACCGCGCTGAAGACGCCCGCGACGACGAGCAGGGCTCCCAAAACGCCCATCGCCGCCTTGGCCTGCTTGATACGGCTGTTCCACCGGTCTATGAAATCGCCCTTGTAGTCAAAATCGGAGTCGAACATCTGCATACCTATCACCTCAACAAACAGGGCCCTTCTTCGTGAATCGAAGTTCCGAGAGCCCCCTGGTGACTTTCTTCTACCCGAACCTGACCCATATTTCAGAGGAAGCGAAAATGCTTGACCCACCATATTTCCCACACACTAGATAGGTTTTTCTTAAGTACGACGACCATGCTTAAGAATCGCTGAACGATTTCCATGTCGTGCCGTCACGCCCCGCGAACGCACGCAAAAAGCCCTGCCCGGGCATATGACGCAGGGCAGGGCTTTTAATGAAAGGAGAGGCAAATCGAATACGGGCAGAGAGGGAAACCCTACGGGACGAGAAACGCTACTCGGCGAAGCGGTTCTTGTGATCCCAGCTGTGGATGTAGGGCTTGTCGGACGTGAGGTACTCGTAGATGTCGTCGACGATCTCGATGCCGCCGGCGGCGTCGCACTTGGCCTTGCGGATGAGGGCGCGCTCGCCGGGGTAGTACACCTTGTCGGAGCCGGGGCCGGGCTTGACGGCGGAAAGCTCGTCGAGCACCTCGGACATATGGCGCTTGAACTCGTCGAGGCCGCAGAAGCGGGACGGATCGATGACGATGTGCAGGTGACCGAGCTCACGGCCCTCGGACAGGTCATGATACATGGAGGACACGTTCTTGCCCGCGGGGACGCCCAGCAGCACGCCGGACAGCACGTCGACGAGCATCATGAGGCCGTAGCCCTTGGGGCCGGCGATGGCCACGAGCGCGTTGACCCTGTGCGGGTCGGTGGTGGGGTTACCGTCAACGTCGACGGCCCAGTCGTCGGGGATGGAGCGGCCGGCGCTCTTGGCGTCGAGGATCTTGCCCCAAGCCTGGACGGTGGTGGCCATGTCGAAGTTCACGAAACGGTCATCGGCGGTAGGGGCGCCGAAGGCGATGGGGTTGGTGCCGTAGAAGGGCTCGGCGCCGCCGTACGGAATGACCATCGGGTCGGACTGGCACATGGTGAGGCAGACTAGGTCGTTCTTGGCGGCCATCTCGGTGTAGTAGCCCAGCGCGCCGGTGTGGGACACGCGCTTGACGCCCACGACGCCGATACCGCTCTCCTTGGCCATCTCCATGGCGTACTCGAGGCCCTTGATGGCGAACGGATAGCCGCAGCCGTTGTCGCCGTCGAGGATGCCGGAGCACGGGCCGGTCTTGGTCCAGGACCAGTTGGGATCGACGGTCATACCGCCCTTGGAGATGCGCTCGGTGTAGTACTCGACGCGAACCTCGCCATGGGAGTGCAGGCCGCGCTCAGAAGACCAGGTGAGCACCTCGGCCATGGCGTCAGCATGATCCTCGGCATGACCGGCTCCAGCTTCATCGTCAAGCAGCTCGGCCTGCCCTGGCAGACCATGGCCATCATCGCCGTCGTGCTCATCGTCCTGATGGTCGTCTGGTATGCGATCGCCCTGCGCGACAACATCGCCGAGAAGCGCGCCATGCGCTCCGGCGCCGCAACCGCCGAGACCGCCTCTGCGACCGAGACCGCCGTCGAGACCGGATCAACCGGCGAGAAGCCCCGCCTGTTCAGCATGCGCTTCATCGCCTGCTACGCGCTGTACTTCTGCACCTGCTACGCCTACTACATGATCGTCACGTGGCTGCCCTCGTTCCTCGAGACCGACCGCGGCATCACCGGCGGCCTGATCGGCATCATCACCTCCATGATCTCGGTCACCGCCATCCCGGGCGCTCTGTACTTCTCCCGCATGTCCGACAAGAAGCGCGACAAGAAGTCCCAGATCATCCTCGGCCTCGAGATCGCCGCGTTCGTCCTCGTCGCCGTCTCGATGCTCGCTCCTGACGCGACGTCTTTGTCCATCATCCTGCTGCTCTACGGCCTGCTTGGTAAGTTGGCTGTCGACCCGGTCCTCATCTCGTACATGTCCGACCAGGCCGATCCCAAGAGCGTCGCAACCACCCTCGGCGTGTTCAACTTCTTCGGCATGGCCTCGTCCGTCGTCGCCCCCGCGCTGACCGGTGTCATCGAGTTCGACAACGTGCTCGCCTACCTCAACGGTACGCCGCGCAACGTCTGCACGCTGTAGCACGGCAGACCTTGCGCCGTTTAGAGCCTTCTTTTACTAACCCACCTCTTCATTCATGAATGAAGAGGTGGGTTAGCCATTGCTTTCCTGCGGAAACGCCGTTTTGGGCCGTCTTCGTTCATGAATGAACAACGCCGCCGATTCGCGGATGGCGCCTCAAAGGCCCCTACACCGTTTTCGTCCCGAAGAGCTCTTGTCTAAGCTCGGCATTCTTGCTTTGAAATTCCTTGGTCTGGCGCATCGGCTTCAGGCCCATATGCTTTCTAATCGTTGCCACAACCGATTCCAACTCGTTTTTTCTGAGCGTTTGATACCGTGTAAGGTCAAGTACGGTATATCCTGCTTCCAGCAGATGGGTCTTCCGCGCAGCATCAAGACCGAAGCGGTCGCTTCGATTGTGAAACTCATCGCCCAGATATTCGACGATGAGCATGAATTCCTTCCAGAGGATATCTGGACGGCGTTCCTCCTGTTCACCGGCTTTACAGGCGACCACAGGCTCGTTCATGGTGGGAAGCGGCAACCCGTATCCCCCCATATGCCCCGGCAGCACCAACACGATCACAACGTTCGCTTCCTCAGGAGAGGCAGCCCCATCGACGACGAAATTGAGGAGTGTTCGCACTTTCCTTGCCCCGCGAATTCCCTGTGCCGCATCGAGATACTCCTTTGCCTCTTCAACCGTCATGAGAGGCGGGCGCTCACGAAGGCCGTCTTTGCTGTATCTATAAGTTCCTGTTAACTGATATAGGCATTTGAGAATCGAGACGTCGCTCATAGAAAGCGATGCTTTCATAAGGCACGCGATGGGAGAGAGCACATAGACGTTCGGTGCGATCCGTACAAACGTCTTCTCCGGATACGGAGGTCTCCAGAGATGCGCAAGAACCTGAGTTGAGAACCGCTGTCGTTTATGCTCGTCAACAAGTACGTGAATGGGGGTCGAGCGAACTCCCAGGCGTTCCAGGACGTCTACTGGAAGCTTCGACGGGGCCACCATGTTTTCCACCGTGGACACGTACGCATTCGGGCTTATCGTGCGCGTCACCTCCTGCGCGCCAAACCAGTAGGCCAGACCGTGCGCATCGCAAAGAACCAGATTCGAGTCCCCGATCGTCCCTTTCACCATTGCCTCATCAGCTCCTCTTAGGTAGCCCCGCTGCATCTCCTTTGCGCGTAATGTTCCATATGCATCATACTAGTTCAACTTTAATATGAAGTTGGTTATTGCTAAAGAGATTGATTTTGTACCAGTGGAATCTTACCGGATTCCAACAGCGCAGGTTATAGCCTCGTTGCCGCTTATGTCGATTCCTTCTGCACTCACTGGCATGAACCCTCGCCCTGTTCATTCATGAATGAAGAGATGGGTTAGTAATTGCTTTCCTGCGAAAATGCCGTTTTGGGCCGTCTTCGTTCATGAATGAACCAAGACACGATCCTGCTTGTTGGTCACGCAGCGCAAAAAGGGCCCCGGAGCAGATGCTCCGGGGCCCTTGCATCACGTTGACGATCGGTCAGACGCGAGGTGCGCTCTTACTCGTTGTACAGAGCGTTGAGCTTCAGCAGGTGCTGATAGCGGTCCATAGCGGCCTGCTCGTTCTCGGCGAACAGCTCCTCGGCGCGCTCCGGGAAGGCGCGGGTCAGGGAAGCATAGCGGGCCTCGTTCATCAGGAACTCCTGATAACCGCCCTTCGGCTCCTTGGAGTCGAGGGTGAACTTCTTGTCCGCAGCGGGGTTGAAGCGGAAGAGGTTCCAGTAACCGCAGTCGACAGCCTTCTTCATCTCCATCTGGCAGTTCTGCATACCGCCCTTCTTGATGGAGTGCATCTCGCAGGGGCTGTAGCCGATGACGATCGACGGACCGTCGTAGGCCTCGGCCTCCTGGATGGCCTTGAGGGTCTGAGCCGGGTTGGCGCCCATGGCGACCTGCGCCACGTAGACGTAGCCGTAGCTCATAGCGATCTCGGCGAGGCTCTTCTTCTTGATGGCCTTACCAGCAGCGGCGAACTGAGCAACCTGGCCGAGGTTCGAAGCCTTGGAAGCCTGGCCACCGGTGTTGGAGTAGACCTCGGTGTCGAAGACGAAGACGTTGATGTTGTGGCCGGAAGCCAGGACGTGGTCCAGGCCGCCGAAGCCGATGTCGTACGCCCAGCCGTCGCCGCCGAAGATCCAGAAGGACTTCTTGGTGAGGTAGGACTTGTCGGCCAGGATCGCCTTGGCGGCATCGCAGCCGCAGGCCTCGAGGGCAGCGACGTAGGCCGCAGCGGCGGTCTTGGAGGCCTCGGCGTCGTTACGGGCGTCGAGCCAAGCCTGACCGGTGGTCTTCACGTCCTCGGGCGTGCCGTCGGCAGCGATGAGCGCCTCGGTGTCGGCCACGAGCTTGTTCTGGACGGCCTCATAGCCGAGAGCCAGGCCCAGACCGTGCTCGGCGTTGTCCTCGAACAGGGAGTTGTTCCACGCGGGGCCGTGACCGTCCTTGTTGGTGGTGTACGGGCAGCGGGCCGCGGGGTTGCCCCAGATGGAGGAGCAGCCGGTGGCGTTGGAGATGAACATGCGGTCGCCGCAGACCTGGGTCACGAGGCGAGCGTATGCGGTCTCGGCGCAGCCGGCGCAGGAGCCGGAGAACTCAAGCAGAGGCTGCTTGAACTGGGAGCCCTTGACGTTGTTGGCCTGCAGGACGGGCTTCTCGGAAACCTCGGCGACGCAGTAATCGAAGACGGCCTGCTCGGCAGCCTCCTGCTCCTGCGGAACCATGGTGAGGGCGCCCTTGGGGCAGACCTTGACGCAGTTGGTGCAGCCCATGCAGTCGAGCGGGGACACGGCCATGGTGAACTTGAGGCCGGTGTCCTTCGGCATCTTGATGTCGAGGGTGCGCAGGTTCTCGGGCGCGGCCTCGATCTCGGCCTCGGTCAGACCGAACGGACGGATGGTCGCGTGCGGGCAGACGTAGGCGCACTGGTTGCACTGGATGCACTTGGTCTCATCCCAGTGCGGAACCATGACGGCGACGCCGCGCTTCTCGAAGGCGGAGGCGCCGGTGAGGAACTGACCGTCCTCGTGGCCAGCGAAGGCGGAGACGGGCAGCTCGTCGCCCTGCATGCGGGAGATCGGCTCCATGATGGACTTGACCTGCTTGGCGATAGCGGAGCACTCGGCATCGGAGAGCTCGGCGACCTCGTCGGTGGCGTCGGCCCAGTCGGCGGGCACCTCGAACTTGCGGAACGCGGTGGCGCCGGCGTCGATGGCCTTCCAGTTGGCCTCGACGATGGCCTGGCCCTTCTTGGCGTAGGACTTCTCGGCGGCGGCCTTCATGTACTCGATGGCGTCGGCCGCGGGCAGAACCTGCGCGAGCGCGAAGAACGCGGACTGCAGCACCGTGTTGGTGCGCTTGCCCATGCCGACCTTCTCGGCCAGGTCGATGGCGTCGATCAGGTAGACGTTGATGTTGTTCTTGGCGATGAAGCGCTTGGCCTCGGCGGGCATGTGCGCGGAGAACTCCTCGTCATTCCACTGGCAGTTCACCAGGAAGGTGCCGCCGGGCTTGACGTCGCGGACCATCTTGAAGCCCTTGACGATGTAGGAGGGGTTGTGGCACGCCACGAAGTCGGCCTTGGAGATGTAGTACGGCGAACGGATCGGGGAGTCACCGAAGCGCAGGTGCGAGATGGTGACGCCGCCGGTCTTCTTGGAGTCGTACTGGAAGTAGGCCTGGACGTACTTGTCGGTGTGGTCGCCGATGATCTTGATGGAGTTCTTGTTGGCACCGACGGTACCGTCGCCGCCGAGACCCCAGAACTTGCACTCGATCGTGCCCTCGGCCGCCGTGTTGGGAGCATCCTCCATCTCGGGCAGGCTGAGGTTGGTGACGTCGTCCACGATGCCGACGGTGAACTCGCGGCGCGGAGCGTCGGACTTGAGCTCCTCGTAGATGGCGAACGCGGAAGCGGGCGTGGTGTCCTTGGAACCCAGGCCGTAGCGGCCGCCGACGACGGTGATGCCGGTCTTGCCAGCCTCGTAGAGGGCGGAGACGACATCCTGGTACAGGGGCTCACCGATGGAGCCCGGCTCCTTGGTGCGGTCCATGACGGCGATCTTCTTGACGGTCTCGGGGAGCACGTCGACGAAGTGCTTGATGGAGAACGGACGGAACAGGCGGACCTTGACCAGGCCGACCTTCTCGCCCTGGGCGTTCAGGTAGTCGATGACCTCCTCGAGCGTGTCGCAGAAGGAGCCCATGCAGACGACGACGCGGTCCGCATCGGGAGCGCCGTAGTAGTTGAACAGGCCGTAATCAGTGCCGAGCTTGGCATTGATCTTGCCCATGTAGTCCTCGACGACGGCGGGCAGCGCGTCGTAGGCCTTGTTGCAGGCCTCGCGGTGCTGGAAGAAGACGTCGCCGTCCTCGTGAGAGCCGCGCGCGGAGGGGTGCTCAGGATTCAGCGCGTGATCGCGGAACGCCTGGACGGCGTCCATGTCGCACATCTCGGCCAGGTCGGCGTAATCCCAGACGGCGACCTTCTGAATCTCGTGAGAGGTGCGGAAGCCGTCGAAGAAGTTCAGGAACGGAACCTTGCCCTCGATGGCGGCGAGGTGCGCCACGGGAGCGAGGTCCATGACCTCCTGGACGTTGCCCTCGGCGAGCATGGCGAAGCCGGTCTGACGGCAGGCCATGACGTCGGAGTGATCGCCGAAGATGTTGAGCGCATGGGAGGCGACGCAGCGGGCGGACACGTGGAAGACGCCCGGCAGGCCCTCGCCCGCGATCTTGTACATGTTCGGGATCATGAGCAGCAGACCCTGAGACGCCGTGTAGGTCGTGGTCAGAGCACCGGCACCGAGCGAACCGTGGACGGTACCGGCAGCACCGGCCTCGGACTCCATCTCGATGACGTTAACGGGCGTACCGAAGATGTTCTTCTTGCCCTGCGCGGCCCACTGGTCGACATGGTCGGCCATAGGGCTGGACGGCGTAATCGGGTAGATACCCGCAACCTCGGTGAACGCATACGATACGTATGCGGCCGCCTCGTTGCCGTCCATAGACTTGAACTTACGCGCCATATACCCCTCTCCTCTCAAGTTGGGTGTACATGTTCCGGAAGCGTCCGCCCCCGGTGATTACCATGCATGGATACCTTCCGGCGATCTGGATGGCATCAGTGGACAAAAATCCGCATGCAGGATTATTGTACTCCGAACACCGGAATAGACATACGAGATCTGGGGCAGTTTTTGTCCTGCGGAATTGTTATCGGTACCAGCGGTTTGGTTGCCTTCGGCTGACCGCGCGACCTTCAGCAGGAGCGAAAAAGAACAGCCGCGGCACACTGCGCGCAATATCTGTTTTCAATCCCAACAGCACCGCATTCGTTCCGTCGCCCGTCCGGCTCGTTTGACCCCGCCGGGAGATGGGTCATTTGGGGACGGGTTCGTTCCAACCCATCGGCGATCTGCGCGGCCGCCGATGGGTTGGAACGAACCCGTCCCAAAATGACCCATTCACACCTGCTGGCGGGCGACCAGGTCGGCAAACAGCCCGCCGCGCTCGACGAGCTCGTCGTAGGTGCCGTCCTCGACGATGCGCCCGCCGTCGAGCACGACGATGCGGCTGCAGGCGCGAATCGTCGACAGGCGGTGCGCGATGACGAGCCTGGTGCACTTCAGCGACTCGAGCGAGTCCGACACAATCTTCTGCGTCATGTTGTCGAGCGCGCTCGTCGCCTCGTCGAACATGAGGATCTTCGGTCTGGCGGCGATGGCGCGCGCGATCATGATGCGCTGGCGCTGCCCGCCCGACATGCCGCCACCGCCCTCGGTGACCATCGTGTTCATGCCCATCGGCATCGCATCGATATCGTCGGAGAGGCCCGCGAGCTCGGCGGCCTCCCAGGCCTGCTCGAGGGTGAGGCCGGGCGCCGATATGGCGATGTTGTCGTAGATGCTCCCGGCGAACAGCCTGCCGTCCTGCAGCACCACGCCGATGCGCTTGCGCACGCTTCCCGCGTCCACGCTCGCCAGGTCGCGCCCGTCGTAATAGACCGCGCCGCGCTGGGGCCGCTCGAACCCGAGCAGCAGGCGCATGAGCGTCGACTTGCCGCAGCCGGTCTTTCCCACGACCGCGACGTACTCCCCAGGACGGACCTTGAGCGTCAGGTCCTCCAGCACCGGCCGGTCGTCGCCGTAGGCGAACGTGACGTGGTTGAGCTCGAACCCGCCGGACATGCGCTCGAGGGCGCGCTTGGACTCCGAGGTCTCCGGCACCGTCTTGAGCAGCGGATCCGCCATCGACAGGTACGGACGGATGCACGCCATGTTGACCGCCGCCGCGCCGAGCGCCGCAAGCGCGGCGGAGACCGCGCCGTAGGCGGAGGTGAACGCCATGTACTCGGCAACCGAAAGACCGCCCGCCGCGGCGCTCAGGTAGAACACGATCGTGCCCAGCGAGGCAACGGCCATCTGGATCGTCGAGGAAAGGCGCGTGAGCAGCGGCCCGTTGTAGGTGAGGCGCGCCTGCCGGTGGTAGAGGTTCGCCCAGGTGGCGAACGCGCGCTTCTCGGCACCGACGAGCTTGATCTTCTGCAGGCCCTCGATCAGGGCATACTGCCAGCCCGACAGGCGGGTCCCGAGGTCGAGGCGCCGCGCGGTCACGCGCATCTGCGCGGCGGCGACCAGCGCGGTCACCGCCGTGGTGAGCAGCGCCACCCCGACGGTCGGCAGCGCCATGGCCGGCGCGATGGCGGCGATCTGGCCCACGTAGGCCATCGCGAACAGCGCGTTGAGGAGCGCGGTCAGCACGACGTCCTGGATGAGGCGCCCGACTTCGCCCACGATGGCCAGGCGCTCGGACAGGTCGCCCGTCTGATAGCGCGAGAAAAACGATGCCGGCAGCGACAGGGTGCGCATCATCATCGCCGCGTCGAGCGGCACGCTAAGCTTGGTCGAGATGCGCGCGAGCACGATCTGCCTGATCCCGCCCACGATGACCTGCGCCACGAGCACGCCGACGAGCAGCACCGCGAGCGGCGCGATGATGCTCGCCGTTCCCGCCTCGACGACCGGGCCGAACACGATGCGGTTCACGAGCGGCGCGACCATGCCGAGCGCCGTCGAGGCGGCGGCCGCGCAGATGAGCGCGATGATGTCGCCGCGGTCGAGGGAGCGCGCCATGAACAGCAGGATGTCGCGCACGCCCAGCTCGCGCTGGGGCAACGGCCGGTAGAAGCACCAGGCCTCGTCCGCCAGGCGCTTGGCGCTGCGCTCGTTGACGCGCACGGGCCCCATGCCGTCGATGAACTGGTAGCCGCCGCGCGCCAGCGGGATCAGCGCCACGGGCAGCCCGTCGTCGGCAAAGCCGAGCATGGCCCCCATGGCATCGCGGTACCATGCGCCGGACAGGCGGACCGGGCGGCACATGATGCCTGTCGAGCGCAGGCGCTGCTGGATGAGCTCGTCCATGCTCTTCACGCCGCGCGGCGTTTCGCCGCCCTCGACCCCGTAGTAGGCGAGCACGTGATCGAGCGCGCTGCCCGCCTGCACGAGACGGGAAGCGCCCTCGGCGGTCCGCGCGCCCGTCACCGCGTCGGACAGGCGGTGCAGCGCCTGCTCGAGGCGCTCATCGTCGAAGCGGCGGCGCGCCTCGACCTGACTCTCGAAGAGATCCATGCGCACCCCCTACTCCGCCGTGACCAACCGCTCGTACAGACCGCCCGCGCCCATGAGCTCATCATGGGTTCCCCGCTCGACCACCCGGCCGCGATCGAGCACCACGATCTCGTCGCAGTCCCGAATGGCCGACAGGCGGTGCGCGATGACGATCAGCGTGATGCCGCGGCGGCGGATGGCGCGCATGACCTCCGCCTCCGTCTGGGCGTCCAAGGCGCTGGTCGCCTCGTCCATGATGAGGATGACCGGATCCGCGGCCAGCGCGCGGGCGATCTCCAGGCGCTGCCGCTGGCCGCCCGACAGGTCGCGCCCGCCCTCGGCGAGCACGCCGTCGTAGCCGCCGACGCGCCGCATGATGTCGTCGTGAACCTGCGCGTCGCGGGCGGCGAGCAGGACCTCGAAATCCTCGATCGACTCGTCCCACAGGCGGATGTTGTTCGAGATCGTGTCATTGAACAGCGTGATGTCCTGGTCGATGACCCCGATCGAGGCGCAGCGCGCCGAGCGCGGCACCTCCTCGAGCGGCGTGCCGTCGAGCAGCACCGATCCCGACCAGGGGCGGTACAGGCCGGAGATGAGCTTGGAAATCGTCGACTTGCCGCAACCCGACGGGCCCACGAGCGCGATGCTTTGGCCCGGCTCCACGTCCAGGGAAAAATCCTCGAGCAGGGGCTCGGCGAGCGGCGAGTAGCCGAAGGTCACGTGGTCGAGCCGCACGCCGCCGCGCAGCTTCCCCATGAACAGGCCGGCCGCGGGCGGGCGCTCTGCCGAGGGCGTGCGCTCCGCCGCGGGCGGGCGCTCTGCCGAGGGCGTGCGCTCCGCCGAGGCCGTGCGCTCGTCCGCATCGTCGTCGCGCTGCGGCCCGTCCTCGGCGCACAGCGGATCGGTCGGATAGTCCATCACGTCCTTCAGCCGCTCCATGTCCGTGCGCATCTCCTGAAAGGCCTGCAGGCTCTCGATGAGCCCCTGGACGGGAGCGGCGAACTGCGCGGCGAACCCCTGGAAGGCCAGCAGCATGCCGACCGACAGGTCGCCCGCGATGATGAGCCAGGCGCCGAGCACGAGCACGGCGATGTTCGCCGTGCAGGTCACGAGCTGCGGAACCAGGCCGAGATACTGGTCGATGCGCGCATAGCGCACCGTCTGCGCGTTGGCGTTCGCCTGAAAGCCCGCCCACCTGCGGAAAAAGCCCGTCTCCACGCCGGAGGCCTTCAGGGTCTCGACCATCGAGATGCCCGCCATGGTCGCGGCGGCCAGGTTGGCCTCGTCGCGCATCTGCACGCGCGCGATGTTGACGCGGCGCGCCGAGATGACGAGCGCCATCGCGACGTTGACGGCAACCGCCGCGATGCCGACGGCGGACAGCAGCGGCGAATAGGCGACCATGAGCACGAGATACGCCACGACCATGGCCGCGTTCACCAGAAGCGGGGTCAGGATGCCCACGATGGTCTTGGCGATGCCGGCGTTCGTCTGCGCGCGGGCCATGATGTCGCCCGCAGCGCGCTGCGAGAAGAACTCCATCGGCAGGTGCAGCACATGCCAGAAAAACGAGGCCGCCGACGATACGGCCATCTTGCCCTCCAAGCGCAGCAGGTACACCGCGTTGAGGGCGGAGGTGACCACCTGCAGCAGGCAGGCGATCGCCAGCGCGCCCACGAACGGGACGAGCCAGTCGGGATTCGTCCCCGTGATGATGCGATCGGTGAAAACCTGGGAGACGGCGGGGGCGACAAGCCCCAGCAGCGACACGATAGCGCAGGTCAAGGTCACGAACAGCACCAGAAAACGCGTGCCGTGGAGGCGACGGCCGGCAAAGGCGGCGATGGATGCGGGCGCGCCGCCCGGTATAAATTCCGGCCCCGGCTCGAGCGCCAGCACGATGCCGGTGAACTCCCGGTCGAACTCCTCGAGGGGGACGCGGACCTCTCCGCGGGCGGGATCGTTCAGATAGGCGAAGGCGCCCTTGAAGCCGCGCAGCACCACGAAATGGTTGAACCCCCAGTGCACGATGCAGGGGAACTCGCCCTCTTCGATCAGGGCGTCCATCTCATAGCGGAACCCCTGCGCATCGAACCCGTATGCACGCGCCGCGCGCAGCATGTTCGCGGCCGACTGGCCGTCGCGCGAGACGCCGCAGTCGCGGCGCACCTCCTCGAGCGGCAGCCATTTTCCGTAATAGGCGCACACCATGGCAAGGCAGGCGGCCCCGCATTCGAGGGCCTCCATCTGCATGATCTGGGGAATGCGGCGCGCCAGCCCCCGCATGGGGGCACAGGCGCGCCGCCTGGCGAGCCTGCCGGTCATCTACGCCCCCGACAACAGCTCGAACGGCGAGTAGCTCTTGACGACGACCGTGCAGTCGTAGGTGCCCACGGGCAGCTCTATGAATGCCGTGCCGACGTCGTACCAGCCGCTTTCGGGAGCCGTCGCATCGGGAACCGTCACCATGGACGCAAGCACGGGGGTTCCGCCCACCGATCCGATCGTCCCGGAGACGTCACCGACCCGCACGGTGTCCCCGCGTGACAGGTCGGATGCCTTCTCGGAGTCCATGTAGCACGTCGCTCCGTTGCGGCCCACTACGATCACGGCATCCTGGGTGTCCTCGAGTCTTCCGAACACCCCCCACACGACACCGGCGGCAAGCACCAGGATGACCGCCAGAACGATCATCCAGGCGCCCGGGTTCGATACCTGGATGTAGTCGTCCAGGTGCTCCGGCGACCGCATGTGCGCCAGGCTCTTGTCCCGAAACAGGCTCGCCATATACGTCGATTAGCGCATGCCGGGCTTGGGGCGGGAGATGTAGCCGAGGCCACCCACCACGCCGTCAAGCAGTGCGTCCTCGAGGGGCTGAGCGCCCCGATGCTTCACAGGACGGGTTTCGGCAAGCTTCTCGTCCGAGCGCTCGCGAAGGTCCTGCGACGCCTTGATACGCTTGTTGTCCATTTCGCCCTCCTTACCTTCAGGCCGACGCGCGGGAGCGCCAGCGGTCTCATAATGCTATCCCAAAGCCGCTGCCCCGCGCCCCCTTGCGGGAAGCCGGAGCGAAAAGCGGAGCCGCAGCCTATGGAATCAATGGTCGTCGCCTCGATCGGCGACGTCCGCGGGATCTGCCGCGGAGCCCGCCTGGTCCGCTGCGGGCCAGGCCTCGCAGCGAAGCGCGAGCACGGTGATGTCGTCTGCCTGCGGCGCGGCGCCAGCGAAGGCGTGCACGCCCGCGAGCACCTCGTCCACAAGCTCGCAAGGCTGCTCGCGGCCGCAATCCGCAAGCAGGCGTTCCAGGCGCTCCTCGCCAAAGCAGGTGCCCTGCTCGTCCATGGCCTCGGTCACGCCGTCGGTGTAGAGCACCAACATGTCGCCCGGAGCCATGGTGCGCGAGAACTGGCGGTACGGCAGCCCGTCGAAGGCGCCGAGGACCATGCCCGAACGGTCGCGGATCCAGCAGACGCCGCCGTCCGCGGCGAGATACGCCGGCGGGTTGTGGCCGCCGCACGCGAAGGCGAGCTCGCGCGTGCCGAGGTCGAGCACGCACAGCCACACGGTGACGAACATGCCTTGCTCGTTGTCGTGGCACAAGTCCGCGTTCGCGCGGCTCATGGCCTCGGCGGGCTCCAGCCCCTCCATGAGGAGCTGCTTCAAGATCGCCTTGGCGCGCATCATGAACAGCGCGGCGGGCACGCCCTTGTCGGACACGTCGGCAATCACGACCGCCAGGTGCGCATCGTCGACCATGAAGAAATCGAAGAAGTCGCCGCCGACCTCCTTGGCAGGGCTCATGGACGCGGCGAGCGCGAATCCGCGACCTCCTGTGAACGGCGGAACGACCTCGGGCAGCGCGGAGGCCTGGATGCGCGAGGCGACCTCGAGCTCGGAGCGCACGCGCTCCCGCTCGCGCTCGAGGCCGGCGATGTTCTCGACATGCGCCTCGGTCTCATCGATCATCTCGGCGGTCCGGTCGGCAAGGATGCCCACCTCGTCGCGCGGCCAGGCCTCGGAGCGGATCGCCGTCGCGGTCGCCACGTCGTGGGTGAGCGCGTACTCGGTCATGAGCCGGGTCAGGCCGAGCAGCGGGTTCACGAGGGTGGAGCGGAACAGCACGAGCAGCGCCGCCAGGCAGACCACGTAGACCGCCACGGTGATGGCGAGCGTCGGCACCATCTGGGCCATGACCGCTTCGTTGAGGTCGCCCGCGGGGATGGATGCCACGCACAGCCACGACTTCGCGTGAACCGAGGAGATCGGTACATACATATAGTAGGTGGAGCCGTCCGGCGAGATATCGAGCGAGGTTATGGCCTTCCCGCTCTCGAATGCCTGCCAGAGCCCGGGATACTGGTCGCGCGGGCGCTCGAGGACATCGCCCAAAAACGGCTGGTCCCCCGCCTCGATGTTCTCGTCCCCCGATACGCCGGCCGCCACGCAGGTGACCGTCTGCCCGTCGTCGTTCGGCATGATGAAGGCGAAATCGGAAAGCTGGTAGGCTTCCTTCATGCGGCTCAGCATATCCTGCAGCGAGTAGAAATACTGCGCCACGAGATACCGGTTGTACTCGTCGAGCGCCGCGCTGGCCTGGGCATAGAGGCCCGCGGCCGCCTCCTCGCCCTGCGAGGCCCGCATCTGGTCGTACTGCTCGAACAGCCCGTTGTAGGTGCCCAGCACCTCGTCAAGTCGGGCGATGAACTCCTCGTAGTCCGTCTCGCGGTTGATGATGTCGCCCATCTCGACCCAGCTGTCGTAGTCCTCGCCGGCGTCATAGCCGTTCTGGGAGGCCGACGCGCCCGCGTAATCGGCGAGCTGGGCCAGGCGATTCGCCTGCGTGTCGAGGTAGGTCGTGCGGACACTCGTGTGGATGAAGATCGCCGACAGGGTCACGGCGATCAGGGCGAAGATGGCGAACGCGGCGATGAACCGGCGCGTCAGGCGTCCCGAGCGGGCGTCGCTTTTCTGGGTGCGGTCGAGCTCCTCGTCGCCTCGTGCCATGTCCTGCCACCCCTTCGAACCTGCGCCCGGCGGCGCACAGCATAACGACTGTATCTTAGCCGCCATCCGCTCAAAGAAGAACCGGTGAAGGGAGCGAGGGGAACGAATGCCCCCGTTTTGCGCATGGGTGTCCCGTGCGCATGCCGTTCGAGGGCGCCGGATGCCGAGTGGAGGCTGCACGGCGAAAAGTTGCCGAAAAATCGACGTTGTAGACGGCTCGATTCGGAACGCGCGGAACAACGCACCTGCGACGGAGCCGTTACCTGCGGAAACGCCGGCCCTGAAAGTGCCGTTTCATGCGGGTCCGGATTCCATCCACCTACAACGTCGATTTTTCGGCAAAACGCGCGCGTCGAGCCTCCACTGGGCCCCGCGCCCGGCGCGAAATGAATTGATCGGTGTTTCCCTAAAGAATGCGACGGGCCTCGATGGCGCGACCGAGGGTCAGCTCGTCGGCGTACTCGAGGTCGCCGCCCACGGGCAGGCCGCTCGCCAGACGGCTCACGGCGATATCCATCGGCTTGATGATGCGCGCCAGATAGCTCGCCGTCGTCTCGCCCTCGATGTTGGGGTTCGTGGCGATGATGACCTCCTGGATATCCTCGGACCCCAGGCGCGCGAGCAGCTCGCGGATATGCAGCTGCTCCGGACCGATCTTGTCGATAGGGCTGATCACGCCGCCCAGCACGTGGTACAGCCCACGGTAGCTGCCCGTCCGCTCGATCGCCGTGACATCGCGCGGCTCGGAGACCACGCAGATGCGGGTGCGGTCGCGCGATGAATCCTGGCAGATGGCGCACTCGTCGTCGGTCGCATAGTTGAAGCAGCGGCTGCAGAAATGAACCTGCGCCTTGACGGCAAGGATCGCGTCGGCAAGCCGACGCGCCTCCTCGGCGTCGGCCTCCAGAAGGTAATAGGCGATGCGCTGGGCAGACTTGGGACCGATGCCCGGAAGCCTTCCCAGCTCATCAAGGAGTATCTGCAAACTGCGATCAGCGCTCATGACCCACCCGATAGTCAATTCATACAAGCACGACGGAAACCCGAGTCCGTCGGCCCCGCATGCGATGCCTAGAACGGCATGCCCGGGATGTTGAGGCCGCCGGTGATGGCGCCCATCTGCTTGTTGGCGAGCTCCGTCACCTGACGGATGCCCTCGTTGACGGCCGCGACGATCATGTCCTGCAGCATCTCGACGTCCTCGGGATCGACCGCGTCGGGATCGATGGTGATGGACTCAAGCTGCATGCCGCCGTTCACCTTGACCTTGACCATACCGCCGCCCGCGCTGGCGTCGACGGTGGTCTGGGCGAGATTCTCCTGCGCGACGGCGAGCTGCTCCTGCATCTTGCGCGCCTGCTTCATCATCTGCTGCATGTTCATTCCGGCCATGTGAGCTCCTATCCTTACGTTATTGCGTGAGCGGCCCGATTGCCTCACGGCATCGTACCATGGCACGCGGTGCATGACAGCAAGACAGGGCAATCTTGGAGCTGAGGCAAAGGTATAAGCGTTGGCGGATGGAGCGGAAAATGGGGAAGGGGCTAGCGGCCACTAGCCCCCCAACCAAAAAAACTGCGCCGCCCGTAACCAGACTACGGGCTTTGCCGTTGAACGAAGCATACCCCATACGATCGCGGCCATGCCCCTTTTCTACAAGAAAATAAAGACCCCGCTCTCGTCTCACCATACGTCGTGACAATTGCCCCGTCTTGCCGTCGCGCGCCGCGTCACTTGTAGACGACGTTGCCGAAGATGCTGTTGAGCATGGCCTTGGCCTCTTCCTCCGACTGCGGGGTCTGGGCCTCCTCGGCACCTGCGGCGGGGGTGTTGGCACCCGTCCAGGGCAGGGCACCGGCAGGCGATGCAGGCGCAGGAGCGGCAGGGGCAGCCGGCGTGGGCGCCGATGGCGCGGCCGGAGCCGCCGCGGACACGGGCGGCATGTCGGCGGGCACGTCGAACGGCGGCACTTCTTCATCGTCATACGCCGCAATCATGGCGTCGTCGTAGGGCACCTGCTCCTCTTCCCACGCGCGACGATCGGCGTCGATATCCGGCTCGCGCACAATGGTGGGTCCGCTGACCTGATCGGGCTGCGGGGCGGGCGCCTCGGGCTGCGCGGCCTGGGGCCGTGGCGCGGCGGGGGCGGGCGAGGTGACGGGCGCGGCCTGGCGGGCCGCCGGCATCTCCGATACGGGCGCGGAACCGCCCTGCGGCTGCGGCTGCGGCTGCGGCTGCGGCTGCGACTGCGACTGCGACTGCGACTGCGACTGCGAGGGGGATGCTACCTCACGGGACTTTTCCTGGTGCGCAGCGGGTTGCGCCGCCGCGGGCTGCGCGGCGGGCTGAGCCGAGGCGCCCTCCATGACGTAGTCGACGGAACGTGCCCCGAAGACCTGCTGAACGATGGGCATGATCAAATCGTGCGAGTCGGCGCGGCCGAGCATCTTGATGGCAAAGCCCGACCCCTTGGGGAACCCGACAACCAAACGCGAACCGTCATCGGATTGGGCGCGCGCGGACTGAAGCAGCGCGCCGCGCGACGCCTGCGCCGCCGTGACACGTTTGACGACCTCGCTCCACTTGCGCTGCAGATCCCCCGGATCACCCGCAGCGACCGCGGGCGCGCTGGCGGAAACCGTCGGCTCACTGGGGGCAGCTTTGTCCGCCACCTCGCGCGTCGCGGGTGCGACGGCAGACGGCTTCTGGCCAGACGACGGCACCTCAGCCCGAGCGGCGGTCACCGCAGGCTCGGGACGCGAAGCCTCGGGCGCGTCGTGGGCGGGAGCCTCGTGCGCTGGGCGGGAAGCCGCCGGCGCAGGGGCGGGCGCCGATTGAGCCCGCGTCTCGCGAGCAGGAGCCGGCGGCTCCGCCTGGGCCCGCGGCGCCGGTGCGTCCCAGGGCACGTCGCCCGACGTCGACGGGATGGCGGCGCCGGGCGCGGCCTTGGGTCGCGGCGCCTGCGGGGCCCCAGCCCCGGCAGGCGCCGTCTGCTCCCGCTCCGCCGCGCGACGCTGCGCCGCCGATCCCGTCAGCGCCGCCACGCCCGCCGCCCCAACGGGCGCGCTCGGCACGCCGGCCGCAAGCTGGGCCTCGATGCGGTCGAGACGCTCCGCCAGCGCCTCGAGCGTCAGATCCGATTCGGGCCGCGCCAACCTGGTGCACGCGATCTCGAGCACCAGCCTCGCATCGGACGCGTTGCGCATCTCGATCGCCGCGTCGTCCAGCACGGTCAGCACGCGCGCCAGGCGGTCGGCGCTCTCAAAGAGGGAGGCCTCCTCCACCAGCGCGGCAACCTCGTCGGGCGTGCCGTCGAACAGCTCGGATCTGCCCCCGGCAACGCGCGCGGTATACACGTCGCGCATGTGCGCCACGGCGTCGCGGGTGAATTCGAGCAGGTCGTTGCCCTCGTCAACCTGGGCGCGAATCATGCCGAACAGCCCCACGACGTCACGGGCGGCGATACCGCGCGCGAACTGAGCGAGCACCGTGCCCGACACCTCGCCGAGCAGTGCGCGGGCATCGGCCACGCGCACCGCGCCGTCGCCGAACACCGAGAGCTGCTCGAGCGTCGACAGGGCGTCGCGCATGCCGCCGCGCGCGTGGCGCGCCACGATCTCGAGCGCCTCGTCGTCGGCGTCGAAGCCCTCCTGCTCGCAGATGTAGCGCAGGCGCCCGACGATATCCTCGTTTGAGATGCGGTGGAAATCGAAGCGCTGACAGCGCGACAGGATGGTTTCGAGAATCTTTTGCGGATCGGTCGTGCACAGGATGAAGACAACGTGGCTCGGGGGCTCCTCGAGCGTCTTGAGCAGCGCGTTGAACGCCGCCGCCGTGAGCATGTGGACCTCGTCGATGATGTAGACCTTGTACGCGCCGCGCACGGGCGCGAAGTTCACCGAGCTGATGATCTCCTCGCGCACGCTGTCCACGCCGGTGCGGGACGCCGCGTCGAGCTCGTAGACATCCGGATGGGTGCCCTCCGCGATCGCCTCGCATTCAGGGCACGTCCCGTCGGGCATGCACCCGCTCGCGCCCTCCGCGCGCGCCGCGTCCGCATGCTGGCACAGCAGCGCCTTGGCCAGGATGCGCGCCATGGTCGTCTTGCCCGTGCCGCGCGGCCCGCAGAACAGGTAGGCGTGCGACAGGCGCCCCTCGGTCACCGCGTGCTTCAGCGTGGACACGATATGTTGCTGTCCCACGACGCTTTCAAAGGTCAGCGGACGGTATTTTCTATAGAGCGACTCCATGGAACCTCTCTTTTCACGCGAAACGGTTGCACCCTATCATACCCGCTGGCGCGGACCGCCCGCCATCGCGCCGCCACGAATGCCCGACAATCGGCCCGCACCGACCGAATGGCCGCAAACCGTATATTTCCATCACGAAACTGCATAAAAAACCGTTTTGGGCAAAACCTACAGAGACGGTAGGCTGAGTTTGGTGCGATTTTTGAGGCCCATTTCCCCACCAGCGCTACACCCCTCAGCATTTCCGCAGGAAACAACTGGGCAAATGCCGAGGGGTGTAGCGCATGCGGGCAGAGGGCACCGAAAAATCGCACCAAACTCGATATACACGTTTTTTGGGGTGCTTGGGGACGGGTTGATTGGGGACGGGTTCATTTCAACCCATCGAGCTGCAACGCCGAAAAGACGACCTACAGCCCGCGCTCCTCAAGACGGCGCACGATGTCCTTGAGCGTGACGCGCGTCGCGAACAGCTGGCGATAGGTTGCGGTCTTCACCTTGCTCGCGCCCCGCAGCTCCTCCATTCGAGCCGACACGTCGGCGAGCTCGGAGCGGACATCGGCGGCAAAGGCGTCGTAGGCGTCCAGGCGCTCCGCATCGTTCATGGCAGGCCTCCCTCGGTATCGTGGCTTGCGATCTCTGTTTCCAACACAGCATCATTCCACAAGGCGCCCGGTGCGGAATGAATTAATCAGTGTTTCCCGAGGGGGCGTGGTACCATCTCCCCACAGGCACTAATCGCACCATAAACGCAGGACCGCACATGCCGCTTTTTCCTACACCGCGCGCAGCGCAACCGAACAGCATACCTGAGCCCGGAGCCACGGGCACCGGGCTTTTGCGCCGCTACCGTCCGCTCAGGACACGCGCGACCGGCGGCTTCGGCAGCGTGGAGATTTGCCTCGACACCCGCCTGCAGCGCCGCGTCGCCATCAAGCGCATCCCGCTGGCCTCGCAAGGCGTCCGTACGGCATCCGACAACGTCGCCGCCGCCCTCATGGAAGCGCGCACCGCGAGCATGCTGCCGCACCCCAACATCGTCTCGGTGATCGACTTCACGTACGACTCGGCATACGCCTACCTGGTCATGGAGTACGTCGACGGCATGAGCCTCGAGGAGTTCCTCGCCCAGGTCGACGGGCATTCCCTGACCTATGACGAGGCGGCCAACGTCGCCGACGCGCTGGTCCAGGCGCTCAGCTATGCCCACGAGAACCGCGTGCTCCATCTGGACATCAAGCCCGCCAACGTGCTGATCGACCGCAACGGCAATGTCAAGCTCGCCGATTTCGGCATGGCGACGCTCGCCACCGCCGCGGGGTTCGGCGGCGCGCGCGGCGGCACCATCGGCTACATGTCGCCCGAGCAGCTGCGCGGAGACGCCGTCGACGAGCGCACCGACATCTTCGCGCTCGCATCCGTGCTCTTCGAGGCCCTCTGCGGCTACGCGCCGTTTCGCGCCCAGACACCCGCCGAATCGGAGGAGCTGATCGACCAGGGCGTCACCCGTCCGAGCGAGCTTTTGCCCGACATTCCGCCCGCGTCGGAGGAGGCGCTGATGAGCGCCCTCTCCCCGGCGCCCCAGATGCGCATGGACAGCGTGGAGGAGTTCGGCGACCGCTTCTGCCGCGGGCTGGGGCACGCACGCGACGGGCGGCGCAGCTTCGCCGCCATCATCGCGCGGCTGACCTCCGACGAGCAGGACCCCGACGCCGAGTCCGACGAGCGCCCCGAGCGCACCTGGGAGCTCGATCCCAAAGAGGGCTACCTCGGAAGCCAGACCGCCCATGCGCGGCGCATCGCCGCGGGCGTGGTCGCCGGCGCGTCGGTGGCCGTCGTCAGCTGGAGCCTGCTTGGCACCGTGGGCCTGGTGGAAACGCTGCCGCGCCTGGCCTCGGCCGCGGCCATCGGCGTCGCGGCGGGCATCGCCCCGCAGCTGGGCTCGGCCCTCGTGTTCGCCGGATTCGTGGCGGCCGTTCTCGCCGGCACCCCGCTCGTGCCCGCCCTGCCCGTCGTCGCCATCGCCTGCGCGCTGGCCTGCGGCTGGTGGCTCGTATGGGGGCGCGAGAACCCCGGGCCGTCGGCGGCGCTCGTCTGCGGCGGGGCGCTCGTCTGCGCCACGGGAGACCCCCTGCTCGCCTGCCCTATCGCCATCGCCGCCTGCGGGTGCATGGCGTCAGGCGCCGCCGCGGCGTCGTCCGCGGCGCTCGGCATGGTGCTCGGCGCGCTCGTCGCCGCCCTTGGACAGGCCGGCGCGCTCGATATCGCGCAGGCGGCGAGCGCATGCGCGAATCCCCTGCTCATCGCCTCGACCGCGCTTGCGGCAGCCGGCTCTGCCATCATGGCGGCGCTCATGGGCCGCGCATGGTCACGCTACGACGAGGACGGCAGGAACGCCGGCTACATCGCCGCGTACGCCGTGCCCGCAGCTGTGTCGATTCTGCTGCTTTGTCTTGCAAACCGTATGGAAATTGGCGGCGCGACCGCGCTGGGCGCGGCAACCCTTGTGGGCGGCGGCGTCCTTTCCACTATAATCGCTTGCATCTATGTCTATCTATTCGGTTACCGCAAAGAACCGACCGGAGTGTGATTGTTCGTGAACTTCCTGAGCACCTTCGAGGACCATGTCGCCGGCATCTTCGGTGCCGCCCGCGCGCCGTTCTCCTTCAAGAAGCTCGCCCGCCAGGCGGCTCATGAGATGGAAGATCAGACGCTTGTGATCAACGGCGTCAACACGGCGCCCGCTCTTTATACCATCCTGATCGCCAACGAGGACGACCCCCTCATGGCTCCCTATTATCCGCAGCTCACCCGCGAGGTCAGCGACTTCGTCAAGGCGAGCGCCGAGAAAAAGGGCTATGCGTTCGTGGGCGAGCCGCTGGTCCGCTTCATGATCGACCCGTCGCTCAAAAGCGGCCGCTTCTCGGTGTTCGCCGAGAACGTCGACGCCCCCACCCTCGGCCGCCTCTATGAGGAGGAGCGCGCCTACCAGAAGGGCCTGTCGGGCCAGATGAACATCGTGAACCCGCGTCCGGCGCCCGCCCGCGAGTCGGCGCCGAGGCCGGCGGCCGTGCGCCCCGCGCAGGTGCCCTCGCCCTCCGGCATTCAGGACGTGGCGCCCGACCCGTTCGCCCCGAGCGTCCCCGATCCGGCTGCCGCCCCCATCCCCGTTCCCGCCACCATCTCGCGCGAGACCATGGCGAGCATGAACGCTGCCGCGGGCGGCGCGGCTGCGGTCGCGGCCTCCGGCATGGCGGGCGCCCGCGCGTCCCGTCCGCAGCCGGCGGCCCCCTTGGCCGAGCTCGTCGACGTGGTCACCGGCGAGGTCCTGCCCATCACCCGCCGCAGCTGCACCGTCGGCCGCGAGCGCGCCGCAGCCGACGTGGTCCTGCGCGACCCCAACGTGAGCCGCCGCCACGCCGAGCTGCTCTACACCGGATCCGACTGGTCCATCGAGGACCTCAACTCCACCAACGGCACCCTGGTCAACAACCGCCGCATCACCCGCTGCCCGCTGCGCAACGGCGACCTTTTGACCTTCGGCCTGACTACGTTCGAGTTCAGGGGCTGATGCACCATGATCGACATCATCCTGTTCGCAGGACGCATCGTTCTCGTCCTTCTTCTGTATATCTTCCTGTTCGCCGTCATGAAGACCGGCGTGGGCCTGGTGCGCGGCCAGCGCCGCGACTCCGCCATCTGGACCATCGACGTCGACAAGGGCCCGCGCGGCATCCGCGGCATCCACGTGGACATGCTGGGCCCCGTCATCGTCGGCCGCTCCCCCAGCTCGGATATCTGCATCAACGAGCCCTTCGTCTCCGCCTCCCATGCGCGCTTCTCGCTGCAGGGGCCGGCGCTGGTGATCGAGGACCTGAACTCCCTGAACGGCACGCTCGTGAACGGGCGCCCGCTCGCCGAGCCCGCCACGCTGCGCGAAGGCGACGAAGTGCAGATCGGTGACGTCGTCATGAAAGTGAACCGTCGATGACCGACGAGAAGCGCACCTTCTCACATACGCCCGACACCCCCTACAGCTCGGACGAGCCCTCCATATCGGCACTCGAGCCCCAGCCCGTCATGGACCTGGAGGCCGTCGAGACGCCGCTCGAGATCGTGGAGCCCGCCACACCCGCGCATGGCGGGGATGCCGGTGCCCCCGCCGCGCATTTTGCCGAGCCCGCCCACTTCGCCGAGCCCATGGCCGACGCGGCCGCGGACGCGTTCGAGCTGAGCGGAGCGCAGGCGGCCGACGAGGCCCCCGCGCATATCGGGGCGGCCCACTTCGCCGACGACGCCCCCGCCTCCAACGAGGTCGCTCCCGCCGCGGCGGACCCGCTGTTCAGCGACCTCACCGACCACGGGCCCGACATCGCACGCGAGGACTCCGCGATCGAGGTCGCGGGCGACTACCTGGGCGAGCAGGACACCGGGGAGCTTCCTCCCATCGACGCCATCGAGGCCGCCGTCGCCGCGGCCGAGCAGCGCTCGCCGGAAGACACCGCCGAGATCGACGTCGACGCGATCGAGGCGAAGCTCAAGGACCCGGGCACCACGCAGAGCTTCACGCCCCTTCCCGAGGAGCGCATCGCCACCGATTCCACCTACGACGCGGGCACGACCATGTCGCTTATGTGGGGCGCCCGCTCCGACGTGGGCTGCGTGCGCTCCCATAACGAGGATTCCTATCTCGTGGCCTCGCCGCTGTTCGCCGTATGCGACGGCATGGGCGGCCACGCGGCCGGCGAGGTGGCGAGCTCGCTTGCCGTCGAGACCATCGCCAACACCGCGCCCAAGACCGCCGACGCCGCGCAGCTCGCCGCCGCCGTCGAGGCCGCCAACGCGGCCATCATCCAGGCCGCCGCGAGCGGCATCGGCCGACCCGGCATGGGCTGCACCGCCACGGTCGCCTACATCGAGGGAAACACGATCGCCATCGCGCACGTGGGCGACTCGCGCGCCTACCTCGTGCACGACGGCGTGCTCACGCGCATCACGCGCGACCACTCCTATGTCGAGGAGCTCGTCGACGCCGGCGAGATCACCGCCGACGAGGCGCGCATCCATCCCAACCGCTCGGTCATCACCCGGGCGCTCGGCTCGGATCCGGCCATGTACGCCGACCACTTCCAGCTCAACATCGACGAAGGCGACCGCCTGATCCTGTGCTCCGACGGCCTGTCGAGCATGATCCCCGACAGCGAGATCGAAAACATCGCCGCCAAGTCCTCGACCGCGCAGATGTGCACCGACAACCTCGTCGACGCCGCGCTCGCCGCGGGCGGCGCGGACAACGTCTCGGTCGTCGTGGTCGACGTGGTGGACGACGGGCGCCTGAAGCAGGTCATCCGCACCCACCGCCGCAACGTGTTCATCGCCGTCGGCCTGCTCGTCACGGCGCTCGTGCTGTGCGCGGCCATCATGTTCTTCTCGATCTCCAATGCCATCTACCTCGGCGTCGACGGGGAGTACGTGGCGCTGTACCGCGGCATCCCCGCAAGCGTGCTGGGCATCGAGCTCAACCGCGTCGAGGAGAACACGACCATCAAGCTTTCCGACCTGCCCGAGGACACGCAGAACCGCCTGCGCGAGGGCATCTCCCAGCAGAGCTTCGACGAGGCGTGGGACACCCTGTCCGACTACCGTCGCCAAATCGAGGAGCAGCAGGCCCAGCAGCAGCAAAACGCCGAGGCCATCCGCGAGAGCGCGCAGGCCGCCGAAGCGGCGCAGGCGCAGCAGGACCAAACCGACGAAGCGGGCGAGGTACCGCAGCAAGACCAGCAGCAGCCCCAAGACGGCGGGCAGCTCGCTCCCCCCGCTGACGCCTTGACCCCCACCACCGAGAACCCAGAAGGAGGCGCATGATGGGCAGTCGCCGCAACACCGAGCTCTTCCTGCTCGTCGCTGCCGCATTCCCCGTGATCATGCTGTACGCGCTGTACGTGGTCACAACGGGCACCCAGCTCAGCTTCGAGACGCTTGCCGTACCGCTCGGCCTGTTCGCCGCCTTCGCGGCGGCGCATATCGCAACGCGCTTTTTGGCGCCGGGCGCCGACCCCGCTATCCTGCCGGTGGTCTTCGTGCTGTCGGGCATCGGCATCACGTTCGTCACGCGCCTGGCACCCGACCTGGCCATGAACCAGCTCATGATCCTGTTCGGCGCCATCGCGCTCATGGTGGTCACCCTGGCCGTGGTGCGCAACCTCGACATGGTCAAGCGCTACAAGTACACCTTCGGCATCATCGGCATCCTGCTGCTGATCCTGCCCATGTTCGTGGGCACCGAGGTCTACGGCTCCAAGCTGTGGGTCGACGTCCCCGGCATCGGCCGCTTCCAGCCCGGCGAGTTCGCCAAGATCTTCCTCGTGCTGTTCCTGGCGGGCTACCTGTCCGAGAACCGCGAGCTGCTCTCGATCTCCAACCACAGCTTTCTGGGCCTCAAGATCCCGCGCTTCCGCCTGCTGCTGCCGCTGTTCGTGGTCTGGGGCATCTGCCTGGCCATCGTCGCCTTCGAGACCGACTTGGGCAGCGCGCTTCTGTTCTACACCGTCTTCCTCATGATGCTGTACGTGGCCACCGGCCGCGTGTCGTACGTGATCATCGGCCTGCTGCTGCTCGCCGTGGGCGCGTTCGGCGCCTATCACGTGATGGCGCACGTCCAGACCCGTTTCCAGATCTGGATCGACCCGTTCGCCGACGCGCAGGGCGGCGGCTACCAGCTCGTGCAGTCGCTCTACTCGCTGGCCGACGGCGGTCTGACGGGCGTCGGCATCGGCCGCGGCATGGCCACGATCATCCCCGTCGTGGAGTCCGACTTCATCTTCTCCGCCATCGGCGAGGAGATGGGTCTGCTCGGAGGCTCCGCGGTCCTGCTGCTGTTCATGCTGTTCGCCGTGCGCGGCCTCACGGTCGCCGCGCGCGCGAAGTCCGATCTGGCCGCCTTCATCGCAAGCGGCCTGACCGCCTCCATCTCGTTCCAGGCGTTCCTCATCGTGGGCGGCGTCACCCGCCTGGTGCCGCTGACCGGCGTGACCCTGCCCTTCATGAGCCAGGGCGGCTCCTCGCTGCTCGCGAGCTTCATCATCGTCGCCATCCTCATGCGCGCCGGTGACGAGGCGACGGGTAGAAACGTCGAGCTCGCCGGCTCCGGCACGGGCGAGGGCGCCACCCCGGCCGCCGGCGCCGTCGGCGCGAGCCGTATCGGCACCCGCATCTTCGGCAGCACCGCGAACACCGCCGCGCCCGCCCATGCGCACCCCGGCTCCCGCGTGCGCCGCCGCGTGCTCGACACGCCCGAGTCCGGCGTGCTCGGCCGCGTCGCCCTCGCCAAGCGCCTGACCCGCGAGGTCGTGCTGTTCACGGGCCTGTTCGCCATCCTGATCGGCAACCTCACCTACATCCAGGTCTTCAAGGCCAAGGAATACCAGGACATGCCCGGCAACAACCACACCATCGCCAAGGGCGCCTACATCAAGCGCGGCTCGATCATCACGTCCGACGGCGTGACGCTCGCCGAGTCCCTGCAGCAGGAGGACGGCACCTACGCGCGCTCCTACCCCAATGGAAACATGGCCGCGCACACCGTGGGCTACTACTCCGACCAGTACGGCCTGACGGGCATCGAGGCCTCCCAGAACGAGACGCTCACCGGCTCGCAGGACTACTCGACATGGCAAAACGCCATCAACTCCCTCGCCGGCATCTCCCAGCCCGGCAACTCGGTGCAGCTGACCATCAACTCGCGCATCCAGGCAGCCGCCGAGCTCGCACTGGACGGCAAGACGGGCGCTATCGTGGTGCTCGACCCGCGCACCGGCGCCGTACTCGCCAAGGCGAGCGCCCCCACCTACGACAACGCCAACGTCGCCTCCATCCTCTCGGGCGAGACCGGCGACGACTCGTCCATGTTCGACCGCACCACCCAGGCGCTCTACACGCCCGGCTCCACCTTTAAGGTCATCACGCTGGCCGCCGCTCTCGACTCGGGCACCGCGACCCTGGACGACTACTACAACGCGCCGGCGACCATGCAGATCGGCAACGCCGACGTGGTCAACAACGGCAACTACGATCTGGGCACCATCAGCCTGGAGCGCGCGTTCGCCTACTCGTCCAACGTGGTCTTCGGCCAGGTCGCCAACGAGGTCGGTGCCGACCGCCTCGTGCAGTACGCACGGGCCTTCGGCTACGGCCAGTCGCTCGGCCAGGACTTCTCCACGGCCGAATCCATCATGCCCGACCCCTCTCAGATGACCGAGTGGGAGCTCGCATGGGCGGGCGCCGGCCAGCCGGTCGGCCAGGGCCACACCCCCGGCCCGCAGTCCACGGTCATGGAGAACGCCGTCATGGTCGCCGCCATCGCCAACAACGGCCTGGCCATGAACCCCTACGTGGTCGCGCAGACCCTGTCGCCCACGGGCACCGTGGTCAAGACCACGCAGCCCCGTTCGCTGGGCCAGGCCATCAGCGCCGAGACCGCCGCGCAGGTGAAGGAGGCCATGCTCGAGGTCGTCGACGAGGGCAGCGGCTCTGCCGCCGCGATCGCCGGCGTCCAGGTCGCGGGCAAGACCGGCACGGCCGAGGCGACGTCAGATCTGGTCAACACCGCGTTCGTGGGCTTCGCGCCCTACGACACGCCGACGGTTGCGATTTCGGTCATGATCGAGAACTACGACGGCGACACGAGCGAGTCCGCAGCCGCCATCGCAGGCCAGGTGCTTGCGGTCGCGCTCGCCGCCCAGGGCGCATAGCGATGCGCCATGTCAGATGTGGAATGCAGCAAACTATGATGCTTGACGTGTGTGAGGAGTAAAGAGATGGCGCAGCAACAGAACCTACTCGGAGGCAGATACCTCCTCAAGGACAAGGTGGGTGCCGGCGGCATGGCATCGGTCTACCGTGCGGTGGACCAGGTGCTCGACCGCACGGTGGCCGTCAAGATCATGCTGCCGCAGTACGCCAGCGACGCCACGTTCGCGGCGCGCTTCAAGCAGGAGGCGCAGGCGGCAGCGGGCCTTTCGAGCCCCTATATCGTAGGCGTCTACGACTGGGGCAAAGACGGCGACACCTATTACATCGTGATGGAGTACCTGCGCGGCACCGACCTCAAAAGCGGCATCCGCAGCCACGGCGCGCTCGACCCCAAGAAGGTCGCGCAGATCGGCAGCCAGATCTGCGGCGCGCTGTCCGTCGCCCACAAGCACGAGATCATCCACCGCGACATCAAGCCGCAAAACATCATGGTGCTGCCCGACGGCAACATCAAGGTGATGGATTTCGGCATCGCGCGCGCCAAGAACAGCCACCTCACGCAGGACAACAACGTGCTGGGCACCGCGCACTACGTCTCCCCCGAGCAGACGCGCGGCCAGGAGCTCGGCCCAACCTCCGACATCTATTCGCTCGGCGTGGTCATGTACGAATGCGCCACGGGCAAGGTCCCCTTCGACGGCGACGACGCCATCTCCGTCGCCCTTAAGCAGGTCAACGAGCTGCCCGTGCCGCCCTCGCAGGTCAACCCCAACGTCGACGGCGACCTTGAGCGCATCATCCTGCGCTGCATGGAGAAGGATCCCGCCAACCGTTTCCAGACCGCCGACGAGCTGCGCCGCGTGCTCAACAGCTACCTCGCCGGCCGCACGGTCGACGTGCCCGAGCCGACCCGCGTCATCGGCGCCGCCGGCGCCGGTGCCACCACGACCCGCGTGATGTCCGATTCGACGCAGGCCATGGCGCGCCCGGTCAACACCACGTCGCGCCCGGTGGGCGGCGCCGCCGCGGTCAACACGCAGGCGCGCCAGTTCGATACGAGCTCCTACAACACCAAGCCCGAGGGCTCGGGCAAGGGCAAGATCGTCGCCGCGGTCGTGGCCGTCGTCGCCGTGGTCGCCATCGCCATCTTCGCCGTCTCGGGCCTGTTCGCCCCGGCGGAGCAGGTCATCATCCCCGCAGTCGTGGGCATGGAGCAGGAGGTCGCCGAGGCGACGATCCGCCAGAACGGCTTCGAGGTGGGCGACGTGACGCCCGGCGCGAGCGACGAGTACCCCGAGGGCACCGTCATCGAGCAGCACCCCACCGCCGACGGCGTGCAGACGGCCGCCAAGGGCTCTGAGATTGACATCGTGGTCTCGAGCGGTCCCGAAAAGGCGGCGACCACGAAGGTGCCCGACCTGTCTAAGGCCGAGAACGAGGAGGATGCGCGCAACATGCTCATCGCCGCCGGCCTTGAGGCCGGCAACGTGACCCAGGAGGGCAGCGACACCGTGGACGAGGGCAAGGTCATCAGCCAGAGCCCCGATGCCAACGAGGAGGTGGAGGAGGGCTCCAAGGTTGACTTCGTAATCTCGCTCGGCCCCGACACCACGCCGGTTCCCGACCTGACGGGCATGACCGAAAGCGAGGCCCGTTCCGCGCTGACCGACGCCGGCTTCGGCATGAGCCGCGACGAGGCGTACAGCGACACCGTGGACAAGGGCTACGTGATCAGCTGGAACCCCAGCGGCAGCCAAGAGTCCGGCACCGAGATCACCGTCGTCATCTCGCTGGGTCCCGAGGAGTCCGAGCCCGAAACGCCCACGACGCCCAATACGCCCGACTCGCCAGAGACTCCGAGCACGGGCGAGGGCTCCAGCGACATCGACCTCACGGGCATGACCAAGGCGGAAGCGGAGCGGGCCATCGGCGCCGCCGGGCTCACGGCAAGCTTCTCCTATGCCGACGGCACGCAGGTGGGCGTCGATCCCGACCACGTGATCAGCTGGACGGTCAGCGGCAGCACGGTATCCGTGGTCGTCGCTTGGTAATCAAAGGCGCCGAGGCGAATCGCATCGCCTCGGCGCCTTTTCTTTATGAATGTGAAATTCCAGGGACTGTCCCTAAAATTTCATGCAGATGAAATTTTAGGGACAGTCCCTGGAATTTCACCGACCCCTCGAGGCAGGCAAACTAGAACTCGCCGACGCGCTTGACCTCGGGCTCGAGCTCCACGTTGAATTGGCGCTTGACCTCTTCTTGGATATATTCGATCAGGCCGCACACGTCGGACGCGGTGGCGTGGTCGGCGTTGACCACGAAGCCGCAGTGCTTCGACGACACCTCGGCACCGCCCACGCGCGCGCCCGCCAGACCGGCATCCATGATGAGCTTGCCGGCAAAATGGCCTTCGGGACGCTTGAACGTCGAGCCGGCGCTCGGCATCTCCAGCGGCTGCTTCTCCTCGCGACGCTTCTGGTAGCCGTCCATGTCGACACGAATCATGCGCTCGTTGCCCGGGGCGAGCGCGAACGTCGCGGACAGCACCACGAGCCCCTCGTCGTGGATGCGGCTCTTGCGATACCCCATGGCGAGATCGGCCACCGGATAGGTGCGCACCATGCCGCGGCCATGGGTGCCGTCGGCCAGCTGCGGTCCGGGCTCGTACACCTCGACCGACTCCAGGACGTCGGCGGTGCAGGCGTCGTAGGCGCCCGCGTTCATATGGCAGGCGCCGCCCACGGTCGCCGGGATGCCCCAGAGCGGCTCCAAGCCGGACAGCTCGGCGTCCGCGGCAGCAAGCGCCACATCGCGCAGGAGGGCGCCCGCCTCGGCGCGGACACGGGTGCCCTCGACCGAGATGGCCGCGTAGTTCTCGCGCAGCAGCACGACGGCACCGCGGATGCCCCGGTCGCCCACGAGCAGGTCGGACCCGTTGCCCACCACGGTGACCGGCACGCCCGCCAGCGCGCACGTGTCGAGCGCGCGCACGACGGCCTCGCGCGACGCGGGCGTCAGCAGCACGTCGGCGGGGCCGCCGATCTTGAAGGTGGTGTGCGCGCTCATGGGCTCGAACAGCACCACGTTGTCCTCGCCCACGGCCTCGCCGAGAACGCACAGGACCTCGTCGGTGATACGATCGTATTCATGCATAGTGAACCGCCTTGCTCTTGGTTTTGCTGAGATGACTATACCCGACCGATGCGCCGACACCGCCCGCGCACGGCAAAAGTACAAGCGCGACGCGAGCCTTTGCCACGGGTGCTGCCGCGTGTGACAATGGAGCGCGGAAGCGATCACGACAAGGGAGGCGAGCACGTGGCCCTCCATATAAGCCTTGGGCAGAGCACGCGCGACCGCACCGTCGTGCACGCGCTCGACCCGCGCCTGAAAGTCGTTGCAACCATTGGTTACATGGTAAGCTGCCTGTTCGTGTGCGATCTGCCCACGGCCCTCACGGCCACAGCGGCGCTCGGGCTTGCGGCCGCCGCCGCGCGCACGCCCCTCCGCCGTCTGGGCAGGCAGGCGCGCAACCTCGCCGTGTTCCTCGTCGTCACCTCGCTCATCAACCTGATCGCGACGCAGGCCGGGCCCGTGGTGCTCGAGGCGGGACCTCTGCAGATCCATCATGACGGCATCCGCCTTGCCGCGCTGTATGTCGTGCGCTTCCTGCTGTTGCTGCTCGGCGGGTCCCTGTTGCTCCAGACCACGACACCGCTTGCCATCACCGATGCGCTCGGGAGGCTGCTCTCCCCTCTGGCACGGCTCGGCGTGCCTGTCGACCATGCGATGGTCGTGCTCTCGGTGGCGCTGCAGTTCGTGCCCACGCTCTCCCGTGACGCCGAGACCATCGTCAAAGCGCAAAAGGCGCGCGGGGCCCAGCTGGAGAAAGCGGGCCTGTTGGGCTACGCGCGAGCCTGCATCCCCCTAGTCGTGCCGCTGTTCTCCGGGGCCCTTCGCCACGCCGAGTCGCTCGGCTGCGCCATGGACGCGCGCTGCTACACCGGATCCGGCCGCACGCACCTGCACGTCATGCGCCTGGACCCGCAAAAAGACGGCACCGCCTGCGCCCTCTGCCTGCTCTATGCCGCGGCCTTCCTGATCGCCCTCCTCATCCTCTAACCCCGCCGTGCAAATCGGGGACGTACCTTCCGCGTGCATGCTTGCACAAGCCTCCGTATCCACGGCGATCCAACAGAGACAAGGCGTCGGAATGGGTTGAAACGAACCCGTCCCCAAACAACCCATATTCGCGACGTCCCCAATTTGCACACAGATACCGGGCGGTCATGCGGTATCCTTGGACATACATTCGTTGCTCGACATATAAACACAGACTAACCGGAGCATGTATGTCACAACAGATCAGACGCAACCCTCAGCATCACGCTATCGATAGCCCGTTTTGCGATACCGCGGTCTCGCGCCGCGCCGCCATCCAGGCCGCTTTTGCAGCCGCCGGCGCCGCGGTCCTGTTCGGCCTGCCCCGCCTTGCCGGCGCAGAGCCCCAGGCGAGCCAGGAAACCACCGACAAGCTGAACAACGCGCAGGCCCAGCTCGAAGACGCGCAAGAGCAGCTCGATGAGATTTCGAGCCAGTTCGAGGACCTCTCCCGTCAGCTGGACGACACCCTCGGGCAGATCGAGACGCTCCAGGGGCAGATCGACACCACGCAGGCGAACATCGACCAGATCGAGCAGGATATCTCCGACACGCAGGACGATATCGACCTCAAGCAGGCGCAGCTCGATCGCAAGCAGGAGGTCCTCGCCACCCGCGTCACGTCGAGCTACAAGACCGGCAAGACGGGCATCCTGTCGCTGCTGCTGTCCTCCGACAGCTTTGACGAGCTCGTCTCCAAGCTGCACTACGTCGACAAGATCAACGCGAGCGATCAAGAGGCCATCGAGGAGATCCACGCCATCCAGGATGCGCTCGAGCAGCAGAAGGCCCTGCTTGAGCAGCAAAAGGAAGAGCTCGAGCAGCAGATGGCCGAGCTCGAGCAGCAGATGGCCGAGCTCGAGCAGCTGAAGTCGCAGCAGACCCAGCAGCTTGATGACATGAAGTCCAAAAAAGACGAGGTCCAGCAGCTGCTCGACAGCTTGAGCCAGGACGTCAAGGACCTGATCGCCCAGCGCGATGCCGAGATCCTCGCCGCCGCCCAGGCCGAAGAGGAGGCCCGCAGGGCTGCCGAGGAGGCGGCGAGGCAAGGCGCCACCTCCATCCCCGGCGACGGGCAGAGCGCCATCGCCGCCGGCACCGCCCAGCAGCGCGTGGTCGATTCCGCCTACAGCACGCCGAGTCCCGGCGCGGGCCTGTGCGCCGGCTGGGTGTCCATGGTGTTCGCTAACGCCGGTTTCGGCTCGGTTCCCGGCAACGCCGACGACCAATACGCCAACTGGTGCACGAGCTCCAGCAAGTCGAACCTCAAGGTGGGCATGATCATCGCCGTGCCCTCGCACCCCCACACCTCCGCGGGCCGCATCTACGGCCACGTGGGCGTCTACGTGGGAGACAACACCGTGCGCGACAACGTGGGCTACATCCGCAGCATCGATGTCGACCAGTGGATCTCTTATTACGGACCGACCTCCACGCCGCGCTGGGGCTGGGCGAACGGCATCAACCTCGAGGGGTAAGGGACAATCCCCACCGCAGTTTGTTGCCCGCCGGCCCGCGAGCCCTCTACCAGGGCACCCACCAACAGGGCCCAGATATCGTACCCAGAACTAAGGGTGAGACCCCGTTGAGAACGATCTCACCCGCACTTCTGGGTACCGTTGCCGGGTAATCCCCTCGGGCAGAATCGCGCACTCCCCCACCGGCACTTCCCACCAGCAAGACAGCTTTAGTTCGCGTACGGAAATACGGCGTCCAGGTCGCCTGCGCTATACTCAGGGCAGACACGTGCGCCCCAGCGCGGCGCGCCGAAAGGAGACATGCAATGTCGCAAACGCTCACCCCCCAAGATACCTGCGTGCTCGTGACCGGCGGTGCCGGCTTCATCGGCTCGCACACCGTCGTCGAGCTGCTTGAACGCGGCTACCAGGTCGTCGTGGTCGACGACCTTTCCAACTCGAGCCCGGTCGCCATCGACCGCATCAAGCAGATCGTGGGCGACGACGCAGCCGCCAACCTCACGTTCTACGAGGCCAATGTGCTCGACCGCGGCGCCCTCAACCGCATCTTCGACGCGCATCGCATCGACCGCGTCATCCACTTCGCCGGCTTCAAGGCTGTCGGCGAGTCGGTGCACAAGCCACTCGAGTACTATCACAACAACATCGGCAGCACGCTGACGCTGTGCGACGTCATGCGCGAGCACGGCTGCACGTCCATCATCTTCTCCAGCTCCTCGACCGTCTACGGCGACCCCGACAATCCGCCCGTGACCGAGAAGGACCCCAAGAAGCCCGCCACGAACCCGTACGGCTGGACCAAGTGGATGATCGAGCAGATGCTGATGGACCTGCACACGGCCGACCCTGCATGGAACGTCGTGCTGCTGCGCTACTTCAACCCCATCGGCGCGCATCCCAGCGGCCTGATCGGCGAGGATCCCAAGGGCATCCCCAACAACCTCGTGCCGTACGTGGCGCAGGTGGCCGTGGGCAAGCGCGAGTGCATCAACGTCTTCGGCGACGACTACCCCACCCCCGACGGCACCGGCGTGCGCGACTACATCCACGTGGTCGACCTCGCCCGCGGGCACGTGTCCGCGCTTGAGTGGATGAACGGCCGCTCCGAGGTCGGCATCTTCAACCTCGGCACCGGTACGGGCTCGAGCGTCCTCGACGTCATCCATGCGTTCGAGAAGGCGTGCGGCCACGAGCTGCCCTACAAGATCTGCCCGCGCCGCGATGGCGATATCGCCGCCAACTGGTGCGACGCCACGAAGGCCAAGGAGGAGATGGGCTGGGTCGCCGAGTACGATATCGACGACATGTGCCGCGATTCCTGGAACTGGCAGTCCCACAATCCCAACGGCTTTAACGCTGAGTAGCCGACCGAGCTGCCAGCACGCGTACAATGGACGGTGCCTCGCGAAAAGGCGGGGCGCCGTTTTTCTTGAGTACAGGGAGTGAGTGCGTTGCCGAGCCTCTTTACCGATTTTCTCAACCGTCACGTCGATGAGGTCAACGAGTACCTGCGAGCGTTTTTTGCCGACAAGACCGACAACGCCGACATCGAGGCGTATCTCTATGCGCCCCTGAGCGCGTTTTCGGATAACGCCGGCAAGCGGCATCGGCCGCTCATCTGCATGCTCGCCTGCGCCGCCGTCGGGGGAGATTTCCACCGGGCGCTGTCGGCGGCATCGGCCATCGAGCACTTCCAGTCCGCCGCGCTCATCCACGACGACATCGCCGACAACGGGCATCTGCGCCGCGGCAAGCCGTGCCTGCATATCACCGAGGGCGTCGGCATCGCCATCAACTGCGGCGACTACGCCCTCACCCTCGTCACCGATGCCATCCTGCGCGACGAGGGGCTCGATGACGCATGCAAGCTCGCCGTCCTGCGCGAGCTGATCGACATGATGCAGCGCACGGTGGAGGGACAGGCGCTCGACCTCGGCTGGGTGCGCGACGGGCGCTTTGACATCACGGTTGCAGACTACCTCGCCATGGCGACGCACAAGACCGCCTACTACAGCGGAGCGATTCCGCTGGCCTGTGGCGCGATCATCGGCGGCGGCACGACCGAGCAGATCGAGGCGCTGCGCTCGTTCGGCATGGACACGGGTCTGGCGTTTCAGATCCAAGACGACCTGCTCAACCTGATCGGCGAGAAGGAGTCCCGCAACAAGGATTTCCGCAGCGACATCACCGAGGGCAAGCGCACGCTCGTCGCCGTGCACGCGCTGCGCAGCTCCGGCCATCATGATGAGCTGGTCGACATCCTGACATCAGAAACCGAGAATCCCGCCCGCCTCGCGCGCGCCGTCGAGCTGTTTGAGGACGCGGGGTCCATCGACTATGCGCGCAACTACGCGCTTGAGCTCACCGCGCGCGCCAAGCGCACGCTCGAGGGCGTCGGACTCGATGCGCACGCCGCGGAGCTGCTCCTCGCCATGGCCGACTTCTTCGTCGAGCGCCTGAATTAGGAAGCGCATGCGCGCTGGGCGTTTCCGCTCCGTGTCGAGGCGGCGCCCAAGGCACGCAAGAACATCGAACATACAGGCAAACGAGCGGGCCCGATGCACAAACCGTGCATCGGGCCCGCTTGCAGCAAGGTATGGAAGTCACGTCAGCCGAACAGCACCGTATAGGCGATAAGCGCGCATGCGACGACAGTCGACAGAACGAGGGAGCCGAGTGCCCCGCGATCGTCTTTGAGCGGAACGATCGGCGCTTCGCTACCGTCCTCCAACACAAGAACCTCGCCGAGATGTTTCATCATGTGCACTCCCTCCTCTTTCCTTCTTCATCATACGAGCCAATTGAAAACGCCGTGTAAACGCTCGGATAAGTGTTTCTTGAAACCGCTTCGGATCATGCGGCCTTCCCCACGTCAAACGTCACGGTCACCACGCCGCCGCCCTCATCGGCGTTCGCGAGCTCGACCGTGCCGCCATGAAGCCGCGTGAGCGTCTGCACGATGTTCAGCCCAAGCCCGAAGTGCTCGGCATCCTTCGCCTCGCCGAAAAACGGCTCGCACCCGCGACGCAGGGCCTCGGGGCTGAACCCGTCGCCGTCGTCCGACACGCGCAGCGTGAGCAGGCCCCGCCCGTCATCGAGCCGCATGGTGAGCGCGACCCGGCCGCGCGCATGGACGCAGGCGTTGCTCAGCAGGTTGCCCAGCACCTCCTCGACCAGCGAACGGTCGACGCTGAGCTCTGCTTGCGGGGACACGCCCTGCATATCGACCCCGAATCCCAGCTCGGGGCGGGCGGCGGAAACGTAATCTTGGGCCTGCCGGCGCAATTCGGCGCCCCACGTGCCCGCCACGACCGGCGTGCGCTCCACGGTCCGGTCCTCGAGCTTCGCGATGCCGCTCATGGCCTGCGCATACGACTCCAGCCGCTCGACCTGTCCGCCCAGCGTCCGCAGTGTCTCCTCCTCGACGGCCTCCCCGCGCGCAGCCCTCATCTGCGCCATCTCGATCGTCCCCTTGAGGACGGTCACCGGCGTGCGCAGATCGTGCGCAAACGCGGCGTTGAGCCGCCGTCGCTCCTCGGCGGTGCGCCACAGCTCGCGCTGCGACTCCTCGAGCGAGACGCGCATCTTCTCGAACGCCGTACCCAGCTGCGAGAACTCGCGTCCCGGCACCTTTGGCGTCACAAAGTCCAGATCCTGATGGGCGACTCGACCGGCCACGTCGCAAAAGATCGCCAAGGGCACGCCGATCCTCCTGCGGTAGAACCGACGGAAGAACATGATGGAGAGCACGACGAGCATCACGAACGGCGTCAGCCCCGTGGCCACGCGCAACGCGAACATCAACGGCGTCTCGAGCATGGAGTCGTACTGGCTCACGTAGTATCCGACATTGGAGACGATAAAATCGGAGTTCGCCTGCTCCAAAGACAGGAACTCTCCGTCCACCGCCACGCGCTCCGCCCGCTCGCGCGCATCGTAATCGGCGAGATCGGCGGCGTCGATCGTGGTCGAGACGTATGGATGGCCGTTCGTCTCCAGATAGTCCTGCTCGGTATAGTTCCCGCCCCAGTCGAAGATCGTCAGCGACGGGTCGTCGCGCACCATCTCGAGCGTCGCGTACCCGATGGGCGCCCCGGTTTCGGCGTTGTACAGGCTCCCGCCGTAATAGTCGACCGGCTTCTGCTCGTAGGGCGTCTCACTTCGCAGCCCCAAGAACACGATGCGATCAGTCGTCGACAGGTCGATGGTGAATGCGGGCACAAGCTCGTCTTCCTGCGCGTCATATATATACGGGCCGCCTTCCACATCGACATGGCCCTCCCACGCTTTGCGCTGAAGCACATCATATGCCGACATAAACGTCGCCATCAGCAAGAGCGATGCCACGATGGATACCAGCACGCACGCTGCCGCATACAAAAAGAACGAACGCATGAGCGGCATGGTGTCCCACCATGCGCGCACCCGATCACCGAGCCCTGTGTGCCGCCTTCTCATTGCAGCCCCCAACGGTACCCGACGCCCCACACCGTCTCGATGGGGTCGTCCTCAAGCCCGGCCTCGGCGAATTTCTTGCGGATGCGACGGACATGCTCGCGCACGATCGACGCGTCGCCGTCCGCATTCCAACCCCAAACCTGCTCGTAGATGAAGGTGCGGTCATACACGCGACCGGGTTTCTTGCTGAGCAACGCCACGATGTCGAACTCGGTGCGCGTGAGGTCGAGGCGCTGCGCCTCCGCTCCGTCTCCGCGCGAAATCTGCACGCTGCGCTGAGCGTAATCGATCGACAGGTTTCCGCCGAACCACACGCGTGCCGACGGGTCCTCACGCCGCGATTCGCGCGCCAGATGGGCGCGCACGCGACTGCCGAGCACCTGCAGCGAGAACGGCTTGAGCACGTAATCATCGCCGCCCGCAGCGAACCCGTCAAGCTGGTCGGCGTCCTCCACGCGCGCCGTCAAGAAGATGATGGGACATGCGAGGCGCTCGCGGATGAGCTTGCATGTCGCAAACCCGTCCATGTCCGGCATGTTGACGTCCAGCAGGACGAGATCTATGGGAGACAGGGCTCCGCGAGCGGCGGCATCGACGGCAGACAGCGCGTCGCGCCCGTCCGAGGCGACGGTCGTTTTGTAGCCCTCCATGGAAAAATACTGGTCGAGCATCGCGGCGATCGCGCGTTCATCATCGACTATCAGCAGGTGCGCTCCCTCGGTCATGGCAACCTCCACTCATCGCGCCTGTTCTCTTCATCGTTCCCATCTCCATAATGGCAGGCCCCTGTCAAAAATATTCCTACATCGAAATGTGAATATCGAACCCGTCTGGGCAGCATAAAAGGAACGCAGGCAGACGCTCGCGACGCGCTCCGGGAGCACGCTGGCGGAGAAGACCACGTGTGGGCGCGGGCAAGGGGCACCATGGTGAGCCCTGTTCATCCCGAGTCGGTGCCCAGCGGAGGCTCACGTGTTGGAAAAATGGCCCCGTCCCAAAAGTACCAACTTTGTTGAGGGTGTCGCGGCCACAACGCCCTCTGCTGTATATGCCCGCATTACTTGTTAAACTGTTATACGCTACAGTCGATTGTTAACTCCCGCCGCGTCTACGCGGGCGGGACTCCCTATAGGTGGAAAGGGGTTCTCATGGAGCCGATTGTCAAAGGCATGCAGGGACCCGCAGTTGAGGATGTCCAGTCCAGGCTCGCCATCCTCGGTTTTGAGATTGACGCCAACGAGCGCGAGCAGAAGCTTTTCGGTGACAGCACTGCTCAGGCCGTCAGCACGTTCAGGAACGACAACGAGCTCACCTTGGGCGACGAGGTCGATATGGCATGCTGGTCGGCACTGGTCGACGCGTCGTATCGCCTTGGTGACCGCACGCTCTACCTGCGTCTTCCCAATTTCCATGGCGCCGACGTGCGCGCACTCCAGCAGGCTTTGAACGTCCTCGGCTTCGCCTGCGGCGTCGATGACGGCTATTTCGGCCCGCACACCGAAGCGGCCCTGCAGCAGTTCCAGGAAAACGTGGGGCTGTTCGCCGACGGCATGGCGTTCCAGGACACGTTCGCCTATATCGCGCGCCTGCGCCACGTATGGGAGGGCAAGCCGTCGGTCGTCGAGGCGGAGGAGCGCATCGGATTTGCCCGCGCCTCCGAGGTGCTCGAGCGCTACCACATCGCCGTTATCGGCGAGGACCCCATCGCCCGCGCCGTCGCTTCGCGCATG
This sequence comes from Collinsella sp. An271, assembly GCF_002159695.1. Lineage (NCBI taxonomy): Bacteria > Bacillati > Actinomycetota > Coriobacteriia > Coriobacteriales > Coriobacteriaceae > Collinsella > Collinsella sp. An271. The sequence continues at coordinate 88,764 of NZ_NFJE01000003.1, read as the reverse complement.
TGGAACATCGCTTCGGCGACCACCGAGACGAGCGGCATGGTCCTGTGCGACAGGTCCATTCCCGAGGGCATGGATCTGGTTCTCGAGCTTTCGAGCAGCGATCTTCCCGAAGATGCAGCGCCGCGCCCGACGATCGTGCTCGCGGAATGCTCGAACCTCACCCAGCGCCTGAGCACGGCGTTCGCCGCCGCAAAGAGCAAACCCGCGCTCATCCGCATCGAGCTGACGGGGATCACCGGATATGACGGCATGTTCACCTCGAGCGACGCCCAGACGCTTGCCGTCCGCCTCCTCGACGGCGTTTGCGCCGCGCTGAACGATTAGGTACACTAAGTGCTCTGAAGCCGATGCGGAACGCACCGCGCGGATTCGCATTGGGGCATCGTCCAGCGGCAGGACCCCGGTTTTTGGTGCCGGTTACGGGGGTTCGAATCCCTCTGCCCCAGCCATTGTATGTTAGCCCGGCCATCTCATGGTGGCCGGGCTTTTCCGTGCCCGTATCAGGGATTCGAGCCCGCAAGGGCACGAAGCTGAGCCAAAGCGCGCGAGCGCTTTGCCAGCGAAGCGCGCAAGGAGGCCGCCAGGCCTCCGCAGCGGAAGCGGGCGGAGGCAGCCGCACGCGGAATCCCTCCGCCCCAGCAAGAGAAAACAGCAGGTCAGACACGGTATGAGGTCTGGCCTGCTTTCTTTTGCACTCTCAGTCATGAAGCGGGTCATGAAATAGTCATGAAATCTTCTTGGATTTGGACCGATATGCAGGCCAGCTCTTTCTTAGCGGTCCAACAGCTTGTCGACGCCGCCGAGACTGCCGCGACGGAAGTCCTCGCTGGTGAGCACTTCTTGCGGGATGCGGATGTTGTCGCGCAACGCCCGCTTGAACGGAACGCGAAGAGACCAGGGAAGACCCTTCAAGATCTCAACCAGATTGCGCGGGATGTCCTGGTTTTTCGCCGCGCTCTCAGACGAGCTGCCACCCTGCACGTGCGCCTTGTGCGCTTCAAACATAGCTCGGTACACGCCGGCGTGCAGCCTGATCTCGATCACGTTCACCTCGCGGGCCTTCTCAACCAGGCGCGCACCCTCGCGGTCGACATCTCCCGCGTAGTACACGTAGTCAAAACCGTAGCCGATGTCGTGCAGGTAGTCGTCGAGCGCATGAGCCTGGCAGATATTGTGGCCGGCGCCGAAGATGACACCGCCGACCTTCTCCCCGAACAGCTTCGCGTTGCGCTTGGTCTTGAGCAGAGCCACGATCTCCTCATACGCATCGATGTTCTCGACCACGATGAACGGCTGGTTGGCGCCGATCGCGTAGAATCCCTGCAGCGGAGGCGTCTGGTTCGAAGAGATCCTCAGCGCACCGGGGTTGATGCCCTTGGCCGCCATGCGACGCATCAATCGGTCGCCGCGCTTGCCCTCGAGCGCCTTCTCGTCATCGAAGATCTGATAGGCGCGCTGGCGGCGCGTCACATACGGCAGCTGTTCCCCGTCGTGCTCGGCGATCCACGCGCGCAGCCGCTCGAAGTCGTCCTGCTGAGACGGCCGGCGGTCGCCGTTCTTACCCTGCTTCTCGACCGATTTCGGCGTCGCGGGAGCGCCTTGATCGCGACGCAGCAGCGAGGCCCCGATGGTGCGCCCGGCGCTCAGCAGACCGAGCACGCCGCGCTTCTCGGCAACAGGCTTCTCGCGCACTTCGACCGCGCGCGGCGCCTTCGGCCCCTCTTGCCTGCGCGCCTTCTTCTGCTTTTTCTTGCCCGCAGGGGCGGCGGCTTCCTTCTTCTTGGAATCGGATACCGTCGAGCCCTCCTGCGCGGCGCGGGCGCTCTTGGCCGGCTTCGCGCTCACCGTGCGCTCCTTCGCGGGCGTCGCGGCATCGGGGGCCTCGCTCTCGGACACGGCCACCGGCTCGACGGAGATAACCTCGACATCCGTCGTCTCCCCCGCCGCATCGGAAGGCCCTTCCGGCTCGCTATCGCGTGCCGCAGGCACCTCCATCTGCACCGGTTCCGGCAGCGTTATGCCCGCGACATCCAGGTCGATCGCATAGACCGTGGAGCCGTTTTGGCCCGAGATCTTGCGCAGAAGACCGCAGGTCACCAGGCTCTCGCGCACCTGTCCGAACTGGTCGCCCAGGTTAAGCGACTTCAGCAGCTGGTTGATAGCCCCGCGCTTGATCTTGAGCTCCTTGCGGCACAGCAGGGCATGCGCGAGCACCGCGCACGGGCGCGCCTCGAGCGGCACGGCACCCTCCAGCCACGACGCGAGCGCGTCGACGACTTCCGCATTGTCAGACATCAGCACGGGCTCCATAGACCGATTCCCTTCCTCACATGGCAACAGTCTTGTAGGCTAGCACAGCCATCGCGCCCCTGCCGCCCCTGCACCCAACAATCGCAAGCAGCCCAGATTCTGCTGGGCATCTCAAAAGCCCCTGCTAGGCCACCACGGATACGACGGCTGGTGCAAGCGCGCGCCGAAGGGGTGTCCCCTGTATGCAAGCATGCATGCGGAAGGTACGTCCCCGGCGTGCACTGCCGCGGACGCGCCCGGGCTGCTGCAGCGCCTTCCCGCAGAAAACGAAGTGACGGTTTCTGCGGGAACAACGATGACGTTTGCATAACGGCCAAAACGATATAGCCGTTTAACTCATGGTTCTGCATTACGCTCGAACCGATGCGCATATTTCGTCCGAACTTCCCGCAGAAACCGTCACTTTGTCAGACATGGGTTGAAATGAACCCGTCCCCAACCAACTCAAAAAAGCGCGCCCGCCGCATGATCGCAGCGGGCGCGCTTCGGTGCACCTCTATCCACATGGGCACGACGCGAGAACCTACGCCTGGGCGCGCGCTCCGTCGGCGGGCGCCTCCGTCGCCTCGGCGGCAACGTTGGCGCGGCCCATCTCGGTCCACTCGGGCTCCTCGTCAGGCAGCGAGCCGGCCTGCTTGCCGAACAGCTCCTTCAGGCAGTTGTACGCCACGATGACGCCGAGCACCATGAGCAGGATGGCGAACACCAGCTGCAGACCGGACGTCGCGATCACCGCGGTGCCGGAGGCGGCCAGTGCGTTGATGCAGCCGAGCGTGCTCTGCACCAGCGAGGTGAACGTGCAGACCAGCAGGAAGGCGACGGGCACATACAGCATCCAGCCGCGACGACCCGTGCACTTGCAGAAGACGGCGAGCGTGATCATCGTCATGCCGCCCAGCAGCTGGTTGGAGGCACCGAACAGCGGCCAGATGTTGGTGTAGCCGCCGAAGGCCAGCGCAAAGCCGAGCACGAGCGTGAGCACCGTGGCGACCCAGGTGTTGGTGACGACCTTGGCCGCACCGGTGAGCTCGGCCTGCTCGTCCTCGAGCGCATCGTTGCTCTTGGCGAAGAACTCCTGGAAGGAGAGGCGGCCGATGCGCGCGACGGCATCAACCGAGGTCAGCGCCAAGGCGGAGACGCACATGGTCATGAACACGGTCGCCAGCGTCTGGTCGACACCGAACGCGGTCATGCCGCGGGCGATGCCCTGCGAGAAGATGGAGAACGGGGTTGCCGCGACGCCGTTGTTGAGGGCGCCGGTGCCCGCGGTGTTCAGATCGGAGAACATGATGGCGGCAACGACGATGGCGAGCACGCCCACGAAGGACTCGACGACCATGGCGCCATAGCCGACCGGCAGCATGTCCTGCTCTTTCTCGATCTGCTTGGAAGAGGTGTTCGTGGAGACCAGGCTGTGGAAGCCGGACAGGGCGCCGCAGGCGACCGACACGAACAGCAGCGGGAAGATGAAGCTGCCCTTGTCAGCGAGCGCCGAGATGTCAGCGACCATCGGCGCGGTCATCGTGGCCTGGCCGTTCGCTCCGAGCACGAAGATGCCCACCACGGCACACACGATCATGACGATCATCATGATGCTCGTGAGGTAGTCGCGCGGCTGCTTGAGCGTCTGGATGGGCATGGCGGCCGCGAACAGCAGGTAGACGGCGATAACGGCGAACCAACCGAACTTGGACAGATAGACCGGGAACTGCATGCCGATCGCGAACATGGCGACGAACAGCACGACGGCCAGAGCGAGCTCGCGCACGCCGGAGAGCTGGAAGCGGCGGTTGAGCCAGCCGAACGCGATGGCGACGAAGGTGAACAGGATGGAGATCGTGCCCGCCGTGCCGCCGGCATACGACGCAGCGGTGTCGACGGCGCCGGAGGCGTCGAAGGTTGCCTGGAAGGTCCCGGCGACCATATCGACGAACGCGGCGATCACGATGATGGTGAACAGCCAGCTGAACAGCAGGAACAGGCGACGACCGGTCCGACCGATGTACTTCTCGATAAGCTGGGCGAGCGACTTGCCGTTGTTCTTGACGCTCGCGTAGAGGGCGCCGAAATCATGCACGGCGCCGAAGAAGATGCCACCGACCAAGACCCACAGCAGCACGGGAAGCCAGCCGAACATCATGGCCGCGATCGTGCCGGTCACCGGGCCCGCACCGCAGATCGAGCTGAACTGATGCGAGAACGCGGTGAAGCACGAGGCCGGCGAGAAGTTCTTGCCGTCCTCCATACGGCGAGCGGGCGTGATCGCGTCGCGATCGACACCCCATTTCGCCGCAAGCCACCTGCCGTATCCCAGGTAGCCCGCAGCCAGCACGACTGCTGCCACCACCACTACGACGATTCCGTTCATACCAAAGTCCTTTCCCCGAAGCCCATCGAAACCAAAAGGGGGCCGTCGAACCAGTCGACGGCCCCCTTGCCCCAAGACCGCCCGAATCACCGGGCCGGCCTGCAACGTACCAACCCGTATCAGATAATCTCGGAAATAATCGATAGCGTGGTGATGGTGCGCATATGTTCGATAGCCTTCTTACATCGTGTTGCAGACGGTTGCCGCCTGCATTCCCTAACGAAGCAAGGCCTAGTCTACGCTTTAGCAAACGAAAGTCAAATCACCTTGTTTGATGTTACGGCTTTGTTTCTCCTTGAGATCGGCCGCGCTCGGAAAGGCGCACGGCACTCGGAGTCGCCCCAAGTGGCTAAAAAGTTCTGTTCTGCTGTATCGAACGCCCGGGAAACGCGGCCGACGCCCTCCGCTGGCGTCAAAATCTCCCTTGCAGGGGTCGAATCGGGTTGCCCTGATCGTTAATCTGAGCAATGTAAACGGCCATAAAAGACAGAGCGGCCGAATCGGGCACCTTCACCCGATCCGGCCGACAGCAAAACAGAAAAATCTAGCCACATTCGCGAACATGGCCTGCAAAAGATCGAGAGCGCGCTATCCGAGCAGGGCGCCGGCCACCGCTGCGGTGACGCTGTCGTCTGCCGACCAGGTGCCCTCGTCGTCGGAGGAGCAATCCAGCTCGAGCTCCACGCTCTCGGGTGCATCCTCCCGCGCCGCCTGCATCAGGCACTCCCCCATCCAGGCAAGCGTCTCCTCGGGCGATATCGCGGTCTCTCCGGCATCGGCGGCGCGCTGGTTCAAAAGCTCCTGCGCGCGCGTCGCGACATCGGTCAGCGACTTGCAGGTCAGCTCGACCGTTGCCGTCGCGGTCTTGGCCTCGTCGTCGACCTCGACGGACGCGATCTCGTATTCCATTCCCTCGAGCAGCGCGTTCAGGAACCCCTGCGTATCGACGCCCAGGCCGGAAAGCGCGCCCGTCGACTCCAAGTTGGAGACCATGGTCTGGCGCGCCTGTGATTCCTCATCGAGCAGCATATCGAAATCGGACGCGAGCCCGTCACGCACGATCTGCTCGGGCGACGGACCGAACAGCCCACATCCTCCCAGCGCAAGCGCGCAGGCAAGCGCACCTATCCCCGCCGCGTGCGCGACGGGCCTGTTCATCCTCATGTGCATCCTCCGACGACCCCGTGTCACACCGTCTGCGCTACTCCTTGGCGCCGTACTGCTCGTAATAGGCGTCGATGGCCTGCTTGAGGGTATCGTCGATCACCACGCGGCCCGCGACCTCGCGGTTGTAGAGGTGCTCGACGACCTCGGCCATGGACACGATACTCGCCACGGGGAACCCGTACTTCTCCTGGATCTCGCGCTGCGCGGTGTGCACGCCGCCCTTGCCGACCTCCATGCGATTCAGGCTCACGATCAGGCCCTTGACCTCGACATCGGCCGCGGCCTTGAGCTTGGGATAGGTTTCGTCGATGGACTTGCCGGACGTGGTGACGTCCTCGACCATGATGACGCGGTCGCCATCCTTGAGCTCGTAGCCGAGCATGCCGCCCTTGTCCGCGCCGTGGTCCTTGACCTCCTTGCGGTCGGAGCAGTACTTGACCTCCTTGCCGTACAGCTCGTGCAGCGCGATCGAGGTGACTACCGACAGCGGGATGCCCTTGTAGGCCGGCCCGAAGACGACATCGAAATCGAGGCCGAAGTTGTCGTGGATGGCGCGCGCGTAGTACTCGCCGAGGCGCTTGAGCTGCTCACCGGTCACATAGGCGCCCGCGTTCATGAAAAACGGAGACTGGCGGCCGCTCTTCAACGTGAACTCACCGAACTTGAGCACGTCGGACTCCACCATAAACTCGATGAACTCTTGCTTGTAGGCCTCCATGGCAATCCTCCCGGACATCTGACGCCGCGCGACGGCGGACATGAACTTCATGCCCCATCATACCAGCGCCGCCGCAACCGTGCGCGATGTATGGGCTCCTCGCCTCGGGTACCGGCCCGCCGCTCTCGCGCTGCCGCGATGGGTTGAAACGAACCCGTCCCCAATCAACCCACAGGCAACCCATCTCCTGAAAAACGTGTATATCGAGTTTGGTGCGATTTTTCGGTGCCTTCTGCCCACATGCGCCGCACCCCTCGGCATTTGCCCAGTTGTTTCCTGTGGAAATGCTGAGGGGTGTAGCGGTGGTGGAGAGATGTGCCTCAAAAATCGCACCAAACTCAGCCTACTTTCTTTATAGGTTTTAACTAAAACGGATTTTTATGCAGTTTTGTGATGGGAATATACACTCTGCGCACTTCCAGGCGTGCCCATAGGCTTGTGCCCAACCGGCGGCGGCGGGCGTGTCGAACAAAGTTGCCCGCGTGCCCGAGCAGGAAAAAATTATTTCGCACCGCAGGGTGCCAACACGCTCCCGTAAGCGTCGTGTAAAGTCCAATCTCACCTGCCTTTAACAGCTGTTTTCCTTCTGGAAAAAAATTTTCTACGGCTAGCGAAAAATGCTTGCAAATCGCCGTGTTGTTACGCCACTATAGTGGTAGTACGCACCCCGTGGTGCGCATCCTTTTAACACATCGTCAGCAATGGCGGTACGGCTCCGAAGAGGGGAGCCACAAGGAAAGGAGAGATACCGTGACACGCGCAATCGACAAGCTCGAGCCCTTCCAGAGGGCGATCACCAAGGCGCATCTCGCCTCCACCGGTGTCGCCATCGATTCTCTGGAGAACCCCGACAAGCCGCTGATCGCGATCGCCAACAGCTGGAACGAGATGTGCCCCGGCCACGAGCCCCTGCGCCAGCTCGCATCCGAGGTCAAGAAGGGCATCCTCGAGGCGGGCGGCGAGCCCATCGAGTTCAACACCATCGCCATCTGCGACGGTATCGCCCAGGGCCACGCCGGTATGCACTACAGCCTTCCGCACCGCGAGATCATCGCTGACTCCTGCGAGGCCCAGATCCTCGGCCTGAACGTCTTCGACGGCGTCGTGTACATGGCCAGCTGCGACAAGATCGTCCCCGCCATGCTCATGGCCGCCGGCCGCATCAACCTGCCCGCAGCCCTCGTCTCCGCAGGCCCCTGCTGGGATGAGATCAAGCCGAGCGACTCCAAGGCCCTGCGCGCGTCCTTCCTGCGCGGCGAGGCCACCGAGCTCGACGTCATCGAGGGCACGCTCAAGTACTACACCGGCCCCGGCATCTGCCCGTTCCTGGGTACCGCCAACACCATGTGCTGCCTGGCCGAGGGCCTGGGCATGATGGTCCCGGGTGGCGCGCTGCAGCCCGCCCCCACCGCCATGCGCCGCTTCCTCGCCCGTCGCACCGGCGCCGCCGTCGTCGACCTGGTCCGCAAGGGCATCAAGCCGAGCGACATCATGACCGAGGCCGCGTTCCAGAACGCCGTGACCCTGCTCGCCTCCATCGGCGGCTCCCTGAACGCCCTGCTGCACCTACCCGCCATCGCCGCTGAGCTCGGCCTCGAGGTCACCTGGGCGCAGGTCGCCGAGACCACGAGCCGCGTGCCGCTGGTCACCAACATCACGCCCAACGGCGATCGCTCCTGCATCAACCTGTACAAGGCCGGCGGCATCCCCGCCGTCCTCAAGACGATCGAGAAGGATCTCGACCTGTCGGTCATGACCATCAACGGCAAGACCATGGGCGAGAACCTCGAAGGCGACATCGAGATCGACCGCTCCATCATCCGCACGCAGGACGACCCCGAGTCCGTCGCCAACGGCATCCAGGTGCTCTACGGCAACCTGGCCCCCGAGGGCACGCTCGTCAAGACCTCCGCGGTCCCCGACGACCAGCACACCTTCGACGGCCCGGCCATGTGCTTCAACAGCGAGGAGGAGTGCTTCGCCGCCTACAACGCGCACAAGATCCCCGCGGGCACCGCGGTCATCATCCGCTACGAGGGCCCCAAGGGCGGCCCGGGCATGAAGGAGCTGCACCGCGTCACCGAGATCATGAAGGGCATTCCGGGCTCCGCGGTCATCACCGACGGCCGCTTCTCCGGCGCGTCCGGCGGCCTGTCCGTCGGCTACCTGTGCCCCGAGGCCGCTGAGGGCGGTCCGATCGCCCTGGTCCAGGATGGCGACATGGTCCACATCAACCTTGCCGACAACGCGATCTCCTTCGACGTCTCCGACGAGGAGCTCGAGGAGCGCCGCAAGGACTGGACGCCCGTCGTCCACGACTTCAAGGGCAAGGTGCTCGCCCGCTATCTCAAGGAGGTCGGCCCCGCCAAGGACGGCGCCCTGCTCGGCGCGTAACGTCTGCCAATAATCGGCGACTCAAGCCCTGGTTGGCTCAGCCAACCAGGGCTTTTTTGGTTGTGCAAATCGGGGACGTACCTGTTGCGTGCATGCATGCACGCAACAGGTACGTCCCCGATTTGCATGGTGCCGCTTGCCCCGAGGCGCACCAAAAAGCCCCGACCGGCGAGGATGCCGATCGGGGCGCAACCATGCGATGGCGCGAAAGCCTACTCGCCGCAGCCGCTCTCGATGAGCTCGACGAGCGCCTTCACGGCCTCCTGCTCGTCCTCGCCGTCGGCGGTGATGACGATGGTGGTGCCGCAGGCGAGGCCCTGGGTCATGAGGGCCAGCATGCTCTTGGCGTTCACACCGTCGCCCTCGGCGCCGGCCTTCTTGACCGTGACGTTGGACTTGAAGCCGGAAGCGGTCTTGGTGAACATAGAAGCCGGACGAGCGTGCAGGCCGGTCGCGTTGACGATGGTGGTCTCCTCAGAGTACATGGGAATCTCTCCTTTTCTATATTGAGCGCAAGCTCATCTGCGCCGGACACCCCTGCGGCCCGGACTATAACCTACCCCTTACTCTACCACGTAACAGCAACGTCACGCGCTACACCATCTCACGAACGGCCTCATGCAGGCGCTGACGGTCAGCCGGGTCGTCGCTGTTGTAGTGACGGGAGTTCACGATGTACTCCTCGATGGTGTTGAGGTTCTCCTCGGTCGGCTCGATACCCAGCTCGCCCAGCGTCAGCGGCAGGTCCATCTTGCGCATGAACTCGCGCAGCTCCTCCTCTTTGTCCTTTAGGCCGTTGAAGTAGAGCTGGCAGAACAGGCCCACGGCGACGATCTCGCCGTGGATGGCGTCGGCCGCCTCATGGGTGAAGTGCGTGCGGACGCCGTCGTAGATGACGTGCGCGAGCTCGGACTGACGGAAGCTCTTGGTGGTGTTGGCGATGACGCCCGTGGTGATGACGTTCAAAAACGCCATGTCGGAGAGGTTCTTGGTGACCTTGCCGGCACGGTTGTCCTCGATGGCGTCGAGCGCGATCTTGTCGAGCACGTCGTACACGTAGGCAGCCATGTTGAAGGCGGTGAAGACGTCGATCGGCGTATCCTCGAGGTGCATCTCGGGCTTGCCGTTCAGCATCTCGATCTTCTTGGCCATCGCGTCCATGACGCCCGCGGCGTTATAACGGTGCGGGCAGGCGGCGATGACGTCGAGGTCCATGTAGACGGCATCGATCTCGTGGTCGAAGCGCCAAGAGCGCAGCTTGCCGCCCTCAGCGGTGTACATGACGCTCATGCAGGTGAACGGTGCGCAGGTGGAAGCAGAGGTCGGGACGTTGATGGCGCCCAGGTGTGCCACCTCGCCCACCGCCTTTGCCAGGTCGGTGATCTTGCCGCCGCCGACACCCACGATCTCGTCGCAGCCGGCCTCGTGGGCCTTGGCGGCGAGCTCCTCGGCGCCCTCGTAGCAGCACCAGCCCGTCCAGATCTCGAGCTGCCAGGCGACGCCGGCGGCCTCCATGCTGGGGACCAGGCGGTCCTTGACGGCGTCCCAGGAGCGCGGGCCGGCGACGATCAGCATCTTGTTGCCAAAGCGCTTGAACTCCTCGCCGAGCTGCTCGAGCAGACCCTGCTCGCAGCGAACGCGACCGGCGCCGAACTTGATTGCGGTATCCAATTCAACTGCCATGATGCTTCCTTTCCCCGAAGTTGGCAATTTCCATGCACACGGTGCGGGCGAAACCCCTGCACTTCGCCCGCACCGTAGGTGCCGACTCACATTAGCCGCGCAGCTCGCGCACGGCAGCGGCGGCCTCGGCGGCGATGGCCTCGACGCGGGAGAAGTCGCCGTCAGCGAACAGGTTGGGCTTGACCATCCAGGTGCCGCCGGCGGCGATGATGGCGTCGCAGCTCAAGAAGTCGCGCACGTTGTCGGTGTTCACGCCGCCCGTGGGCATGAAACGATGGCCGACGAACACGCTGGCCAGAGCCTTGATACCAGCCAGGCCGCCGTACAGATTCGCCGGGAAGAACTTCGTCACGTCAAGACCGCGGTTGATCATGGCCATGATCTCGGTCGGGGTGACGGCGGCCGGGATGATGTTCACCTCGTGCTCGATGCACCAATCGACGGTGGCCATGTCGTAGCCGGGGGACACGATGAATTTGGCGCCGGCGTCGACCGCGCGCTTGCACTGGTCGAGGTTCACCACGGTGCCGGCACCGACCAGGATGTCGGGGCACTTCTCGGCCATCTCGCGGATGCAATCGGCGGCAGCGGCGGTGCGGAAGGTGACCTCAGCGGCGGGAAGGCCGCCGGCGACCAGCGCGTTGGCCATGGGAACGGCGTCCTCGACCTTCTCAAGCACCACGACGGGCACGACACCCGTCTTCTCGACCTGCTCGTAGAATCCGTTCTGCTTCATGTACTCAGTCGACATCTTGCTTCCCTTCTCTTGTCGATCTGCCTGATTCATCTATGCAAACAGGAGCCGCATGCGGCACCGCGCGCCTCACGGCAGGCAGGTGCACCAGACCTCCTGGTTATGGAAGATCGAGAAATCGTTGAACCCGAAGCGCTCCGCTGCGGGCTGCTCGCCGTCGCAGACGCGCTCGAGCAGCTCGAGCAGCGAAGAGCCCAGCTCGTCGATCGTCGATGCGCCCTCCACGGCGCCCGACGCGTCGAAGTCGATGTTGTCCGCCATGCGCGCCGCGCACTCGACGTTGCCCGTCACCTTGATGACCGGTATAAGCGGGTTGCCGATCGGCGTGCCGCGCCCGGTGGTGAAGATCAGCGCCTGGGCGCCGCCCGCCGTCATGCCCGACACCGACTCGATGTCGTAGCCCGGCGTGTCCATGATCACCAGGCCACGCCTGCCGGGTCGCGCACCGTAAGGGACGACCTCTATGATCGGGGAGGTCCCGCCCTTGGAGATGCCGCCCAGCGCCTTCTCCTCGAGCGTCGAGAGCCCGCCGGCCATGTTTCCGGGAGAGGGGTTCGCGCCGCGCACGTCGACGCCCGCCTCGGCAAAGCTGCGCTCCAACCCGCAGACGATCCGGTAGATATCATCCGCCACGTCCGGGGTCGCGGCGCGCGCGGCGAGCAGGTCCTCGGTGCCGATGAGCTCGGTCGTCTCGCCGAGCATCACGGTGCCCCCGGCAGCGACGACCGCGTCGCTCACCACGCCCGCCACGGGATTCGCCGCGAGGCCGCTCGTGGCATCGGAGCCTCCGCAGTTGGTGCCGAGCACCAGGTCGCCCAGGCCCATCTCGCAGCGCTCGGCACCCGCCGCGCGCTCCGTAAGGCCGCGCGCCAACTCGACGCCGTGCTCGATCGCGGCAGCGGAGCCGCCGCAGTCCTGGATCGTCATGACCTCGAGCGGCTTATCCGAGCGCGAGCGCACGACCTCGGCAAGCTCGTAGGGCTTGGTCGACTCGCACCCCAGACCGACGATAAGCGTGCCGAACACGTTCGGGTTGAGCGCGAGGTTCACAAGGCAGCGGCGCATGATCTCGATGCCGCTGCCCACCTGACCGCAGCCCTTGGAGTTCTCGACCGCCACGGCCCCGGGCACCGCATCGGCGATGCGCCGCGCGACCATGTTGGCGCAGCCGCATGTCGAGAGCACCATCACATGGTTGCGGATGCCGATGCTGCCATCGGGTCTTCGGTACCCCCTCATGCGCCCACCCCCGTCTTGATGCTTTCGATGTTATGGATATGCACGTACGAGCCGCGACCGATCGGCGACGTCACGCGCCCGATGATCTGGCCGTACTTGGTGACCGTGTCGCCCGCGTCGCGCTCGATAAGGCAGATCTTGTGGAAGCGCGGGATGTCCTCGCGCGCGGTCAGCATGCAGGCGACCTCGCCGCTCTTGGTGCGCACGCAGACCTTCTCGCCCGCGCTCACCGCGTCGATAACCGTGGCGACGTCATCCGATGCCGCCATGCGCAGCGCGCGCTTATCCATAGATCACAGAGCTCCCGTTTTCCTATTGGCCTACTGGTCGGATTTCTTGCCAAGCTTGGACAGCGGATCCTCGAACCGCGAGAACGCGATGGCGGGATACGCCTCGGCCACATGGTCGCAGATCCATTCGTAGGCGCCCTTCATGCGCGACTGACGAACCCACAGGCCGGACAGCTGCAGCACGAAGTAGACGCGGTCGGAGTGGTTGGCCTCCATCTGCTGCTTCATCTCGGGCGTCACCGTCTCGAACTGATCGGCGGTCTTGTAGCCCATGACCTCGAGCATCAGGTCGTTGTTGCTCGCGGCCTTGAGGTTGACGTTGAGTACCTGCGACCACGGCAGGTAGATGATGTCGTCGGGCTTGGTCATGTCCGTCACGCCGTCGAGGGTGTACTCGAACAGCGGGTTGCGGTTGGTCATCTTGCGGACGTTGAACGCCACGCCGGCCAGAAAGCACGCCGCCACCAGCACCGAGACGATCGGCCACACGACGGCGCCGCTGCCCTGCGTGAACCCGAGCCACAGGATGCACGCGGCGATGACCACATACGACAGGCTGATGGCGAACAGCCTGCGCAGGTCGTTATATACAACGAGCTTGTCCATAGGGGTAACCTCGCTTTGTTTCCATACTTAGCGCAGGACTTCAAGGAATCCCACGACGTCGGCCAGGCTGTCGAACGAGAGCACCGCGTCGCGGCGGATGGTCTCGCGGTTGCCTTCGGGCTGATCGAGAATCGGGTAGCCCTCGGTGACCGAATCCATATTCGTCAAGTCATCGAAGACGAAGCCCGACGTGAAGCCGCCGGCGTTGGCGGCGAGCACGCCCGCATGGCTGTCCTCGAGCACGAGCGTGTGCGCAGGGTCGGCGTCGATGAGCGCGGCCGCCTTGAGGAAGATCTCGGGGTCGGGCTTGCCGTTTTCAACCTGCGTGCCGTCCATGATGTAGGGGAAGGCGTGCGTGAGGTACTCGGCCTTCATGTACTCGTCGATCAACGGGCGGACCGAAGAGCTTGCGAGCGCATAGGGGATCTGACGCTCCTGCAGGTAGCTCAACAGCTCCAGCAGGCCCTTCTTCTTTCCCACACGGCCGTTTTGCTCCATGCGCACGGCCGTCTTCTGCTTTTTGATATATTCGCGCCATGTGGCGACGTCCTTGTCCTCGCCGAAGGCGTGGCGCAGCCCGGCGACGACCTCATGCTCGATCCTGCCGCAAAGACTCATGTAGAGGGCGGGATTCATCTGGAAGCCGAAGGCGCGCGCCGCGCGCAGGTACGCCTTGTAGCACAAGCGCTCGCTATCGAAGATGAGACCGTCCATGTCGAAAAGTACTGCCTGAAACGGACCCACAGCCCCGGCTCCTTTGCATCGAAAGAGGTGAAATAGACAAAAAAGTAGGCCTGCACCCTCCTGCGGGTGCGCGGAGAGGTGCAGGCCTGGAATCGGACGCGAGCGTTAGGCTCGAATCTCGTTAACCGGTTCCTCGCCGGCGACGAAGCGCTCGACATCGCCGACGCACTTCTCGCCCATGCCGCGCAGGCACTCCTCCGTATACGCGGAGATGTGCGGGCATACGAGAACCTTGGGATGGTTGAAGTACGGATCGTCCTGACGAGGCGGCTCGTCGTGCATGACGTCCATCGCGAGGCCCTTGACCGTGCCGTCCTCGAGCGCGGCCAGCATGGCGGGCTGGTCGATGAGGTCGGCGCGGGCGTTGTCCACCACGTAGACGCCCTTCTTCATCTTGGAGAGGGCATCGGCGTCTAGGATGTGGAACGACGTGGGGTTGAGGTCGGCGTTGAGCGTCAGGATGTCGCAGTTGGAGACCACGGTATCCAGGTCGGTGTACTCGAAGTCGACGCCCTGGGCGCGCAGGCCGTCCGCCCACTCGTCGCGCTGAACCGGGTCGCAGGCCAGAACCTTGAGGTCATAGCCGCGGGCCAGGATCTCCACGACGCGGGTGCCGATGTTACCGCAGCCGATGATGCCGAGCGTCTTGCCGGACACGCCATTGCCCACAAAGGAGGCGCGCTCCGCCCAACGGCCCTCGTTGGCGGCCACATGAGAATCGCTCACATGACGCATGCAGTCGAGCAGCAGGGCGACGGCGCCCTCGGCCACGGCGTCGCGCTCGACGAGCGGCGGCACGGTGGTCAGGATGCAGCCCGTTGCGTTGCAGGCCGCCACATCGACGTTGTTGTAGCCGATGCCGTGGCGGGAAAGCAGCAGCAGGTCGGTCTTGTGCTCGAAGAATTCAGCGTCGAAAAACGGCGTCACCGAGGAGATGATGATGTTGAAGTCCTTGAGGGCCTCGGCGAGCTCCGCGCCGTGGGCATCGCCCGCAACGCGGACGCGCTCGACGGTGCCGATCTTCTCGAGGCGCTCCATCTGATCGGGGAAACGCCTGCCGAACGACGAGGAGTTAACGATTGCGATGCGATAATCCATCTAAGTCGCGCATCCTATCTAATCGCAGGTGTACAACGGGTGGGGCTACTTGCCGCACTTGGCGAGAGCGGAGGCAAGGGAGACGTTCTCAGAAGACGGGATCTTCTGGAAGTAGACCGTCACGCCCGCGTCGCCGATGGCCTTGGCGATGTCGGCGTCGGCATCGGTCAGGCCGACGGACTCGATGACCTTGGTGGAACCCGGCTTGATGGCGATGCCGCCGACGTTGAGCTCCTTGATGGGCACGCCGCCGTCGACAGCGACCTTGGCGTATGCGAGGGACTTGAAGATCAGGGCGACCTTGTCGTCACCGAACTGGTTGGCGTTCCACTGGTCAACAAGACCCTGGGCGGAGAACACCTTGATCTTGAGGCCGCCGGTGGACTGGGTTGACTCGTAGATCTCCTTCATGAACTCGTCGTTGGCGGTGGCGTCATCGATGACGTAGGCAGAGTTGGTTCCCTTGCCCTTGGTCCAGACCTGCATGACCTGGCCGTGAACCAGACGATCGTCGATGCGCGCGAGGGTAATCTCAGACATGGTGGTTTCTCCAATCCCTGGTGGATGAACAGGAGGGGTACACGCCCCATTACAAGGTATGTACCCCAATTGGGACGATTAGCCCTTGAGGTTGGAACGGTTGATGAGGCGAGCGCCCATCTTGCCGGCCTCCAGGGCGATGCCGGCGAGCTCGTGGCCGTCCTCGACCATATCGAGCTGCTGGATGGTCTCGATGAGCATCGGCATGTTCACGCCGAGGATGACGTCGCAATCGACCTTACCCACGCACGCCAGCGCCACGTTGGAGGGGCTGCCGCCCATGAGGTCGCACATGATGATGGTGTGCGCGCCTGCCTCGTCGTTCTTCTCGACGATCGCGAACGCCTGCTCGCGCAGGTCATCGACGGACTGGCCGGGAACGAGCCCCAGGGCGTCCACGTTCTCCTGCTCGCCCATGATCATCTCGGCGCTCTTCTTGAGCTCGATGCCAAACAGGCCGTGCGTGATGATGAGAACCTTGTTCATGCGCTTGCTCTCCTTACTGCTCTAAATCCGATTAGAGAATGCCGATGACCGCGAGGACGATCAGGATCGCGGTGAAGCCGAGCATGGCCTGCGTGACCTTCATGCCCTTCTTCTGGAAGAAGAAGAACAGGGCCATAACGGCGCACAGCGGCAGGATGCCGGGCAGGATGCCGTCGAGGGTGTCCTGAAGGACGAACGGCTTACCGGACAGGTCGGCCGCGATCGGGGTGGTCAGCTTGACGTAGCTTGCAGCCATGCAGCCCATCATGAACAGACCGAGCACGCCGAGCGCGTCGATGATGGACTTGATGCGGCCGCCCTTCATGACCTCGAGCGCGGCGCGACGGCCCATGGTGTAGCCCATGCGGGTGAACAGGTAGCCGTAGATGAACGTCGCGGTGGCGAAGCAGATGAACGGCAGCACGGCGCCCATCGGATTGCCCTCCTGGGCCAGACCCAGGAACAGGGAGATGAAGATGTACTGGACGGTACCGGAGTCGATGGAGTCGCCGACGCCAGCCAGCGGGCCCATCAGGCCGATCTTGGTATTCTGGATCATCGAGGCATCGAGGGCGTCCTCACCGGCGTTGAGCGCCTTGGCGCGCTCCTCCTCAAGCGACATGGTGATACCGGAGATGATGCCGCCGCCCCAGACAGCCTGGGTGTTGAAGAACTGCAGGTGACGCTGGTAGGCCTCGCCCAGAAACACCGGGTTCTTGTAGAGCTTCTTCAAAACGGGCATGAGGCCGAAGCACAGCGAAGGGGCAATCATGCGGTCGAAGGTGTGGGGCACCTCGTTGCACCACCACCAGCGGAACCAAACCTTCATGACATCGCCCTTGGTGATCTCATCGGGCTTGTTGGCCTCGCCGAGCATCAAACGGGGATCGGCATGGATCATGCCGTCCTCATCGAGGTAATCGTGATAATCCTGGGAAAGCTTCTCGACTTCGCTCATGAGTATGTTCCCTTCCTTTCTGATATCTATAGGGCGCGAACGGATTTACGCTTCGGCCTTCGCGGTGAACATGTTGTAGCAGAAGGCGATGATGACGCCGAAGATGGCCCAGGTGATCATGGTGATGCTCAGGCCGGCCTGGGTGGTGATGACAACCAGGAAGTACGCCAGGAAGAAGAACACGAGCAGCTTGCGGCTGCCGATGACATGCATGGTGATGGCGATACCGAGGGCGGCGAGACCGCCGGAGACGACGTCGAGCGCGTGCAGCACGGGGCCGTTGCTGATGGCGTTCATGACGTCAGAGATGACCGGGGCGCCCAGGTACAGAGCGATGGTGATCGTCGGGACGAACAGCAGGAAGGAGAAGATGGTCGGCACGACGGCGATCCAGATGGCAAGGCCACGGGAATCGGCGCGCACGGCGCACTGGTCCATCTTGTTCACGGCGATGGTGTTCAGGAAGAAGCGGAGCTGGTACAGGTAGCTGCCCATGAGGCCGACAGGCACGGCGATGGCGACGGCTGCCTCGGCGTTCAGGTCACCGATGACGGCGACCGAAACCGCGATTGCGGACGCCACGGCCGGCTCGGAGGGCATGGCACCGCCGGGGGCGACGACGCCCATGTAGATGAGCTGGATCGTAGCGGTGACGATCATGGCCTGGGTCATGTCGCCCAGGATCAGACCGACCCAGAAGCCCGCCATCAACGGCGAGAAACGCATGGTGAGGGTAGCATAACCAAGCGCGCGAGATTCGATTGCCGCCACGAAGAGGGCAATCAGCAATGCTTGCACAATTGTCATAATGCCTTTCCTTTCTCTCCTCTTTTCCGGAAGATGGTGGAGTGCGTCTTCTCCATCCCTCCCCGTTGCCCCAACGAGGCCCCTCGTTAAGACAAACCTTGGGCTTTTCGCCCCTTGACCAAAAGTCTATGTGTTTTTCTGTTGTACTTGAAGAAATTATTTTTCTTTCTGGCGAACGGTCTTTGCCTTATCGCCTGCCGAATTTAGACGTTTTTACGAAGTGTTTTGTGCTACCCGCTCATTGCGCGGGGTCTTTTCTTACTTGTGACTTAAATTTAGCAGGTATTAGGCCATTTTTTAATTGCTAGACCCGTTATGTCATTTGCCTGTTGATGTGATGCTCTTGTGACGTTTCCAAAACGGACAAAGTGATTTTTGCCGTATACAGACCGTTTACCACCGTTCAGCCGGTTGACCTTTTGTCATGTAGGCTGAAAAATAATTTTTTTCTTCGAGAGCCCTCTGGGCGCACGAATATTTGAGTACACTTGTGGCATAAGCTCATATTGATATAGCAATATGAACCGCTGACCAGTCTGGACCATCAATGGCACGCAACACTGTTCTCCTCAAGATCAAGTCCCTCATGCCCTCGCTCTCGACCAAGGAGCAGAGCATCGCGAACTTCGTGCTCGAGGACCCCCGATTCGCCTCCCGCATGACCATCAACGAGATGGCGGCACAGCTCGGCGTGGCCGACTCCACGGTGTTCAAGTTCACCAAAAAGCTCGGCTATCGGGGCTTTCGCGATTTCCGCACCGATCTGCTCGCCGAGGAGTTCGATCCGCAGATCTCCATCCACGAGAACGTGACGCCCGAGGACGCCCCGATCGTCGTGGCGCAGAAGATCTTCCATTCCAGCGCGAAATCCCTTCACGACACCTTGTCGCTGCTCAACGAGCACGACCTGGAGCAAGCGATCGATTTTATGCTGGGCGCCTCGCGCATCTCCCTGTACGGCTGCGGCGAATCGGGCATCATCGCGCTCGACGCCTACCAGAAGTTCCTGCGCTCGCCCATCCCCTGCCATTTCGTCACCGACACGCACATGCAGCTCATGCAGGCCGCGCAGCTGACGCCCGACGACTGCGCCATCGTCATCTCGCACACGGGCGCCACGCGCGAGATGATCGAGATCGCCCGCATCGCCCACGAGGCCCGCGCGCGCGTCATCCTCATCACGAGCTACCCCTCGCAGCACATCTCCGAATATGCCGACGTCACCTTCGTCTCGACCTCGGACGAAACGGGATACCGCCCCGAGTCGCTTTCGTGCCGTTTTGCGCAGCTCGCCATCATCGACACGCTCTACACGGCGCTCATGTTCCGCGTGCAGGGAACGGCCGAATCGCTGCGCAAGATACGCGAGGCCATCAACCTGACCAAAGTGGACGATTAGCGAAGCGCGCCGATGGGTTGGTTGGGGACGGGTTCGTTCCAACCCATTTTCGTTTGCACGCCGTGATCATAGATGGGTTGGAACGAACCCGTCCCCAAACGACCCCTAGGCGTGCTTGCTAGCCGCTGTAGCGGGCCAAGAATGCGCGCGTGCGCTCCTGCCGGGGGTTGCCGAACACCTCTGCGGGGGCTCCCTCCTCGACGATCATGCCACCATCCATGAAGACGACGCGGTCGGCCACATCGCGCGCGAACGCCATCTCGTGCGTCACGATGATCATGGTGATGTCCTCCGCCGCGAGCTGCCTGATGACCTTGAGCACCTCTCCGGTGAGCTCGGGATCGAGCGCGCTGGTCGGCTCGTCGAAAAACAGGATGTCGGGGTTGAGCGCCAGGGCGCGCGCGATGCTCGCGCGCTGCTGCTGGCCGCCCGAGAGCTGGCAGGGGACCTTATCCTCGCAGCCGGTGAGGCCCATCTTGGCGATCAGGGAGCGCGCCTGCTGCTCCACCTCGGAGCGGTCGCGCTTTTGCACCACGATCGGCGCGTCCATGATATTGCGCAGCACCGTCATGTGTGGAAACAGGTTATAGCTCTGGAAGACCAGTCCGAAGCGGCTCTTGGCGCGACGCATCGTGTCGCCGCGCACGTAGCTCACCTGCCCGTCCGCGTCGGTCGACGCCACGACGAGGTCGCCATAGGACAGCGTGCCCGCGTCGATCTGCTCAAGCGTCGTCGCGCAGCGCAGCATCGTCGACTTGCCGCCGCCCGACGGGCCGATGATCGCCACAACCTCGCCCGGCTCGACCGCCAGCGAGATGTCGCGCAACACGACGTTGTCGCCGAACGCCTTGCTCACATGCTCCATCGAGAACACCGCATCAGCCACGGTACGCTCCTTTCCCTACTATCGGCTCGCGCCGCCCTGCCATGCACACCCGTCTTCCATGGCCAAGCGGAGCGGAACGGATTTCCTAGTCGTGGTAGTAGTTCAGCTTCTTCTCGACGAACCCGATCACGATCTCGACGAGGAAGTTGAACACCCAGTAGAACGCAGCAGAGATGGCGAAGGGAACCATGCTCACCTGCGAGGCCACCAGCGCCTTGGCCGTGGAGAACATCTCCGCCACGCCGATCGCGAACGCAAGCGACGTGTCCTTCACGAGCGTGATGATCTCGTTGCCCATGGCGGGAAGGATGCGCTTGACGACCTGCGGCAGCACGATGCGCACGAACGTCTGCATCCGCGAATACCCCAGCACCTCGGCCGCCTCGTACTGGCCGCGCGGGATGGATTGGATGCCGCTGCGGTAGATCTCGGCGAAATAGGCCGCGTAGTTGACGATGAACGCCACGATGCACGCCTGCCATTTGGAATCGGTGGTCAGCTCGATGCCGAACACGTAATACGGGGCGAAGTAGATGGCGAACATCTGCAGCATGAGCGGCGTGCCGCGCAGCACGGAGATGTAGACGCGCGCCAGCGCCCGCAGCGGAGCGAAGCGGCTCATGCGCGCCAGCGCGATGGGTACCGCCAGCGGAATAGACCCCACCAAGGTGAGCACGAAGATCTGGATGGTCGTGCCGAAACCCTCCAGCAGCATCCCGACCATGGTTGCAATATCCATCTGCATCCCTTCAAGCAAAATGGTGGGAAAACGAGGAAGCCCCGTTTTCCCACCGCATTCGAAATTTTAGGGACAGCCCCTAAAATTTCACGGTCCTGCGCTACTCGAGCACCCAGTTATCGTAGCTGATGCCGTACTCGGCGTACTTGTTGCACAGCTCCTCGATGGTACCGTCCTCGTCCATCTCGCGCAGGGTCTCGGTCACCTTGTCGGCGAGCTGCTGGTTACCCTTCTTGAAGCCGACGGCGTAGTGCTCCTCGGACAGCATGTCGGGCAGCTGCGCGTAGGCGTCGGGGTTGGCGGCCATCTGGTACTCGGCGATGGACAGGTCGCACGCCACCGCGTCGACGGCGCCGGACTCGAGCTGCATGAAGGCCGTGTTGTACTCGCCGATCTGCTCGAGCGAGGCGAACGTCGCGGCAAGGTCGGCCTGGTCGCCCTCGAGCACGTCGAGCGCGGCGGAGTCGACCTGGGTGATGACCGTCTTGCCCGCGAGGTCATCGAAGCTCTCGATGCCGCTGTCGGCCTTCACGACCACAACCTGGCCGTTGAGCATGTAGGGCTCGGAGAAGGTGTAGTCGTCCTCGCGGCCCTCCATGGTGAAGCCGTTCCAGATGCAGGAGATGGCGCCGGAATCAAGCAGCGTGTCCTTGGCGTCCCAGTCGATGGGCTCGTAGGTGACCTCCCAGCCGCAGCGCTGGGCGACCTCGGCAGCAAGGTCGAGGTCGAAGCCGGTGAACTCGCCGTCATCGCCCACGAAGCCGTAGGGCGGATAGGCCTGGTCGAAGCCGACGATGAGCTCGGTGATGTCGGCGGAGTTGTCGGCGCCCGATGCCGCAGCCGAACCGGAGTCGGCCGGCTCGTCGGAAGCAGGGCTGCCGCCGCACGCGGCGAGCGCGAACGCGCACACGAGCGCCGCGGTCGCGGCAAGCATGGTGAACAGACGGGATCTCTTCATGGTGCAACCTTCCCTTAAATATCTCGCAACGCTGTTCACTTTACTATGGTGGAGTATTCTCGGCAAGGATTATTTTCCCGTGTGTCAGATTTATTTCCGCCGACTCGGCGGCGACAGGCTTCGACACCTGCCGCGCGCTACGATGCCGTCGGAATAATGCCCTTCTCGATGCAGCGCCTCACGATGGCGGCCATCTCGGCGCGCGTCGTATTGTTGTGCGGCGCCACGTAACGGCCCTCGACAAGCGACACGCCGTCGATGACGCCCTTGTTGAGCGCCCAGATCACGTTTTCCGTCGCCCACGGGCTCGTCGTCGCCCAATCGAGCATGCTGTGGTACTTGCTCGCATCCAGCGAATCGCCCGTCTTGCGCGCGATGTTCGCGGCAACGCTTGCAAGCTGCTCGCGCGGCAGGGGCTCGTTCACGCCGAAGCGCACGTACGTGCCGGTCGCAGGGTCCCCGATGCCGTTCATGTAGCCGTGGTACACCGCCCAGTTGATGGCGTCGGCATAGTACTTGCTCTGATCGACATCGGCAAAACTGCAGGCAGGGGCCTTTTCCCCGTTCCCGAAGATGTTGTAGAGCACGCACGCCACGTCCTGGCGCACGATGGCCTCGTTGGGAGCGAAGCGCAGCACGGGGTCCGCAAGGCCGCTCATGTACCCGTTCTTATATACATAGACGATGTCGTCGTAGTACCAGGCGCGGTCGACGTCGAAAAACGGCAGCTCGTCGGATTCGTCGGAGCCCGTATCGCCCGACAGGGCCTCGTCCTCGGCGATGTATTCCAGGCAGGTCGCCCGCTCGCGCTCGTAGCGCGCCTTGTAGCTCGCGCCGTACGCGTAGTCGTCCACGTTGTTGACCACGGCGTCGCACAGGGCGTTCACGAACTCCCGGTCGGTCATGTCGTCCGAAAGGTTGGCGAGCCTGAAGAAGCGCTGGCAGCCGCCCGAGCCGAACAGGTTGCACAGGCCCCAGGCCAGGCCTTTGACGCAATCCGCGCGCCCCGAGATGTCGACGCCGAAGTTGTTCTTAAGAATCCGCTGCACCGGCAGGTAGTACTCCTGGTAGGCATAGGCGTCCTGCAGCGCGGAGAACTCGGTCGAATCCGCACGGTACGCAGCGTGCCAGGCGTTCTCGGCAAGCTGGCCGATCTCGGTGAGCTGCTTGGTCTCACGGTCGTAGATGGCCCCGCCCGTCAGCTCGTCGCCCCGCTCGATCACCGGCGCGAACATCGCGTATTTCGTCGGGTTGTACTCGTAGCACGCTTTGATGAACGGAAGCAGCGAGTAGCGGCGGTCAAATTGGTAGAACCCCATGGCGTTATAGCCGTCGCCATAGCTGAATCCCTGATCGTAGTTGCTGCCGCTCTCGTTTTCGGCAAAATACTTCATCTCGCTAGAAAGCGTCAGCGGGGTCAGGCGCGCAAGGCCCTCCTCGGTCGACAGCAGCGAGACCGAGCCGCTTTCCTGGGGATCCTCTTCGTAATCGAGTGCGCGATCGTAATCGCCCGGCTCGGGCAGCGGACCGGCCTTTCCCGTGTCGCCACCGGAAGACGAGGCGGTCTCGGAAGCGCCCTGCGGGATCGTCGTGTCCGCAAATGCGCTGGCAGGCATGGTCCAGGCGCCCAGCGCAAGCGTGAGCGTCAGGCCGGCAGCAACGGCGCGGTGCCGTGACTCCATGGTTCCTCCTTGCTTGTGCGCTCCCGGCGGGGAGAGCGTGATTAGGGTACGTTTGCGTCAGAGCGCAACAGAGGCACCTTTATTATTCCCGGGAACAATCCCCACATCAACGGGGTCAATGAAATAATGCAGCCAGGCCCATCATTTCATCATGGCCGGCGCAGCTTGAAACCGATACCCCATACCGTTTCGAGGTACCCGTCGGTTCCGCTCGATTTGAGCTTGGCGCGCAGGTTGCCCATGTGGGTGGCGACGGTCTTCTCATCGGAGGAGCTCACGCGCGCGGAGCCCGCGGCGATGTCGTCGAGCAGCCGCTCGTCGTGGCAGGTGGCGAGGTACAGATCGCGCTTGGTGAACACGCGGTCGGGATGCGCCATCAGCAGGGCGAGCAGGTCGAACTCGGTCCGCGTGAGGCGCACAGGCGTATCCGCCGCATAGAAGCGGCGCGTCGCGGGATCGAGGCGCCAGGCCCCGAACGTGAGCACCGTCTCCCCGACCTCGCGTGCGGCGGGCGCACCCGGCGATCCGGCGACAGCGATCCCCCGCACGCGGAACTGCGCATCGATGCGGGCGAGCAGCTCGTCGAGATCGAACGGCTTGACGAGATAGTCATCGGCCCCGCACCGCAGAAGCGCGATGCGGTCGTCCACAGCGCTTTTTGCCGAGATGACGATCACCGGCACGTTGCCCAAGCGCTGCCGAACGAGCGGCACCAGATCCTCGCCCGGGCACCCCGGAAGCATGAGGTCGGTGATGACCAGGTCGAACGTCTGGCACGACGGCCCTTCGAGCAGCATGCGCGCCTCGCTGCCTGAGAACGCGGGCACGCAGGTGTGGCCCGCGCCGGCAAGACACGTGCAGACGATCTCGTTGAGCGCGGCGTCGTCCTCGATGACCAGGGCTTTCATCTCATCCTCCACGACTGCTCCGGCGCATGCGGACGCGTGCGCCCAGGATGCCTCGGCGATCAGGCGCGAGGCAGGCTGATGCGCACGGTCAGGCTTCCGTCCGCGACCTCGCCGTGCGCCTCGCCGCTCATAGCATCCAGCAAGCGCGCGACGATGGCAAGTCCAAGCCCGCTCCCCTCGCCCGTCCGCGCGGCATCGCTTTTGTAGAACCGGTCGAACAGACGCCCGGCATCGATCGCATCCGGTTGTTCCACGGGGTTGGAGATGCTCAGGCTCACCCGTCCTCCCATCGACGCGATCTCGATCGAGGGCGCGTCCGATCCGTAGCGCAGCGCATTGTTGACAAGGTTCGTCAGCACGCGCGTCAACGACGACGTCTCCGCGAGCACCTGGACGTCCTCGTCTTCGCAGACGATCGACGGCTCCCATCCGCGCGCGGTGAACTGCGGGTAGAACGAGACGAGGACATCGGACAGGACCGGCAGAAGCGCCACGGGCTCCACGTTCAGCGCCAACGCGGGATCTGCCGCCTTCGCGTACTCGAACAGCCCGTCTACCAGCGTGCGCATGGAAGACAGGCGCTCGATCGCGGCTTCGGTGTAGCGCTCGCGCTCGGCCTGCTCCGCCGTGCGCTGCGCCAGCTGCAGGTAGCCTTGCGCCCCCGCCAGCGGCGTGCGGATATCGTGCGACAGCGAGGCGAGGTCCTGCTGAAACGACGCTTGCGCGGCGCGGTCGGCGATGCGACGGTCCCTCTCGCGGTCGAGCTCCCTGTTGAGAGCGCGCGCGAGCCCCTCGAGCCCCGCGCTGCGCACCTCGAGCGCGATGCGCGCATTGCTGTCCGGCGCCCGCAGGTCAAGCTCCTCCGCGATGCGCACAAGCTCGCGATCCCGGCGGACCATCACCACGAGGGCGATGAGCAGAGCCGCGACGAGCACGGCGATCAGCGCCAGCGATCCCACATCGGCTGTCATGAGCCCACCTCCTTACAACGACGATCGATTCGTTCCCCGCTCCCCGCACCCGTGCTCCCACCTCGCCCGTCTTGCCGTCTCGTTCTGTCGCTTCGTTCATGAATGAAGAGGTGGGTTAGATATAAAAATCCTGCGCAAACGCCGTAAACGGTCTCCTTCGTTCATGAATGAAGGACCCCGGGGATACCGCCGGCCTCCTCGGCACCGAGTCCGCAAGCGGGTGAACAGACGGGCACCGCCGTCCCTAGAACGAGCGGCGCCGCAGGCGCGCGTAGGCGACCAGCGCGGCGATCACCGACCAGAGCAGCGGGTAGAACACGACCCTGAGCATGGCGCCCGGGTAGGAGAAGTACCCGAGGCCCTCGCCCAGCACGTACGCGTGCGTCGAGGGCAGCATCGAGCTCATCTCCAGCGCTGCAGAAATGCCGCCACCCATCGTGAAGAGCGCGAGCGGAAGCATCAGCAATTTCCCGACGATACCGTAGCAGATGGCGAACGCGAGCACCCAGGCGATGCGCGAGCTTCGCGCGAACATGCAGGCGCACAGCGTGATCGAGCAGAAGCAGAAGCCCGTCAGCGCGGCAAGCGCCGCCCATGCTGCCACGGACGCAGCGTCCACCGGAGGCGTCTCGACGCCCCATGCGCCGGGTAGCCAAGCGCACACGACGAGCAGCAGCACGGTCGACACGACGCAGCTTGCCAGCATGGTGAGCAGCTGCGCGCCAAGGTAGTGGAGCCGCGCGCGCGGCCTGACGACCACGTTTTTCATCGCGGCGCCCGACGGCAGACCCGCGATGTCGTCCGTGAAAAGCTGCACGCACCAGATGCCGGCCATGCAGGGCAAAAGCGGCGCGCTTCCGAATGCGACCCGACCCGCGAGCCCCAAAAACGTGGGGTCGTAGGTCTCGCCCGACGCCCATCTGCCGTTCCAAAAGCCCATCTCGAGCTCCGCGGCGCCAAAGATGGCGAACACCGCGACCGCGGCAAGCGGCGCCGCTATCAGCGCCCCGCTTTTCCGAAGACGAAACAGGATCGCGCGTAGCATGTTGAGCATCCCGATCACCCCTTTTTCGCGTGAAACCACATGGATAAAGCGGCATCGCGCCGCGTCGTCATTCGGACGCCGGGCCGTCGTGCCCGCCCATGAGACCGACGAAGAACGCCTCGCGGTCGCCCTCGGAGCGCCGCAGCTCGCGGATCGCGATGCCCTCCTCCGCAAGCGCGCGACCGACCTCCTCCGCATCGATGTCCCCGTCGATGCGGAGCTCATCGTCCGGCAACGCGACCAGATGGGCCCGGGGGAAGCGCTCGGTGAGCGCCGCCAGGGCGCGAGGGGCCTCGCCCGTGCGCACGATCAGACAGCGTGCGCACGCCTGATCGACCTCGTCCGCCGTCAATTCGGCCGCAAGGCCGCCGTCACGCAGCACGCCGTAGACCGTGCAGATCCGCTCGAGCTGATCGAGCGCGTGCGAGCTGATGAACACCGTGACGCCGCGCTCGCGGTTCATGCGGACGATGAGGCTGCGGATGTCGCGCGCGATCTCGGGATCGAGGCCGTTGAGCGGCTCGTCGAGCAGCAGCACGTCGGGACTTCCCAGCAAGGCGAGCGCGATGCCCAGACGCTGCCTCATGCCGAGCGAAAACCGCTTGGTCTTCTCGTTGCCCGCATCGGCAAGCCCCACGACCTCGAGAAGCTCCTCACATGTGCGGCGCGCGTCGACAAGACCGAGCACGAGCGCCTTGGCCATGAGGTTGTCGAGCGCCGAAAGGTTGGCGTACATGCCGGGCTGCTCGATGAGCGCGCCGACGCGGGGATGGGGCTCGCAGGGGACAAGCAGGTCTCCCAGCACGCGAATCTCGCCGGCATCTGCCGGCATGAGCCCGGCGATCAGCTTCATGGTCGTCGACTTGCCCGCGCCGTTTTTGCCGATGAACCCGTAAATCTCCCCTTGGCCGACGTGCACGTTAAGGCCGTCGAGCACCCGTTTGTGCCGAAAGCTCTTACCAAGACCGGCTGTCTCGATGGCAAACATGGCGCTCCCTTCATCGTGCTCCCATCTTGACATACACGATACGAAGCAGCCTCCAAGATTCCCCCGGGCAAGCGACAAGAAAGTTGCAAGGTTTTCCACCCTGCCGCCGGGGCGCGCCGCAGGAGAAAAAGACCCGCCCGCGCGTTTGCGCAGGCGGGTCCTCAATCGACCAGACACACCGGACGCCCCTCGCAGGCAACACGGAATGCATCAATCGGTGTTTCCCTAGCAGATCTCCACGACCCAGCCCTCGGGGCCCTCGATCTCGCCGTCCTGGATGCTGGTCAGCGTCTCGCGCAGCTTCTTCATCACGGGACCGACCTCCTCCACGCCGCTCGCGAACACGATCTCCTCGTCACCGTTGACGACCTTGCCCACCGGGCTGATGACGGCCGCGGTGCCGCACATGCCGCACTCGACAAACGCGCCGGCCTGGACCTCGGCGAACTCGACCGGACGCTCGACGACCTTCATGCCCAGCATGTTCTCGGCCACATAGACCAGCGAGCGGCGGGTGATCGACGGCAGGATGGAGTTCGTCGCGGACTGGGGCACCACCAGCGTGCCGTCCTTGTCCACGAACAGGAAGTTGGCGCCACCGGACTCCTCGACGTAGGTGTGGGTCTGAGGATCGAGGAACATGTTGTCGGCGAATCCCTCGGCGTGCGCCTGGACGCTCGGATACAGGGACATGGCGTAGTTCAGGCCCGCCTTGATGGCGCCGGTGCCGTGCGGTGCGGCGCGGTCGTACTCGGGGACCTTGACCGCCACGGGCTTCACGCCGCCCGAATAGTACGGGCCGACCGGGGTCACGAGGATGCGGAACTGGTACTCGTCGGCCGGCTTCACGCCGATGACCTCGCCGGTCGCCACCATGAACGGACGGATGTAGAGGGTCGCGCCCGAGCCGAACGGCGGTACCCAGGCCTCGTTGGCCTTGACGACCATCTTGACGGCCTCGATGAACTTGTCCTCGGGGAACGGCGGCATCACGATGCGGCGCGCGGAGTCCGCCATGCGCGAGGCGTTGAGGTCGGGGCGGAAGCAGACGATCTTCCCGTCCTTGGTGGTGTAGGCCTTCAGGCCCTCAAAGACCTCCTGGCAGTAATGGAAAATGCCCGCGCACTCGGAGAGCGTCAGGCTGTGGTCGGTCGTGAGGCCGCCCTCCTCCCAGGCGCCGTCCTTGTAGTTGCAGACATAGCTGTAATCCGTGGGACGATAGGCGAAACCGAGGTTGCCCCAATCGATATCCTTCTTCTCCACTGCCATGGCGGTCTCCTTTACTGGTTTTCTATTTGCACGCAGTGCGCGAAATGTATTTGCACGATTCTACTCCCCTGCGGTGGAGTGTGGCGTAAAGTTTCCAAGCTGTAAACGTCGCTGCCGAAGATTCGCGCGCAAAGCGGCCTTTGGCAGGCTCAGGCTGCGGAAAACCGCATGTGCGCGGGTGTTATGCCGGAAATCTCGGCATTATAGGCCATATTTTATACATTACTAGTATCTCTACATCTTTTATATGTTCCCAAAAACAAAGTAGGGACTTTTGGGTACATGAAACCCGACTGCCCGAGTAGCTTCACAGAAATACGTTACTTTAGTTGTAATTCTATATATTTTATTTTGCTATCTAGAGGCTCTACTCAGCGACCCGGGACTTTTGTACCCAAAGGTCCCTTTTCCGTTTTGACGGCCGCGCCCAAACGCCGATTCCGCGACAGCTCGCAGCCCGCGCGCCATGAAATCCGCTCAGCTTGGCAGTTTATTCCTAGCGATTCGCTATACTTAACCCATTCGCCAACAGAGGGGAGCCACCGTGGGCTTCATCACGACCATCAAAGAGGATATCGCGAGCGTCAAGAACAACGATCCCGCCGCGCAAAACGGGCTGGTCATCTTCCTGTCGTATCCCGGCTTGCACGCCAAGTGGATGCATACGCCTGAGCACTGGCTGTGGACCCACGGCCTGCGCAGCGTCGCGCGCATCCTGTCGCAGATCACGCGCTTCTTCACGGGCGTGGAGATTCATCCCGCAGCGCAGCTGGGGCGGCGCCTGTTCATCGACCACGCCATGGGCGTCGTGATCGGCGAGACGACCATCGTGGGCGACGACTGCACGCTCTACCAGGGGGTCACGCTCGGCGGCACCGGCAATGAGAACGGCAAGCGCCATCCCACCCTCGGCAACAACGTCACCGTGGGCAGCGGCGCGAAGGTGCTCGGCAACATCACCATCGGAGACAACGTGCGCATCGGGGGGAACTCCGTCGTCGTCAAGGACGTGCCCTCCGACTCGACGGTGGTCGGCGTGCCCGGCCGCGTGGTGCGGCGCAACGGCTGCCGCGTCATGGCGGAGAACTTCGATGCCAAGAAGCATCGCGAAAGCCTTCCCGACCCGGTTCAGGAGGCGTCGATCATGAACCGCGAGGGCATCGCGGAAAACGCGCGTCGCATCTGCGAGCTCGAGCAGCAGGTAGCCGAGCTCACCGATCTGGTCCGCAAGCTCACTACCTAGGGAAGCGCTGATCGGCTCGTCTGCCCGGAGAGAGGGGCGCGGTTCAAAGGGGCCCCCACCCCGCTCATTCATGAAAAAGTAGGAACGTCAAACAGCGAATCCTGGGCAAATGCTGAAAAGACCCCCGCTCATTCATGAATAAGCAGGGTCCAAGGGGCGCCGGGCGCACAGAACGGAGCATCCGCCCTACTGGTTCTTGTTCTCGCGCAGGTTCGGGATGACGCGCTTGACGATCCAGAACGCCACCACGACAACGATGATGACGATCAACACGACCTTGACGATGTCGGAGAAGCCCTCGACCTGGGCGGTCACGGTCTCCCATGCGCCACCGGCAGCGTAGCCCAAGCTGCACAGAACGGTGTTCCACACGGCGGAGCCCAGCAGCGTGTACAGTGAGAAGCGCACCATGTTCATCTTGGCGGTGCCCGCCGGAATCGAGATCAGGCTGCGCACCACGGGGATGCAGCGGCACAGCAACACCGTGATCTGCCCGCGCCGGTCGAACCAGCCGATCGCCTTGGACACGTCATCGGACTTGAAGCCGAGCAGGCGCATGGGCCGGGTGTCGAAGAACGATTCGAGGCGGTCCTGAGACAGCAGGCGCCCGATACCGTAAAGCACGAATGCGCCCACCACCGAGCCGATCGTCGCCGAGACGATCACCAGCGGGAGCTCCATGCTCGTCTGGATGACCAGAAAACCCGACAGCGGAAGAATCAGCTCACTCGGAATAGGCGGGAAGATGTTCTCCAAGAAGATGAGTCCGAACACTGCAAGGTATCCGAAGCTGCTGATAAAAGAAAAAAACGCCTCTTGCATGGGGCCTCTCTCGTTATGCTGTGCCGCGGGAGCCCGGTTGCACCGGCCCGGCTGGATATTCATCGACCGCGGCTGATGGTACTCAAAGCGCCCATGGAGCGCAGGCCCATCCGCCGAAAAGCAAATACCGCCGACATAAACTACAGGAAACCGCGACGTATGCGCACTCTGGATGGGCGCGCTTGGGGCGATGACAGGGTTGAGGCCGCACAACATGACCCTGTCAGACAAACGTCTTGGAAGGTAAGAAAACGTATACGTTTCGGTTACCCGTCTGGGGCCTAGGCCCCGCGTTTTCGCCGAACGCCATACAATGGTGCCGTCCACCACATGCGCTCGGGCATCCCGTCGCGGAAAGGAGTCACAGCACTATGTCGCGTATCCCGATCGTCGATTGCCACACGCACACCCACTTCTCCGACGGGGAGTCGACGTTCACGGAGGTGATGACCGCCGCCGCGGCGAACGACTGCCGCGTGCTCGCCTTCACCGACCACCTCACCCTTCCCGCATCCATGGACCCGGAGGGCGACGCCATGGTGAGCGAGGCCGACCTGCCCGCACGCCGCCGCGCCTTTGAGGAGACGCGCGAGCTCGCCGCGCAGATCGCCCCGAACATGGAGCTGGTCTACGGCTTCGAATGCGATTGGTACCGCGGCTGTGAGGACAACGTGCGGCGCTGGAGCGAAGGGGCGGTGATCCGCCTGGGCAGCGTGCACTGGATCGGAGACCCCGGCGACATCGGCGCGGGATCGACCGGCATGGTGCCCGAGGGCAGCGTCGAGCCGGCGGGAACCCCCGGCACCGGCTGCGGCTGGATCGACAACAAAGACGATCTCCACCTGTGGGATGAGCTCGGACCCGACGAGGTGTGGCGCCGCTACGTGGACGACTGGTGCCACGCGTGCGAAAGCCCGCTCGAGTTCGACGTCATGGCCCATCCCGACCTTGCCATGCGCTTCGCCAACGAGGGCTACGCGCCTACGATAGACCTGACCCCGCTGTGGGACCGCATGGTCGAGTGCGCCCACGACACCGGCCGGCGCATCGAGGTCTCCACGGGCGGCAAGCGCAAGCGCGTGCTCGACTACTACCCCACCCGCAGGCTGCTCGAGAAGTTCTGCCGCGCCGAGGTGCCCATCACCTTCGGATCCGATGCGCACCGCCAGAGCCATGTGTGCTGGGGCATCCTCGAGGCCCAGGCGTTTGCGCACGAGTGCGGCTACCGCACGTTCGACGTCCCGCGCGCCGACGGCAGCTGGCACAAGGTCCCGCTGGGACAGAACTGGCAGCTGGCATCCCCGGTCTCCGCGCGCTGAAATCGACAGGACGGGAGCAACGTGTATATTCCCGTGCCGAAACTGCATAAAAATCCGTTTCGGGCAAAACCTACAGTAGCAGTAGGCTGAGTTTGGTGCGATTTTTGAGTCCCAATTCCCCACCATCGCTACACCCCTCAGCATTTCCGCAGGAAACAACTGGGCAAATGCTGAGGGGTGTAGCGCATGTGGGCAGAGGGCACCGAAAAATCGCACCAAACTCGATATACACGTTTTTTGGGTGCTCGGGGATGGGTTGATTGGGGACGGGTTCATTTCAACCCACCAGCGCCCGCGCCGAGGGGCCGCTCGCCACGGGCGACCGGCGCGTTGGCGTATACTTCGCAGAGGTATCATGCAATCTCCGTCGGCCCGCCCGACGCGCAAAGGAGGCCCCATGGCGAGCATCAGTGTCGATTACTATTCCTCTTCGCTCATGCGCACGACCACGCTGAACGTGATCTTGCCGTTTGATAACCCAAACGACGCGTGGGCGGTCGACGCCAGCCTGCGCCGCGACCCGCACAACTGGGACGCCGCTCCCTACCCGCCGCACAAGGCGCCGTTCCGCACGCTCATCCTGCTGCACGGCATCAATGGAAACCATACCGACATCATCTCGGAGACCCGCATCACCAAGTGGGCGGCCGACCACCAGCTCGCCGTCGTCATGCCCTCGGGCTACAACGCGTTCTACGTCGACAACCCCGAGACGCACAACTACTTCGGGCGCTTCGTGGGCCTCGAGCTGCCGCACGTCGTCCGCCGCATGTTCCCGCTGTCCGAGCGCCGCGAGGACATGTTCATCGGCGGCATCTCCATGGGCGCGTACGGCGCGCTGCGCAACGGCTTCAAGTACGCCGAGAACTTCGGCGCCATCATCGCCCTGTCCAGCGCCATGATCATCGACAACTTCGACGCGCTCATCCGCGACGAGCCGTTCTTCCTGTCCCGCCCCTTCCTCGAGTCGACGTTCGGCGACCTCAACCGCGTCATCGACTCCGACAAGGATCCCGCGCGCCTCGCCGCCGACGTGGTCTACTGCGATCGCCCGCGCCCGCGCGTCTTCATGGCCTGGGGATCCTCCGATCCGCTCGCGCAGCCCAACCGCGTGCTGGCGGCCCGCCTGCGCGGCACGGGCATCGAGGTCGAGCAGCGCGAGTTCGCCGGCGGCCACGACTGGGACTTCTGGAACCAGGCACTTCCCCAGGCGCTCGATTGGCTGCCGAGGGACTAGTTTTACCGAATCGACGCGCCCTGCAAAAGGCGCGTCGGGTATAACAGAATAAGTTCGGCTCCACGAGCTGCACGTGAAGGAGAGATCTGCAATGGCATTGCTCAAAGTCGATTTTTATTCCAACTACCTTCAGCGCAACGTCATCCTGACCGCCGTCATACCCGTCGACAAGATGGACGGCCCCAAGCTCGCCAAACGCCGCCAGGGCCCGTACCGCACGGTCTATCTGCTGCACGGCCTGTTCGGTCGCGATTACGACTGGATCGACAAGACGCATGTCGTCGAGACCGCCGAGGCCCGCGACGTAGTCGTCATCATGCCGTCGGGCGAAGACGGTCTGTACCTGAACAAACCCGAGATCAACGAATGGCACGGCAAGTTCATCAGCGAGGAGCTCGTCGATGTGACCCGCCGCCTGTTCCCGCTGTCGCGCAAGCGCGAGGACACCGCACTCGCCGGCATCTCCATCGGCGCCTACACCGCCCTGATTAACGGCCTGCAGCGACCCGATCGCTTCGGCAGCATCATCGCCCTGTCCGGCGCCTTCATGCGCGACCGCATCATCGAGGCGGTCGAATCCCACTCGCCGCGCAAGCGCAGGTACTACGAGCGCTGGTTCGGCGACCTCGACACGGTCATCGGCAGCGAGAAGGACTACGTCGCCATGATCGACCGCTTCAAGAACGACCCCGACCTGCCCAAGCCCAAGTTCTACGGCGCATGCGGCGAGCACGACAACCTGTGCGAGAACAACCGCGAGGTCGTGGAGCTTCTGCAGGACGCCGACTTCGACGTCACGTACTGGGAGCCCGAGATCGGCAGCCACGAGTGGCCGTTCTGGAACGCGTGGATCGACTGCGCGCTCGACTGGTTCGCTCCCGGCGAGATGAAACCGTCGTCGGCCAACGTCGACTACTCCGGCATCACCAACCTGCGCCCGCCCGATGAGGGCAAGTTCGTGCTCAAGGACAACGACTAGCCCGAAGGAGCCGCCATGGCCGCACCCATACTCGTCATCGTCGCGCACCCCGATCTCGCGGGGGCAAGCCGCGTGCACAAGCGCTGGGTCGAAGAGCTCGCACGACACGCGGACGAATTCGAGGTGCGCGACCTGTACGCGCTCTACCCGGGCGGCACCCTGGACGAGGTTGCCGTCGCCACCGAGCGGGCCGCCCTGGAGGAACATGGCACCGTCGTGTTCCAGTTCCCCGTGTACTGGTACAGCGCGCCGGCCCTTCTGCGCACCTGGACCGATGAGGTCTACGGCTTCGGCTGGGCATATGGCGGCGAGACCGCGGCGCCGGGCGAGCCGGGACGCGCCTTGGCCGGCAAGCATTTCGCCGTCGCCATGTCCGCAGGCGACATCGAGGCCAACTACTGCGCCGAGGGCACCGTCGGCTTCACGCCCTCAGAGGTCATCGTCCCCTTCCGCGCCACCGCGAACTATGTGGGCGCCACGTGCGAGCCCGAGCCGTTTGCCCTGTTCGGCACCGAGAACGGTCTGACCGACGAGGAGCTTGAGAGGAGTGCCGCGGCCTACGTGTCGTGGTTGCGCGGGCTCCCGCGCGGGTAGGCAGGCCCGCGCCCCCACATGATCCCATCCAAAAAGAGCACCACCCAAAAGGGTGGTGCTCTTTTGCTTCGGTTCTTCCGCCCTACATGAACTGGGAGTTGTACAGCGCCGCGTAGGCGCCGTCCGCCGCCAGCAGTTCGGCGTGCGTCCCCTGCTCGATGATGGTTCCGTGCTCCATGACCAAGATGAGGTCCGCGTCCACGATGGTGGACAGGCGGTGCGCGATCACAAAGCTCGTGCGCCCGTGCATGAGCGCCTCCATGGCGTGAACGATCGCGTGCTCGGTGCGCGTGTCCACACTCGATGTCGCCTCGTCCAGGATGAGGATCTTCGGATCCGCCAGGATCGCGCGGGCGATGGTGAGCAGCTGCCGCTGCCCCTGGCTGATGTTCTCGGCGTCGTTGGCGACGCGCGTCTCGTAGCCGCGCGGCATCGTACGCACAAAGAAGTCCACGTGCGCCATGCGCGCCGCCGCCACGACCTCCTCATGGGTGGCGCCGGGCTTGCCGTAGGCGATGTTCTCCTCGATGGTCCCGTCGAACAGCCACGCGTCCTGCAGCACCATGCCGAAGTTCTGACGCAGCTCCTCGCGCGTCATGGCGTGCGTGTCGACGCCGTCGAGCGTGATGCGCCCGCCATCGACCTCGTAGAACCGCATGAGCAGGTTGATGAGGGTCGTCTTGCCCGCGCCCGTCGCGCCCACGATGGCGATCTTCTGGCCCGGCTTGACCGAGAACGACACGTCGCGCATGAGCGGGCGCTCGGGATCGTAGCCGAAGCGCACGTGCTCGAAGGCCACGCGGCCGCACACGGGCTGCTCGACGTGGGCCGCGAGCTCCGGCGTCGGGTCGGGCTCGACCTCCTGCTCATCCAGGATGTCGAACACGCGCTCCACGCTCGCCAGCGCGCTCTGCAGCGTGTTGACGGTCATGGACATCTGCGTGAGCGGCTCGGATGCCTGCATGATGTACTGGAAAAACGCCTGGAACGTGCCGAGCGTGAGCCTTCCTGCCACGAGCATGCTGCAGCCGAGCACCGCGATGACCACCTGCGACACGCGCCCCACGAAGCGGATGGCGGGCGCCGCCGCATTGGTGAGGAAGTCGGCCCGGCGGCTCGCGTCGGCGAGCTTCTGCGTCAGCGCGCGCATGTCGGCAGAGCTCGCACCCTCGCGGTTGAACGCGCGGATGATGACGCGGCCGCTGTAGGCCTCCTCGACCGCCGCGGTGAGATGCCCCACCCACTTCTGGCGCTCGGCGGCAAGAAGCAGCGTGCGGCGCGCCGCGAGGCGGGTCAGCACGATGGACAGCGCCGAGAACACCAGAAACACGCAGGCGAGCATCGGGCTGTAGACGAACATCATGGTCACGGCGCCGACCACGCTGCCGATCGCCATCAGCAGGCGCAACAGACCGGTCTGCAGGACCTCGGACATCTTGTCCAGGTCGTTGGTGGCGCGGCTCACGACCTCGCCGGGCTTGCGGCTGTCATAGAACGAGAGCGGCAGACGGTTCAGCTTGCGCGCGATACGGTTGCGCAGCATCAGGTTCAGGCGCTCGGCAAAGCCGGCCATGGTGAACGTCTGGATCGAGTAGACCACGAACGCGATGGTCCATACGCCCAGGTAGACGGCAATCTGCCGGCCACCGCGGTCCCAGGTCACCACGAAGTCGCGACCCTGGGCGAACGACGCCTGGATCTCGGTCCACAGCGTGTCGATGACATCGGCCGAAAACGCGGGCGCGGCGACGCTGAACACCGTGTAGAGCACGACGCACACGATCACGATCGCAAAGCGCCACTGCTGCCCGCGCGACTCGCTCCACAGGCGGCGGATGGTGCCCCAGGTGTCGCGCGGCGCCTGCGGCTCGTCGTCGGCGCCGTCGAGGGCGCGTTCCTCGAGCTCGACGTCGCGCTCCGTACGCTCGCGTTCGTCATCCCTATGCTTAGCGCTGGTCATCGCCCGCACCTCCCTTCATCTGAGAATCCGCGATCGCCCGGTACACCGCGCAATCGCGCATGAGCTCCTCATGGGTCCCAAGGCCCACGACAACGCCGTCTTTGAGTACGACGATCTGGTCGGCGTGCAGGATGGTCGAGATGCGCTGCGCGATGATAAGCACCGCCGCATCGCGCGTCTCGTCGACGAGCGCCCGGCGCAGCGCCGCGTCGGTCTTGAAGTCGAGCGCCGAGAAGCTGTCGTCGAAAATGTACAGGTCGGCGTGCTTCATGAGCGCACGCGCGATCGAAAGGCGCTGGCGCTGGCCTCCCGAGAAGTTCGTGCCGCCCTGCGCCACGCGCGCTTGGAGCCCGTCGGGCAGCTCGTCCACGAAGCCCGCCTGGGCGACCTCGAGCGCATGGCGCATCTCGTCCTCGGTGGCGCCCTCGTTGCCAAACCGCAGGTTGCTCGCCACGGTTCCCGAGAACAGCCACGCCTTTTGCGGTACGTACGCGATGCGGTCGCGCAAGGACTCCTGCGTCATGGCGCGCACGTCGGCATCGCAGAAGCTCACCGAGCCGTCCGTCACGTCATGGAAGCGCAGCAGCAGCTTGGCCACCGTCGACTTTCCCGAGCCGGTCGAACCGATGATCGCCGTGGTCTGCCCGCGGCGGCACGTGAAGTTAAGGTCGTGCAGCGTGTCCTCGTCGGCATCCGAGAACTTGAACGTCGCGTGGTCGAACGCCGCCACCGCCTCGTTTCCGCGCGCGTCCGCGGCAGCGCCCTTGGCGGCGCACGCGGCGTCCGCGCCGTCCCGGATCTCCGGCACGAGGTCGACGACCTCCGAGGCGCGATCCAGGCACGCCTTGGCGCGCGGCAGCGTAAGGGCCACCATCTGCGCCGCCATGATGTAGAACAGGATGAGCATGGCGTACTCGAGCACCGCCGAGATGCTCGCGATCTCCATCGCATGCGCGCCCACGCGGTTACCGCCCAGCCACAGCACGGCGACCTCGGCGATGTTCATCAGAAAGAAGCTCGCCGCGTCCACGCCCGCGAACATCATGTTCACCTTGATGGCCGAGCTCGCGTAGTCGGAGAACACCTCGTCTAGGCGGCGCTCCTCGTGGCGCTCCTTGGTGAAGGCGCGGATGACGCGCACACCGATGATGCTCTCGCGCAGCACCACGTTCATCCGATCGATCAGCTTCTGCAGGCGCATGAAGATCGGCGCCGCGTTCACGATGGTCACCACGGCAATGACCATGACGACAGCCGTCACGGCGGCGAGCAGCATGCCCATCTGCCAGTCGATCAGGCACGCCATGAAGATGCCGACGATGCACAAAAACGGCAACGGGAGCACCATCTGGATCGTGGCGATGATCGACTGCTGGACCACATTCATGTCGTTCAACGAGCGCGTGATCATGGAACCGGTGCCGAAGCGCTCGAAGTCGCTGTTCGAAAACGCAAGCGAGCGCTCGTAGATGGCGTCCCTGATATCGCGGGCGACGTTTGACGCCAGGCGCGCCGCAAGATACGTGCCGGTGATCGCGCCGCCGCTCGCCAGCATCGACGCGCCGAGCATGAGCGCACCGCCCTGCACGATGTGGTTGAAATCGCCAGTCGCGATGCCCGTGTTCACCATATTCGCCAGCATGGTGGGAACGAGCAGCGTGCCCGTGTTGTCGAGCAGCACGACCAGCAGCGTGATCGCCACGAGCTTCTTGTGCGGTCGTAAGAACCTGAGCAGCAGCCTCATGCATCCTCTCCCTTCCCGTTGCGCTCAGCGGCCGTGGCCCTGATACGGTTCATCTCTGCTACCAATGCGTTCGTGTAGGCGCGCGCATGATCGAGCAGCGCCCGGCGCTCCTGCGGCGTGAGCGAGCAGAACGCACGGCGCTCCGCCTGCTGGGCGGGCCGGATATACCGGTCCGCGAACGCCTCGCCCGCCTCGGTCAGCGAGACGGTCTTGTTGCGCCGGCTTCCCTCGACGAAGCCCAGCTCGATCAGGCCCTTCGCCTCCATGGCCTTAATCGCGGAGTTGATGGTCTGCTTGCTGTAGGCCCAGGAGTCGGACAGCACGCGCATCTCGACCGTGCCGCCCGCGCGCTCCACGTCGTACAGCATCCAGTACGCGCATGTCGACAGGCCGCAGTCCCGGGCGAACAGATAGTAGACGCGGTCCGCCTCCTTGTACATGCAATCGAGTTCGCGCGGGTCGTTCGGCTCCTCCGCGCATGGACGATCCTGTTCCACGTCATCCCTCCGTCCTCAAATCGGCAAGCCATACTAGTCCGATTTCGGATAAACGTCAACAGGAGAAGCTCTGGACATTTCTTGCAGACCCATCTGGACCAGCCGCCGGACAGCCATAAAAAACACCCGCTTGCGCGCAGGCGCAGGCGGGTGTTCGGGGAAAGGCTTCGAGGGGCTCTACTGTTCCCAGCCCTCTTGAATCGACTCGTGGAACGTCGCGGAATCGCACAGGTCGTGCAGGCTCTTGCCATCGTGCCACGGAAGCTCGGCGAGCTCGGAAAGCGTTGTGACCAGCTCAGAGCAATCGGTGAAGCGGCCCTTGTCGTTCAGCTGCGAGCAGTCCTGCACGCGCCAATAGCCGTCGGTGTGCGTGATGTAGTACTGTCCGTCGTCAACGTCCATAAACACGCGAGTCTTCGAACGCAGGTAGCCGAGGAGCTCCTCGAAGCTCAGGGATATCGTCTCGTCAGCTTTCAGTCCCATCATGGCCTCCTAGCTGTCGGGCGCCTCATGCGGCGCGATTTGCCTTACTGGTACCTAGTAAACCCGTAGTTGTCCATATCTATGCGATGAAATAGGTAGGCGGTGCATAACTTTGGAGCAGCGGCCGTTTTGGGCGCTTCGCCGGCACCCCGCGCAAGGCGAAACGGGACGACCCCCTGCCGCGATGGCGGCGGCACGCTCACGCAGGCGACCCCGGTCACCTGCCGGCCCGGACTCAGCCGGCAGATCGCATCCGGACACCCCGTCCACGCCGACCACTCGTTTCCCCTGGAGTCCAGCCCCAAACCCTGGCGCGCGGACCGCCAGAGTCACAAATGAACTCACAAAAGATAACTGAGGCTATGTTATTCTTAGCTAACTTGACTCACGAACACCGGAAGGGACTGCCATGGTCAACGGCCGCCTCGTTCGGCTCGGCAACCGTGCGATGCGCTATATGCTCGCGCAGGTTGCATTCCAATGGATCGCCCTCGTGGCGAACATCGCGCTCATCGGCGGCATCGCCTACCTCTTTCACCTCGTCATCGCGAAGAGCCTCGCCGCTCACCATATGGCCATCGGCGCATGCGCTGCGCTCGTATGTCTCACCATCCGATTCGCTGCCACGCGCGCCGCGGCCCATATGAGCCACCTGTCCGCACGCAGCGTGAAGGACACGTTGCGCCGCGCGCTGTTCGACAAGATGCTCGCGCTCGGTCCCGCATACGCGCAGCAGACGTCCACCTCCGAGGTCGTGCAGGTGGCGGGCGAGGGCGTCGAGCAGATTGAAACCTACTTCGGCCTCTACCTGCCGCAGTTGCTGTATGCGCTGCTTGCACCGCTTACGCTGTTCGCCGTTATCGCACCCATCTCGCTTCCGGTCGCCGTGGGCCTCATCGCCTGCGTCCCGCTCATCCCGCTCGCCATCGCGGCGGTCCAGACCATCGCCAAGCGCCTGCTCGCCTCGTACTGGGACCAGTATGCCGAGCTGGGCGACAGCTTTTTGGAAAATCTCCAGGGCCTCACCACCCTCAAGGTCTACGAGGCCGACGCGCACAAGGTCGAGCAGATGGATGCGGAGGCCGAGACGTTTCGCCGCGTGACCATGCGCGTGCTCACCATGCAGCTCAACTCGATCATCGTCATGGACCTCGTCGCATACGGCGGTGCAGCCCTCGGCATCGCGCTCGCCGTCTCGGCGCTCGCCGACGGACGCATCGGCCTGCCCGCCTGCCTTGCCATCATCATCCTGTCGAGCGAGTTCTTCATCCCCATGCGCACGCTCGGCAGCTACTTCCACACCGCCATGAACGGCTCGGCGGCAGCGGACCGCATCTTCGCGATCCTCGACGCGCCCGAACCGTCCCCGGGCGCGCGCGAGCTCCCCGAACGGCGCAACCGCATCGAGATCCAAGGGCTCAGCTTCGCCTACACGCCAGAGCGCGAGGTCCTCCACGACGTCGCGCTCGCCATCGAACCCGGCTCGCTGGTGGGCGTCGCCGGCACCTCGGGATCGGGTAAGTCAACGCTCGCCTCCATCATTTCCGGCAGGCTCACCGGCTATACGGGCACCGCAAGGATCGGCGGGGTCGACGTGCGCGATCTCGAGCGTGAGAGCCTGGCACGCCACGTGGTCGTGGTCCCCACCTCCGGCTACCTGTTTAGCGGCACCCTGCGCGAAAACCTCCTTATGGGCAACCCGCATGCCACCGACGAGCAGCTCGAGCGCGCACTCGCCCAGGCGCGCATCGACGCGTTCGTGCGCGAAAACGGCGGGCTCGACATGCCGATCACCGAGGGCGCGCGCAACCTCTCCGGCGGACAGCGCCAGCGGCTGTGCATTGCCCGCGCGCTGCTGACGAGCGCCGAGACCCTCATCTTCGACGAGGCGAGCTCCAATATCGACGCGGACTCCGAAGCGGCCATCGCCGAGGTCATACGCGGGATCGCAGGGGAGCGCACCGTCGTGGTGGTCAGCCATCGTCTGGCGAACCTCGTTCACGCCGACATGATCTATCTGCTCGACGGCGGGAGCGTGGCCGAACAGGGCACACACTCGGAGCTCGTGGCCACGCATGGCGCCTACGCCGCGTTCTGGCGCGCCCAGCATGAGCTGGAAAGGAGCGTCGCATGAGCCGTCTGACCGTTATGAGACGCCTGATCGGCCTGGTCGGCCCCCTTTGGGGCATCATGGCGCTTGCCGTCGGAGCGGGCGTTGCCGGGCACCTCGCCGCTATCGCCGTTCCCACCCTCGGCACGACCGCCGCCCTGTCCGCGGCGGGTTTGGACGGCCTTCCGAACGCAGCGCAGCTGCTCGGGGTCCTTGTCGTCTGCGCCGTCGCACGCGGCATCCTGCATTACCTGGAGCAGATGGCGAACCATTACATCGCCTTCAAGCTGCTCGCACGCATCCACCACCGCGTGTTCGCCGCGCTGCGCCGTCTGGCGCCCGCGAAGCTCTCGGGCCGCAACCGGGGCGACCTCATCTCCCTTATCACGGGCGACATCGAGCTGCTCGAGGTCTTCTACGCGCACACCATCTCGCCGATCGCCATCGCGCTGGGCGTGAGCTGCGCCGTCGTGGCGGTCGAGGCCGCCATCCATCCCCTGTTCGGCCTGCTCGCGGCCGTCGCCTTCGCCTTCGTGGGCATCGCGGTGCCCCTGGCGGCCAACCGAGCATCCGGGCAAGCCGGGCACGCGTTTCGCCACGAGCTGGGCGACCTTGACGCCTATCTGCTCGACACCCTGCGCGGCC
The DNA here is from genome assembly GCF_002159695.1 of Collinsella sp. An271. Lineage (NCBI taxonomy): Bacteria > Bacillati > Actinomycetota > Coriobacteriia > Coriobacteriales > Coriobacteriaceae > Collinsella > Collinsella sp. An271. Next base: position 46,124 of record NZ_NFJE01000003.1, on the reverse strand, counting down.
TGGGCGAAGCCATGCAGTACCGCGTCGCCCGGGCGCGAGGCGAGGAGTTCTTCCGCCGCAGCAGCTCGCTTGCCGACCACGAGTCCCGCCTCAAGGATCGCGCCGGCGCCAACCAGGCGGTCATGGCCATCATCGTGTGGGCTTTCGACCTCGCCCTGGTCGGCGCGGGCGTATACCTGCACCAGATGGGCCAGATTACTCTCGACCAACTGATGATCGGCGTCGTGCTCCTCATGAGCTCATTCGGCCCGGTGCTGGCGCTCGCGAGCCTGGGCACCGGGCTCCAGCAGACCTTCGCCGCCGGCGAACGCGTGCTGGAGCTTCTGGACGAGCAGCCGGTCGTCGAGGCAATCGCACACGGCGCGGCGCCCTCCGACGCAAGCGCCGAGATCGACCGGGTGTCGTTCGCCTACGCTGGCGACCCGGTGCTCGCCGACGTCTCCCTTGCCGTCGAACCCGGCTCCATCGTGGGCATTTCCGGAAAAAGCGGCTCGGGCAAATCGACCCTGCTCTCCCTCATGATGCGTTTTTACGACGTCGATACGGGCGCCGTCAAAATCGGCGGCGTCGACGTGCGCGACGCCTCGACGCATGCGCTGCGCGAAACCGAGGCCCTTGTGGAGCAGCAGACCCATCTGTTCAACGAGAGCCTGGCCGACAACAACCGCATCGGACGGCTCGACGCGACCGACGAGGAGGTCATGGCGGCCGCGCGTGCCGCATGCATCCACGACACCATCGCCCAGCTGCCCGAGGGCTACGCCACACGCGCCGGCGAGCTGGGCGACCGACTGTCCGCAGGCGAGAGGCAGCGCATCGGTCTTGCCCGCGCGCTGCTACGGCGCGCACCGATCCTGCTGCTCGATGAGCCGACCTCCAATCTTGACAGCCTGAATGAGGCCGCCATCCTGCGCGTCCTTCGCGAGCAGCACGGCGAGCGCACCGTCGTTGTCGTCAGCCATCGAGAAAGCACCATGGCGATCACCGATAGCGTCGTGTCGCTCGAGCGCGGCCGTGTGAGCTGATACACGGGCACATCCCGACACCCCGTCTGACCCCAACCGTAAAGATTGGACTCCCATGATCAACAAGATTCTGTTCTGCCTCGCCTGGCTGGTCCTCGGCCTCGGCGCCATCGGCGTCGCGATTCCTCTGCTGCCCACCACGCCGCTCGTGCTGCTCGCCTCGGCGCTGTTCGCCAAAAGCAGTCCGCGCTTCGAGGCGTGGCTGCGCACCACGCGCCTCTACCGCAGCTACGTGGTCCCGTTTCGCGAGTCCGGCGGGATGACGGCACGCAAGAAGGTGTCGATGTTTGCCGTCACGTCCGCGACCTGCCTGATCAGCTTCGCGCTGGTGGACGCCCTGCCCGCCCGCCTCGTTCTCATCTGCGTGGTGTGCGGCATGGGCATCGCGCTTCTCACCAAGATCCGCACCATCTCGCCCGAGGAGGACGCGCTGCTGCGCGCCCAGTGGGACGAGACCGCGCAAGCATAGCACCCGACCGCATGAGGAGCCCGCATGCCCAAAGCACCTGATAGCCCCGCCGTCGCGCGCCGCCGCGAGCGAGAGAAGCGCGTCGTTTCGCAGATGATCGCCCTTTCCTGCCGTGCACACCACCAAGACGCCGCGCGCACCGAGACCGCATACTGCGGCGAGCCGGTCTGCCCCGCCTGCGCAAAGCTCGACGCCTTCGCCGCGCGCCGTACCGAGCTGTGCCCCCACATGGCAACCAAGACTTCGTGCAACCGGTGCGCCACGCACTGCTACCCGCCCGCCATGCGCGAGCAGATCCGCGCGGTGATGCGCTTCGCAGGCCCACGCATGCTGCTGCACCATCCCATCGCCGCGGTTCGCCACCTTTTGGGAACGTAGGGGCGACGGCGCGAGCGACCCCGATCACCCGCCTACCCGAACCCTACTCGTCCTTCCCGAACGCGCGCATGAGCAGGGTGACGATGCCGCAGATCATGCCGCCGACGGGCCAGGTGACCCAAAACCACGCAGCCGAGGTGCCCAGCGGCTCGAATTCGTCCGGATTCGCCGACGTGAGCACCGGTGCGAACAGCAGGCCCAGGCCGACGATGGTGGCCACGATCATGATGGCACCGCAGATCGCACCGATCTTGCGGTCGGCGCGCTTGGTGGCAAGCAACGCCTCGCGGCGCGCATCGTCGAGCTCAACGGCGACGATCTCCTCGACCTCGAGCTCTTCGCCCACGGACCGGTTGTACTCCGCCACGTCGATGCGGCCGAGCAGCATGCCGTAGTGCGTGATGTTCCAGACGCCCAGGGCGATAAAGAACATGAGGAAGAACAGCGCGATGTTCTCCGCCGTCTTCTCGAGCATGATGAGGCAGCCGATGCCCGCAAAGATGAAGGCGATACCCGCAATCAGACCGCCCGAGAACGCCTTCCGAGCAGCCAAACGGTCGTCTTCGGTATAGAAGTCCTCCACGTACGGGTGCGCGCGCTGGAATGCGGCGTGCTCCATACCGGCGGGAATAAGGAACGCGAGGCCTGCCAGGACGCCGGCGAGCACGATGATGACGAACAGCCCGTCGCGTGCCCCGACCGAAGCCAGCTCGACCGCGCCTTCGAAGAACAGCCCGATCGCGATGCCCAGAAGGATCGCCGCGATACCCGTAGGGACCTTCCAGGCCATCATGCGCTGATGCTCGTCGTAGCCGCACACGTCGGTCGGCGGACCGGCGGGCACGGTCACCTCGGGCTCGGGAGCGCGCGAAGTGAGGTCTCCTTGCACCAGATCGTCGAGCGTGCAGTCAAAGATCTGGCACATCTTGAGAAGCTTGTCCATCTCGGGATAGCTTTTCTCGGCTTCCCACTTGGTGACCGACTGGCGGGACACCCCGAGCAGCATGGCGAGCTGCTCTTGGGTCATGTTGCGCGAGGCGCGCAGGTGCTGGAGGTTGTCGCGAAAGCTCATGGCGGGGCCTTTCTGGTTGATGCCGTTATGTCTTGCCGGCACCTCTAGTATGCGGGCGCCATCGGCCCCATTCTACCAACCGGAGGGCTGCATTTTGGCCTCCAGCATGGCAACCATAAGGCGCCCTGCGGTTGCCATGCCCAGCTCAGAGGGCATGTTCGGGAATCTTCGGCCACCATGGAACACGATTGCGCCCGCGCGGCAGCGACGCGGCCCGCCTGTCATCCGCCCGAGGGAATCCCGGGCCGCGGGCGCTACCTGAGAGCCTCCTCGAGCATCCCCCTCACGGTGGCTATCTCCCGTTCGCATGCGGCATTCGACGTGCAGAGCCTGATGGCGGAGCCCAACGCGGACCCGCCCTCCTCATGTGCAACCGCACCCTTTGCGCTGACCCCACCCAATGCATCGTTTCGGATTGATCATCGTATATGTATTCGATTTGCTATACAATGTCATACAGAGGTGATCATATGTCGCAATCAGTTCTCAGTGTACGCATGGACAGCGATACCAAAGCCGCCTTTGCAGCATTTTGCGAAGAGGTTGGCATGAGCGTCTCCACCGCCATCAATCTGTTCGCTAGGCAAACCCTTCGTGAGCAGCGCATCCCGTTCGAAATCAGCACCGATCCCCTGCGCACCCGCGTGGCGGCGCAACCCGCACAGCGCGTTCTCTCGCGCGACGAGATAGCCGTCGCTGTCGCCCAAGCCGCCATGCGCGTGCCAGGCATTTCCGACGTTGTGCTTTTTGGCTCGTATGCGCGCGGGGAAGCGCGACCCGACAGCGACATCGACCTGCGCATTGCTTACGACGAAGGAGCGCTGACGCTATTCGACCTTTCCGAATTCCTCCAAGACGTACAAGAGGCCACAGGGAAATCTGTTGACATCGTTTCTCGACACGACCTGGGAAACGATGACTTTGCCCACGCAATCGAACGAGACGGGGTGACAATCTATGAGCGCACGTAACACGGATGACGGCCGTGTTGCTGAGCTTTGGCGCGTCCTAAACGAAACGGAGGAACGTGTCGCTGCACTCAAACTCACCAAAGAGCGCTTCGTATCAGATGAATCGCTACAAGGGCGCATCAATGTCGACGCGATCTTCATGTGCGTATTCCGCGCCACTGAGGAGGCTGGCAACATGTCTGACGAAACGAGGCGCGAGCACCCGACTATTCCATGGCGTGCCATTCACGGCATGCGTAATATCTTCGCCCACGACTATGGCAAGCTCGATCGCGCAGCCATCTGGAACACGGTGGTTGCCGACTTCCCTGTGCTCAAAAGCTTTTGCCTAGATTATGCCGCACTCCACGGCATAGAGCTTTCTGGAGACACTGACCGATCCGTGCCGCGCCCTCTCGATACCTCTCCCGACGTCTTGTGAGGAGGCGGTATCGTCACCCGGTGCCGTCGAGCCGTCCGCACCCGCTCCCGCCCCGCCGCCCCTCATCGAAAAGGCGCCCTTAATTCATGAAAAACCTCGTGGTCGAACAGCTCTTTCCTGGGGAAACGCCAAACCGAACCTTCACTTATTCATGAAAAAGTGCGGGGTTGACCGGAGACTCAGAGCACCGGCCGGGCTGAACTCGGTTCACACAAGGAAACGGGGGCGGCCCTGAGACCACCCCCGCGCAAAATAGGCTTTGTTGTCGTGCGGGACATGCGCCCCTGCGAGCTCTTCAGCTACCAGATGCCCAAAACGTGCTGCATGCCGAGCGACACGCACGCGATGGCAATCCAGCAGACAAGACCCATCAGAATCGGTTTCCCGCCCGTACGCACGAGCTTGACGATGTTCGTGTTGAAGCCAATCGCCGCCATCGCCATGATGATGAAGAACTTCGAGAGCTCCTTGATGGGCGCGGTCACCGTCGCAGGCAATGCGAACACCGTGGTGATAACGCTCGCCAGCACGAAGAAGACGATGAAGAACGGGAAGATCTTCTTGAGGTCGAACGTGCCCGCGGCCTGGCCGTCTCCCTCGCCTGCGGCAGCAGCGCGCTTGGCGCGGCGCACCTGCCAGAACGCGAGCGCCAGCGTGATGGGGATGATGGCCAGCGTACGGGTCAGCTTGACGATCGTCGCCGCGTCGAGTGTGTTGGCGCCGGGGTGCATGCCGTCCCATGCGGCAGCAGCCGCCGTCACAGACGAGGTGTCGTTGACCGCCGTTCCCGCGAACAGGCCGAAGCCCTCGTTGGAGAGGCCGAGCATCCCGCCGAGCGTGGGAAACACCAGCGCTGCGATGACGTTGAACAGGAAAATGACGCTGATGGCCTGGGCGATCTCCTCGTCATCGGCATCGATGACCGGCGCGGTGGCGGCGATGGCCGACCCTCCGCAGATAGACGAGCCTACGCCGACCAGCGTGGAGATCTTGCCGGGGATGTTCAGCGCACGGCAGAGCACGAAAGACACGATGAGCGACGTGGCGATCGTGGAGACGATGATCGGCAGCGACGTGGCGCCCACCTGCGCGATCTGTGCGAGGTTCAGGCCGAAACCGAGCAGGATGACCGCATACTGGAGCACCTTTTTCGACGTGAACTTGACGCCTTTCTGCAGCGGCTCTCCGGCACGCGCAGGCACCACGAGCGCCAGCACCATGCCGATCAGGATGGCGAACACCGGGCCGCCGATCACCTCGAACTGCTTACCGAGCAGCCACGCGGGCAGCGCGATCGCCAAGCAGAACAGCACGCCCTTCCACATCCCCTTAAGGTCTTTCACCAGCTCCATGCCACATCCTTTCATCTGCATCACTGCTTCGATGACATGCTACTCCCTGGAGTTATAATTATTTCTAGCTGGTTACTTATCTATCTATTTGATTTTCTGATGAGTTGAGAACCCGATGGAGCGAACCGGAGGCCTCGATGCTCGACTACCGCGCCTACACGTTTTTGGAAGTCTGCCGGCAGCGCAGCTACACACGCGCCGCCGAGGAACTGCATATCTCGCAGCCCGCCGTGTCCCAGCACATCCGCCAGCTCGAACAGCAATACGGCTGTGCGCTCTTTGTAAAAGCCGGGCGAGGCATCGAGCCGACGCCTGCCGGCGACGAGCTGTTCTGTGCGCTTGGCGCCATGGCCAACGACGAGGAGCGGCTGCAGCGCGAACTCAGCTCGCTCAACGAAAACGCCGCCGTGCGCGCACCCTTGCGCTTCGGGTGCACGCGCACCGTCGCAGACTACGTGGCGCCGCGCATCCTGGCAAAACATCTGGCCTGTCGCCCCGACGACCAGATACTCATGCAGGTGGAGAACACCGCGGAGCTGCTGAACCAGATCGAAGCCGGAGCTATCGACTTCGCGCTGGTGGAAGGCTCGTTCGATCGCGCGCGCTTTGATCATGTCGTCTTTTCATGCGAGCCCTATGTCGCAATCGCCCGGCACGCACTCGATGCCACGCGCCTTGAGGACCTGCTGGGGCAACGGATCATCCTGCGTGAGCCCGGATCGGGCACGCGCGAGATCCTCGAGCGGTATCTCGCCGTGCGCAACCTGTCCGTGCGCGACTTTGCCGGCATCATCGAGCTGGCGAGCATCCCCGCCATCAAGGCGTGCGTGCGAGCCGGAGCGGGTGTCTCGTTTTTGTACCGCGCCGCCGTGGAGAGCGAGCTTGCTCATCGCGAGCTTGCCGACGTCACGCCTGCCGACGTGTCTATCGAGCACCACTTCGAGCTCATCTGGCAGCGCGGCAGCCTGTTCGCGGATCGCTACCGCGCCTTGGCCCGCACCTGGCAGGCCTATGCTTCGACGACAGCTTGAGCACCACCCCGCCGCGTGACAGGTCCCCGGCGGCAGAAGGAGTATTGTTGTGGCAGCATTGTCACTGCCCTGGCATCCATCGAGATAGGAGAACCCCATGCGCGACTGCGTGAGCATCAGCGCCGTCGAGTCGGCGGCGAAGGCAAACAATCGTCCCGGACCGGACCACATGAACTGCGGAGAATCGGTCATCGCCGCGCTGTGGGATGTCTTTGAGCCGGACTTCCCGCGTTCCGTGGTCTCCATGGGCGCCGGCATGGGCAAAGGCGTCGGAGGCTCCGGCTGCATCTGCGGTGCGCTGGCCGGCGGTGTGGCGTTTCTGGGCCTCATGCTGGAAACCAAGGAGCGCACCAAACCGGTTGCCGCCGAGCTGCACGACGCGTTTTGCGCAGGAACCGGCAAGCATACGCCCTGCTGCCGCATCCTCACGCGCGGCCTGGAGTGGACGAGCCCGGAGCGCATCGCCCAATGCCAAGCGCACTGCGCCCTCGCGGCGGCCGAGACCGCCCGCATCCTCTGCCGCGAGCTTGGCGTCCGACTTGAAGCGTAGCGAACAGCACAAGCAGGCTTCCATAGGAGTCCGGACGCGTCCGGACGCGTCCGGACGCGTCCGGACTCCCCACATGCTATACTGCCAAATGCCTCCCATTTTGCCGAACGGAGCATTTCATGGCAGAGCTATCCGACTTCACGCATCTTCGCGAAAACGCCCGCCTCGAAGCCAAGCGAGCGCAAGGCGGGCTACCAAAAAGCATCTGGGAAACGTATTCCGCCTTCGCGAATTCCGATGGCGGCACCATACTGCTCGGAATCGATGAGGGGCCAGACGGATCACTGAATCCCATAGGAGTCGCTCATCCCGATCGTCTCGAGCGGGATTTCTGGAATACCGTCAACAACCCAACCCGCGTAAGCATCAACATCCTCACCTCATACGATGTCCGAATCGACTCGCTCGAGGGCCCCGAAGGGCCTGTCGACATTCTCGTCATTTCCGTTCCAAGAGCCCCACGAGAGCTCCGCCCCGTATTCGTTGGGGGAAACCCGCTGAGCGGAACCTATCGTCGAAACGGTGAGGGTGACTACCGCTGCAGCCCCGAAAGCTATCAAGCCATGGTTCGCGATGCAAGCCCGTCCCCTCTCGACACCCTCCCGCTCGATGAAATCACAACCGAATCGGTCAGTCCCGATACGCTCGCCTCGTATCGCAACATGTTGTCGTCCTTGCGCCCCAATCATCCTTGGAATGAACTGCCCGACGAGGGCTTCCTCATCAAGATTGGTGCCGCAGGATTGCCCGTAGGCTCCAGCGGGCCCCGACTCACACGCGCCGGCTTATTGATGTTCGGCTACGAGCACGAAATCGTTCGCGCATTTCCGTCGTTCTTTCTTGACTATAGGGAGGTATACGAAGAAGGCGCCGCGCGGTGGAGTGATCGCCTCGTAAGCAACAGCGGAGATTGGAGCGGAAACGTCTTCGAGTTTTGGCTCAAGGTTTCGAACCGCCTCACGGCGGACCTCAAAAAGCCATTCGGACTCGATAGCAACCAGCTTCGCATCGAGAGCACGCCCATGCACGACGCCCTGCGCGAGGGGCTCCTCAATACGCTCATTCACGCTGACTACCTGGGTCGAAGGCCAGTCGTTGTCCAGAAGTACCGTAACCGCGTGGAATTCTCCAACCCGGGCGACATGCGCGTGCCCGTCGAAGTCGCCCTGCAGGGAGGCATCTCCGACACGCGCAACCCGACGCTCATGAAGATGTTCAGCCTTCTGGCAGCATGCGAGCGCGCAGGCAGCGGCCTTGATGCCATACAGCGCGCCTGCCGCCAAGCGCAGGCGGAACCGCCGACCATGCGCGTCTCGTACGACCCTGACTGCACGAAGCTGGTCGTGCCGCTTGGGACCGCATCCGCCTTTGCCGATTCGGCCACAGCGAGCGGCCCCGCTACCCTTGCAACCCCTTCAGGAGAGCGTCAGCGGGTGCTGCGCTACATCGAAATGCACGGCCCATCCAAGCGTATCGAGATACAGGAGGCTCTCGGGGTCGGCAGCACGAAGGCGAAGCGTCTGCTGAGCGCGATGGTCGCCGAGGGCTTGATCCACACCGAGGGGGCAAGCAACCAAACGGTCTACCTCTTGGCGTGAAGTGCAGCAGGAAACCCGGCACGCCCGCGAACTGCGGTATCTTGCCGGTCTACCCAGACCGGAGGCGATGGAGATGCGTGCGACCCGGCGAAGCGCATGAGCAGACCCCGATGACACAGAGCGGACCGTTTGGCACGCAAACTGGTTTTATGAACCCCCTTTAGCGTGTCAAACGGTCCGCCCTGTGTCATCGGCGCGCAGGCGTCGTGGAGAGCGCCCCGCGAGCCCCACCCCACCGACATGCCGAGGGCCCCGTGCGGGGCCCTCGTGCCTGGCGTATATGTTAGTGAGCGCCGCCCTGGCCGTAGTAGGCGTTGGGGCCGTGCTTGCGCAGGTAGTGCTTGTCCTGCAGATACTGCGGGGCGGGAGCCACGCCGTCCTGCAGCATCTCGGTGCGGGCGGCCATCTTGGCGACCTCGTCGAGCACGACCGCGTGGTACACGGCTGCATCGGCGTCCTTGCCCCAGGTGAAGGGGCCGTGGTTGCGCACGAGCACCGCGGGCACGGCGACCGGGTCGATATCGCGCTCGGCGAAGCCCTCGACGATCACCTTGCCGGTGTTGAGCTCGTAGGCCTCCTCGATCTCCTCCTCGGTCAGACCGCGCATGCAGGGGATGGGACCGTAGAAGTAGTCGGCGTGGGTCGTGCCGTACGCCGGGATGTCACGGCCGGCCTGCGCCCACGACACCGCCCACGCGGAATGCGTGTGCACCACGCCGCCGATCTTGTCGCCCCACTCGCGGTACAGGTACGCGTGGGTGGGCGTGTCAGAAGACGGGTTGAGGTCGCCCTCGACGACCTTGCCGTCCAGATCGCACACGACCATGGACTCGGGCGAAAGCTTGTCGTAGTCAACGCCGGAGGGCTTGATCACGAACAGGCCGCTCTCGCGGTCGAACTCGGAGGCGTTGCCCCAGGTGAAGACAACCAGACCATGCTTGGGAAGGTCCATGTTGGCCTCATAGACCTTCTCGCGAAGCTCCTTGAGCATCATGAGCGAATATCCTTTCTCGCAAAGGATGCGGATCGCTCCGCATCCCGGAAGGACGGTCGCCGGGCGCTCGGTGCGTCCCGCCCGGCGACCGCTAGAAGGGGTGGCGAAAAACGGTTACGCGAAGGCGCGCTCAGCAGCCTTCTCGGCCTCGTTGGCCTTCTTGAAGGTGGCGAGGAACGCGCGGTAGCCCTCGACGTCGGCAGGATCAGGCTCGATGGTCGTGCCCTCCATGTCGGCGAAGACCTTGTTGTTGAGGTAGTCGGCAAGGCTCTCGCCGTCCTCGTGCCACGCCATGTAGGCGGCGGCGACGGCCTGGCCCCACGCGCCGCCCTCGCCGGCGGTGGCCATGACGGTCACCGGGGCCTCGAGCGCCGCGGCAAGCAGGCTCTGGGCGACCTTCGGGGTCTTGAAGATGCCGCCATGGCCGTAGAGCTTGTCGATCTTGACGTCCTCAGCGCGCAGCGCCTCGTTGCCAGCGGCCAGCGCGCCGAAGGCTGCCATGATGTTCATGCGCATGAAGTTGGCGATGCTGAACTTGGAGTTCTGACCGCGCAGGACCAAAGGATAGCCGGTCTGAACGCCCATGACGGTCTCGCCGGAGATGAACGGGATGGACACGAGGCCGCCGGCGTCCTTATCGCCGTCGAGCGCGGCGTTGAAGAGCTTCACGAAGGCGTCGCCCTTGTCCACGTCGGCACCCATGAGCGAGGCGAAGTCGCACAGCAGGTTGACCCAGCCGTTGATGTCGGAGGTGCAGTTGTTGCAGTGCACCATGGCGACGGGATCGCCGACCGGCGTGGTCACGAGGTCGATCTCGGGCATCGCGGCGTCCTTCAGCGCGTGCTCGAGCACGATCATGGAGAACACGGAGGTGCCGGCGGACACGTTGCCGGTGCGGGGAGCGATGGAGTTCGTGGCGATCATGCCGGTGCCGGCATCGCCCTCGGGCGGGCAGACGGGGCAGCCGGGCTCCAGGTCGCCGTCCGGATCGAGCAGACGCGCGCCCTCGGCGGTCAGATGGCCGGCGCACTCGCCCGCGACCATGATCTTGGGCAGCAGGTCCTCGACCTTCCAGGCAACGCCCTTGGAAGCCACGAGCTCGTCGAACTTGGCGAGCATGGCGGCGTCGTAGTTGTGCGTCTCGGAGTCGATGGGGAACATGCCGGAGGCGTCGCCGATGGAGAGCACCTTCTCGCCGGTGAGGCGCCAGTGGGCGAAACCGGCAAGCGTGGTGAAGAAGTCGATCTTGTCCACGTGCTCCTCGCCGCCCAGGATCGCCTGGTAGATGTGGGAGACGCTCCAGCGCTCAGGGGTGTGGAACGCAAAGAGCTCGGACAGCTCGTGGGCGGCCTCGGTCGTGGTGGTGTTGCGCCAGGTGCGGAACGGCACCAAGAGGTTGCCCTCGGCGTCGAACGGCAGGTAGCCGTGCATCATGGCGGAGATGCCCAGCGCGCCGACCTTCTTGAGCGTCACGCCGTACTTCTCGGCAACATCGGCCTTGCACGCGGCGTAGGCGGCGGCCAGACCCGCGAAGATCTCGTCCTCGCTATAGGTCCAATAGCCGTCGACCAGGGAATTCTCCCAGTCGAAGGCTCCGATGGCGATCGGCTCGTTGTCGGACGCCACAAGCACCGCCTTGATGCGGGTCGAGCCGTACTCGATGCCCAACGCAGTCGCACCGGACTCGATATCGGCAACAATCTGTTCGTTCGTCATGGCCATATAGCCTCTCCTTAAAAACGGAAGGCCGCGCCCCGACGGGGCGGGACGCGGCCGATACGTAGCGAGAACGCGAGGGAGGGCCCCTCTATCCCCTTAGCGGTAGTACACCTCGCCGAGCTTGAGGTCGCGCTTGAAGTCGCGGATGTTGGTGTTGGCGTCGATGACGACGGCCTCGATGCCCATGGCGTCGGCCCAGTCGACCATCTGGTCGGCGGTGAGGTCATAGGAGAACGCGGTGTGATGCGCGCCGCCGGCGTAGATCCAGGCCTCGGTGCCAACCTTGAGGTTGGGGCGCGGAGTCCAGAACACGGTGCCGGTGGGCAGCATCGGCATGGGCTTCTCGACCTTCTTGCAGTCGACGTCCTGGATGATCAGGCGGAAGCGGTTGCCCAGGTCGATGAGGGAGGTGGCGATGGCGGGGCCGGTCTTGGCGGTGAAGATCAGGCGAGCCGGATCCTCACGGTCGCCCATGGACAGCGGCGTGGCGCGGATCGCGATCTTGCCCTCGGCCACGGACGGGTCGACCTCGGACATGTGGGACTCGAGGATGCCCTCCTTGCCCGGGACCAGGTTGTAGGTGTAGTCCTCCATGAGGGCGGAGCCCTTGGCGTTGGGGTCGCCGGCGGTCATGACCTTCATGAGGCGAACCATAGCCGGGGTCTTCCAGTCGCCCTCGGGGCCGAAGCCGTAGCCCTTCTGCATGAGGCGCTGGATGGCGAGCGACGGGAGCTGCTTCAGGCCGCCCAGGTCACCGAAGTGATCGGAGAAGGCGTTGTAGTTGTGGTCGACCAGGAAGCGCTCGATACCGATCTCCTGCTGGGCCTGGACCTCGACGTGACGACGGAACTCCTCCGGGTCACGGCCGTCGAGCACCAGCTCGTAGGTGTCGTAGTACTCGTCGGTCAGAGCCTTGATTTCCTCGGGCGTGACGGCGTCGACGTACGGGGTGAGGTCGTTGATGGGCCACGCGTCGACAGTCCAGCCGAAGACCTGCTGGGCCTCGATCTTGTCGCCGTCGGTCACCGCGACGTTGCGCATGGTGTCGGCGAAGCGGCACACGCGGATGTTGCGGCTCTCGTTGATGCCGACCGCGACGCGCTGCCACTGGCCCAGCTCGGCCAGGGCGGCCTCGTCCTGCCAGTACCCGAAGATGACCTTGTGGTTCCAGCGCATACGGGCAAAGATATGGCCGAACTCACGCTCGCCATGGGCGGCCTGGTTCTCGTTCATGAAGTCCATATCGATGGTGTCGTACGGGATCTCCTCGTTGTACTGCGTCGCGAACTGGCACAGCGGCTTGCGGAGATCGCGCAGGCCGGCGATGTAGTTCTTGGAGGGCGAGAAGGTGTGGGCCCAGGTGATGATGCCGGCGCACTCGGGATCCATGTTGGCCTCGTTGAAGGTGGCCTGGATGACGTCGGCGGTCAGCAGATTGGGCTTGAGCACGACCTCGAAGGGAACCTTGTCGGAAGCGTTGAGCGCAGCCACGACCTCAGCGGAGTGCTCGGCGACATGCTGGAGCACCTCGTCGCCGTACAGGTCCTGGGTGCACGGGCAGAAATAGAACTTGTACTTCTTGATCTCGAGCATAGCGTTTTTCTCCTTGCTCTAGAACCTTATAGACAAAACGGGATGATGCCAGGTGCATCCAACGCGGTAAGCGGGGACCGGTACGCCCGGCCCCCGCGAGTCGCTATTTGATGACCTGGTTAGCCGCACGCTCGGAGAAGACGGCGACCATGATGACGAACACGATACCGAGGATCAGCTGCTGGATCTCGGTGGTGAAGCCAAGCATCACGAGGCCGCGCTGGAGCACGAGGTAGGACAGGACGCCGGTGACCACGCTGGAGAAGCGGGAGCGGGCGCCGCCGTTGATGGGCATGCCGCCCAGAACCAGAGCGATGAGGATCTGGGTCTCGAGCATGTTGCCGGCCTGCGAGGTGACCGAACCGATGCGGATGGCGTTGATGAGCGCGGCAAAGCCGGTGATGGCGCCAGCGACGACGTAGATGATGATCTTGGTGCGCTGGACGTTGATGCCGGCGAAGCGGGCACCGGTCTCGGAAGCACCGATGGCCTTGAGGTTGGAGCCCAGGGCGGTGAAATGCAGCACCAGGTAGGCGATGACGAGCACCGCGACGACGATGCCGATGAGCAGCGGCGTGTTGGTGGCGAGCGCCGTCAGGTAGCTGGCAGCGTACACCGGGCTCGCGGTGGTGATGTAGGCGATGACGCCGCGAAGCAGGAACATCATGCACATCGTGACCACGAACGACTGGACCTGGCCCTTAACGTGGAAGATCGCGTTGATGAGGCCGATCAGGGCGCCGGTGGCCATGCCGCCGACGATGGCGAGGATCGGATTGTACTGCGACAGGAAGCAGACCACGGCGCAGGACAGACCCATCATGGAACCCTGGGAGAAGTCCAGGCAGCCCATGGACATGATCATGTACACGCCCACGGTGGCGATCATGAGGGTGAAGCCGCCGGAGATGATCAGCGTGATGTTGCGCGGGGTGATCAGCGCGCCACGGGTCAGAATGGCGAAGATCGCCACAATCGCAACGAAACTGATGATAGGCAGGAGGCTCTTGATCTGATGCCAGTCGAACTTCTTCTCCTGGGTCTCGGCAACAGCCTTGGTATTGGTAGAAGCCATCTGTTTCGCCTCCTTAAATCATCTTCGCGATGATGTCTTGCTCGGTAAGCTCGGGGCTGCGGAAGAGCTGCCCGTTGATCTTGCCGTCCTTCATGACCAGAATGCGGTCGCACATACCGATGAGCTCCATGATCTCCTCGGAGATGATGAGGATCGCCTTGTCCTGGTTGCGCATCTCGGCCAACAGCTGGTAGATGTCGGCCTTGACGCCGATGTCGATACCACGGGTCGGGGAGTCGAGCAGCAGGATGTCGGACTGCTTGCCCAGCCAGCGGGCCAGAACGACCTTCTGCTTGTTACCGCCGGACAGCGCCGAGACGTACTGGTCGACGCCGACCATCTTGGTGGACATGATGTCCGCGTACTTCTTGGCGAACGCCTTGAGGTCCTTCTGCTTCAGGATGAAGCCCATGTCGCGCATCGAGGGCAGCGTGATGTTGTCCTGGATGGTGTCGTTGATGAGCAGCGACTCGTTGTCGCGGTCCTTGGAGGCGTAGGCGATGGAGTTGCTGATGGCGGTGTTGATGCTGTCGATCGGCGTGCCGTCGCCCAGCTGAACCGTGCCGGTGCGGTCGTAGGACGCGCCGAACATGGCCTTGCCGACCTCGTGCATACCGCACTCGGACAGGCCGCCGATGCCCAGGATCTCGCCCTTGTGGAGCTCGAGCGACACGTCGTTCAGCGAACCGGGGACGGAGACGTTCTGCATCATGATGGCGATCTCGCCCTGCGGCTCGGTCGCGTAGTTGGGGTAGTCGGTACGATAGTAGTTATCGCCCATCTCACGGCCGACCATGAGGGTCTTCAGCTTGTCCTCGTCGACATCGCTGGCGTTGATGGTGGTGATGAAGTCACCGTCGCGCAGGATGGAGATGCGGTCGGACATGCTCAGGACCTCAGCCATGTCGTGGCTGATGAAGATCACGCAGTGACCCTTGGCGCGCACGTCACGCATGACCTCGAAGAGCTTGTCGCGGCCGTCCTGCGAAAGGGCGGTCGTGGTCTCGTCGACGACCAGGATCTTGGGGTCGAACCACGTGGACTTCAGGATCTCGATGATCTTGCGCTCCTCGAAGTTGTAGTTCTCGATGGGCGCGGTGGCGCGGACCTTGGACAGGCCGAAGCCGTCGAGCAGCTCCTGGGCCTTCTTGTTCATGGCGGCGGTGTTCTTGATGCCGTGCTTCATGAAGCGGCCCTCGTCGCCGAGGAAGAGGTTCTCGGCCACGGTTAGGCCGTTCAGGGTGCCGAGCTCCTGGACGATGACGGCCACGCCGTGGTGGTTGCCGTCGACCTGGTTCTTCGGGGCGATCTGCTCGCCGTCGAGGGTGAAGGTACCGCTGCCGATGGGCAGGATGCCCGTGAGCATGTTGGTGAACGTGGACTTGCCGGAGCCGTTCTCGCCGATCAGGGCGTGAATCTCACCAGCGTAGAAGTCGAGGGACACCTCTTTGACAGCGTGCGTGGGGCCGAACTTCTTGTCGATCTTCTCAGCGTGAAGCAACAGTTTGTCTGACATGGTGCGTATCCCTCCTTTACTTTACGACAGCGCCCTTGACGCGCTTGACGGTCAGGGTAACGACGATCAGCAGCGTGGCGCCGGTGACGACGTTGTTGATGGTCGTGGGCATGCCGAGCGCCACGAAGCCGGCGAACATCATGGAGATGATGAGCTCGCCGATGACGATGGCGACGACGGGATGACCGTACTTCTTGAAGGCCAGGCCGAAGAACGCGCCCATGAGCGGGGTGAAGTTCAGGGACTGGGAAAGCATGTTGGTCATCGGGGTCTGAGCGGTGCCGTAGCCGATGTAGAGGACGGCCATGACGCCCACGAAGCCCGAGCACAGGACGAACGCGATGAACTTGTACTTGTCGACGTCCACGCCCATGTTCTTAGCGGTGAGCTCGTTGGTGCCGATAGCGTTGATGTAGGTACCGACCTTGGTGTACTTCAGGATGAAGCCGCACAGCAGGAACGCGATGAGCGCGAGGATCACGTTGTACGGATAGGAGCCGAACATGTTGTAGTCGGCGTCCAGACGGGTGCCGGCCCAGTTGGAGGCGAACACGCTGAAGCTCTCATAGATGAGCGACAGGCCCGTGGTGACGATCAGCGACGGAATGCGCAGGACCGTGTAGGCGAGGCCGTTGAAGAAGCCCAGCAGAATACCGCAGATGATCGGGGCGACGACGAGGCCCACGAGGCCGAACATCTGGCTGAAGCCAATCGAAAGCAGGCAGGAAAGCACGAGCACGGAGCCGATGGAGAAGTCCCACAGGCCCTGCGTGACGATGAAGTACATGCCGCAGCCGCCGACGGCGTAGATGAGCGCGCTCTGAAGATACGTCATGATCTGGGTAGGCGAGCCAAACGTCTCGGGGCGCAGCACCTTGAAGATCGCCCAGCAAATGACCGTGAGGATGACGAGGAAGCCCACGCCAAACCACTGGCTTTGCTGAAGCTTTTTGATTGCGTCCATACACCTCTCCTTCCAATGGTGATGGCTAGCGTGAAAGCGGAGGGCAAGCTCCGGTAAGGGAACTTACCCCCCTGCTTCAGGAAGATGGCACGGTGTGCTATTAGCCGTGACGCTCCATAACGTCCTCGATGGACAGCGAAGTGGCGGCGGCGTTGAGGTCGTCGTAGCTCATGTCAGCGAGCTCCTTGATCTCATCGTCGTTGTACGGATCGTCGTCGACGAAGTACTTCTCGTAGTTCTCGTACTCGGCCACGGAGGACACGAAGACGTACGGGAACTGGATGTCCTTGCCGAACTCGCCCTGGACAGGGACGTAGTCCTCCTTGCCGCGGATGGCGTTGTAGACGAGCAGCAGCGCGTACAGCGGGTCGCAGAAGTGACCGCCGGACTCGCAGTACATACCACCGGTCTCGAGCTGCTCCTTGAGGTCCTCGAGGAAGTCGGTGGAGGCAACGCGGATGGTGCCGGTGAGGCCCATGTTGGCGAGCTGGCCGATGGAGCCGACCAGCGGGTCGCCGCCGCCGCCGGCGACGATCAGGGCGTCCATGTCGGGGTTGTTGTTCACGAACTGCTGCGTGACCTTAGCGCCCTCGGAGGAGGAGGTGTTGGCGTAAACCGGCTCGGTCATGGTCACCGGATCGTCAGCGTGCTCCTTGTTCCACTTGTCGACGCCGTTCTGGTAGCCGATCCAGCGCTGCTGGAAGGTGGCGTCGCCGACGGTCCAAGCCTCGAGGCAGATGTTGCGAGCGCCCTTCTGGATGCCCTCGAAGGCATCGGGGTTGTCCATGGTGAGGAGCTCGATGAGCTTCTCGCCGTTGCCGACCTCGTCCTCGTGGACGGCGCCGACGTAGTACTGGGAGTTCTGAGCGGTGGCGTAGACCTCGGGGCTGTTCTCCTCGCTGATGATGCGATAGAACTGAGCCAGATAGACCATGTTCTGGTCGCAGGTGGAGATAGCGGCCTGCATCTCGGAGTCAGCGGAGTTGCAGACGACGATGCCCTGGCAGCCAGCGGCGCAGAGGGTCTCGATGGAAGCGGTAACCTGCTCGGAGACGTGACCCTGGTCGACGTAGGACAGCTCGATGCCGAGGATGCCGGCGGCCTTGTCCAGAATGTTCTTGGACAGGGAGCCCAGAGCGTCCGTGGAGCTCCAGATGGAGACGCCGATCTTAATCTTCTCGCCGGAGCCGCCGCCGGAACCGGAACCGCCGGCAGCGCCGTCATCGCAGCCCGCAAGCGCGCCAGCGGTCAGACCGAGACCGGCCGTAGCTGCGCTCAACTTGACGAAGTCGCGCCTCGAAACCTCTTTCATGGAATACCCCTTCCATACACCCCAGCGCGCTCTCCCGCACGCCGGAAAACTATAGGCCTTGCAGCCTGTATGCCTAATGGGCGTCTCCGCCCGATCGGTGAGGATGTTTGCTGAACGAACGCTTAATAAACTTTGCCAAACAGTTCACCAAACATCGACAAAACATTTATATGACGATGACCGTATATTGTGGTGGTCCAAACTGTGAACGGTAGCAATCCGTTGGCGAACGGCATTTGAAATTTGCCACTTTAAGGAGGTCATTTGTTGAACACCTCCGAAAGCATCAGCGATGGATTGCACCGCTCGCGCCATCCGATTACCGGCAAAACTGTTTACCTACCGTTCACAGGAAGCTAAACGGCTTTCGAACTGTTTGGCTTGATTTGGGAGTACACTGCCAAGTGTTTAGTAAATGTTTTGTTCTCGGGAGGCCCCATGCCGTCCTCGAAGATAAGCGTTCGCGAGATCAGCCGCCGGACGGGTTACTCCCCCGCCACCGTCTCCAACGCCCTGAACAACAAGCGCGGCGTGAGCGACCAGACCGCCTCGGAGATCAGGCGCGTGGCGGCCGACCTCGGGTACCGCCGCACCACGAAGCTCCGCCAGGTCCAGTTCGTCATGGGCCGCAACTCCGGACGCATGCTCGACGAGGGCTCGTTTCGCGTCGCCGTGGTCAACGGCGTCGAGGAGGAGGCGCGCAACCACGGCCTGACCGTCTCCTACACCACCGTCGAGCTCGCCGACTGCGCGGCGCGCGAGCACGAGCTCGCCAAGATCATGGGCGACCCGACCTCCGGCATCATCCTGCTCGGCACCGAGATGACGCAAAACGACTACGACCTGTTCGCCCACTGCCCCGTGCCGCTTGTGCTCGTCGACGGCCAGAGCGACAACCATTTCATCGAGTCGATCCTGTTCTCCAACGAGGGGTCGGCCTACCGCGCCGTGCGCTACCTCGTGCGCATGGGGCACCGCCAGATCGGCTATCTCGCCGGCAAGCTGCGCATCCGCAACTTCCCGCTGCGCGAGCGCGGCTACGAGCGCGCGCTCGCCGAGGTCGGCGCGGTGCCGCAGGACAAGTTCCGCGTGTCGCTCGGCACCGACAAGATGGAAAGCGCCTACCACGACATGCTCGCCTGGCTCAAGACGGATCCCGAGCTGCCCACGGCGTTTTTCGCCGAGAACGACGCGCTGGCCGTCGGCGCCATGAAGGCGCTTGCCGAATGCGGCTATGACATCCCCGGCGACATCTCCATGGTCGGCTTCGACGACGTCGAGTTCGCCAGCATCGTGCACCCGGGGCTGACCTCGGTGCACATCCCCCGCACCGACCTCGGCCGCATCGCGGTGCGCAAGCTCATCGAGCAGGTCGAGCACCCCAAGGCCTACACCTGCGTCACCCACATGAGCACGACCTTCATCGAGCGCGAGAGCGTCCGCTCCCTGCTATAAGGCCGCGACCCCACTCCGTGCAAATCGGGGACGTACCTTCCGCGTGCACTTTTGCAAATCGGGGACGTACCTGCGGCGTGCATGTATGCACGCGGAAGGTACGTCCCCGATTTGCACTGCCTGCTGGCCGCGTTACTCCACGGTGACGCTCTTGGCGAGGTTGCGCGGTTGATCGACGTTGCAGCCGCGCATGAGGGCGACCTCGCGGGCGAGCAGCTGCAGCGGCACGCTCGCCGTGATCGCCGAGAACGCGTCGCGGACGGGCGGGATGTAGATCACATGGTCGGCGATCCGCTTGATGTCCTCATCACCCTCGGTCGCCAGCGCGATGATGCGTGCGCCGCGGGCCTCGCACTCCTTCAGGTTGGAGACGACCTTGTCGTACGTCGGGCTCTTGGTCGTCACCGCGATCACCGGGAAGCCCGGCTCGATCAGGGCGATCGGCCCGTGCTTCATCTCGCCCGCCGCATAGGCCTCGGCGTGCAGGTAGCTCACCTCTTTGAGCTTGAGCGCGCCCTCGTAGCTGATGGCCGCGCCCATGCCGCGCCCGACGAACAGCGCGGACTGAGCGCCCTGGCATGCGCACGCCGCATCGTGGATGGCGTCGAGCTGCGTGTCGAAGATGCGCTGGATCTGCGCAGAGGTGTCGCCCAGCTCGTGGAACAGCATGCGGACCTGCCCGGTCGTCAGGCGGCCCTTCGCCTGCCCGAGCAGCAGCGCCAGCAGCGTCAGGCTCACGATCTGGCCGATGAAGCTCTTGGTCGAGGCGACCGCGATCTCCTTGTTGGCCTTGGTGTAGATGACGCCGTCGGATTCGCGCGCCACCGGGCTGCCGATCACGTTCGTGATGCCGAACACCTTGGCGCCCTTGATGCGCGCGTCGCGGATGGCGGCGAGCGTGTCGGCCGTCTCGCCCGACTGCGAGACCGCGACCACGAGTGTCGACGGCGTGATGATGGGGTCTCGGTAGCGGAACTCGCTCGCCGCCTCGACCTCGCACGGGATGCGCGCCCAGCTCTCGATCAGGTTCTTGGCGATGAGGCCCGCATGGTAGCTCGTGCCGCACGCGATCACGTAGATGCGGTCGATCACGTTGAGCTCCTCGAACGACAGGCCCAGCTCGTCGATATCCAGCTCGCCGTTGGGTGCGAGGCGGCCCACCAGGGTGTCGCGCACCACGCGCGGCTGCTCGTAGATCTCCTTGAGCATGAAGTCGGGATACCCGCCCTTTTCGGCCATATCGATATCCCAGTCGATATGGGTGACCGCAGGCTCGATGCGCCGCCCCTCGGCGTCGGTGTACTCGATGCCCTCGGGCGCAAGCCGCGCGAACTGGCCGTCCTCGAGCACCACCACGTCGCGCGTCGCGTCGATGAGCGCGATGACATCGGACGCCACGTAGCTGCCCCGCTCCCCGCGCCCGACCACGATGGGGCTGTCCTTTCGCGCCACCATGATGACGCCGGGCTCATCGGCGCACACCGTCGCCAGGCCGTAGGCGCCCACCACGTGCGTGCACGCCGCCCGCACCGCCGCGGCGAGGTCGTGCGTCGTTGCGTAGGCCTCCTCGATCAGGTGCGCGAACACCTCCGTGTCGGTCTGGCTCGAGAACACGTGCCCGCGCGCCTCGAGGTCGGCTCGCAGCTCGGCGAAATTCTCGATGATGCCGTTGTGCACCACCGCGATGCGCCCGTCGCAGCTCGCGTGGGGATGCGCGTTGGCGACCGACGGGACGCCGTGCGTGGCCCACCGTGTGTGGCCGATACCGCAGGTAGATGCGTCATCCCTCTGCGCGAGCTCCGACTCGAGACCCGCGACCTTGCCCACGCGCCGCACGATGTCCACCACGCAGCCGTCGCCCTCCGCGCGCTCGAGCGCCACGCCCGCCGAATCGTAGCCGCGGTACTCCAATCGCTTCAGGCCGGTGATGAGAACGTCTTTCGCCGTATCGAGACCGGTGTAGCCGACAATTCCGCACATAGCCGAATCCTTTCGATTCATCCCGAGGGGGTTTATCACGCCTGACAGCTCATTGTATGGGACGCGCGCCCCTCTCTCGCCAACTGGTACCTTATGTAACATACCAGTAACGTAATGGGTTGTTTGGGGACGGGTTCGTTCCAACCCATCGGCCGCTTACGCGGCTGCCGATGGGTTGGAACGAACCCGTCCCCAAACAACCCATTAAAACGCTTCAATACCGGTCGTGATACACTGCTCTCGGCACTATGAAACGAAAAGAGGCTCAGATGGCAAAGGTGACGATCGGCGATGTGGCCCGCGAGGCGGGCGTCGCGCTCGGCACGGTATCCAACGCCCTCAACCATCCCGAAAAGGTACGGCCCGAAACGCTCAAAGCGGTCAACGACGCCATCAGGCGCCTGGGCTACGCCCCCAACCAGAGCGCGCGCCTGCTTGCAGGCGGCAGAAACCCCACGTTCGGGCTGGTGCTGCCGCGCCTCAGCCACGGCCTGAGCCTGCAGATCGCGAGCGGCGCGAGCGTCGAGGCGAACCGGCAGGGCTACGGCCTGCTTATCGCCAACGCTGACAACGACGAGGCGCTCGAGTCGCGCTACACGCGCTACTTCATGGGCACGCAGATGTCCGGCGTGCTCGTGCAGGCGCCCTCCTCGGATGCAGCCCTTCCCGCCGTCCAACCGGGGCGAATCCCCGTGGTCTTCCTCGACGCCATCAGCGATGAGCCCGGCTTCTTCGTCGCCGCCGACCATCGCGAACAGGGAGCCCTGCTCGCCGATCACGCCATCGGCCTGGGCGCGCAGCGCGTCGCCGTGCTCGGCCGCGCGGAGTCGCCGCAGGACCGGCGCCGCCTCAACGGCATCTGCTCCATCATGGAGCGCTATCCCGACGTCGCCCTCACCGTACTCGACAGCGGCAACGTCGATCTTGCGCTCGATGGCTACGAGCTGGGGCAGAAGCTCGCCGCGCTGCCGGCCGCCGAGCGCCCCGATTTCATCATCGGCCTGTCCGACGTGCTCGCCTGCGGCGCCATCGAGGGTATCGAGGCGGCGGGGCTCGCGGTGCCCGAAGACATCGCGGTGGCCGGCTGCGACGGCAACCCTCTGGCATGGAGTGGCAGCGTCCCGCTCACCACCTGCGCGCCCACCGGCTACGAGCTGGGACGTCGCGGCGTGCATTTCCTGATCGAGCAGATCCAGGCGGCGAAATCGGGCGAGGCCTACGCCGAGCTGATGGCCGAAAACCATCAGGCCCTGGTGAAGCCCTTCATGCTGACGCGCGCGAGCACCGTCGGGGCGACGCCGTTCCAGGTGTCAGACGCCATCGGCCTGAACCTCGGCACCTTCCTGTAGCACGGCGCGCATGGGCCGGCATGAAGACGGGTATGACATGCCGCGGACAACGACGAGGAGGACCCGTGGAATCTCAACTTGACCAGCTTGTCGCCCTGCTCGACTCCTACGGCCGCGTTGCCGTGGGCTACTCGGGCGGCGTCGACAGCGCGTTTCTCGCCGCCGTCTGCGCGCGGCACCTGCCCGATCGCGCCGCGCTCATCCATCTGGTGAACCCCTTCATGGGCACACCCGAGCGCGCGGCCTACGAGCGCGACGCCCGGCGATTCGGCCTGCCCGTCTTTGAGATCGCCATCGACCCGCTGTCCGTCCCCGAGGTCGCCGCCAACCCCAAGGACCGCTGCTATCACTGCAAGCTCGCCGGCTTCCGGGAGATTGTCGCCACGGCGCGCGAGGGTGGCTTTGATGTCGTCGTCGACGGCAGCAATGCCGACGATGCGGGTGACTTCCGCCCCGGCATGCGCGCGCTGGCAGAGCTCGACGTGCGCTCGCCGCTCATGGAGACCGGCTGGCACAAAGCCGAGGAGCGCGAGATGCTCAAACGCTGGGGATTCGAGGTGTGGAACATGCCGGCGGGCGCCTGCCTGGCGACGCGCATCCCCTGCGGGGAGCCGCTCGATGCGGGCAAGCTCGAGCTGGTCCGCGCATGCGAGGACGCGCTGCACGCCCACGGCTTGAAGCAGGTCCGCGTCCGCCTCGTGGCGGGCACGGTGCGCGTCGAGGCGTCTGACGAGGACCTCGCCGAAGCATGCGCGGCAGAAGGCGCCTCGCTGCCCCGAGGCATCCTCGATTCGCTGCGCGACGCGGGCGCCGTCAGCATCGACCCCGTCTGGCATCACTACGCCCGCGGCAGCATGAACGCCTGATACTTTTATGAGACGGGTCATTTGCCCGCTCGCGCGAGCGTGAATAAGCCGCGCGAAGCAAGCCGCAAGGCCGCTTCGATCCGCCCCGCTACAGCCAGCTGTGAGGCTCCATCATGACCATGCCGCCCGCGATGGCCGTCAGATCGTCATCGTCGAGTTCACCCTGGATCTTGTCCAGGTCGTCGATCCCCGAACCGCTCCATGCGGGCGCAGCAGGCACCCTCTCGGGCTCGGGCGCCGCCCAGTGCTTCACGATACGCACCTCGTTCGCGCCATCGACGCGCCGGTAGAAGCACTCGTCCATAAGGCCCTTCACCATCACGATGCCAAGGCCTCCGATCGGCGCCTCCTCGACGCTGTACGCCTTCAAGGGCCGCGCCGCCGCATAGCTGAACGGGTCGAACGGGACGCCCCAGTCGGTGAGCGTCACCGTGACCGCGCGCGCATCGCCGTCGACAGTCACGGACAGCTCGATATCGCCGACCGACGCGTACGCATAGGAGGCGACGTTGACGAACAGCTCCTCCACGGCGATGCGGATGTCGTTTTTGACCTTGAGCGGGACACCGTCCACGCGATCGAGCACGGCGACCAGCACATCCTGCGCGATCTCCTCGTTGGCCATCACCGCTTTCAGGCGGCAGCGATCGTGCGCAAGGCACGTGTCGGCAGGAGCGTCCGCGGCGGCATGCGTTGCGTCGTGCGACAACGAGCTTGCATCCATGGCGGTCCCTCCTGCATAGGGCGCGCGGGCGCCCGATATGTATCCCATGTCCTCCTTCACAAGGATACGTAAAAAAGCTCCGGCACATCCGACAAAAAGAGCAGAAGGCGCGATTTTGGGAATAAATATCCCGTCCGAAAGGGACCCTACGCGGCCTTTCTCTCGCCGTGAGGCGCATTCACTCTCCCATCGCGAGCTTTCACTCCGCTTAACCATGTGGGAACACGGCGCGCGTATAATATGGCAATCGGCTCGGGTATACCCTGATGCCGCATGGAGCCAGACGACCGTCGGGGGTATCTCATGGCAGCACATACGTCGTCATATGACGCGTCGCATCGCACGCCTGGCGACGCTGCGCCCGTAAGCAGCACAGGCGCGCTCCAGCGTGAGCCCCTCGAGCAGCTCCCCGCAATCGTCGAGCGCGTCATCGCGTCCTATTACGCCAAGGACTACCAGCCCCTGCTCGACCGTGCGACGAGCGACTGCATCTTCATCGGCGCGGGCAACATGGTCTTCAACGGCCGAGACGACATGCTCCGCCAGCTGCCCGAGGTCGAGACCGCGCCCTCGATCTTCCTGCGCAACGCGCGCTTCGGCTTCGTCGGCCGTCCCAGCGCCGACGCGACGGACGCCACGGTATACGGCACGTACCGCCTGTTCACCGGGGCGCGCGAGCCCATTCTGCTCGCGGCCAAACAGCGCATCACCGTCTGCTGCTCGCTAGTCGACGGCATCTGGAAGGCATACCACGTCCACTCCTCCAACGAATGGAACGAGCTGGTGGGTGAAGACGTGTTCCCGCTGCAGGTCAGCATGGAGACCTACGCGTACGTGCGCGGCATCCTGCAGGCGGGCCAGCGCGCGGGCAACCTGCCCACCCGCGTCGCGCTCGGAACGAGCAAGGCGACCCGCTATGTGGACCCGACGCAGGTCCTCTATATCGAAGCCGACGGCAAACGCAGCACGCTGCACCTTGCCGACGGCGACACGATCACGCTGAACGTCCTGTTAAACGACATCCAACCCCAACTCCCGGGTACGTTCTTCCGCGTCCACCGCAGCTTCGTCGTCAACGCCGCCCAGGTAAGCGGCATCCGCAAGTTCACGCTCGAGCTCTCGGACGGCACGCAGATCCCTATCCCCGAGCGCCGTTACAGCATCGTGCGCCGCGAGATGGCGCTGCGCGTCACGGGCGGCCTCGACCCCCAGAAGGACTGACGACGCGGCGCAGCCCCGCCTGGCAAGCGCACCGAAACCTGATCGGTCGACGCGCCCTAGATCCACGCCTCGTTCATTCATGAATGAACGAGGGCCGTTTCGGCATTTCCGCAGGATTCGATTGTTTGACACCTCTCTTCATTCATGAATGAACGGGACGCGCTCGGCGAGGTGAGACGCCCCGCCGCCCGGCCGGCTGCGGCATCACGCCCATCCGACTATGTCCGATGCAATCCGAAGAGGCAGCGCCCCTTTCATTCCCAAAATCCGCCCGTCTGTTTCCACACGCACGGCGGCACGCCCCGGCATCCTTCATACTTGCTTCTGAACAACCAATCGCACCGCACCACCCAATCGAGGAAGGATGTTCCATGAAGCGTCCCAAAGGGTTCTGGAAGCAGCGCTGCGCCTCGCTCATTCGCCGCAGCGCCGTCGCACTCTCGCTCGCCGTCGGCTTCTCGCTCGCCGCGGCGCCCGTCGCAAGCGCCCTCGAGGCGAGCCCGCTGGACAGCCACAACAGCGCGCTCAACTTCGCGTCCGATACCACCGGCGTCGACCTGCTCGCCGCAGACGAGCTGCCCGCCTCGTTCGACCTGCGCGGTCGCGGCGTCGTGACGCCCGTCAAGAACCAGGGCGTCTGGAGCACGTGCTGGGGATTCGCCGCCGTCGCGGCCGCCGAGACCAGTCTGCTCTCCGATCTCAACACCACGTACGAGCGAACCGGCCTCGACCTATCGGAACGGCAGCTCGCATATTTCTCGACCACGGCCCTGCCCGACGGCGAGGAAGGCGACCGCCTCTACAACGACCAGGGCGGCGAGGGCATGCACAACGTGCTGCTCGAAGATGACGATCTTCCCGACGACGAGACCATGGAGGACATCCTCGGCTGCCAGCCGCAAAGCGCTCCCCTCCTCTATGGCGGCCTCAGCGCATATGCCACCTCGCTCTATTCGTCAGGCATCGGCCCTATCTCCGAGTCGCTCGCTCCCTATCAAAACGACGAGGGCATCTTGCATCCATCGGGGACGATGTACGCCGCCTCCGGCACCTGGGCGCTCGACGAGAGCCTTCGCCTGCAGACCGGTGCGCAGCTCGAGGAGTCCCTCATGCTCCCGTGCCCCGCCACCTTTGACGAAGACGGAACCTATTCGTACGACGAGCGCGCCACCCGCGCCATCAAAGAGCAGCTTACGGAAGGCCGCGCGGTCTCGATCGCCCTCTGCGCCGACCAGTCGCACGCCAGCGACGAGCTTGCCGCCGACGGCTTCATGAATGCCGCGACCTGGGCCAACTACGGCTACGAATATGCGCCGGCGAACCATGCGGTCACCATCGTGGGCTGGGATGACACCTATGCGGCCGAGAACTTCGGCACCCCCGACCCCGAGACCGGCGAGGTCGACCCGTCGCATCGCCCGCCTGCCGACGGCGCATGGGTCGTCAAGAACAGCTGGGGCGCCGAGAGCAGCGAGTTTCCGAACCAAGCCAGCTGGGGCGATGACGGCTATTTCTACCTCTCCTATTACGATCAGACGCTCACCATGCCCGAGGCGTTCGTTCTCGACGCCGAGCACCTGGGCACCGACGGGCTCGAACCGTTCTACACCAACCAGTACGACTACCTCCCGACATGCAGGCAGAGCGCATACAGCGCCACCGAAAGGCTCAGCGGCGCGAACATCTTTACCGCTGAAGGCCCTCAGGTCATCGACCGGCTGTCCTGCGAGACCGTCAAGCCCAACACCACGGTCACCTACCAGCTGTATCGCCTGAACGAGGGGGCGACCGGCCCCACCGACGGCGAGCTGCTGGTCACGTTGAGCGATACCTATGAGTACGGCGGCTACCACCTCATCGAGATCCCCGAGTCGGACCACGACAAGACACGCATGGCGACCGGCGAGCGCTTCTCGGTCGTCGTGACCGAGTACTGCAACGACGACGCGACCTACTACGTCCCCCTGCAGGCTCAAGTCGGCAAGCAGCAGCACGACGCACAAGTCGCCAGCCTCTACGCCCAGGAAAACGAGACGCATGCGCTCGCGAGCAAGGCCGCCGAGAACATCTCCGAGCGCTATTTCGACGAGCATGAGGGCGCGACGGATGAGGACTATCAAGCCTGGGCGCAGGAAAACGCACAGGCCATCCAGGACGAGATCGACGACTACGTCACCGTGCAGATCGAGGCGATGGCGCCCGTCTATGGGCAAAGCGTCATCAACCGGGGGGAGAGCTTCGTTTTTGACAGCGAGGAGGTGCTCGACTGGAACGATGCGATCGCCGATTTCCTCACCGAGGAGGAGCTCGCGCTGTGGGCCTTCGACAATCCGCCGTACAAGGCCTATGGCACCGCAGTCGAGCCGCCGTTTGCCGACATCCCCGCCGACGCATGGTACTTCGAGGCGGTCGAGTACGCCAAGGAGCACGGCTACATGCACGGCTATGACGATACGGGCCTGTTCGATCCCGAAGCCACCGTCACGCGCGAGCAGGCGGCGTGCGTCATGTACAACTGGCTCGGCAACGGTGCCAAGGTCGAAGCCGCCGACCTGGATGACGTCGTGCAGGGCACGTACTACAGCGACGCCGTCAACTGGGCCGTCAAGAACAAGATCATGAACGGCTACGGCAACGGCACCTTCGGCGTGGGCGACTCGCTCACCCGCGAGCAGTTCGCCTGCATTCTGGCCAACGCGCTCTCCGCCGAGCCCGGGGATGTGGGGGCGATCGAGGGCATGCTCGGGGCCGACCGGGTTTCCGACTGGGCGGAAAGCGGCGTCGCCTGGGCGGTCGAGCACGGCGTCATGAACGGCGTCGAGACCGAGGACGGCCAGCGCGACCTGCAGCCGCAGGCGAGCGTGAGCCGCGCGCAGATCGCCGCGTTCGTCATGAACTTCCTGGAAAGCGGCGTCGCGTAGCGCGTATGAGCGGGCGGCCCCACAGGGCCGCCCCGGTGCAAATTGGGGACGTGCCTTCCGCATGCACTCTTGCACGCCAAAGCGTGCAAGAGTGCATGCGGAAGGCACGTCCCCAATTTGCACCGGGGCGGGTGCGTCGGCAGTTGTCTTCTCGGCGTGAAGAAAACGTAAGGCCTTCCTGATACTTTGACTTCCGCCGCGATTTGGCAGAGCCCTTGCGGTATCGTGAGCGCGGCCAAAACGTGGCCGGGAAACGCTGACCAATTTCTTTCGCGCCCGGCGGCGCCGTGATGAGACGGATACGGACAACGATGCGGCAAGGCTGCGCCCGTGCAGCCCGAACGCGCAAGCGCTCGCACAAGAGCGGCTGGCACGAAAGAGATTGCTCAACATTTCCTCAAGTTACCGCAACGGAAGGGGGCATCCATGGTCGAGTGCTTCATGACCGGACTTGATGGCATCACAACGAAAATCGATTCCCCGGAACCCGGGTGCTGGGTCAACGTCGTCAACCCCTCGCCCGACGAGGCTTCATGGCTCGAGAGCACCGTCGGCATCGTGCCGGAATTCGTGCGCTCCGCCCTCGACGAGGAGGAGACCTCGCACATCGACTACGACGAGGACGTCAACCAGACCCTCGTCATCGTCGACTACCCGAGCGCCGAAGACGTCGAGGACATGCAGGATCCCTCGATGCTGCAGTACACCACGCTGCCCATCTCGATCATCTTTCTGCGCAACCAGAACATCATCGTGACGGTCAGCCTGCAGGAAAGCCCGATCGTGCAGGATATGGCCTCCGGTCGCGTCCGTCAGGTCAACACCCGCATGCGCACGCGCTTTTTGCTGCAGATGCTGCTGCGCATCTCGCAGAGCTACCTGGTGTGCCTGCGCCGCATCGACCGCCTGTCGACCAAAACCGAGCAGCACCTCTACGGCTCCATGCGCAACGAGGAGCTGCTGCAGATGCTGTCGCTCGAAAAGTCGCTCGTCTACTTCTCCACATCGCTCAAATCCGCCGAGGTCACGCTCAACAAGATCATGCACGGCCACATGATCACCCTCTATGAGGAGGATCAGGACCTCATGGAGGACGTCATGATCGAGGTCCATCAGGCCCAGGAGATGTGCAACATCTACAGCAACATCCTGTCGGGCACCATGGACGCCTACGCGAGCGTGATCTCCAACAACCTGAACATCGTCATGAAGGTGCTGACGGTCATCACCATCGTGATGGCCATCCCCAACATCGTCTTCGGCTTCTACGGCATGAACGTGGGCCTGCCGTTCGAGGGCCTTCCCTTTGTGGACTCGTGGCTGTTCCCGACGCTGCTGGCCGTTGCGGCCTGCCTGGTCGCGGCCTACATCTTCAAGCGCAAGGGGCTTTGGCGCTAGGCCGCTGCCTTCGCGGCGGCCGGCGCGGACGGCGCGGGCAAGCCTCACCCATCCATGGAATCGGCTCGGAGATGCTGCGGCGTTTGTACGTCCGTGGTAGAGTTGCTTCCAAATGAAAGGAGCACTTGTGACATCTCTGTGCCAGCGCGCAGGTGCCGTCGCGGCATCTGCGGCTTTTGCCCTCGCTCTCAGCGGCGCCTTCGCCCAGCCCGCGTGGGCCAGTTCGTTTATCGACGTTCCCGCAGGCCATTGGGCCGAAATCTCCGGTGTGATCGACGATGCCGTCGAGCAGGGCATCATCAAGGGAGACAACGGGTACCTGCGCCCTGACGACCAGGTCACGCGCGCCGAGGTCGCCACGATGCTCATGCGCATCGCCGGCGTGTCCGCAGGCGAGTTCCCCGATACCAACGAGACCCCGTTCGTCGACCTTGCCGACGGACGGTGGTACACCGCTTCCATCAACTGGGCCTACGAGGCCGGCGTCATCAGCGGAACCCGAGGCTACGTGCGCCCCGAGGCCGCCGTCTCCCGCGAGGAGCTCGCGTGCATGCTCGGCAACTTCATGACCAGCGTCACCGGGACCTCCCTCAGCGGCGACGCATCCTGCCTGAATGCGTATTCCGACCGCGGCTCGATCAACAGCTGGGCGCTCCAGAGCATGGTGTGGGCCGTCGACTCCGGCATCCTGGGCGGCAGCGCGCAGCTGATGCCGACGGCGAGCGCGAGCCGCGCCGAAGCCGCCAAGATGCTCGTCGTGTTCAACGGGATTCTGGACGATTTCGAGAACGCGCCCGCGGATGATGACATCATCGACGGCTCCGTCGGAGACGATACCAGCGCGGTCGGCACCGCCGCGGTCGAGCTCGCGCTGCAGTACGAGGGCTTCCCGTACGCATACGGCGGCGACTCGCCCGAGGAGGGTTTCGACTGCTCCGGCCTGGTCTATTACGTCTACAGCCGTCTGGGCTACACCCTGCCGCACGGCTCGAACAGCCAGCTCGACTACTTCAGGGAGCATGCCACCCGCTTTGTGACCGACGAGGACGACCTGCACTACGGCGACGTCGTCTTCTTCCCCGGTCACGTGGCGTTTTACGTGGGCGACGGCATCTGCTTCGGCGCCCGTCGTCCCGGCGTGCCCGCAAGCGACTGCCCCATGTACGCCTTCGGCGAGTTCTTGGGCGGCGGGCAGCTGTAAAGCGGCCGCCCGCGCCGCCTTCGCTCAGCCGCGCGCCACGAGCGGGGCATCCGTCTCGCCTGCACATCCATCGGTATCGATATCCCCGCCCTCGAGCAGCAGGGCGATATCGGCATGGAAGGCCAAGCCCTCCGAGGAGAGCTCCAGCTCCCCTCCGGTCACGGCGATCGACGCATTGGTGTGCAGCGCGTCGCGCTCGGCATCGACGGCGAGCGCACCGCCCGTCACCAGCAGATTCGATTCGGTGCTGATGCCGTCGTCGCCCGCAGAGAGCGCCACCGACCCGCCGGAGAGGTAGGCGAACCCGGTCTCGGAATCGTCCTCGTCCTTCACATGGATGCCGTCCTTGCCGGAAGATACCGCCAGCTCGGTCCCCTCGCCCACGCGCACGCTCTTGCGCGCCTTCACGCCATGCCGGGATGCGGTCACCGCGAAGCTGCCGCCGCAGAAGGCGAGGTCGCGGTTGCATACGATGCCGTGCCCCGCGGGCGAGCTCACCGTGAGCGCACCCGACCCGTTGAACGTGAGGTCGCGGCGCGAGAAGACCGCACCGTCCACGTTCACGTCGTCGACGGCCTGGAAGGCGCCCTCGCTCACAAGCATGTTCTCGCTGCCCTGCTCGAGCGTGACGTACACCTTGTCAGCCTCAAGCACGAGCAGAGCGGCCGAGTTCGAACTTGTCACCCGTGCGCCGTCGAGCACAAGGTGCACCTTGGCGTCCTCGGGCGCGTCGACGACGATCGAGCCGTCCTGCAGCATCCCGGAAACACGATAGGTCCCCGCCTCCCGAATCGTGACGACCGATCCGGACACGTCGACCGACCCGTCCGGGCACGTCGCCCCCGCGCCGTCCAGCACGATATCGACGACCTCGTCTGCCGCAAAGGATGCATCCCGGTCGCGTCCTGAGAACATCTTGTCGTCGGTGGCGTCGCGAACCTCTGAGCGAAGAGCCTCGAGCACCTCCTTCTCGGCAGCAGAGCTCTGCTGTTCGATGGCGGGCGCATCGGTTGCTGCAGACCCGGCGACATCATTGCCGGAGCAGCCGGTCAGCAGCGCAAGCGACGCCAACGTAATCGCAATCGCACGCGTCCCCTTCATGCGCGCTCCCCTCCTGCCATGAGGTACCATATCCGTCAAGGAGGAACCATGACCGATCTCGCCAAACCCCCTGTTATCCATCCTAGCGCATTCGTCGCCGAGGGAGCTGTCATCAGCGGCGACGTGACGCTGGAGCGCGATGTGAGCATCTGGCACAACGCCGTGCTGCGCGCCGACTGCGACCGCATCGTCGTCGGTGCGGGCAGCAACATCCAGGACGGATGCGTCGTCCACGAAGATCGCGGCAAGCCCGTGGTCATCGGGCGCGACGTAACCGTCGGACACGGGGCGATCATCCACGGCTGCACCATCGGTGACGGCACGCTCGTCGGCATGGGTGCCATCGTGCTCAACGGCGCGCAGGTCGGGGCGGGATGCACCATCGGAGCGGGCGCGCTCGTCACGCAGGACACCGTCATCCCCGACGGCTTCCTGGCGTTCGGAAGCCCGGCGCGCGTCGTCCGCAAGCTCACCGAACAGGAGCAGGAAGCCAATATCCGCGGCGCCCGCCGCTATGCCGAGGAGGCGCGCCTCCTGCGGGATGACGAAGGGCGCTGATCCGCCCGCCGCAGTGCATATCGGGGGACGTACCTTCCGCATGCAAGGGGCGCGCCGAAAGCGCGCCCCTTGCATGCGGAAGGTACGTCCCCCGATATGCACCGGTCCCCTAATCGGCCTCGGCCTGCTCCTCCAGATAGGCGTCGAGGCGGTCCTCAACGTTTTCCTGCAGGTTGCGGTAGAAGAACTGGTAGTCGTACAGGTGGTAGACACCGTCCTCGAAAATCGAGAGGCCGGCAGGATAGTCGTCCTCGGACACATCGGGAACCTTGAGGGCACCGCGCTCCTCGTCGATATAGGCGCCGGTCAGCTGATCGATCTCGCTTTTGATCTCCCCGCTGTAGTCGGTGAAGCACGCGCCCTCGTTCAAGCTCCTGTCGGCAGGCGTGCCGTCCGTTTTCCAGTTCAACGGGTTGATGGCAAACGTCTTGGTCCCCTCGGGAATCAGCAGCGAACCGTCCGTCTCCGGGGATTCGCTGTTGAACGATACGATCACGCCGGTATCGTCCTCGCCCTGCGCCATCTCGAGCTGCGGGTACTCATCCACCTCATCGGCCGTGACGCGCCAGCCGATGGCGTAGCAGGCAACAAGCTGGTCTTGCAGCCCCTCCTCGTCAAAGCGGTCCTTCATAAGGCGGATGCACATGTCGGCACCCTGCGAGAAGCCCGCCAAGATGATGGGCCTGCCGTCGTTGTAGTGCTCGAGATAATATTCGAACGCCGCCTCGACGTCCCGGTAGGCGATCTCCAGATAGGGCTCGCGCTCTTCCTCGGGCAATTCGTAGACGTTGAGCCCGATTTGCCGATAGTACGGCGCAAAGAACCGGTTGTCTTCTTCGGTGCCATCCTGGTCGTAGATGCCCTTTTCCATGTTGATGGCGCCGACGAAGCTCTCCTTGGTCTCCTCGTCGTCAAGCGGCATGTTGTTCGCGCCTTCTTCGCCCGCATAGACCGACGGGCAGACGAAGAAGACGTCCGCATCCCTTCCCGCAACATCGGTCTCCAAATACGCCCAGTTGCCGCTCTCCGCGTAGTCGGTCACGACGGGCGCGGACGTGCCGCAGCCGGCCGCGAACAGGCACGCGCCCACCAGCGCCATGGACACCGCAGGAAGCTTCAAGCGAAGGCTCGATGATCGCCTGCTAATCCCCTTCATGGACCGCCCCCTCATGCCGGAATGAACAAAGATGACCCCGTCCCGAACCGTTTCATGTTATCCGTTCAGCAGCGTCAGGATATCGTCGCGGTTGAGCGATGTCGAGCGCACGCCCTCGCCCGAAAGCAGGCCTTCGGCAAGCTCGCGCTTGGACTCCTGCATGGCGACGATGCGCTCCTCGATCGTGTCCGCGCAGATAAGCTTGTAGACCGACACGTTGCGCTCCTGGCCGATGCGATACGCGCGGTCGGTCGCCTGGTTTTGCGCCGCCAGGTTCCACCACGGGTCGTAGTGGATCACGACGTCCGCAGCCGTGAGGTTCAAGCCGACGCCGCCCGCGCGCAGCGAGATGAGAAAGACCGGCGCCTCGCCCGCTTGGAACCGCGCGACCAGACGGCGGCGTTCCTCCTTGCTGGTCGACCCCGTCAGGACAAAGCAGGGGACCTTCGCCCGCGCCAACCGGGTGGCGATGATGTCGAGCATCGAGGTGAACTGGGAGAACAGCAGTACCCGATGCCCGCCGTCGATGGCGCTCGACACCAGCTCGAGGCACATGTCCAGCTTGGCGCTGCCGTCCGCGTAGTCCTCGTAGGCAAGCGACGGGTCGCAGCAGATCTGGCGCAGGCGCGTGAGCTCGGAGAGCACCTGCAGCTTCTTTCTCCCGAACTCCGCCGGCAGCTCATGGTAGATCTGCCGCGCCAGACGGTCTTGGTTCGCCTGGTAGAGCTTGAGCTGTTCACCGGCCATGCGCGCGACCAGGATGTTTTCGGTCTTTTGCGGAAGGTCACGCAGCACGTCGGTCTTGAGGCGACGCAGGATGAACGGAGTGACCAGGCAGCGCAGGCGCTCCGTCGCGCGCTCGTCCCCGCCTTCGACCGGCCCCTCGTACGCCTTGGAAAACGCATCGCGCGAGCCGAGCACGCCGGGCATGAGGAAATCGAAGATGCTCCAGAGCTCGGCCGTTCGGTTCTCGATCGGCGTGCCCGTCAGCGCAAAGCGCACACGGGACGGCAGGCGCTTGGCGGCACGAGCGACCTGCGTCGCCGGATTCTTGATGTATTGGGCCTCATCGAGGATGACGCGGGCGAACGCCTCCTGCTCGTACAGGTCGACATCGCGCCGCATCAGGTCGTACGAGGTCACCAACACATCGTGATCGCGCGCCGCGGCGATAAACTTGCGGCGCGCCGCCTTGGAGCCCAGCACCGCGATGACGTCGAGCGCCGGCGCGAACCGCTCGAGCTCGCTGGTCCAGTTGTACACCAGCGATGCGGGGCACACCACGAGCGTCGTGGCGCTATCGGCCTTATCCGCCGGAACATCCGCCTTCTCCCCCGCCTCCTTGCGCGCAAGGATATGGGCGATGACCTGCAGCGTCTTGCCGAGTCCCATGTCGTCGGCGAGAATCCCTCCGAAGCCGAAGCGCTCGAGCATCTCGAGCCAGCGGAAACCGTCCTGCTGATAGGGGCGCAGCACGCCGGAAAGGCTCGCCGGCACCTCGAAATCGGCGTCGGCGAACGTGTCGAAGTCGCGAATCAGGGCGCGGAACTCGTCGTTGCGCGACAGGCGCAGGCCCGGCGCGTGCCTGAGCAGGCCGTCGACAAACAGCGCTCGGTTGACGGGCAGGTCGCTCACGCCCGCCGCGAGGTCGGTTGCGTCCACTCCCAGCCCGTCGGCAAGCTCGCCCACGGCCGCCACGCCTTCGCCCAGGCGCATGATGTCGCCGTTTTTGAGGCGCACGAACTTCTGCTTTCGCTTGTACGAGGCGAGATAGGCCACAAGATCGGGAGCCGACAGGCCGCTCGTGTTGACGGCGACGTCGAGCAGCCCGCTTGTCACCGTGGCGCGCACCGTCAGATTCGGGCTGTCCTGCACGTGGATGGACCGCAGGCGTTCCGAAAGAAGCACCTCGCCCAACTCGTCGAGCTCATGCAGCCCTTCCGTCAGCAGGTTATAGAGCAGCTCGTCATCGTCCTCATCGAACCCGGGCAGGTCGCCGGCCTCGATGATGCCGCCCGGGAAGATCGCCTCGACCGCATCCATGACGCGGTATTCGGCGGCGCGGTCGCGAACGGGCTCGGCCGCGCGCACGGTCGATGCCGGCGGCACCCAGCGGATATGCGCGGCCTGACGCTGGGCCTCGCCATACAGCGACGCCTCCCAGGCACCATAGGCGACGGTTGCATCGCAGGTGACACGGCCGTCATCCAGGCCCACCTTGAACGTGAAGATGGGCTCCGGGGGAACGAGCGCATCCAGCTCGGCCGGCGCCTCCAGATCCGTCGCCGAACGCAGGGCGGGCAGGATGTCGCGGCAAAATGCCGGCAGATCGTGCTGGGCGACATGGAGCTCGATCTGACACGGCAGGATCTGCGTAAGAAACGCTCCCGCACGCTCCGCGTACTCTGGCGAACAGCGCCACGCATGCTCCTCGTCCAGCAGGTACATCCTGTCGCCCACCGCGAACGGAAAGACCGATTTGGGCGCCTTCAAGCTGCATCCGCCATCGGACGCAAGCTCCAAACGCGTGTGGATCATCGGATCGCCCGGCTGCACACGAAGCGTGCGCGATGCTCCGCGTGACCCGTACGGGCCATCGTTCGGCTCAAACGCGACCGTTGCGCCGTCGAGCAGGTCGAGCATCTCGATCAGGTCGGCTGCGGCCATCGGCAGCTCCTTGATCTCGGTGCCGCTCCCCGCCTCTTGGTACTTCCAGCGCGAAAGGAACAGCGCCCGCTGGCTCGCGGCGACACGCGATACGAGCTTCAGCAGCTCCCGGGCGCGCTCCGTGAACGCCTCGGGCGTATGCGCGAACGACAGGTTCTTGCCATAGGTCACCGTGGAGCCGCTGCGCCATGCATCCACGAGCGCGGAGATGTTCATGACGACATACGTGACGCTTCCGCTGCGCACGCGCAGCTTGATGCACCAGGTCTGCTCGCTCGACGAATAGATGCTGTCACGGGCAGGCAGGATGGTGGGCAGCAGCTCGACGGGAGCGGTTGCGCTGCGCGGCGCGCGCCCGAATTCCGATCGAGCACGCCGTGTCCCGGACATGAGGCGAGTCGACTGCTCGTTCAGCAGACGGACGATCTGAGGACTCGTCGGCACCTGCCGCGCACGACGGGATGCGGGAGCGGAGGCTTTGCGCCCAAGGCGCGCCGCGTAGGCGGGACCGACCCCGTTGCGGGCAAGATAATCGAGCACGAGGGCGATCTCATGCTTGCACATGCCGTCATAGTTCTCAGCCGCCGGACAGGTGCAGGAGTAGTCGAGCATATCCCCCGAGTCCGCATCGAGCTGGACATCGGTGCGGTAGCGCTCCCCATGGGAGCCCTCGACACGGCCGGTTAGCGAAACCGTCGACCCAAGCGATCCGGCCACCAGCTCGAACTTGCCCACCGCACCGCCTTTTGCCAGCTGCAGCCCCCTGCCGTACGTCGACGACAGCGCAGCCTCCGCACGCAGACCCTCGATAATGCGATCGGCATCCATGACACGCCCCCTTCCGGTTCGATCCCCACAAACTATACCCGACCGCGCGGACATGCACCTGGGCAAGGCCGCACCGCGGCACAGGTACAATAGGGCAATCGAACAATTGCAACGAACGGAGGCGCCGTGTACAAGGCAAAGCAGATGATCGTGATGCGCCGCGACCTGAAGATGCGCAAGGGCAAGATAGCGGCGCAGGCGGGCCACGCCTGCGTAGAGGCCGTGCTGCTGGCCCTCGTGCGCGATGAGCGCCTTGACGATATCCGCGTGTCGGGGGATGACTGGATCACACTCACGCCGACACCCATCGCCCTGGAAGACGCCACGTTCGATGTCGAAACCGGCGAGATCAGCGCCGATGCCGCCCTATCTCCCCTCGAGGCATGGTTCTCCGAGGGAGTCGCCAAGGTCTGCGTGTACGTCGATTCGGAGGAAGAGCTTCTCGACCTGCATCGCCGCGCGCAAGAGGCCGGCTTCATCTCGGCGCTCGTGCGCGATGCCGGCTACACGGAGTTCCACGGGGAACCGACCTATACGTGCCTCGCGCTCGAACCGCTCTATCCGGAGCAGGTCGATCCGCTCACCGGGGAGCTGCCGCTGTACTGAGCGGGGCCGTGTGCGGGATGGGCGAAACCGGCACCGTTCCGAAACATCTCATTGCCAAGTTTTCTTGTCAATGCTAGGCTGAGTTCTGACAAGAAAACTTGGCATTTTTGGGAGGCAGCATGGACCGGAAAGAGATCCTGTCCCGCAGCCGCAAGGACAACCTGCTCTTCGACGAGCGCGACCGCCGCATCGCGGACCAGGCAAGCGTC
Source organism: Collinsella sp. An271 (assembly GCF_002159695.1). Lineage (NCBI taxonomy): Bacteria > Bacillati > Actinomycetota > Coriobacteriia > Coriobacteriales > Coriobacteriaceae > Collinsella > Collinsella sp. An271. The sequence continues at coordinate 7,844 of NZ_NFJE01000003.1, read as the reverse complement.
TGGGGGGCGATCGGTATGGGAACCGTCCTTGTCGCAGTCTTCTTCATCCGAACCGCCATCACAGGCGGAAACTCCTATGACCTGATCGCGATAGGCTTCGGCTATCTCGCAGCGGCGAATGCATACAGATGGAGCGTCAGCAGGACGGGAAGAACCTTGCTCGTGGCAATCCTGTACGCCGCCACCTCCCTGGGATGGCTGTGGTTCTACGCGACCGGAAACTGATGCGCCCATGGAAGAGTCTTTGGTTCTGAAGAACCGCCTCAAGGAGGCGCGTGCCGAACGGGGGTTCTCGCAGGCACAGCTCGCCGAGATGGTTGGTGTATCCCGCAACACGATCAGCTCCATAGAGACGGGTCAGTTCAGCCCGACGGCAAAACTCGCCCTGGTCATCTGCATCGCTTTGGACAAGAAGTTCGAGGACCTGTTCTACTTCTGATTGTTGCGGCCGGAGCGTCCTTGGAGGACACGTTGGACCGTTATGGCTGCGCTATCGTTCATTGCAACACCGCCGGGACCAGATCGAGCAGATCCACCGGCCAGCTCAGCAAGCTCCGCGCTGCTCCCCTGGAAGCATGTCAGAGCAATGCACGCAGGCGATGTGCGATGTGCCGCAGGGCTGATTCCACGCCTCAATACATCCAGCTTATTGGATAGATTTACCAATAAACAGATATTCATCTAGTTAAATGGATACAATTGAGGTATCTCCTTGGTTTATCTATTTGGTTGGACAGATTGGACTCACCCATGACAAACCAGCCGGTCATCGTCCCGCGCCCCCAGGCAACCGAATGGCTCCTCCGCTGGAAGGACCGTGACGTCATCAAAGTGGTGACCGGCCTGAGGCGCTGCGGTAAGTCAACCGCGCTCAAGCTGGCCCAGCAAGCCCTTGTCGAGTCCGGCGTGAACGAGGGGTCGATCGTCTCGATCGATCTTGAGCGCATGGGCTTTGCCGCCCCCACCACGCCACAGGAGCTCTATGATTACGCCGTCGCCCGCATCAGCTCCCCAAGCTGCTACGTGTTTATCGACGAGCCCCAGCGCATCAAGGGCTTCGAGCGAGCAATCGACGCGCTGTACGCACGCGAAGACTGCGACGTTTACATCACCGGCTCGAACTCCGATCTGCTCTCGAGCGAGCTTGCCACGCTGCTTACCGGCCGCTATGTTGAGTTCCGACTCCTTCCGCTCTCGTTCGCGGAGTATCGTGACGCCCGTGCAGCCCTTGCGGACGGCGCGGACGATACCGAGCTGCTCAACCGCTATCTCTCGCTGGGGGGCATGCCGTACGCCTCCCTCCTGCCCACCGAGGACGTGTCTGAATACCTTGACGGCGTGCTCAACACCATCCTCGTCAAAGACGTGGCAACGCGGCACCCCCGCATCAGCATGCCGGTCCTGCGCGCGCTTATCGCCTTTCTCGCCGATAACGTGGGAAATCGCTTCTCGTTCAAAACGATTGCGGACACGCTGACGGCCAACGGCTCAAAAGTCTCCCCAACCACCGTCGGCGAGTACCTCGACGCGCTCATGGAGTGCTACCTCGTCTTCAAGGCCGACCCCTATGATGCCAAGGGTCGGCGCCTGCTGCAGCAGGGGGGCAAATACTACCTCGGCGACCTGGGCTTCAGGCATCTGCTACTCGGACGCGACGGCAGCGACCTCGGACACCGTGTGGAAAACGTCGTGTACCTAGAGCTGCTGCGGCGCTACCGCACGGCGCGCGTGGGGCGCGTGGGAGATTTGGAGATCGACTTCGTTGCCGAGCGCGAGGGCAAGCCGCATTACTATCAAGTCGCGTTGTCCGTACTGGACGAGGCGACGCTGCGTCGCGAACTGCGTCCACTCGAGCTGCTGGGGGACGCCTACCCCAAGACACTGCTCACCCTGGACCGCATCGGTGCGACGGACCATAACGGCATCGAGCAACGCAACCTCGTTGATTGGCTGCTGGAATAGGCTGGGACGGCGCTCCTCGGCAGCGGCGCCGCAGCGTTCGCACGAGACGTGCAAGCGCAGACTCGTGAAACTTGAGACGTGAGCGAAGTTGAATGCACGGTCGGACTGCACGCGGCAGGCATCTGCACCCGAGGAGAGCCGTTGTTCTTGGTCGCGGGGCAGGATTTGAACCTACGACCTCCGGGTTATGAGATTCCCTTTCTGGAAGGCGAGCCAAGGAACAATGAGAACCCATGATGAACGACGAGCATCCCTATCAGGCAAATCAGGGAATGAATGGGAGAGGTAAGCGGCACGCCTCTTTGAGCAACTAGCGTTGACAGTACCCACACAGTACCCAACGCAGTACCCAAGGAGGAGGCATTCCATGGACAGACAGTACTCGAAAGGCTTCGTGACAAAACATCACGGATATTGGCGCGCCGTCATGAGCTGGCAGGATGGGCCCGGATCTCAAACGAAGATCACAAAAAGCACGGGGGTAAAGTGCCACCCCGACAAAATCGACCCCAAGAGCGGGAAAAGATTCCGGACAACCGCGGCAAGGCATCTGCAGAAACTTTTCTCAGACGCTGGCGCGATGAAATGGTCGAGGCGGAAAAGGCCAAGGAGATTCTGGAGGATAGTGCCAGACCGAAGACCTTCGCCGAGTACACGGAAGACTATATCGTCACCAAGGAACTCTCTCGTGCGATACGCCCGGTCACCGCCAGCGGGTACCGCTCATATCTGAAGAAAGTCATCGGCACGCCACTTGGCAGCAAACGAATCTGCGAAATCTCCGCTCGAGACATCCTGGCATGGGAAAAGGGCTTGGTCGCCGATGGCCTCAGCAGGACTAGCCTCTCGCACATTCACGTATTCGCCAAGCAGGTGTGTACGCATGCTCGTAAGATGGGCGATCTGCAGTCGAACCCCTTCGACTGCGTCGACGCACCAGCAAGTGGGTCGAAACCGGTGAACTCCCTCACGACCGCAGAAGTCGCCAAGATGAACCGGGCACTCGAGCACTTCGGCCAGTCTGCTCTCGCCGTCGGAGCCAAGCTCGCTCTCATGACAGGCATGAGGCAAGCTGAGATTTGTGCACTACGATGGCAAGATGTCGATTATGAGCGCCGCGTGGTGCACGTCACTCACTCGCTCTCGCGCTCCTCGGGGCGCTATGTCCTGGACCGCCCGAAAACAAGCGGCTCCATCCGCGACATACCTTTCGGGGACAGGTTGGCCGCCATACTCTCGTCAAGAAAGCGGTACATGGCCGAAGAGAGGGAAGGAATCGGGCTCGCATGGGACGACGCCCTCTATGTGATCGGTTCCCCTGTCACGGGCAAGCCCTATAGCCCACAGACGAATGGCATGCCTTCGCACGGACCGCCTCCCTCACAGGCACGCAGGGCGTACCGCCTCGATTCCACGACCTGAGGCACACCTTTGCCACACTCGCGATTTCGTCAGCAGACGGCGGCCTCGACGTCAAAACGGTAAGCGCCATCCTCGGCCACAGCAACGCCGCCATGACCCTGAATGTATACGCCGATGCGCTCGCGGACAGCAAGCGCGCCGGCATGGCACAGATAGATGGACACGCTGCTGTCCGGTAAGTAGCCCGGTCGCGGGAGCCAGAACCCACCCGCCTCCAGCCTGGGCCCCTGGTAGCTTATCGGACGGTCGGCTTCAAATGCGCGAGGCATCCCGACGCGCGGGGACCTCCACCTCCGGCTTAACGCGCATCGGCCACGGAGAGCCTCATGGAGGCACAGGGCGGCACCCCCAACAAGGCCCGCTCGTGAACAAGCCCGGGCATCCTGCAAAGTCGGCCCATAGCGGGGCGACCCTCATTGTCCCCGAAAAGGATGGCAATTCGACCACAACAATCCTGCGCGGCCCGCGAAGGTACGGATGCACGCATCCCACACCCCGACGGCAGCCACAGGCTCCACATCGTCGCATTCTCGAGGGGCGACGATATCGGCTCCACCGGAGGGTGCGGCGCCACCGCCGCGTATCGTCTTGCCGAGCAGCAGCGGACGCACCACGAGCCATGGTCTCCGAGCGAGCAAAGCCCTCGTACCGGCGCTTGTGGCCGATTGCCATCTTGAACACGGCGCACGGGTTGAGGGCGAAATCCTTGAACAGGCTGCCAAAAATCCTTTCTGCCGCAACTTTGCCGCAACTCCACGTCGCACCCCTTGAAGGAGGGCATGCGGAGGGATGATGGAGCCGGAAGGGAAAAGCGAATCCTGCAAGGGGAAAGGAAGAACCATGGCAAGGACGATTCACCTGAACGAAGGCTTCTTCGGGCGCAGCATCGGCACCATCGATGACAGCGGGGCCATCAAGCTGCCGGACGGCATCTGGGGAGAGCGCATCATCGGACACATCAGGAAAGACGGGGTCTACATCCCGGACGGAATCTACGGTGAGAGGAAGGTCATCGACATCTCGCCGCTCGGCCACATGTACCTGACGGAGGACGCCGGACTCTTCTGCCACGGCACGTGGCTGGGCTCCATCGATGCGGACAGCAGGGTTTTCGACACCGACCGCAGGGCTGTCGCGGAACTCAGGAAGGGGATCGGTGACAGTGGCGACGTCATCGATGAAATCACGGGCGTGAGCGGCGGCGGCGAAACTGGTGGCAAACCCCGTCCTGCTGGCCCCGGAATCCCCGTGCCGCTCCTTGCTGTCGGCGGAGCCGTCCTCGCGCTGGGGGCGATGTGGGCGATCGTCTCCCACACGCCGGCGCTGTTTACGAGCGCATCGATCGGCTGGCTCTCTAAACTAGGCGTTGCGGTCACGCTTTTGCTCACCGCCATCGCAGTCTTCGTTGTCTCGGCGGCGTCCGAGCAAGGCCTTCTCTCCACGCTCGCGGACTGCCTGGGGGCGGGAACGTTCGTCGCGATCCTTGCTTTCGGGGCGTACACCCTTATTTTTGACCCTCCAACTGGGCCTGAGAACTGGATTCTGGTCGTACTGTTCCTGCCAATCATATGCGCCTGCTGGGCCGTAGCCGCATCCGTTATCGTCGGGCTTCCGGTCTATGTGATAAAGGCCGTCCGCAGAATAGCGAGGGGCGAGAGCTAGGCCAAGACGGACCTCGCAGGTACGCGAAGATTCACGTTGGCGGAACATCCGATGGGATTCGTTCGAAAAGGCAGCGAAAGAAGAGGGACGCTCAATTGATCAGACCAGATGAAGGGCGCCGTGGCTTCGAGCACACGGGACGGAAAGGCGGCAGCGCCCATGGGTTCACCCTCGCAATGCTCGCAAGCGCCCTTGGCCTCCGCGGCCAGTCGCAAGGCGAAGCGGATGGAGGCGCCCCATGCCGGGCGTCCGTGCCGCCGGCGGCCAGCGTAGCGCAGATGAAAGGAGACCGCAGGATGGAAGACGATTCCACAGACTGCACGAGGATCATTCAGGTCGTCACGGCCTCGTACTTCATCAGCTATTGGGTTCTCGTCTTTGCTGACTCTACGGGTGCCATCGATCTCTTCGTCCGGATCCCCCTGCCCCCTGTGGACCTCGTTCTCACATCTGCTTCGGTATCGCTCACGCTCCCGGCGGCGATTCACCTCGCATGGAGGTCAGGGGCTGCGGGCGGCGCCCTCACGGGCCTTTTCGGCGCGTTCGGCGGCATCGGGATCCTCTCCATGCCCAGGACGCTCGTGGCCTTCGGACCCGGCTGGCAGCTCCCCTCCTCGCCTTCGATGCGGCAGCGGTGGGGCTCATCGTGCGCTCCTTCCAGAATGAGCGGCGGTACGGACGCCCCCTGCCGGCGACCGAGCTCGCCCTCCTCGCCCTGCTCGCGTTCCCGGCGTTCTGGGCCATCCTCGGCGCTTAGCGCGGTCAGTCAGCACGGCTGATGGACGCGCTCGTAAAGCCGTCTCGCACCGGGCGCTCCCAGCTTCACAGGATGGGTCGCTCTCGTCCTTTTACACCTTTGTCGTTAGATGCTCAGCATCATAAGCGCTCAGGCGCCTAAGCGCTTCGAGTTATCCATGCTTGGATTCCCGACCCTATCGGTGGGGCGAACGGATTTCAGAAGGTTATCCTAGGGATAGAGATATGAAGCACCCACCGGATGCAGGAGGTCTCATGTGAAGCGGAAGAAGATGAGTGAGGCCAACGAGCAGGCCTTCTCGGGGACGCGGGACGAGGCCATAGCGCAGGGGTACAGCCCGCGCGGGCGCTGCAACCCATAATCCCTAAAGATCCAGGAGCCCGGCCTCAGAAACCGGGCTCCTCTTCTCTCCTTATGGGCACCAGGACGACATGGGGCTCGTATCCGAACGCGCGGACGAACTTGATGAGGTTGCTCGATTTCCAGACGGAGTCCCCGGAGAGAAGGCCGTACACGAACGGCAGCGAGACGTCCGCCGAGGCGGCCATCTGGGTGATGGAAGGGTTCCCAACCCGCGCCCGCATCTCGAGCAGAGCATCCGACAGGTCTTCCATGTGGGCATCGATCTCATCTTCGCGCGCCTTCAAACAGCTTCCTCCGATCTAGGCAGAACAGGCCGATTCAGTGCGGGGCTACCGCTTCTTGCGCTCCACGAAGAAGCGGTCGTGCTCGCACCAGACCGTCTTGATCCGCCCATTTATCTTGACGTCCCACCGCTCGACGAGGGTGCCGAGGAACGACCGGCCGTAGCTCCGGTAGGTGACGACGGCGTCGACGCGCCACGAGCGCCCGTCCGGCCATATGACGGGCATCGGGGACAGATGCGTCCCCTTCTTCTCGTCATCGGGCTCGCTGTTAGCGTCGGGAGATTTTAGCCACAAATAGTCAGGACAATCCGGCCAATCCCGGTCGTCGAAAAACGGCCATCGCGCCCGTCGCCGCCTCCTATGCTGGTGTTGCTGATGCGCCGGCGTTAGGAGGACTATTGAAGTGAACGACAGGCACGATGACCTGCAACAGATTATAGACAGAGCGCTCGCCGACATGGCCGCCGAGGCGGGCGACGCGTTCGACCCGGCGGCCTGCAACCTCGCGGAGTTCTGCCGCAGGACCGGCCTCAGCAGGTCGAGGGCCAGGACGATCAAGGGACACGGCTTCAAGGTGCTGCCCCACGGCAACAGCGGGAGGCGGGCGGCGACGACCGTCCTGATGGGCCACACCGGGCTCGTGGACGACCTGCTGCGCAAGGGCGTGACCAACTCGCAGGTGATATTCGACCGCCTGCGCGCCCAGGGCTTCGGCGGCGGCCTCACCGCCGTGAAGGCCTACGTCGCCGCGCACCGCGACCTGGTCCCGGCCAAGAGGAGGCAGGTGCCGCCCCAGGGGAACCGCGGGCGGCGCTACGAGACCGCCCCGGGCGAGGCCTTCCAGATGGACTGGGGCTTCGCGGGGATCGAGTGCCTCGACGGGACCGAGCTCAAGATCGCCTGCTTCGCGATGGTGTGCCACCACTGCGGCGCCTCCTACGTCGAGTTCTTCCCGAACGCGAGACAGGAGAACCTCATCATCGGGATGCCGCGCGCCTTCATGGCGCTCGGGGTCCCAGAGTGGGTCCTGACCGACAACATGAAGAGCGTCGTGACCCGCCGCGACCTCGACGGGAGGCCGGTGTGGCAGCCCGACTACGCCTCCTTCATGGAGTGCGTGGGCTTCCGCACCAGGCTCTGCAAGCCCCGCCACCCCTTCACGAAGGGGAAGGTCGAGCGCCTGATACGCTTCGTGAAGGAGAACTTCCTCGCGGGCAGGGACTTCACCGACATCACCGCGCTCAACGAGGAGGCCCTGCTCTGGTGCGCCGGGCAGGCGGGGAGGCGGCTGTATTTGATAGCGTCTTGTTTACGGGTTTGAGCGCGGGGACCTTTCGGGAATGAGCACGAAAAACTTTCGGGTTTGAGCATGCGCGCGCCGACCACCCCCGTTC